>NZ_SGXR01000004.1:0-726251 GCF_004216825.1 Sphingomonas sp. BK036 | reverse complement strand
GTCCCTTCATCTAAACCTACAATGTCAAAGAGCCGACAAAAATACCGACACTCGCATAACCTCCCTAGCAGGAAGCTTGCAGCATCTGGTTTTTTACGACCGCTGCAGAAGCCCGTGAGGCACTCCGCTGCGGTGACACCCCTCTACGGCCGACCCACATGCCCGTCAAACACTTTCTTGCATTTTTGTGGCAATTTATCGCCGCTCGCGCGTTCTGTGCCCTAAACCCACGCACGCGGGCGTCAGCCAAGCGATTGGAATGGCCCAGTCCCGGACATTGCGCACGGAGATGGATCAGCGGTCACCGACCCGATCGAGCAGATGACGCCATAGCCTTCATGCCCGCGACGTATGACGCCTGGCGTCCGCGGTGGAGGCACCGGCCCGGAAACGCGGACCGGCGATACGCAAATCTCATGTCTGACCCGTGTGTTCGCGTCCGTCGTTCAGCTTGCCAAAGCGTTCGTGCCGTTATGCGACCGATGTTACGGGCCGAGCGTTTGGAATCGCGACCGTTTGACCAGCTTTCAGGATTTTGTTTGTTGCTTATACACTTGTGTCGTTCATGGCGGTGTTCATGACTGGTCTGATATCCCGCCTGACGCAGCTCCGGCACTCTGATCACGCTATCGCCGCCTCTGTGCGCGAGACGCTTGTCGGCTCGCTCTACGCGTCGCCGCAATCGCTCGTGATCGGTGCGATCACCTCAAGCGGAATGATGGGCGTGGTCGCGCTCGTCAGTGGCAGTCGATCGATGATCCTGTGCGCCGTGGCGATCCTGATCGTCGCCGGCATCCGGGTTAGCGATGCGATCGGGATATGGCCGCGATCAGCACGGCGCGGCGCCGCCACCGCGTCGCAGCTTGCCGACAAGGAGATGCTCTACCGGTTCGGCGCGCTATCCTACTCCGCGCTACTCGGCGTGTTCGGGCTGCTGGCGCTGGTCTATACCGACGAAGCCGTGCTCCAGCTGCTCGCGGTGACCACGACGATCGGCTATGCGGCGGGTATCGCGGGGCGCAATGCGGGCCGCCCGTGGATCGCACTGTCGCAATTATGCTTCGCCTCGCTTCCGTTATCCTTTGGGCTGATCCTGTCGTTCGACCCGCTGAAGATCGCGCTCGCCGTGGTGATCATGCTGTTCGTCGTGGCGATGATGGACATCACGCTGCAGACCTATGGCGTGATCCTGCAGGCGACCACGGTTTCCCGGGAGAAGGTGGCGCTGGCTGAATATCATGCCGCGGTCGCGCGCCGCGACGATCTGACGGGCGTCGCCAATCGCACCGCGTTCCGCGAGCAGTTCGAGGCGCGGCTGCGCACGCTGTGCACCGCCGAACGCTGGCTGACGATCCACTGGATCGATCTGGATCGCTTCAAGGAGATCAACGACTCGTTCGGGCATCTGGCGGGCAATGCGCTGCTGGCCGGAGTCGCACGCCGGCTGAACGAGGCGTTCGGCAGCACGGGGATCGTCGCGCGCCTGGGCGGCGACGAGTTCGCGGTCGTATGCGACGTCGAGCACCGCGATGACGCGGCCTCGATCGGGCGCAAGATCATCGATCTTGTCGAGCAGCCGGTTCATTATGACGGACGGCTGCTGCATGTCGGTGCCTCGCTGGGTATCGCGATCGCGCCCGTCGACGGCACCGACGCTGACACGTTGCTCAAGAATGCCGACCTCGCGCTGTACCGCGCGAAGGACAGCGGGCGCGGCCAGATGTGCTTCTACGAACCCCTGATGGACGAAAAGGTCGAGCGCAGCCGCGATCTTGCCAGCGAACTTCAGGGGGCGTTGGAACGCGGGGAGTTTCAGTTGATGTTTCAGCCGATCTTCGATCTTGCGGGCCAGCGCATTCTGTCGTGCGAGGCGCTGCTGCGCTGGACCAATCGACGGCACGGATCGATCTCGCCAGCCGAATTCATTCCGATCGCCGAAGACAATGGGCTGATCGTGCCGATCGGCAGCTGGGTCATTCGCGAGGCCTGCCGGACGGCGAGCAGCTGGCCGGCCGATGTGAAGATCGCGGTCAACCTGTCGCCGGTCCAGTTGCGCGCGACCAACCTGCCGATGGTCATCATGAGCGCGCTGGCCTCGAGCGGGCTGGATGCGGAGCGGCTCGAACTCGAAGTGACCGAGTCGGTGCTGCTGGACGATATCGAGGCATCGCTCGCGGCGCTCGATGCGATCAACCGCCTCCATGTCCGCACGACGCTCGACGATTTCGGCACCGGCTATTCGTCGCTCAGCTATTTGACCAAATTCCCGTTCCAGACGCTCAAGATCGACCGGTCGTTCATCGCCGATCTCGAGCAGAGCCCGGCGTCGGTGGCGATCGTGCAGACGGTCATCGATCTCGCGGCCAAGCTCGGCATGCGAACGGTGGCCGAGGGAATCGAGACGCAAGCACAGCTCGACCAGTTGCGGCGGACTCGCTGCGATGCGGTCCAGGGCTATCTCCTCGCACGGCCGATGCCGGCGAGCATGGTCGCGACCATGCTCGCCGGCGACGGTATCAAGATACAAGGACGGTCATGACCGCCGCGATCAGGCCGCCTTGTCGAGCAACTTGGTCTGTGCGCCGACCAGCCGGCGCATGAGCTTCAGGTCCGCCTCGCTGAGCCGCAAGGCGGCGTCAGCCCACAGGTCGACGACCGCCTGAAGCTCGGACAGGGGCAGCGGGTTGACCGAGCGCGACGCCTCGTAGATCGCGCAATGCCCGCTGTGACGGCGCCGGTTCTGGCGGATATACGTTTCGACTTCGGCGCGCCCTTGGCCGGGATGGGCGAGCGCGTGGACGATGCCAAGATCATACAGCTCTTCGGCGCTGTACGAACGCCCGCTCAGGATCATGTGCTCCGCCCGCGCCGCACCGAGCCGGCGCGACAGGAAGCAGTGCGCGCCCATCCCGGGGAACAGCCCGAAATTGGTTTCGGGCAGCCCGAATTGCGTGCCGCGCTCGGCAATGACGACGTTGAACGACAACAGCGCTTCGAAGCCGCCGCCGAGCGCATCGCCCTCGACGAGTCCGATCGTGATGATCGGCCGGTCGAGGCTTCGCATGTTGCGATGCAGGATCTCGACGCAGGCGCGACCGTAGCGGACCAGCGCGTCGCGATCCCCGTTGCGGATATGCGCAGCGAACAGGTCCAGATCGCCACCCAGCGAGAAGACGCCGGGAAACCGCGATCCAAGGACGACATACCGGATCGGCATCGATCCCGACGATTGCGCGGTCACGATATCGTCCTGCCACTGGCGGAATTCGGCGAGCAGCCCCGGGTTGAAGCTCGGGCGGCTGCGTTGGCGCATATACGTCCAGAGCGTGTCGGTGATGGGATCGAACTGGGAGTCGAGGTCGATGGCTTCGAAGGGCCGGCGCGGCGGTGCACGATGTGCTGGCGGCGAATCGCTGTGGATTTCGTGGCGGTCGGCCGGCACGGCGGCGGGGTATTCGAGGGTCATTACGACGTCCTTCTGCACACGCAGCAAAGGTGCTGCGGGCGAAGTCTAGTTTGAACTGAACACAGGACCGATCACGCGATGCACGGACTCCGCGAAAACTTTGCCGCGCGCAGATTTCGTTCCGCCCGACCTTGGCCGAGTCCTAGTCGCCGATGCGCGCCGCGCGCTGGTTCAGCACGATCCGCATCCCGCCCTTGGGTGTCGTGCCGGTAACGGTCGCCTGCCCGACGAACCCGGTCGCGTCATAGCTGCCCGCGCGCACGATCTGCATCGGCGCACCGCGCTTCTGCGGACAGCTGAGCGTCTGCGCGTAGCGACCGTCGGCAATCCGCTGACTGTCGACCCGGCATCCTGCCTTCGGATCGGGGACGAGCAACGCCTCGACCCCCTGCGCCGCGGGCAGCCGCTTGTGCTCCGCCTTCGACTTGCCGCGCATCATCCGCAGGATGAACCCGGGCGCGCCGGGAACGGCGATGTCGGTGACGGTGGAGGTGACGTCCCAGCGTCCGGCGGCCAGCACCGGCCCCGCCGCCATCGCCGCACACGGCACCAGGACGAGCGCGACACCAAGTGCCGCAGCACAGGACGGGGCGAGGGATTTGGACGCGGGGGATCGGGGCATGCGCTTGTTTATACGCCGATCTTTGCGGGCGCCAGCGCCGAGTGGCGCGGTGTATCGTTGCCTTGGTCGCGACAAGCCGCGAGAACGCGCCATGGTTCCGAGTACCCGACGCCCCTCACCTCCTCCCTCCGCTCTCACGGTACATGGCCGTGCGTGACGAGCCGCCCGAAGCGCCTGCCCCGCTGAACCAGGTCCAGCCTCCCGCCCGCGCGACTCTGGTTCTGTTCAGCGCCGGGGACTTCGCGTTCAATCTCTACTGGCAGGCGATCAGCCTTTATCTGCTCTTCTTCTACATGAATGCGCTCGCGCTGCCGCCCGCCACTGCCGGGCTGATCTTCATGATCGGTGCGATCTGGGACGGTGCCGCCGACTTTCTTGCGGGTGCGGCCGCGGAGCGGATGCGGCTGTCGTATCGGCGGATGGTCGGATGGGGCGCGCTGCCGCTGGGGCTTGCATTCGCCGCAATGTTCGCCGTGCCCGCGGGTGCGGCAATCTGGGCGCTCGCCACGCAGATCCTGTTCCGGACGCTCTATGCGTTCACCAACATTCCCTATGCGGCGTGGACGACGCGCGTGGCGCAGACGAGCCGGGACCGGTCGCTGGTGGCCGGGCTTCGCATGGGGTTCGGATCGGCCGCCGCGGCGCTGGTGGCGCTGGCACTGCCGGAGCTGGCGGAGACGACGGGGAGCTATGGCGCGGCCAGCGCGCTGCTCGCCGTACTTGGCGTGCCGCTGCTCGCGATCATGGCGTGGCGCGTCCCCGAACCGAGCCTCCCTGCCCCGCGCATCGAGGCTCCTGCGATCTTCGCCGGCCTCGTGACGCTCGCGCGCAACCGGGCGTTCGTCGCGCTCAACGTTGCGGCGGCACTGGGTGGCGCCGCGACCGCGCTGACGACGCAGTCGGTGCTCTATTATTTCCGGTACGTGCTGCTCGATACTCCCGGCGGACCGCGCGCGCTGGCCGGGATGGCGCTCGGCAGCCTTGTCGCGGTGCCGGTCTGGACCGCGCTTGCTCGCGCGCGGGGCGCGCGGGCGGCGTGGATCGGCGCGGGGGCGCTGGCGCTGGCGGTGCCCGGCGTCTTCGCGCTGGTCCGCGATCCCGGCAGCGCGGGAACGGCCGCGTTCCTGCTCGCGATGCAGGCGGCGTTCGTCGGGTTCGCGCTCGCCGCGTGGACATTGCTGCCCGACGCGGTCGACTGGGACGAAGCGCGGACCGGCAAGCGCGTCGAGGCGCTCGCGTTCGGCACCTTCGCACTGGTGCAGAAGATCGCGCTGGCCGGCGCTGGGTTTGCGATCGGCGCGATCTACCAGGCGAGCGGGTTCGTCGCGGGCGCGTTGCAGGGCGCGACCAGCCTACGCGCGATACGGTGGCTGATGCTGGCCAGCCCTGCGGTGCTGATCGCGGCGATGCTGGTGGCGGTGATCGCCATCCCGCTTCGCCGCGATACATTGCGGCGGCTCAGGCGAGCGTAAACGCGCCCGAGACGCCTTCGGCCTGCGCCGAGGGAGCGATCCAGATTTGGAACCGGCCCGGCTCCACGGTCGGCCGCAGATCGCGGCCGACGAACAGCAGGTCGCTGCGGCGGAGCGTAAACGACACGCGCTGGCGCTCGCCGGGCTTCAACGCGATCTTCCGAAACGCCTTGAGTTCGCGCACCGGGCGGGTGATGCTCGCCGCGAGATCGCGGATGTAGAGCTGCACCACCTCCTCGGCGGGGCGCGTGCCGGTGTTGGCGATCGTCGCGTGCACGGTGAGCGCGCCGTCGCTCGCCATCCGTCCGGTCCCGACATCGAGATCGGTATAGCCGATCGTGCCGTAGGTCAGGCCGTGGCCGAACGCGAACAGTGCGTCGTTGGCGAACTCGCGATAATGCGCCTTGTATTCGGTGAGCGGGCCCGGTGCGTTGGGGCGCCCCGTGCTCTTGTGATCATAATGATAGGGCGCCTGCCCGGTCGCATGCAGGAACGAGACCGGCAGGCGTGCCGAGGGGCCTGTCTTGCCGAACAGCACGTCGGCGATCGCGGGCCCGTCCTGCGATCCGAGGAACCAGGTGACGAGGATCGCGGGGACGTCGAGCACGGCCCCTTGCAGGGCGAGCGCGCGGCCGGTGCGGAGCAGGACGACGATCGGCGTGCCGGTCGCGGCGACCGCCTCGGCCAGCGCCATCTGCGCGGGCGGAACGACGATGTCGACGCGCGACTGCGCCTCGCCCGACATGCGCTGGCTCTCGCCGATCGCGAGCACGACGATGTCGGCCGCGCGCGCGGCGGCGACCGCGGCAGGGATGCCGCCGGCCAGCGGTTCGTCGATGCCCGAGCCGGGCGAGACGCTGACCAGCGACGGATCGGCGACGGTCGCGCGCACGCCGGTCGCAAGGTCGACCGCCTCGGCATCGGTGCCATAGACGTTCCACGGACCGATCAGGTCATGCTGCCCCGCGGCGAACGGGCCGATCAGCGCGATCCGCTTGCCCTGGCGCGGCAGAGGCAGGAGGCCGCCGTCGTTCTTGAGCATCACGATCGATTTCGCGCCCGCCTCCCGTGCGAGCGACAGGCTCTCGCGCGTGCGGATGCGCGTCTTCTCACGGCGCGGATCGATCCGGCGGAACGGATCGTCGAACAGCCCGAGCTGGACTTTCAGCGCGAGCACGCGGCGGACCGCTTCGTCGAGCCGCGCCATCGGCACGTCCCCCGACTCGACCAGGTCGGGCAGGTGTTTGAGGTAGAAGCCGCTCTGCATGCTCATGTCGACGCCGGCCATGAAGGCCAGCTTCGTGGCCTCGCGGGCGTCGGCGGCGAACCCGTGCGCGATCAGTTCCTCGTCGCCGGTGTAATCGGACACGACCAGCCCGCCGAACCCCCATTCGCGACGCAGGACATCGGTCAGCAGCCAGGGATTGGCGGTGGCGGGGACGCCGTTGATCTCGTTGAACGACGCCATCACGGTCGGCGATCCCGCCGCGAATGCGGACTGGAATGCCGGGAAATAGGTCTCGCGCAGCGTGCGCTCCGAAATGTCGACCGAATTATAGTCGAGCCCCGCCTCGGCCGCTCCGTAGGCGGCGAAATGCTTGGCGCAGGACGCGACCGCGTCGGGCGCCGCGAGGCCGCGCTCGCCCTGGAACCCGCGGACTCGCGCGTCGGCCATCATCCTGCCGAGCAGCACGTCCTCGCCCGCGCCCTCGACGCCGCGGCCCCAGCGCGCATCGCGCGCGATGTCGACCATCGGCGCGAAGGTCCAGTCGATCCCCGACGCCGCCGCCTCTGCCCCCGCCGCCCGCGCGGTGCGCCGGGCCAGCTCGGGATCGAAGCTCGCCGCCTCGGCGAGCGGCACCGGAAAGACGGTGCGCAGGCCGTGGATGACGTCGGCGGCGAACAGCAGCGGAATCTTGAGCCTCGACTCGCGCATCGCGCTGGTCTGCATCCGGTGCGCCATGACCGCGCCATTGCCGTTGAACACGCCACCGAGCCGCCCGGCGCGCACGTCGGCGAGCTGACCATCGAAGCTGGCCGAGCCGCCCGCGGGGTTGAGCGAGGTCGCTGCCCCCCCTGCCCAGGCCGCTGCCATCAGCGTCAGCTGGCCCGCCTTCTCGATCACCGTCATCCGGCCAATCAGCGCCTCGACCGACGCGGGCAGCGCACTCGCCCCGCCGCCCGCCTGCTGGAGCAGCGCGCGCGCGGGACTGGCCGCCCAGGCAGTCACCGCCGCCGCGCCCATCATCATCGCGCGCCGCGACATATCCCGCCGTGAATTCGTTGCCACCGTCATCCGCTCACCCTTGTCCATGCCTGTAGCGATCCCCCGAAAGGACGGTCGTCGCAAGGTTCTTGATCACCGCTTCTGGATCATGTAACCGGTTACATCAAGAATAAGATGCCGGTCGCAGTGAGCAACACCGGTGCCAGAGGGGACCCTGACGCTTCATGCCGCACGCCACGATCCGTGATATCGCTCGCGAAGCCGCGGTGTCGGTGGCGACCGTGTCGCGCGCGATGAACGGGCACAGCAACGTCCGTCCCGAACTACGCGCGCACATCGAGAGCATCGCCGCGCGGCTCGGCTACGTCCCCCATGCCGGCGCGCGCCACCTGAGTTCGGCGCGGTCGGGGATGATCGGCGTCGTCGTCCCAGATTTGCACGGCGAGTTCTTCTCCGAATTGCTGCGCGGCATGGACCGCGAGGCGTCCGAGCGCGGCCTGTATTGCATGATGATGGTGATGCACGGCGATGCGCAACGCGGCGTCGCGGCACTGCATGCGATGCGTGGCCGCGTCGACGGACTGGTCGTGATGGCGCCCCAGGTCTCGGCGGACGAGTTGCTCGCGCATCTGCCGCGCGACATGCCCGCGGTCCTGCTGAACTGCGCGCCGGGACAGCCGGGTCGCGCCGAACTGCGGATCGACAATGTCGCGGGCGCATCGGCGGTGGTCGATCACCTGATCGCGAGCGGGCGGCGCCGGCTGGTCCACATCGCCGGGCCGGCGGGCAATATCGATGCCGACGAGCGACTGCGCGGCGCGCAGGATGCGTGCGCGCGCGCGGGGCTGTCGCTTCGTGTGCTGCCCGGCGACTTCAGGGAGCCATCGGGCGCCGCCGCCGCCGCGACGTTGATCGCGGAAGGCGCCGATATCGATGCGATCTTCGCCGCGAACGACATGATGGCGATCGGCGCGATGATGGCGTTGCGGCGCGCGGGAATCGTGGTGCCAGACCGGATCGCGATCGCGGGCTTCGACGATATTCCGCTGACCCGGCTCATCTCGCCGTCACTGACATCGGCCAGCATCGACATTGCCAGCTTCGGCGCCAGCGCGGTCGCGCGGCTGGTGAAGGCGATCGCGGGTGAGGACGATGGCGGCATCGAGCAGCGCGTCCCGGTCGTGATGGTGCGCGAGTCCACCGGCCCAGCGCGCACCGATCCCGCACCCGGCCACAGTCTTTCCAACGTCCACAACAACACACCCGAACAATCGGGAAAAGGGGAATATTCATGACCAGGATGATGTTGCGCGCGGCGATCGTCTCGATGACGGCGCTGTCGAGCGGGCTGCTGTTCGCGCCGACGCCGGCGGTGGCGCAGGTCGGCCAGGCGTCGCTGCGCGGCACGATCACCGCCCCCGCCGACAATCCGATCGTCGAGGTGACGGCGGTCGAGATCTCGACCGGCTTGCGGCGCACCGTGCCCGCAGAGGCGAACGGTGCGTACAACTTCGCGTCGCTACGCGCGGGCACCTATCGCCTCGAGATGAAGCAGCGCAACGGCACGCGCAATTCGGACGCGTTCACGCTGCGCGTCGGCCAGGTCGCCGGGCTCGATCTCGACCTGTCGGCGGCAACGGCACCCGCTGCGACCACCGGCGCCGAACCCGCTGCCACGCCCGATGCCGATGCGCCCGCGACGGGCGCGGCCCCCGCCGGCGATGAGATCGTCGTCACCGGCAACCGCATCCGCTCGCTCGCCGGTGGCCAGGTCGGTAGCGTCATTTCGTCGCGGCTCATCGAGCAATTGCCGCAGAACAACCGCAACTTCCTGGCCTTTGCCGATCTGGCACCGGGCGTGCGCTTCATCGAGGACGCGAGCGGTGCATCGCGCATCCAGGGCGGCGGGCAGGACAGCCGCACCGTCAACGTCTTCATCGATGGCGTCAGCCAGAAGGACTATGTCCTCAAGAACGGCATCACCGGCCAGGATTCCTCGCCCGGCAACCCGTTCCCACAGCTCGGCATCGGCGAGTATCAGGTGCTGTCGTCGAACTACAAGGCGGAGTTCGACCAGGTCAGCTCGGTCGCGATCACTGCGGTGACGAAGTCGGGCACCAACCAGTTCCACGGCGAGGGCTTTTACGACTTCACCAACCAGGATCTGCGCGAGCGTCGCCCGAGCGAGATCTTCCCGACCACGATCCCCAAGGTCGAGACCAGCAACAAGCAGTTCGGCGCAGCGCTGGGTGGCCCAATCATCAAGGACAAGGCGCACTTCTTCGCCACCTACGAAGGCAAGCGCATCTCGAGCCCGTACGACGTGCGGCCAGAGAACGGCTATCCAATCTCATCCATCCCGCAGCAATATCAGGATAATTTCGGCACGTTCGCGCAGCGGTTCAAGGAAGACCTGTACTTCGGGAAAATCGATATCGTCCCGACCGACAACGACCTGATCGAGTTGTCGGGCAAGTATCGCAACGAATCCGGGCTGCAGAACGCGACCGGAATCAATGCCGCCAGCACATCGACTTTGAACAAGGTCGTCGACAAGCGCGGCCTGCTCCGCTGGCAGCATACCGGTGACAAGTGGATCAACGACGCGCGTGTATCGTACGAGGACGTGGTCTTCTCGCCAAGGCCTTCGACCGATGGCCTCACGCAGTTCTACCAGGCGACGCAGCGGATCGGCACGGGCACGCAGCGCATCGACCTGCTCCGTGCCGGCGCCGGCGGCAATTTCCAGACCAAGGGCCAGAAGGGCTGGACCGTCCAGGACGATTTCACCTTCACCGGCCTGCAAGGACACACGTTCAAAGTCGGTGCCAAGGCCAAATGGGTCAAGCTCAACACGCTCGAGCAGAACCTGACCAATCCGCAATACACCTATGACGTCAACGCGATCCCCGGCGTCGCCTTCAACGATGCACTGCCCTATAAACTCGAGTTCGGTGCGCCGGGTGCGGCGGGCAGTGCAAGCGTCCGATCGAACAATTTCCAGATCGGGTTCTACGCACAGGACGATTGGGACGTCACCAGCCATCTGACGCTCAATCTCGGCCTGCGCTGGGACTATGAGCGCACGCCGGCCTATCTCGACTATACGACGTCTCCTGAGATCGTCGCCGCGGTGTCGCCGGCCAACTATACCAATCTCGTCGGCGCCGATTACGACATCAACGACTATATCTCGACCGGCAAGAACCGGAAGGCGTTCAAGGGCGCGTGGCAGCCGCGGCTCGGCTTCACCTACCGCTTCGACGATACCGGGCGCTTCTCGATGTTCGGAGGCTATGGCCGGTCGTATGATCGCAACCAGTTCGACTTCCTGCAACAGGAGGTCAGCCAGGGCGCGTATCAGGTGCGCACCTTCAACTTCATCGGCAACGACTCGCTCAATCCGTGCGTGCCGAGCCAGACCTGTATCGCCTGGGACCCGGTCTATCTGACCGAAGCCGGACGCCAGCAGCTCACGAGCTCGGCCGCGGGCGGCGGGCGTGCCATCGTCATGATGAACAACGACCTGAAGCTGCCCTATGCGGACCAGTTCAGCCTCGGGCTGCGCGGGCGCTTCTCGCCGGTCGAACTGGAGGTCGGATTCACGCATATCGCGAGCAACGACGGGTTCGCATTCCTGCTCGGCAATCGCCGCCCGGACGGGAGCTTCTTCTTCAACGATCCCGCCAGCGTGTCGGACGTTCCGCAATCCCCGTTCACCTACTCGCCAAACGGCTATGGCTCGATCATCCTCGGCACCAATGGCCTGAAGACCAATTCCGATGCGGTCTATTTCAAGCTGACCAAGACCTATTCGGCGGCCTCGCCGTGGAGCATCGACGCGACCTACACCTACACGCAGGCGGACGAGAACCGGCAGTTCGGGGAAACCTATGCGCTCGATTTTGCACAGCTCTCGGATTATCCGACGTTGCGGTCGTCGGGCGTGCCGCGGCACCGGTTCGTGATCGCGGGTAGCGTCGACACGCCGATCGGGGTGACGATCTCGACCAAGTTCCAGATCGAATCGCCCATCTATCTCAAGGCGTTCGTCGACCGGTCCGATCCGTTCTCACGCGAGCTGGTCGGGCGGCAGGCGGATAGCCTCGGCGACCTCTGGGGTCGGCGACAGCTGGACTTCGCGTTCACCAAATATGTCCCGCTCGGCTTCATCACCGATCAGACGCGGGTTCGCATGCGGCTCGACATCCTGAACGTCATGAACGACCGCAATTACACCGACTTCAACAACAGCCCGCTCGATCCGAATTACGGACAGCGATCGACCTACAGCACGGGCGGCAACGCGCCGCGCACGATCAAGCTGTCGGCGGGCTTCTCGTTCTAGCATGTTGGCGGGACGCAGCCCCGGCTGCGTCCCGCGTCCTCTCGCGTATCAGTAACCAAAGGACGTCATGATCGATCGCAGGCAGTTGCTGGGCCACACGACGCTGGGCCTTGCGGGACTCATGGCCGGTTGTGCCATGCCTTCCCCCATTCGGCTCGGCGGCCCGACCGGCAGTACCGGGACCAGCAGCGGCACCGCGCTGCCGACCGCGCTGCTCGCCGATCTTCACCAGCGCAGTTTCCGTTTCTTCTGGGAGACGACCGACCCCGCGACCGGGCTTGCCCCGGATCGCTGGCCGACGCCGTCCTTCGCGTCGATCGCCTCGGTCGGGTTTGCGCTGACCGCCTATCCGATCGGCGTGGTCAATGGCTGGATCACGCGCGACGAGGCGCGCACGCGGACGCTCGCCACGCTCGAATTCTTCGCCGCCGCGCCGCAGGGCGACAGCAAGAGCGACGACAGCGGCTATAAGGGGCTGTTCTACCATTTCCTCGGCACGACCAAGGGGCACCGGTTCGCGCGCGCGGAACTGTCGACGATCGACACCGCGCTGCTGATCGGCGGCGTGCTGTTCGCGCAGAGCTGGTTCGATTCGGATCACCCGGGCGAGCTTCGGATCCGCACGCTGGCGGACCAGCTTTATGCGGCGATCGACTGGAGCTGGATCATGCCGCGGCCGCCATTCCTGTCGATGGGGTGGCACCCGGAAAGCGGGTTCATCCCGCACGACTGGAACATCTATAACGAGGCTCTGCTGCTCTACGTGCTGGCGCTGGGATCGCCGACGCATGCGTTGCCCGCGGAAACCTGGGACGCGTGGACCGATCGCTTCGACCAGCAGTGGACCGATAAATGGGGCGAGCCGCACGTCCATTTCGCGCCGTTGTTCGTGCATCAATACAGCCATTGCTGGATCGATTTCCGCGGCATCCGCGATCGTTACATGACGAAGAAGGGCATCGATTATTTCGAGAACAGCCGCCGCGCGGTGCGCGCGCAGCGGGCCTATGCGATCGCCAATCCGGGCGGGTGGACGGGCTATGGCCCCGACGTCTGGGGCCTGACCGCCTGCGACGGCCCGGGCGACTTCACCACCGATATCGGCGGCCGCAAGCGCGAGTTCTTCAGCTATTCCGCGCGCGGGCCTGACGACCGCGACGACGGCACGCTGGCGCCGACCGCGGCGGCCGCCTCGATCGCGTTCGAGCCCGAGCTGGCGCGGCGCGCGATCGAGACGATGCACAGCCAGTACGGCGCACAGATCTACGGCAAATACGGCTTTCTCGACTCGTTCAACCCGACGCTGACGACCGCCTCCGCGCCGCTGAAGCATGGCAGCGTCGACCCCCGCCTGGGCTGGGTCGACACCGATTATCTGGGGATCGACCAGGGCGCGATCGTCGTCATGATGGAGAATTGGCGGACCGGACTCGTCTGGTCGACGATGCAGCGCAACCCGCATATCCGCCGCGGGCTTCAACGCGCGGGGTTCACGGGGGGCTGGCTGGCCTGAGCACTGACGTCAGCGTTCGACCGCGGGAGCGCCGAGCGTCTTGAGGTCGATCGACAGATCCGCGAGCAGCGCGGGCGCGACCACGACCGATCCGGCGACCAGCGCACGGCCCTGCACGTAATCGCGGACTCGGTTGACGCAGTCCAGCGCGATCACCCGCCCCTCTTTGAGATACACGACCGAGAAGCTGCGGCTGTCCGGATCGCCGCGCACAACCGTCTGGTCATATCCCGACAATAGCCCGACGGTCTGAAGCTTCAGATCATATTGGTTCGACCAGAACCACGGCACCGCGTGATAGGGCTCGGACGTCCCGGTGAGCAGTTTCGCGACGATCGTCGCCTGGTCGTTGGCATTCTGTACCGATTCCAGCCGGATCACGCGCCCTCCCGCAAACGCATTCGCGTGTGCGGCGCAATCGCCGATCGCGAAGACATCGGGCAGCGTCGTACGACACTGATCATCGACGCGCACGCCGTCACCTAGTTCGGCACCGACGCACGTCGCGCCGGCGGCCCGCAGCGGCGCGACCGCGGGGACGATGCCGATCCCGACGATCACCATCTGGCACGCCAAGACCTCGCCATCGACGAGACGGACGCCGCTGACCGTGCCGGCGGCGTCCTCGACTCCCGCTACCGCGACACCGGTCCGGATCTCCACGCCGTGCGCGCGGTGCTCCGCTTCGTAGAATCGCGACAGCGCCTCGCCCGTGACGCGCGACAGCACGCGGTCCTGCGCCTCCAGCACCGTGACCTGCTTGCCGAGCTTGGTGAGCACGGCCGCCGCCTCGAGCCCGATATACCCGCCACCGATCACGACGACCCGATCGACCGCGGGCATCTCCGCGATCATCCGATCAACGTCGGCGCGCGTGCGGACACTGTGCACGCCAGTGAGCGCAGGCGGCATGCTCGAAAGACGCCGCGGCACGCCGCCGGTCGCCCAGATCAGCGTGCCATAGCCGATGTCGCCACCCTGCGCCGTGGTCACTCGGTACGCCTCGGAGTTGACCGCAACGACGGTGCACCTCGGCAGCAACGTGATCAGGCGATCGCTCCAGAACGAAGCCGGGCGCAGCAGGATACGCTCGAACGGCTTGTCCCCCGCCAGATACTCCTTCGACAAGGGCGGGCGCTCATAGGGCAGCGACGGCTCGTCACCGAGCAGCGCGATCGTCCCCTCAAACCCGCGCTGCCGCAACGCGATCGCCGCCTGCGCGCCGGCATGGCCCGCACCGACGATCAGCACGTCGTACCGATCAGGCTCCGGCATGCGCTACCCCTGCGAGAGCGTCGCGTCGCGTCGCCCCTTCAAAAGCGGACAGAAAGACCAACATCATCGCCATGGGCTATTGCGAACCCATAGGCTCGTCAACGCAGGCAGCACCTCGGCGCCCGCCACCAGCCAAGACCGGTAACGCCGACCATCCCGCCTAGTCGATGATCTCATGCAGATGGCGCGCGGCGCGTCGACGCTTGTCACGGTTCTTGGGAAACAGCTTTTCGAGCATGATCAGCGTCGTCGCGATGACGACAAACATAGTGATCAGGAAGATCGCCGAGTCCGATGTCCAGTCTATGTTGATCAGGCGCATGTTATTTGCTTACCATTTCTGCATCGCGAGCCGAAGATATAGCGGAAAGGGGGCACCACGCCAACCGATGCTTCGCGCGATGCCGGCCTGCCGCCCGGTATCAGTCGCCCGCGAACGTCAGCGCCGAGGTCCGCCGCTCGCGTTCGTTGATCAGCAGCGCGCGGCCCGCGGGGGCGATCGAGCGCTGTGGGCAATCGTTACGGAAACAGGCGCGACAGCCGAGGCCGATCGGCATCGCCCGCCCCGCCAGATCGAACCCGCTCGCCGCCGCCAGATCGCCCGCCTGCGACGCCGCGACGCCCAGGCCGATCGCGAATTCGGCATGGACCGCGCCGTAGCGGCTGCCCTGCGGCGTCACGGTGCGCGCCATCGTCAGCCAGCGCGCGCCGTCCTCGAGTTCGACGAGCTGGACGACCAGGCTACCGGGCCGGTCGAACGCGTGATGCAGCCGCCACAAGGGGCAGCGCCCGTCCGCCTCGACCAGCGCGGCACCGCTCGCGCCGGGATAGCGCTTCGACGCCTGCCCCGCGCGGTCGATCCGGATCATGAAGAAGGGCAGACCGCGCGCGCCGACTCGCTGGAGCGTCGTCAGCCGGTGCGCAACCTGTTCGAACCCTGCGCCGAACCGGCGTTGCAGCAGCTCGATGTCGTAGCCGGTGGTCTCGCAGCCGCGCAGGAACCGCGCATAGGGCATCATCAGCGCGGCGGCGAAATAGCCGAGCAGGTGGCGGCGATACAGCCGTTCGGCGGCGCGATCGGTGAAGCCCGCACCTTTCGCCAGCGCGTCGATCTCCGCCTTCGCCTCGATCTGCCCGAGCTGAAACGCGACCGCGAAGGTCCGCGACGCGGGGTCGAGCATCTCGCTCAGCTGCAACTGGCGCGCATGCAGATCGAGGCGGCGCAACATATCGGGTAGCACGTCGGCGGGCAGGACCCGGATCGTCAGGCCGTGCTTGGCGCGCAGCCGCTCGGCGATCGCGCCGTACAGGTCGCCCGCGCCCAGCCGCAACTCGTCCGCCAGCGCCTCGGCCGTCGCGTCGAGATCGGCGAAATGGTTGCGCCAACGCTCGATCTCGCGGCGGACGAGAGTCACCGGATCGTCGCCCGCCTCGACCACCGCGCCGCCATCGATCCGGTCGAACACGCGTGCGAAGGCCGCGGCGCCGCCGGGCGCGCTGGCGAGCCATTCCTCGACCTCGTTGCGGTCGATCTCGAGATCCGCGAACATCGGGTCCGCCAGCCGCCGGCGTAGCGCGTCGGCGCCGCCGCCGGGTTCGGCCGCGGTCAGCGAGCGCGGATCGAAGTCGAAGCTCTCCGCCAGCTTGATGAGCAACGTCGCCGATACGGGCCGCTGGTTGCGCTCGACGAGGTTGAGATAGCTCGGGCTGATCGCGAGCCGGTCGGCCATCGCCGCCTGGGTGAGCCCTGCCCCGCGCCGCAACCGCCGGATCGCATGCCCCGCCAGCAATTTCCGTTCCGCCATCGCAAAGCCTCCTGTCACGATGTTTACAGTTCGACACGCGATATACAAGGAGGGTGGACAGCGCGACGCTGGCGCGGTGCAATGCCGCCTTCCAACCCGGCGGCATCGCCCGCTATTGATCGTGCATCGCCTCTCTCGGCGCACCGATACTGTAAAGAGAGAGACGAAGTGATCTTGCCGGTGCCTTGGAGGCAACCGCGCGAGCCCTGCCGATCCACCGGCCCTACATCGAAGGAGGCAAGCCATGCAGACGACCACCGAACAACCCCGCGCCCGCGCCGTCTTCTCGACCAACGATTTTGCGCTGATGAAGGAAGTGCTCGGCGAGATGATCAGCAAGACCTCGATCGACGACGCCCGGCTGATGCGGATGAGTGCGCTGTACCACCGCCTCGGCCGGGTTGGCTAACCGTTCCACACCGTTTCCTGGGGAGGAAAGAGGTCCGCCGGTGGTTCGTCCACCGGCGGGCTTTCCCGGTTTCTGGCGGGGCGAGCCGAAACGCATTCCGTCATACTGACGAAAGTCAGGATCCAGAGCCAAACAAGATCCGCACCTGTTACTCTGGATCCTGACTTTCGTCAGGATGACGGAGTGGGGTGGCGATCGACCAGAGTGATCGTGATCTTCGCGCCCGACCACATACCCCAACCCGTTACGAAGCCGCCCCTTTCCAACCGGGCCCTCTCGTGTAGGACGGCGCGATGGCCAAGACACTGACCGCTCGCATCAAGGACGACATCGTCCTGTACGGCGCCCTCGCCGCCAATCTGGGGATCGGCGTGGCGAAATTCGTCGCCGCCGGGCTGACCGGATCGTCGTCGATGCTCACCGAAGGATTCCACTCGGTGGTCGACAGCGGCAACCAGGTGCTGCTGCTCTACGGTCAGAAAAAGGCCAAGCGCCCCGCGGACGAGGCGCACCCGTTCGGCTATGGCCGCGAGCTGTATTTCTGGGCGTTCGTCGTCGCGATCCTGATCTTCGCGATCGGCGCGGGCGTCTCGATCTTCGAGGGGTGGCGGCACATTCAGGAGCCCGAACCACTGACCAGCCCAACGATCAACTATGTCGTGCTGGCGATCTCGTTCGCGCTCGAGGGCAGCAGCTGGACGATCGCGGTCCGCGAATTTGCGAAGGCCAAGGGCGACATGGGCTGGTGGGACGCGATCCACCGGTCGAAGGATCCCGCGGGCTTCATCGTGCTGTTCGAGGACTCCGCGGCGCTGGCAGGGCTGGTGATCGCCGGGATCGGCATCTGGGCGAGCCACGCGTTCAACGATCCGCGGATCGACGGCGCCGCCTCGATCGCGATCGGCGTGATCCTTGCGCTCGTCGCGGTGCTGCTGGCCCGTGAATCGAAGGGCTTGCTGATCGGCGAGCGCGCGGATCCCGCGATCATCGCCACGATCCGCCGGATCGTCGCTGCGCACCCGGCGATCATCTCGGTCAATCATGTCCGCACGATCCATACCGCGCCCGACAGCATCTTCGCCGCGATCAGCGCGGATTTCGACGATGCGGTGACGATGGGCAATGGCGAGACGATGATCGAGACGATGGAGGACGAACTCCGCGCCGCAGTGCCGACGCTGTCGTCCATCTATATCCGCCCCGAAAAGCGCGAAAACGCGACGCTCGCCCCGGTCACGACGGCGACGCCCGCTGCCGGCAAAACTACCACGTCAAGCTGATCCAAATCAGACGCATCCCACTGGCAAGATTGAAGATTCGGCGATAGCATCCGCGCATGAAACCGCTCCTACGCCTGATCGCCCTGCTCTGCCTTTGCGTCGGATACGCGCTGCCCGCGCAGGCGGCGGTGACGATCACCTTCTGGAGCCATGAGCTCGGCAACAGCTTCCCGCACGCATTCTTCACGTTGCGCGGCGTGCCCGATGCAGGCGGCGCACCGGTCGACGCGAATTTCGGTTTCACCGCGAAGTCGGTCTCGCCCGCTCTGCTGATGGGCCCGGTCGCGGGGAAGCTCGACATCGCCCGGCCGACGTACATCGCGGGCAGCGACGCGCAGTTCTCGGTCGTGATGACCGACGCGCAATATACTGCGGTGCTGCAGCTCGTCGATGCGTGGAGCGAGGGGAAACCCGACAGCGTCTATCGGCTCGGCGACCATAATTGCGTGCATTTCGTCAAGGAGGCGGCGCGGCTGGTCGGCTTGACCGCGCTCGATCAGCCCAAGCTGATGAAGAAGCCGCGATCCTATCTGAAGGCGGTCCTTGCCGACAATGCCGGGCGGGTCACGCCCGTCGAGATGCACGGCAAGGCCTATCTCGCAAGCCTGGGGCCCGTCGCACCGGCGATCGCGGCGCAGGCCCCGTCGACCGTACCCGGCATCGTGGCGACCACCGCCACGCCGCCAGTGCCGGTCACCGCGCGCTAATCCGCGGGGACGAGCTCGACCACGTCGAGCACCGATTCGAAGCGCGGATAGGGTAGCACGACTCGCCAGCGCCGCTCGGCGATCCGCTCGATCAGCCCTGCCATGTCGCGGTTCGCATCGCGGCCATACGACATCGGCCGCTTTTCATCGCCGAGCTGCATCGTCCCGAGGAAGATCGCGCGTGCATCGGTATCGGGATAGATCGTGCCGACCGGACGCTGCGACCCGTCGAGCTTGGTCAGGCTGACCACCGACTCGCCTTGCGCCGTACCGATCCGGCAGGCGAACCAGCCTGACGCCATGAAGGTCGGGCCGATCCCCGAGCGAGCGCCCAGCTTGAACGTCCGGCACCGATAGGCACCCTCCGGCGGCAACGGATCGACGAGCGAGCGATCGGGGTTGAACAGCACGGGATCGCGCGCGATCTCGCGCGGATCGACCTGCGGCAACGCCGCGACCCACGCCGCACGCCAGCCGCGCAGCCGGCCACGATCCGCCTCGGTCGCGGCGCGGCGCCAGTTCATGTCACGGTCGCGACTATCGCGGGCGGAAGCAGGCGCGACCCCTACCGACCCGATGGCGACGACGATCGATCCGTACGTCACGAGCGTCTTGCCCGCGGCAGTCTTCAGCCAGGTCCGCATCGTCGCTGATCCTCTGTACAAAAACGCGGATATTCAGGCGGCCGTCCAGCCGCCGTCCATCGACAGGTTCGCGCCGGTGATCGCCTTGGCCTCGTCGCGGCACAGGAACAGCGCGAACGCCGCGACCTGTTCGGGCGTGACGAATGCCTTGGTCGGTTGCGCCGCGAGCAGCACGTCGTTCATCACCTGATCGCGAGTGAGGCCGCGCGCCGTCATCGTGTCGGGGATCTGGTTCTCGACCAGCGGCGTCCAGACATAGCCGGGCGAGATGCAGTTGACGGTGATGCCGTCGGTCGCGGTCTCCAGCGCGATCGTCTTGGTCAGCCCGGCGATCGCGTGCTTGGCCATGACATAGGCGGACTTGTTCGGGCTCGCGACCAGCGAATGCGCGGACGCGGTCGAGATGATCCGCCCCCAGCCCGCCGCGCGCATGTGCGGCACCGCGGCGCGCATCATGTGCCAGGCGGAGGAGAGGTTGATCGCGATGATCGCGTCGAACCGGTCGACCGGGAAGTCCGCGATCCCGGCGACGTGCTGGATGCCCGCGTTGTTGACGACGATATCGACGCTGCCGGTTTCCGACGCGGCGCGCGCGACCATCGCGGCGATCTGATCGGGCTTCGTCATGTCGGCCGGATCGTACAGCGCCGCCGCACCGCTGGTCTGCGCGAGCGCCGCACGATCGGCCTCGATCGCCGCTGCATCGCCAAAGCCGTTGAGCACCACCGCGGCGCCTTCGGCCGCGAACGCCCTGGCATAGGCCAGTCCGATCCCCGAGGTGGATCCGGTGATGACCGCGGTCTTGCCCTTCAGGAACATGCGCACTCCCCCATCGCTTTGGCGCAGCTGATCGCGCTGCCGTGCAACTCTAGCGCCACCTTGCGCATTTCGTTCCCAAGCAAAAACGAAAAGGGGCATTTTCATGCGGCTCGACGATTACGATCCGAATATCAACGTCGAGGACCAGCGCGGCTCGGGCGGCGGCGGCGGCGGCTTTGGCGGCGGTCTGCTGATGGGGCTGTTGCCGATGATCGGCAGCCGCTTCGGGTGCGGCGGCATCGTCGTCGTGCTGATCCTGATGGCGGTGTTCGGCGGCATGGGCGGGCTCGGCGGGCTGCTCGGTGGCGGCCAGTCCTCCGCCCCGACCACGCAGAGCGGCTCGCCGCGCGCTGGCACCGACACGACATCGAGCTGCAACCTGACGCCCGAGAGCAAGGCCGCGTGCAACGCGTTCAGCTCGGCGGACAACACCTGGGAAGCGATCTTCCAGAAGAACGGCCAGCGTTTCGAAGCGCCCAAGCTCGTCTTCTTCGACGGCAACGGCCGCTCGGGTTGCGGCGCGGCACAGTCGGCGATGGGGCCATTCTATTGCCCGACCGACCAGGGCATCTATCTCGACACGAGCTTCTTCAACGAGCTCTCGACTCGCTTCAAGGCCAATGGCGACTTCGCGCAGGATTACGTGATCGCGCACGAGTTCGGCCATCACATCCAGAAGCTGCTCGGCACCAACGCACAGGTCCAGCAGGCGCAGCGCCAGGCCAGTGAGACCGAGGGCAATGCGCTGTCGGTGAAGCTTGAACTCCAGGCGGATTGCTATGCGGGCGTCTGGGCGGCGGCGAACCGGTCGCGGCTCGAGGCCGGCGATATCGAGGAGGGCATGACCGCCGCGCAGGCGATCGGCGACGATACGCTGCAGAAGCAATCGCAGGGCCGCGTGGTGCCCGACAGCTTCACGCACGGATCGTCGGCACAACGCCAGTCGTGGTTGAAGCGCGGGCTGGACAGTGGCGACCCTGCGCAGTGCGACACATTCTCGGGCGCAGTCTGATTTGACCCGGCGATCCTACCTCGGGTGAGGTAGGATCGTCGGCCCTATACCGGTTCAGGCGACCGTCACGCCCTTCCAGAAGGCATAGCGTCCCTCGATCTCCGCCGCCGCGGATTTCGGGGTGGGGTAATACCAGACCGCATCGACGTTGCGCTTTCCGTCGACGACCAGCGTCTTGTAGCTCGCGACGCCCTTCCACGGGCAGTTCGAGTGAGTCGCGCTATCCTCGAGTAGCGCCGCGTCGATGCTGTCCGCGGGGAAATAATGATTGCCCTCGACCACGACCGTATCGTCAGACCGGGCGATCTCGTGGCCATTCCATGTAGCGACAGGCATTCCAATCTCCTTCAAGCGTGACCCAGCCCCGCTGCGTCATACCGCTCGGGCGTGAACCCTACCAGCAGTGCCTCCCCCGCTTCGAGCACGGGGCGCTTGATCATCGACGGCTGCGCCAGCATCAGCGCGACCGCACGGTCGGCGTCCAGATCGATGCGCTCGGACTCGGGCAGCTTGCGGAACGTCGTGCCGCTGCGGTTGAGCACCACTTCCCAGCCCGCGATGCCGACCCAGTGCCGCAGCCTATCCTCCGCGACGCCCTCTTTCTTGTAGTCATGAAAGGCGTACGCGACGCCGTGCGCGTCGAGCCAGGTCCGCGCCTTCTTCATCGTGTCGCAGTTCGGAATTCCGTATAGTTCGACCGTCACGCGTTCATCCTCCATGATCGCCGACGCTTAGACGGTCATCGGAGGGGTGGCGAGAGCGCGGCAGCGGCAGTCAGGGTGCGACCGAGCACGGCGTCGCCACCAGTACCGGGTTGCACCGCGCCATCGCACTACCAGGAAGCGTGACCGCGAAACCGAACGCCTGCGGATCGGGCGCGCCCGGATAATAGTCGGTGCTGACCGCCTGCGCGCCGCTGTCGGCTGCCGCCTTCGCCTTGGTCAGGTCGTGCGTGCGCGCTTCAACGGTGTTGGCGTCGGTCCGCGTGCGGACGATCACGCCGGCCTCCACCCAGGCGCGGATCCTGGCGGCGTCGACGAGTGGATCCTGGACGATCTGGATCGCGCTTTCGGGCTCGCCATCCGGATACCAGCCGAACATCGCGCGCCCGCGCAGCGACGGATGCCCCGCACGATAGGCGTTGGAGACCGCGGGACGGACGTCGAACAGGACGTAGATCCGCCCGCGCGCGGCCTCCAGCGTCGGCCAGCCGGACTCGTGGATCGCTGCGGACAGCGTTGCCGCCCTGCCCCGGACCTCGTCCGGAACGATCAGCCGCCGCCCCGGTATCGCCTGCCGGATCTCACCATCGAGTGCATCGAGCAGCGCGGCATCGTCGAGCGGCAACGGGGCCGCGACCTGCGCCGAGGCCTGCGTATCGGCGGCGTTGATCGTGATCATGATCGGCAGGTGCCGCGGATGCGCGCGCGACCATGCATCGACCACGCCGAGGCACCGCTGCAGCGTCACGCAGGTCGAGATGTAATCGATGTCGGGGACGTGGAACACCTTGTACCCCGGTCGCAGCATCGCCGTCCGGTCGAACGCGGTCGTCTCGCCTGCCGCCTGTGCGAGGCGTTCGCCCTTCGGATCGGCATAACGCCCGCCCTTGGGATCGGCAAAAATGTCGATCTCGATCTGCCGCACGCCACGGTCGAGCTGCGCGTCGAGCGGCAGATGATAATAATCGAGCGCCGCCGCGGTCTTCGGATCGCGCCGCCTGAGCTCGGCCATTACCGCATCCGGGATCTTGGCCTTGAAGCTGTTATGCGAACCGACGACCTGGACCTCGTTCATCCGGGCCGGCGCGCCATCAGGCTTGGCGGCCTGGGTCGAGCCGCTGATCGACAGCGCGGCGAGCAGCGCGATGTGTGCGATCCGCATTAGAATTCCGCCCGCACGCCGAACAGCACGGTCCGGCCCCAATAGTTGATCTCGCCGAACCGCACGTCCTTGTCGTTATAGGTGTAGAGATGCGCGCCCGACAGGTTGATCGCCTCCAGGCTGACCGTCACGCGGTCGCTCGCCTTGACCGAGATGTTGCCGTCGAGCGATCCGAACGGCGCGGTATAGACCGGTGCCTGCGTCGTGCTGCCGGTGCCCGACAGATACCGGTCACGCCACACATAGGAGAGCCGGGTGGAGATCGGCCCCTTCTCGTAGAAGCCGGTGATATTGGCGCTGTTCTTCGACAGCCCGATCAGTTCGTCTCGGATCGGCCGCGCGCCCGCGGTGTAGCTCGCCTTGACCGAGGTGTGCGTATACGACGCCTGAAGCCCAAGCCCGTCGAACGGCGCGGGCAGGAAGGTGAGCACCTGGTTATACGCCGCCTCGACGCCGTAGACCTTCGCGTCGCCGCCGTTCACCTGCGTCGACAGCAGCACCGTGCCGCGACCGGGGATGTCGATATTGACGTTCTGCTGCGTGATGTAATCGTCCATCGCCTTGTAGAACACCGCGCCCGTCAGCGACCCTGCGCGGTTGAAATACCATTCGAGCGATCCGTCGAACTGCGTGGCCAGGAACGGCACCAGCTGCGGGTTGCCACCGCTCGCGGTCGGCGCGTCGGTCGACACGGTGATCCGCGGCGCGCTGTCGGTGACGTTGGGGCGCGTCAGCACGCGGCTCGCGGCGAGGCGCCCGACCAGGTCGTGCGTCAGCTCGGCGCGCAGGTTGAAGCTCGGCAGCCAGTTGTTGAACGTCTTGGGAAAGCTTGCCGGCGTCGCGACATTGCCCGTCGTCAGCGTCCCGCTCGCGACCTGATCGGTATGGACGTAGCGCACGCCGATATTGCCCGTGACCGGCACCGCGCCGACGTCGAAGCCGTAATCGGCGCGGGCATAGGCGCCCCAGATCTTCTCCTTCACGACGAACGACGAGCGGAGATCGCCCGCGGTCAGCGGCGATCCCTGGACCGCAGGCGTGAAGAACGCGTCGAGATAAGCCTGCGTCACGGGGACGAGGAACTGGCGCACCGTGTTGCCCGCCACGCCTTTCAGGAAATCGTCGTACGGCAGCTGTTCGTAGGCGCCCGCCCCCAGCGACGAGAGCGGCGTGTTGGCGGCCGGGGTGACGTTGAAGTCGCGCCGGAAATAGTCGCGCTTGCGCCAGTGATACTCGCCCCCCGCCGCCAGCTTGGTGACGAACCCGTCGAAATCATGCGACAGATCGGCGCGCGTATAGAAGTCCCAGTCCTTGCTGTCCTTGGGCGCGATATTGAACTGGTATAGCTGGTAATTGGCGGGATTGGTCGCGTCGACCGGCGTCGTGAAGGTCGGGATCGTCTTGTACCCGGCCGATCCGTCATAGGTCAGCGGCGCGAAGAACATCGCGCGACTGCGCACCGTGCCCTCGTTATAGTTCGGGTGATAGCTGTGCGCGCTCGACCAGTTCACCGCGCCCGACGCATGCCAGGCGTCCGAGTCCCAGGTCTGTCGCAGCCCGATATTGAGCAGGTCGTGGCGGTTGAGGCTGTATTCGCGCGACGCCATGAAGCGCACGTCGTTGATCGTCGCGGCGACCACCGTATCGCCGTCGAGCTTGACGCTGCCGGGGACGATCACCGGACGATGCCCCGCCACGCTCGCATCGTCGGGATAGATGTCGAGCCCGAATTCGTCATAGGCGACGTCGAGCCGGGTCGCGAGAATGTCGAGCGTCGTCTCGAACTCGGCGTTCGGCTTCCACTGCGCGGACACCATGCCCGAAATGCGCTTGCGATCCTCCGTCTCGATCGTCGGCCGCGTGCGCGTCGGCGTGTAGAGGCCGGCGGCGAGCCCACCGGAGGCGGGGGCGGTGAACTTGTTGAGGTTCCACCCGAAATTGAGGAAGCGATCGTTGCGGACCGCCTTCTGCCAATATTGCGCGCCCGCCAGGATGCCGAACGTGCCGCTCGCGTTGGTCGCGCTGGTGATGACCGTCGCGTTCGGCTTCACCTTGTCGGTCTGGCTCGTATAGGTGCCGCGCAGGTTGAGCGTCGTCTTGTTGCCGACGTCGAGCGGGTGGAACGTCTTGACGTCGATATTGCCGCCCAGCGCGCCCTCGGTCATGTTCGCGGTCGGCGTCTTGACGACGTCGATGCTCGAGGTGAACTCGGCGGGGAGCATCTCGAACCGGAACTGGCGACCGTTCGCGCCGCCATTCTCGATCAGGTCGTTCAGCGCGACCGGGCTGCCGTTGAGCAAGGTGGTCTGGAA
Organism: Sphingomonas sp. BK036; assembly: GCF_004216825.1. Classification (NCBI taxonomy): domain Bacteria; kingdom Pseudomonadati; phylum Pseudomonadota; class Alphaproteobacteria; order Sphingomonadales; family Sphingomonadaceae; genus Sphingomonas; species Sphingomonas sp. BK036. Next base: position 700,456 of record NZ_SGXR01000004.1, on the reverse strand, counting down.
CTGCGGCCCCAGCCCGCGCACGCTGACATACAGCCCCTCGCCGCGCGGCCGCGTGATCGTCACGCCGGGGACCATCTGCAGCGCCTCGGCGACGTTCTGCGTCGGGAACTTGCCGATGTCGGTCGAGCTGATCGAGTCGACGCCGTACGCCGCGAGACGCTTGGTCTCGGTCGCGGCGCGCAGGCTGCGGGCGTAGCTGCCCGTGACGACGATCTCGCCGGTTTCGTCGGTGGTCGCGGTGGTGGCGGAGGCAGGCGTCGCGGGGGTCGTCGTGGGGCGATCCTGCGCCTGCGCGGCGATGCCGCCGGATGTCAGAACGAGCGAAACCGAGGCCAGCAACAGACCTTTACCCATATGCATCGATGATATTCCCCGGTGGCAACGCCGCCACTCCCGGCGCCACTAGGTATCATCCGCGTCATTTGGACGAACGTTCCGAGACAGTCGCGTTACGTAGCGTAATATTGTGATCCAGCCGGTCCGGCGCGGGAGATCAAGTTGCTGCGGACGCCACGTCCCAATAGGTCGCGTAGCGGTCATGCGCGATGCGGTGATACGGGATCAGCCGCACCGGCTGGCCACTGGCAGAAGGGATGGTGAACTCGAGCGGCCGGTCGCCCGCGCGGATCGCGCCGGCCAGTGCCTCGGGATCGCCCGCCAGCTTGGGCGTCGCGAATAGCCCCGCATTATACTCGCCATATTTGCGTTCGTTGACGATGATGTCCGTACCCGGCGCCAGCCCGTCCCGCCCGAACGCGCCCGCCAGCACCAGCGGCCCCACCGTGAACGCAACGATGTTGGGCGCCCCCGGCAAGCGCTCGGCGACCGGATGCATGTCCAGGCGGAGTTCCACCACGTCGTCGTTCCGCCAGACGCGCGCGATATCGAGGTAACGGCCGGGCGCGGTCGACCGCAGGACCTCGACCCCGTTGACCAGCACGATCGCGGCACGGCTCCAGCCGGGATGCCGCAGCTTCAGCACGACGTCGGTCGGCCGCTTCACCGTCCATCGCAGCCTCGTCACGGGCTCATCGGGGAACGTCGTCGTCTGCGTCAGCACCGCGTCGCGGTCCCTCCACCGGACGGCCGAGGGCACGAACGCGTTGACGTACAGCGCGCGATCGTCGTGGAAATAGATCGAATCGCGATATTTGACGTGGTTCTCCATCCCCGTGCCGGTGCAGCACCAGAACGCCGTCTCGGGGGTGTGGTACAGCTTCATATAGCCGGGCCGCGCGCCCTGGAAATACGTCGCCATGCCCGTATCCGGATCCTGCGATGCGAGGATGCCGTTATACAGCGTCCGCTCGTAGTAATCGGCATAGTGCGCCTGCGGATCGTGCAGGAACAGCGCGCGCGTGAGCTTGAGCATGTTGTGCTGGCAGCAGGTCTCGGATCCCTTCGCCGAGAAGACGTGGCTGGCGAACTCCGCGACCGGAAAGAAATGCTCGTTGTCGCCATGCCCGCCGGTCGCGAACGACCGGGTCAGCGCCACCGTCTTCCAGAAGAACGCAGCGGCGTCGCGATAGTCGGGCTTCCCCGTGATCTCCCACACGCGTTGAAAGCCGATGATCTTCGGCACCTGCGTATTGGCATGCAGCCCGTCGAGATGATCGCGGCTCCGCGCCAGCGGCGCCAGGATCGCCTTGTGCGAGAACCGCTCCGCCATGACGGCATAGTCGGCGCTGCCGGTCATCGCGTACAGGTCTGCGAACACCTCGTTCATGCCGCCATGCTCGGTATCGAGCATCGTCTCGAACTGCGCCGCGTCGAGCGGGCGGCTCGCGACCACAGCCCAGTCGGCGAGCCGCAGCAGGACGGTGCGCGCAGTGTCGCTGTCCGCCAGCAGCGTGGCATCGCGCAGCCCCGCAAAGACCTTGTGCAGCGTGTACCAGGGAACCCCGGTGATCGGCGCGCCGCGCAGATGCGCCGCCACCACGGCGGCGCCGTCGGGAAACGCACAGACCAGCCCACTACCCGACGCCGCCTGGCACGCGGCGAGCTCGCGCGCGATATGTTCGATCCTCGCCTTGAACCGCCGGTCCCCCGTCGAGCGATAGGCGAGCGCGCAGGCGGACAGATAATGGCCGAGCGTATGCCCCTGGCAGTTGATGTCCGCCCAGACCGGATCCGACTCCCACCCGCCATAGACGCGCGCCTTGGGCGGCAACCCTGCGTTCACGCGGAAATTGTGGAGCATCCGGTCGGGTTCGAGGGCGAGCAGATAGGCTGACGTCTTGCGCTCCGCCTGCAGGAACGGCCCCTCGCCCAGCGTCACGTCGGCCAGGTCGAAGGGCTTGAGCGCCGCGACCGGGATCTGCGGGGCAGCGTCGGGCGCTGCGGCATAGGCGCCCGCAGACCCGGCCAGCATGCCCGTGAGCAACGCCGCCTTGCCAACGCCGGTCAGGACATGACGACGCGAAGGACCGCACTGGCAGGGGTCGGGCATCGCGGCATCCTCTTCGACATTTTATATTTGTCCGAGTAGAGCATGCTCGCTGCCGTCAGGCAACTGGGTCGCCGGCTCCTGTTCGCGGAGCACCGATCGAAGCGCGTCGCCATTGCCTATAGCCGAGCACCGCCAGCACGATCATCGCCGCATACAGCCCCGCGGTCGGGGCGAGCCCTTTGACCAGGAACATCCCGACATACAGCGTATCGACTCCGATCCACAGCAGCCAGCTCTCGGCATGGCGGCGCGCGGTCCAATATTGCGCGACGAGGCTGAAGCTGCTGAGCCCCGCATCCATCCAGGGCAGCGCGGCATCGGTATAGTGGCTGGTGAACCACCCGATCGCCACCGCCCCCGCCGCGCCCGCCGCCAAGCCCAGCAGCGCGCGCAGCGGCCGCAGCGGCGCGACGACGACTTCGCCGGCATCGTCCTTGCCGCGCGCCCAGGCGATCCAGCCATAGAGGATGGCGATCCCGAACAGCGCCTGCAGCACCATGTCGGCGTAGAGCCGGACGTCGAGGAACAGCTTGAAGTACAGCGCGCAGGCGACGAGGCTGACCGGCCAGCACAGCATCCGCCGCGATGCCGTCAGCCAGATTCCGGCGAAACTGACGACGACGGCGACGATCTCGAACGCGGTCATGCTCGCTCTATCCCGCGCAGGAAGCGCTGGCCGGGGGGTGCAAAGAACCAGTCGGCATGCGCGATCAGATAGCCGTCCCACGCCATCGCGGCCGAGGCAGGATCGGCGACGACGGCGGTGAAATAGTCGACCTCCGACAGCGCGAATTCGAGATGGACGAGCGGCAGCAGCCGGACGACCGCGTCGACATCGGCCTGCCCCAGCGGCACGATCGTCGCATAGCCGTCGAGCAGCGCCAGCGCCGAGGCGGGATCGGCGATCGCGTCGTCGTTGCCCTGCCCCAGGTCGAGCCAGCGGATCGCCGTCCGCTCGATCGCGGTGGCGATGTCGTGGACCGCGGTCGTGCGATCCGCGAGCCCGAAATCGATCGCGGTCCGCACCGTCCCGTCTTCGCGCCAGAGCAGATTGGACGGATGCCAGTCATTGTGCGTCCATAGCGGCGGCTGCTGCGCCATCAGCGCCGGCAGGTCCGCGCCCGCCCGGTCGAACAGCCGCGCACACTGCGCCTGCCACGGCCGACCCGCGAGGAATGCGCGCACTGCGGGCCGCGCGGCGACATAAGCGCTCATCGCCGCGATAGGGTCCGCCGCCGGAACGATGCCGAAGCTTGCGACCAGCGGCTGCTGGCGACGCGCCGGCACATCGAACCCGCGAGCCGCGACGTGCAATTCCGCAAGCGCCACCCCGGCAGCATGCGCATGATCGAGCGACAGGAACGGCGTCCATGACAGCCGGTCGCGGTACAGGTCCGCGCCCGGCGACTGGCGATGCAGTTCGTACGACCAGTCGCCGAACGCCACGGCACTCGCGCCGTCGGCCGCGCGCAGGACGTCGGGCACTGACAGCCCCGACGCGGCGAGATGTGCGATGAACGCGTGCTCCTCGCCGAGCCCCTCGCGCGTGCGGACATGGTGATGATGCCGCTTGAGCAGGAGCACACCGCGCGTCGTCTGGACCAGCGTGGCCGCGGAAAATGGCCGCGGCGAATGCCAGTGCAGCCCGGTCACCGCCCCCGCCGCCGGAAAGCGCGCGAGCACCGCGGCGGCTTCGTCCGGGGTGATCGCCGGCCAGGTTGGCGCCTCCCATTCGGTGCCCATGCCGTGGACACGGTGGTCTTCGGGCTCAGGGACGCGCGCGGGGGTCGCTACCATCTCAGAACGCCCGCGAGATCGTCGCCATCACCGCTGCGCCGCTGCCGACATAATAAGCGGGCGCCGAGCCGGCGATGACGGTGCCGTTGCGGCCGATCGTGTCCTGCGCGTTGGTGCTGACCGACTGGACGCCCGCGAGGACGTGCGGGTCGGTGACGTTGATCGCGTTGACGCGCAGGTCGGTGCGCTTGCCGTCGAGCCATTCCGCCAGGTGCATGCCGACCGACAGGTCGAGCGTCGCATAGCCCTTGATACGCTCGTCGTTCATGAAGCTCGCATATTGCGCGCCGATATATTTGGACGCCACGCTGCCGAAGAACCGGCCGTCGTCATATGTACCGCCCGCGCCGAACTGGACGGTCGGGCTGGACACCGCGCGGCGGCCGCGGGTCGGCAGGAAGTCCGTACCGACGGGCAGGTCGTCGTCGATCCGCGCACGCAGATATTCGCCCGACAGGTAGAGGCTGACGCCTGCCACCGGGCGGTAATCGATCTCCGCATCCACCCCGTACGAGGTCTGCCCGCCGGCGTTGATCGTCGTGTTGACCTGCGCCCCGCCATTATCGATCACGGTCGCAAGCTGTCGGTTGCGGAACTTGTAGTGGAAGCCGGTCACCGACGCGGAGAGCTGCTCGCCGATGAAGCGATAGCCGATCTCCTGCGAGACCGAATATTCGTTCTTGAGGTCGTTGGTCCCCTGCACCACGACCGCGCCGCCATAATAGCTGTTGTAGAGCGTGAATTCGTTGGGCGTGCGGAAGTTGGTGGTGATGTTGGCGAACAGCTGCTGGCGATCGTTGAGCCGGTAGTGGATCGCGGCGCGAGGCAGCGCGGCGAAGCTGTCCTTGCGCACCGTGTCCTGCGGTCCGGGCAGATAGGTCCGGCCGTTGCGCAGCACGTTGACGCCCTTGAACCCCGCCTCGATCGTCAACCGCGGCGTCAGCGCGATGCTGTCGGCGACGAAGACGCTCTTGGTCACCGTGACGGTGCGCTGGTTCTCATAGGCGAGCAGGCGGCCGTCGGCGGTGCGGATCGCCTTTGCGCGATACCCCCATCGGTCGGTTGGCTGCCCCTCGGCATCGATCGACGTGTAGGACTGCGTGACCCGGTCGGTGCCGTAATCGAACCAGAGGCCGGCGGTGAGCGTGTGCGCGCCGGTCTTCAGCGTCAGCTTGGCGACGGTGCCCGCGCGCATCTGGTCGCCGGTATAATTGCCGAGCACGGTCGCCACGCCATCGACCGCGCCGGGCAGCGCGAGCGGCTGGGCCAGTTCCTCGGTGCCGAGGAAATTCCCCTCCGTCGTCAGCTGCGTGCCATAAGGCGCGTTGCCATAGCCGAACTGGAGATAGCTGGTGGTGTCGAGCGCGAGCCGGTCGTTCAGCGCGAGGTGTACCGGGGCGGAGGCGTAGAGGTTGCGGAACGGTGCGCGGTACAGCCGCCAATAGTTCGTGTTCCCCGCGGTGTAGCGCGCATCATAGTTGAACCCGCGCCCCTGCGCGGTCCACTCGGCGAGCGTCGGGCTGGGATAGCTCGACGTGTTCGCGTCGTTATACGACAGCGCGAGGCTGGCACGGTTGCCCGCGCCCCATTCGTTCAGGATCTTGGCGTCGATGTGCTGGCGCGTGTCGAAGCCGGGCCCGCGCCAGTTGTCCGCGCGGGTGTTCGAATAGGACAGGAAGGCCTTCAGCCCGGTTTGCCCGATCGTGCCGCTGTCGATGCGCACGAAGCCGCGCCGCGCCGCATAGCTGCCGAGCGACAGGTCGACGAGCGCACCGGGGCGCGCCTTCGGATCGTCGAGCGCAAGCGACAACAGACCGCCCGCGCCACCCAGCGTCGGCGAATCGATATCGACCGAGCCTTGCGCGATCGAGATGCGCTTCAAATTTTCCGGATCGGCGAACTGCGACGGATAGGCGTAATAATAGCCGATGTCGTTCTGCGGCGCGCCTTCCATCAGCACGCCGATCTCGTCCTGGCCTAGGCCGCGCAGCGTCAGGCTGGAGCTGGTCGACAGGCCGTAGGGATCGCTCGACGCGACGTTCGCGCCGGGCAGCAACGTGACGAGCTGGAACGCATTGAGCGTCGGCGCCTGCTTGACGATGAAGTCAGCGGAGATCGCACTCTGCGCGCGCGGCACTTTCTGGTCGGGCAGAAACCCGGCGGGATCGGGCTTGCCGACCACCCGGATCTCGGCGGGTTCGACCGGATCGGGCGCGACCTGCGCCCCGGCCGAGGAGGCGACGAACGCCGCCGACAGCGTCAATGCAATGCGCGCCGACCGCCTGCGGTTGCAAGAGGCCGACATCACGAGCGAAAACCGATACTGAAAAACGTCACGTCCACTCCAATCGGAGGGACGACGGGCCAGCCGCAGACCCTCCCTACGCCGGTATCAGCCGGATCAGGTTCAGCGGGTCATGGGCTGCAGCCCACCTCTCAGCCGCGCATCAGCGGCCCCCCGGGGATGCGCGGCGCTTAAGTGGTTGGACAGGCGATGGGAAGCGCTATCGCGACGATGGTGTCACGTCAGTGACACCCGCGGTGCCTAGGGGGCGATCGGCGTCTGACGCTTTCTATCGAACCAGGACCCGTTCTATGCCCGCTCTCCGTCCGGTCTCGGCTGCCTTCCGTGCTGCCCTCGCCCTGTCGCTGTCGATCATTCCCGGCGTGACGCAAGCGCGCCCAGCGTCGCGCGACCTGCGGCTCGAGCGGGTCGTGATGCTGATGCGGCACGGCGTGCGAGCGCCGCTGGCGGGCGAAGTGCCCGACGCCACGCGGACCGCGCAACCCTGGCCGACCTGGCCGGTCCCCGAAGGACAGGTGACCCCGCACGGCGCCGCCGCAATGCGGTTGCTCGGGCAGTATGACCGCCGCTGGCTCGCGCCGCTCGGGCTCGCAAGCTGCCCGGTGCCGGGCACGATCCGGATCTGGACGAACACCGCCAGCCGGACGATCGCGAGCGGAGACGCCTATGCGCAGGGGTTCGCACCGGGCTGTCGCGTCGCGGTCGGCCACCGCCCCGTCGACCAGACCGATCCAATCTTCGAGCCGCTCTCCGCGCGCGCGACCGCGTTCATGCCGCGCGAGGCGATCGCCTCGATCGATCGCCATACCGGCGGGATGGACGCGCTCGTCGCCCGCCATCGCACGGCGCTCGCGCGGATCGACACCGTGCTCGGCTGCGACGCTGGCCCGTGCAGCCCGGTCACGCCAGCGACCGTCCGCGCATCGGCCGATGGGCACGGCATCGATCTGTCGGGGCCGATCCGTGCCGCGTCGGGGACAGCGCAGGTCCTGCTGCTCGAAGAGGCCGAGGGCATGCCGCGCCGCCAGGTCGGATGGGGCCACGCCGATCCCGCGACGATCGCGCAGGTCGGTGCTGTGCACGCCGCGTTGTTCGATGTGTTCACGCGCTCGCCCTACATGGCGGCGCACCAGGCCTCGGTTCTCAGCCAGCGGATCATCGACACCCTTACCATGCCCAACGCCCCACGGCTGGACGTGATGGTCGGCCACGATACCAATGTGACGGCGCTCGCCGCCGCGCTGCATGTCGATCTCGACGCGCCGGGCTTTGCCCGCAACGACGTCGCACCCGGCGGCGCGCTCGTGGTAGAACGTTTGCGCGATACGCGATCGGGGGAGCGGTTCGTCCGGCTCTATTACCGCGTGCAACCGCTGGCCGCGATCCGCGCGTTGAAGGCCGACGTCGTCGTGACGCCGCTAACGATCCCAGGCTGTGCATCGCCCTGCCGGCTCGACCGCTTCGTCACCCTACTGCGGTCGAGGATCGCCGTGCCACGCCCATCATAGGATTGGGTGGTGCGGGCGATCCATCGACGCCACAGTATTAAAAGCTAGCTCAGCCGTTGGTGCGCGCGCGCGCCTTCTCCGCCTTGGCCTGTTTGGCATAATGGTGATGCGCTACGGCACAGCCGACCGCAGCGCCCATCACCGCATGCCCCTTGCCGACGAAATGGCCACCGACGCCGCCCGCCGCCGCGCCACGGATACAGCCCTTGGCCAGCACGGGAGACGCACTCATGGCCAGCAACGGAAGAGCAACCAGCGTAAGATACCGCATGCCAAAGTCCTTTATCGACGAGATCAGGACTTAGAAAACACGATCAACTTGCTGACGTTCCGTGAGATTTCGTTCATGTTCTCCGGCGTCGCGTCGAGCGGATCCGAGAGGCAACGCTCCGGCCTGCCCGGGACGCCCAAGCGTCCGAACAGGCCGGGTTCAATCGATCACACCGCGCCGTGGCACTGCTTGTACTTGCGGCCCGACCCGCACGGGCATGGCGCGTTGCGACTGACCACGCCTTCCCAATTCGCCGGATCCTCGCCGATATCGGCCTCCTGCGGCTGCGGGATCTGGAGCGGCGGCATCGTCGACGTGATGTGGCCACGCGTGCCCGCATCGAAGTCGTTCGAATTGTCCTCGCCGGTGAACGGGTCGAAATGCGTCGTGATGAAGTCGGGCAGCTCGGGAAGCCCGACCGGCGCCTGCATCTGGAACTGCGCATGCGCGATCGTCTTTGTCACGTCCTCGCGGATCGTCTCGAGCATCCGCTGGAACAGCGAGAACGCCTCCTGCTTGTATTCGTTGATCGGCGTCTTCTGTGCATAGGCACGCAGATGGACGACCTGGCGCAGCGCGTCGAGCGTGGCCAGATGCTCCTTCCAGTGATGGTCGAGATTCTGCAGCAGGATCGACTTCTCGACCGATGTCCACGTCTCCGCATCCAGATCCGCGGCCTTCGTCGCGATCGCCTCGTCCGCCATCGCGCGGACTCGCTCCTCGATCATCTCGGGGTCGACCGATTCCTCGAGCAGCCACGCGTCGATCGGCGGCTCGAGGTTCATCACCTCGGCGAGCCGCGCCTTCATCCCCGCGACGTCCCACTGCTCGGGATACGAGTTGGGCGGGCATGCATCGCCGATGATTACGTTGACCGTTTCCGCGCGCATGTCGGTGACCACGTCGCCGACCGTCTCGGCATCCATGATGTCCGCGCGCTGCTCGTAGATGACCTTGCGCTGCTCGTTCATCACGTCGTCATATTCGACGACCTGCTTGCGGATGTCGTAGTTGCGCGCTTCGACCTTCTTCTGCGCGGTCTCGATCGCCTTGCTCAGCCACTTGCTGCCGATCGCCTCGCCATCCTCGATATTGTTGCGCATCATCTTTGCGAACAGCGTGTCCGGCCCGAAGATCCGGAGCAGATCGTCGTCGAGGCTCAGATAGAAGCGCGACAGGCCCGGATCGCCCTGACGCCCCGAGCGCCCGCGCAGCTGGTTGTCGATACGCCGGCTCTCGTGCCGCTCGGTGCCGAGCACGAACAGGCCACCCGCAGCCAGCACCGCCTGCTTCTCCGCCTCGATCTCGATCTCGATCCGCGCCGCCTCGGCGGCATATTCGGGCGTGCCCTCGACGAGCTCGGGATGCTCGTCGAGCATGCGGAATTCGAGGTTGCCGCCCAGTTTGATGTCGGTGCCGCGGCCCGCCATGTTGGTCGCGATCGTCACCGCGGACTTGCGTCCGGCCTGCGCGACGATGTGCGCCTCCATCTCGTGGAAGCGCGCGTTCAGCACCTTGTGCTCGACCTGCTCGCCGACCAGGAACTCGCTCAGCAGCTCGGACTTCTCGATCGACACCGTGCCGACCAGCACCGGCTGGCCGAGATCGGCGTGATGCTTGATCTTCTTGGCGATCGCCGCGAACTTGTCCTTGGTGTCCTTGTAGAACTCGTCTTCCTCGTCGACGCGCTTGACCGTGACGTTGGTCGGGATGCTGACGACGTTGATCTTGTAGATGTCGTAGAACTCGGCCGCCTCGGTCGCCGCGGTGCCGGTCATGCCGCCGATCTTGGGGTACATGCGGAAATAGTTCTGGAAGGTGATCGAGGCCATCGTCTGGTTCTCGGGCTCGATCTGGACGCCCTCCTTCGCCTCGACCGCTTGGTGCAGGCCGTCCGACCAGCGCCGGCCGTCCATCATGCGACCGGTGAACTCGTCGATGATGATGACCTTGCCGTCCTTGACGATGTAGTCGATGTCCGACTTGAACATCACGATCGCGCGCAACGCCTGGTTGAGGTGATGGACGACCTGCGTGTTCTCGAAGTCGTACAGGTTCTGCCCTTCGAGCAGCCCCGCCGCCTCGAGCATCCGCTCGACCTTTTCGGTGCCATCCTCGGTAAGGATGATCGTCTTCTGCTTCTCGTCCTTGTCGTAGTCGGCGGGATCGAGCTGCTTCACGACCGCGTCGACCTGCATGTACAGCTCGGACTTGTCGTCGGTGGGCCCCGAGATGATCAGCGGCGTGCGCGCTTCGTCGATCAGCACCGAATCGACCTCGTCGACCACCGCGAAGTTGAAGGGGCGCTGCGTCATCGCGCTGCGCTCATACTTCATGTTATCGCGGAGATAGTCGAACCCGAATTCGTTGTTCGTCCCGTAGGTGATGTCCGCGGCGTAGGCGGCGCGGCGCTCCTCGTCGGACAGGTTCGGGATGATGACGCCGATCGTCATGCCGAGGAAGGTATAGACCTGCCCCATCCACTCCGCGTCGCGCGCGGCGAGGTAGTCGTTGACGGTGACGACGTGGACGCCGTCGCCGGGCAGTGCGTTGAGATAGGTCGCGAGCGTGGCGACGAGCGTCTTGCCCTCGCCGGTGCGCATCTCGGCGATCTCGCCGCGGTGGAGGACGATGCCGCCGACCATCTGCACGTCGTAATGGCGCTGGCCGAGCACGCGCTTGGCGGCTTCACGGACGGTCGCGAACGCCTCGGGGAGCAGGTCGTCGAGCTTCTCGCCCTCGGCGAGGCGCGCGCGGAACTTGACCGTCTGGCCCGAGAGTTCGTCGTCCGACATCGCCTGCAGCGACGGCTCGAACGAGGCGATCTTCGCGAGGATCGGGTTGAGCGACTTGACGTACCGGTCGTTGGACGAACCGAACAGCGATTTGGCGAGGCCACCGAACATGGGCAGATTTCCTGGATATGAGACGCGGCGGCACGCTTTGCGCCCGCACGCGGAAGAATAGGGAGCGGCCCGCAGGCCGAGGGATCACGCGCCCGACGCTATTCGCGCCGACGGTCCGCCCAGATCGGGGTGTTGCCGACGTCTATGGTGCGCAACGTCGCGGAGACGGCAACGTCCTCGAGCGAGGCGAGCGCCGCAACCGGCCGCTCCGCGACCTTCGCCACGGCGACGACGGCGGCCTGCGCGCAGATGCTGCCCTGCGCCACCGCCTGCGCCGACTGCCCACGCACACCCGGTACCGCGCCGGTCAGCGCGGACAGGAGGGCGGAAAGGAGAAGCAGCAGGTTCATGCGGGACCGGCTTTATGCGAGCTTGCGTGTAAAATCTACCGTTCGTCGGATGGCAGCAACTGGCGACCGCGTGATGCCGCTCATCGACACCGGCTCACGGGCGGCGGTGACGCGCAACCGGCTATCTTGCAGGCCGGAACGCAGCGACTATGAGGGTCGCATGCAGACCTCCCCCCTTGCTTTGCCCTTCCCCGCCGCGCCTGCCATCGACGGCGTTGCGCTGCACGTCGCGCGCGCGCGGTACAAGGCGTGGGACCGATGTGACCTGACCTTCGTGACGCTCGAACCAGGAACGGTCGTCGCGGGCGTGCTGACGACGAGCAAATGTCCGTCGCCCGAGGTGGAATGGTGCCGCGCGGCGCTAACGCTCGGGCAGGCGCGTGCGCTGGTGGTGAATGCGGGCAATTCGAACGCGTTCACCGGGTCGCGGGGCCGGGCGGCGGTCGAGGCGATCGCGGCGCGGACCGCAGCGCATCTCGGCTGCCAGCCTTCGGACGTGTTCGTATCCTCGACCGGGGTGATCGGCGTGCCTCTGCCGATCGACAAGGCCGAAGCCGGGCTCGACGCCGCGTTCGCCGCCGAGCCTTGCGGCTGGGAGGATGCGGCCGCGACGATCATGACGACCGACACATTCACCAAGGGCGCGGTGACGACTGCGGTGATCGGCGACCGCACGGTCACCCTCGTCGGCATCATCAAGGGTTCGGGGATGATCGCGCCGGACATGGCGACGATGCTCGGCTTCATCTTCACCGACGCCGCGGTCGAGCCCGAGTTCCTGCAGGGCGCGCTCTCGAAGGCGAACGTGCCGAGCTTCTCGTGCATCACCGTCGACAGCGATACCTCGACCAGCGACACCGTGCTCGCATTCGCGACCGGCAAGGCGGGTAACGCGGCGCTCACGGATGATGACGGCGTCGGCGCCGATGCGTTCCGGGCGGCGCTGGCGGACCTCTGCCATCAGCTCGCCATGCTCGTCGTCCGGGACGGCGAAGGCGCGCAGAAGCTGATCGAAATCCAGGTGACCGGCGCCGAGAGCGACCGCAGCGCACACCGCATCGCGATGAGCATCGCCAACTCGCCGCTGGTAAAAACGGCGATCGCGGGCGAGGACGCGAACTGGGGCCGCGTCGTCATGGCGGTCGGCAAGGCCGGCGAACCCGCCGATCGGGATACGCTGTCGATCCGGTTCGGCAATACGCAGGTTGCGGAAGGTGGCCTAGCGCTCAGCGGTTATGACGAGGCGCCGGTTGCGGCGCATCTGAAGGGTCAGGAGGTCGAAATCGGCGTCGATCTTGCGCTCGGGGACGGCCGGGCCACCGTGTGGACCTGCGACCTGACGCACGGCTATATCTCGATCAACGCCGACTATCGCAGCTGAAACCCCCGTCCGTCACCCCAGCGAAAGCTGGGGTATCCCGGTTGGCTAGGGTGCGGCCCGAACCGGGAGATCCCAGCTTTCGCTGGGATGACGGAAGGCTCTAGTTTAGGCGAGCTCACCCTCGAGCCAGGCCTTCAGTCGGCCCTTGGGCTCGGCGCCGACCTTGGTCGCGGCGGGCGCACCGCCCTTGAACAGGATCATCGTCGGGATGCCGCGGACGCCGTACTTGCCCGGCGCGTCGGGGTTCTCGTCGATGTTGAGCTTGGCGATCGTCACCTTCTCGCCCAACTCCTCGGAGATTTCCTCGAGCGAGGGTCCGATCATCTTGCACGGGCCGCACCATTCCGCCCAGAAATCGACGAGCACGGGCCCGTCCGCGTTCAGCACGTCTGCATCGAAGCTGGCATCGGTAATCTGCTTGGTCGCCATCGTGAATTCTCCTTCGTTGAACGCAATCTAGGGTCGCGCGTGTGTTCGCTCAACCACCGAAGCGCTAGCTTTGCTCCGTGGGCCGATAGTGCGGCTTGTTCGCGGCCAGCGTCGCATCGTTCAGCACGATGAGGCGCGGTCCCGCGGTGTACAGCAACGCCGCCTCGACGATCCGCCCCGGAAAGATCACGCCCAGCGCCTCGGCATAGGCCGCCATCTGCTTCAGATGATAGTCGGGCACGTCGTCCAGCCCGCCCGGCGCGCGCCGCCCGGTCTTGAAGTCGACGACGCGGATGCGGTCCGCCTCGATCAGCAGGCGATCGACCGTGCCCGACACGACGATGCCGTTCGGCAAGGTCGCCGCGATCGGGGCCTCGGCCAGCGTATCCGCGCCGAACAGCTCGGCAAAGCGCGGATCGTCGAGCACCGCGACGACGCTGCGCATGATGTCCGCGCGCGCCGCGGCATCGTCGACGCCGCCCGCCTTCGCCAGCCAGCGATCGGCTGCATCGGCACGATCGGGGGCAGCAACCGCCGGCAGCCGCTCGAACAACGCATGAATCAGCCGCCCCCGCTCCGCCGCGACCCGCATCGCAGGCGTAGGCGGCGGATCGGAGACCGCGTCGTCGCCCAGCGCGGACGGCGACAAGGGGCGCGGCGGACGCGCCTCGATCGGCGCCGGTGCGTGCGCCCAGGCCGGGAGATGCGCATCCGCCGGACGTTCCGCCGATGCCGAAGCCTTGGCGTTCACCGCAGGCTGGGGCTCGACCCCGACGAAACGCCGCTCCTCGCCGCTGCCCTCCTCGGAGGGCGGCACCGCAAGCGCGGTCAGCGCACGATCGGCCGCTGCGTACCAGCTATTCTCCGGCGGCACGCCCTTCGCCCGCGTGCCCAGAGCCCCCGCGATCACCAGCCGTTCCTCCGCGCGCGTCGCCGCGACGTAGAACAGTCGCCAATGCTCCTCGAGTTCGCGCTGCTCGGCCGCCGACACCACCGCATCCAGCGGCCCCCCACGCTCGTTCGATCGCGGGCGGAACACCGGGATCGGCGCGGCGCCGGGCTCGGGCGCCCATTTGAGGATCGATCGCGGTGCCGCCGACGGATCCGCGGTCGCATCCGCCAGGATCACCAGCGGCGCCTGCAACCCCTTCGCACCATGCGCCGTCATCACCCGCACCGCATCGAGCGGCGCGGACGGATCGCGGACGATCTCGACATCGCCGCGATCGAACCAGTCGAGGAAGCGCTGCAACGACGGCGTCGTCGTGCTCTCGAACGTCAGCGCGGCGTTGAGCAGCTCCTCGATCGGATCGCGCGCCTCGGTCCCCAACCGCCGGATCAGCTTCCGGCGACCATCGAGCGGCCCCGACAACAGCTCCTCCAGGAATTGATACGGCGTCGCGATGTCGGCGCGCGCAAGCATCGCCAGCAACGGCGCGAGTCGCGCAGACGACTGCGTGCGTTGCAGATGCCGCCACAGCGGCCCGGCTTCGCGCGGTGCCGCCGCCATCAACTCGTCCTGCGTCCACCCGATCAACGGCGACACGAGCAGCGCCGCGACGCTCAGATCGTCCTCGGGCTGCAACACGAAGCGGATCGTCGCGAGCAGATCCTGCACCGCCAGCGGCGCGTTAAGCCGCAGCCGGTCGACCCCCGCCACCGGCACGCCCTCGGCATAGAGCCGCGCGACGATCAGCGAGGCGAGGTCGCCGCGCCGCTTGACGAGGATCATCACGTCCTCGGGCCGAAGCCTGCGCCCTTTGCTCTCGAGCATCAGCCCCGTGTCGGGCGCGAGCCAGCGCTTCACCGCGCGCGCGATATCGCTGGCGAGCTTGCGCACCGCGTCGTCGACCCAGCCTTCTTCGTCATCCTCGCTGCCGCCCGCGGAGACCGGCGGCCACAACGTCACGGTGCCCGGCCCGGCGACTTCGCTGGCATGCCGCTCGACCTCGCCCGCGATCCCAAGCCCCGGCTCGCCGATCGCGTCGATCGCGGCATCGACGAACTCCAGCACGGTCCGCGTCGAGCGGAACGAATGCCGCAGCGACAACCGCGCGAGGGGCAGCCCGCGCTCCTCCTCGGGCCAGTCGTCGTCGCCCAGCGCCTCGGTCGCACGCCCGCCGAAATACTGTTCGGCCGCCTGGAAATTGAGCGGGTCGGTCCCCTGGAACCCGAAGATCGCCTGCTTGTAGTCGCCGACCGTGAACAGCGTCCGCGTCGACGGCGCATAGATGCCGCGGCCGACGAAGAACTCGTCCGCGAGCGCACGCACGATCCGCCACTGATGCCCGTTGGTGTCCTGCGCCTCGTCGATCAGCAGATGCTCGGTCGCCTGATCGAGCTTGTAGCGCACCCATTCGCCGATCCCCGGCTGGTCGAGCAACGCCACCGTCGTCGCGATCAGGTCGTCGAAATCGACCGCCCCTGCGCGGCGCTTGGCCTGCGCATAGGCGCGCGCATAGTCGCGACCGACCTCGAGCCCGTCGCCAAGCAGATCGCAATAGATCGCGCGCTGCACCATCGACAGCACGTCGGTGCACGCCTCGCCCAGATCGCGCGCGAGCACCTCGTAATCGGGATCGGCATCGATCAGCTTCTTCGACGCCTTGCGCGGTTCGCCCTTGCCGGTCAGCACGACGCCGGCAAGATCGGCCAGGGTCGCCGCGCGATCCTCGGAGTCGAGCCAGCGCTGCACGGTCGCTGCCGCCGCCAGCCCCGTCGCCGTCCCCCACGTACGATTGGCCGCCGCGATCCGCGCGATCGCGTTCAGGTCCAGCGCATCGCACCACTCGGCGATCGCCTCGTCGATATCGCCCGACGGCAGGCCGAGTTCGCGGCGCAGCCATGGCTGGATCCCGACCGGCAGCGCCTCCAGCGCGGGCAGCGCGCGCGCGCACGCCAGCAGGAACGCCTCCGCCCCGCCCTCGCCCATCCGCAGCGAGAGGCGGCCGACGATCTCGACCGGACGCTCGCGCCCGTCGCGCTCGGCATCCGACAACAGGCTCGCCAGCGCCTCGCGCGCGAGCCCCGCCTCTTCGCGCGCCTCGAGCGGCCGGAACCCCGGCGTCAGCCCGGCCTCGACCGGGAACGCGGCCAGCAACCCCTGGCAAAACCCGTGAATCGTCTGGATCCGCAGCCCCCCGCCCGGCGCGTCGAGCACCTTGGCGAACAGCGTGCGCGCGCGGTCCTGCTGAGCAGGGCTGCCCTCTTCGCCCAAAGCCTGCAAATCCAGGAACAACTTCGGCCCCGGCATCCGCACCCATGCGGCCAGCCGCCCGTTGATCCGCTGCGCCATCTCCGCCGCGCCCGCCTTGGTGAAGGTCAGGCACAGGATCGCGCCGGGATCGACGCCGCGCAATAGCAGCCGGAACACGCGCGCCGCCAGCACCTGGGTCTTGCCGGTGCCAGCGGACGCCGACAGCCAGACATGCGACGACGGGTCGCTCGCATTGGCCTGCGCGCCCCGCAGCCGGGGCAGCGTGGCGAGCGCATCACCGCTCACGGCCATACCATTCGTCGCGTCGCATCAGCTGGTCATACTCGGCATAGGGGGCATATTCGGGCACGAGCTTCGCGGTGAACGCCGCGCTGCCCGTGAGCCATTCGCCGACCACTTCGGTGAAGTTGTGCGCGGCGATCGACGTGAACTCGGCGGTCGGGATCTTGTCGCGCTTGCCCTCGGGATCGACCGGGCTCTCGATATAGCCGAACGCATCGCGCTTCTTGCCGAGCGACCAATATTCGAACGCGCCCGCGGTGCCCGAGACGTCGGCGAACCCGCCCCGCTCGGCGATCAGCCCGAGCAGACCGAGCTGCAGGCTGTAGCCCGCGCGTACCGCGGTCGGCGAAGGCGGCTTGCCCGTCTTGTAGTCGATCACCGCGAGGCGACCATCGGCCAGCCGGTCGATCCGGTCGTAGCGCCCCGACAAGGTGACGCCGGCGATCTCGATCTTGCCCTTGCCCTCGGCGCTGGCGACGCTGCGGCCGTCGTCTCCCTGCGCAACGATAGCGCCCGCGATCCAGTCGATCGCCTCGAGCAGCCGCGGCTGCCACAGCGCGCGCATCATCGGATGCGTCCGCTCGTCGTCGAGCATCGCCTTTGCGCGCAACCGCAGCGTGTCGACGGTGCAGCCGTCCTGCTTCCACCATTGTTCGAGAATGTCGTGCACCGCGGTCCCGCGCCACGCCGCGCTCGGATCGGCATCGACCGGATCGAGCGGCATCAGCCCGAGCACGCGCCGCGCATAGAAGGCATAGGGGTCGGCCTTCAGGCGATCGACCTCGGTGACGGAAATCGCCCTGGGTCGCAGCAGCGCCGGCGGCGACGGTGCAGGCCGATCGGCGGGCAGATGCTCGCCCGGATCGTCAAGCGCGCGCGTCCAGCCTTCCAGCGCCGACGCGCGCTCGAACCGATCGCCCGCCAGCGCCTGCAACCGAAGCCAGAGCCGCGACGCCAGCGCCGGCGACTTCGCATCGCGCCGCGCGCGCGTCACGACCGCGCGGGGAGCGCCAAGCGCCTGCGCAAAATCATGCG
Source organism: Sphingomonas sp. BK036 (assembly GCF_004216825.1). Lineage (NCBI taxonomy): Bacteria > Pseudomonadati > Pseudomonadota > Alphaproteobacteria > Sphingomonadales > Sphingomonadaceae > Sphingomonas > Sphingomonas sp. BK036. The sequence continues at coordinate 682,526 of NZ_SGXR01000004.1, read as the reverse complement.
CCGCGGTGCCGACACGCCGCTCCAGCCCCGGCAGGCCAAGCTCCATGCGGATGCGCGGCGCGAGCCACGGATCGGGCGCGGGCCGCCCCGGCCACACGCCTTCGTTCAGCCCGCCCAGCACCATCACATCGGCGGTCTGCAACCGCGCCTCGATCAGGCCATAGATCGCCAGCCGCGGATGCCCGCCCGGCGCGGGCCGCACCGCAACTTCGTCGAGCAGCGTCCGCAGCAATTGCGGCACCTCGCGCGGATCGACCCGCGGCGGTCCGGCGGGCGCTTCGGCTTCCAGATCGGCCAGGAACTCCGCCGCGGCACGGCCCGCGAGCCCCGACCAAAGATTGTCGCCGCACAAGGCCTGCGCCGTCTCGCGCAGGCAGGCGAGCACCGAGGCCAAGGGCTGCGGTCCCTGATCGAACGCGCCGGCCAGCGGCGTCAGCAGCGGCTGGACGTCGACCCACCACGTCGCCGCCGTCCCCTTGCGCTCCTCCAGATGCCCAGCGATCCCGTCGAGCCCCGCCGCCGGTCGCGGCCCGCGCAACCGTCGGTCGAGCGCGCGCGCGCCGTCGAGCCACAGCAAGCGATCCTCGCCGCTGCGCACCAGCGGATGCTTGAGCAACGCCAGCAGCGCGAGCGGCGAGAAGCGCTGCGCCGCCGCCTCCGCGAGCGCGAGCAACAGCGTCCCCGGTGGCAGGATCGACAAAGGCCGTCCCGCGCTGTCGTCGATCCCGATCCCCCAACGTCCGAGATGCGCCGCAACCCGGCGAGCCAGCGCGCGGTCCGGCGTGACCAGCGCCGCGGTCCGCTCGGACACCTCCAGCGCCTCACGCAGGACCAGCGCAATCGCCTGAGCCTCCTCCGCCGGCGTCGCGAGTTCGGCGGCTGTGACCCCCTTCAAGCGGCGATCCTCCGCCGCGATCTGCGTCCACTTGCCCGTGAAATCCGCCGGTGCCAGCGCGTTAGCGATCGCCCGGCCGCGCGCGGCGTCGGCGTCGTGCCCGCCGCCCTCTCGCCAGGTCTGCACCTCGCCGCGCGCGACGCCCATGCGCAGGAGCATCAGCTTGGCATCGAACTGCGGATGCGTCTCGATCGAGCGCCGCGTCAGCCCCGTCACCGGGTGCGGGTCATGCGGCCCGAGCGCGTCCCATTCCTCATCCGGCAGCGCGAGGTCGAGCCCGGCGAACACCACCATCCCGTGCGGCATGTCGGCGATGCAGCGGAGCAGCCGTGCGACCGCGGGTGCGGAATCGGTCACACCCGCCGCACACACGATTCCGGCAGGCGGCGCGTTCCGCCAGCGCTGCGCGAGGCGGTCGAGCAGCGCCGAGCGCCGCGTCGCCGCATCGATCCGCTCGAGCCGCGCGAGTTCGCCCGGCCAGCGTTGCAGCACGATCTCGAACGTCGCCAGTGCGCGGCGCCAATGCTCGGTCAGTTCGGGGCCAAGCTCGATATCGCGCAACCTGGTCGGCGGCACCTCCTCGACCAGCAGCTGATCGAGCGTCCGCGCGAGCTCCCCCGCCAGCCGAACGGCCTCGGCCGCATCGACCGGATGTCCCTCACGCGCGCGCTCTTCGGACACCAGCCGCGCGAGGATCATGCGGCGCTGATAGGGCGGCACCGCGGGCAGCGGCGGATCGATATCGTCCGCTGGATCGAGCGCGGCGCCGACCGCCTCGCCCATCTCCGGATCGCCCAGCGCAACCAGCCGCGGCAGCACGAGCCCGCCGCCGCTCGCGCGCACGAACGCCTCGGTCACCGCCTTCACCGCGCGGTTGTTCGGCAGCACGACCAGCGCGCGCGCCAGTGCCAGCGGATCGCGCCCCGCCTGCCGCATCAGCCCGGCGACCAGCGCATCGGCAAACGCCCGGTGCGCGGGGATCGTGTACAGCGTCGGACGACCCGCCGTGGCGCTATCAGCCATCCGCGAGGATCGCCTCGGTCCGGGGAATCGCGGCGGGCGTGCCGACATCGAACCACAGGCCCTGATGGACCTGACCATAAGCGCGACCCGCCGCGATCGCGCGGTCCCAGAACAGGTTGGTCGAGAACGGCCCCTCCGGCCAGTCGGCGATCAGCCGCGGGTGGAGGATCTGGATGCCGGTATAGGCGAACGGCGCGAGCCGGCCCGACTTGCGCCGCCCGCTGATCCGCCCATCGGCAGCGAGATAGAAATCGCCCGGCCCGCGGTGATTATGCGCGCGCGCAAGCGGCACCATCAGCAGCAGCGCGTCCATCGTCGCATCGTCCCAGCGCGACGCGAGCAGCTTGATCGCGTCGACCGGCCCGTCGATCCACAGATTGTCGCTGTTGACCACCAGCACCGGCGCGTCGCCGAGCAGACCGCGCGCCTGGACGAGCCCGCCGCCCGTCTCCATCAGCATCTTGCGCTCGTCGGAGATCACGACGTCGATCCCCTCGAACCGGTCCGTGACATGCGCCTCCAGCGTATCCGCGAGATAATGAACGTTGACGACCGCCCGCTTGATGCCGGCGGCCTGCAATCGCGCGAAGACGTGATCGATCAACGGCTTGCCTGCCACTTTGACCAGGGGCTTCGGCCGCGTCGCTGTCAGCGGCCGCATCCGCTTGCCTAGACCCGCCGCCATCACCATCGCCGTCTCGGGGACGGTGCCACGCGGGACGGGGCGGATCGTCTGCTGGCGGCTCATGCCGACAGGACCAGCGGATCACCGCGCATCTCGGGCGGTACGTTGGCCGCGAACCACGCCGCGACCGGCGCCATCACCGGCTGTGCGAGGTCGCGCTCCAGATACGCCCAGACGCGCGGGCACATCGTCGGGTAATGCGGCTTGCCATCGCGCTGCCATAGTCGCGTGAAGATGCCGAGAATCTTGGCATTCCGCTGCGCGCCGAGCACGTGATACGCGTCCATGAACCCCGCGTCGGCATCGGTGGCGGCGCGATACCGCTCGAGCATCGCCGCCTCGACCGTCGGATCGACCGTCCGCCGCGCATCCTGCAACAGCGACACGAGGTCGTAGGCGGGATGCCCCGCAAGCGCGTCCTGGAAATCGAGCAACCCCAGCGACCGCTCGGGCCCAACCAGCATCAGATTCTCGGCATGATAATCGCGGAGCACGGTGACCGGGGTTTCGGGGATGGCATGGTCGAACACCGCCTCCCACGCCGCGTCCCAGCCTGCGAGATCGGGCGCGATCCCGACCGCCGGGCAATACCATTCGACGAACAGCCCCGCCTCGCGCTTCAGCACCGCGCGATCATAGGGGGGCACCGGCCCAGCCGGCTCCGCGCGCAACCGCACCAGCAGGTCGATCGCCGGTGCGTACAGCGACAGTTCCTGATCCGGCGCCGCATCGACTGCCTCGCGCAACCGATCGTCACCGAAATCCTCGATCAGCACCAGCCCCTGGTCCAGATCGCACGCCAAAATCGCCGGCGCTGCGAAATCGCGCGCGACGAGCCATTCGGCGACCGCGATAAACGGCCGTGGGTCTTCATGCGGCGGCGGCGCATCCATCAGGATAGCCTGCCGCGTGCCATGCACCGCACGGAAATAGCGCCGGAACGACGCATCGCCCGCGACCGGAAGGATCTTCGCCCCTCCCCAGCCATGAGCGTCGAGAAAAGCGGCGGCGCCGGGCGGCGGGGTCATGTCGGCCATCGCGACCTCCAAGCTTCCGGCACGCCGATAGTCAAGCCGCGCGTGCCGTCCGGCTCGATCGTCAGGCTCAGCCGAAGCGCATCGGGCCAATAGTCCGGCCCTGCGCGCTCGGGCCATTCGACCAGCAGCAGCGAATCATAGCGCGCGTCGTCGAGCGCCAGTTCCTCGATCTCGGCCGGGTCATCGATCCGGTAGAGGTCGACGTGCAACACGGGAAAGCGGACTTCGGGCGGCTCATAGGGCTGGACGATCGCGAAACTGGGCGACGGCGCCTCGCCGACGAGTCCGAGCGCGGCGAGCAGCCCGCGCGCAACGCTGGTCTTCCCCGCGCCGAGCGTGCCCTGGAGCGTGATGACGTCGCCGGGCCGCACGCGCTCGGCGAGCAGAGCGCCGAACGCCTCGGTCGCCTGCGGATCGGGTAGCAGGATCATGTGCACGAGCCCTCTCCCCCCCGGGGAGAGGGTTGGGTGAGGGGCTGTTCCGGGCGAAGCGCTGCGTGGCAGCCCCTCACCCCGACCCTCTCCCCGCAGGGGAGAGGGAGCAGAAGTTGTGCGCTCATCGCCGCGGCAATTCGACTGTGATCAATGTGCCCGCCCCCGGCTCCGACACTAGCTCGATCGTCCCGCCATGCGCCTCGACGAACTGCTTCGCCAAAGGAAGCCCCAGCCCCAGCGCCCGATCCCCCATCGGCTTGGACTCGGCAAAGCGGTCGAACGCATGCGCAACGGCCTCCGCATCCATCCCCACCCCGTCGTCCGACACCACGATCCGCGCCGAGGTCGCATTGCCATCGGTATGCAGCAGCACGCGCCCGCCATCCTGCGTCGCCGCGACCGCGTGCCGCAGCAGATGCTCGACGACCTCCTTCAACCGCTTGGGATTGCCGTTCACCCGCCCGGTCGACCGCGCCACCTCGACCGCGAAGTCGAGCTTGCGCCGCTTGGCGGACGGCAGGATCGTCTCCGCCGCCGCGCGGACGGTAGTGGCGAGATCGACGTCGCTGCGATCGGTCTCCTCGCGGTCGCTCTCCGCGCGAGTCAGGTCGAGCACGTCGTCGACCAGCAGCCCGAGCCGCTCGACCGATTCAAGGATCGCGCCGACATAGCCCTCCGCCTGCGGCGTCATCGCGCCCGCATAGCCACCGTGGAGCATCTCCGCGAACCCGCTGATCGACGTCAGCGGCGTGCGCAGTTCGTAGCTCATATTGGCGACGAACGCGGTCTTCACCTTGTCGGCCGCCTCCAGCGCGTTCGCCCGGTCGCGCAACGCCTGCTCGGCGCGCCGGCTGTCGGTGATATCGAGCATGGTGAACAACGCATTGCCATCGGGCAGCGGTACGCCGGCGAACTCAAAATGCCGGCCATCGGCAAACGCCACGCGTCCACCGCGCTGCTGCCGCTCGACCGTCGCCGAGCGCACCAGATCGGGGATCAGCGCCGACCGGTTGGGGGTCAGCAGCTTGCCCCCCGCCGCCTCGGCAAACGCGTCGACGCGCGGATGCGACGCGAGGAACTCCTCCTCCAGCCCCCACAACAGCCGGAACCGGTTGTTCCACAACTGCAACCGCCCATCCGCCGCGAACACGCCGAGCGCCTCGAACAGATTGTCGAACGTCGCGGTCCGCACGCGCAGCAGCGTATCGCGCGCGCTGGCGAGCTGGACCTGCTCGGTGCGATCCTCGAAGATCAGCAGCAAGCCGCCATCGGGCAAGGGCTGCGCCACCACGCGAAGATGCGTGCCGCCGCGCAGGTGCCAATTCTCCTCCATCGCGCCGCCGCTCTGCCCGCCGGCCTGCGACGAGCCGGTCTGCATGAACCAGTCGCGCCGCTCCGCCTTCCAGCTCGGGAAGTCGCGCACCTCGGGCAGGCGGTTCGCCTCGCGCATCCGCTCCAACACGCGGTCGAACTCGGGCCGGTCGGCGAGCCATTCGCTACGCATCGCGAACATCCGCCGGAACGGCTGATTGCAAAAGACCAGCGACCGGTCCCCGCCGAACTGCGCGACGCCTGCCGACAGCCGATCGAGCATCGCGCGCTGCGCCTCGGCAAACCGCTTGGCGCCCGATCGCGCCTGCTCGAGCTCCTCGATATCGATCGCGAACCCGGCCACCCCGCCGCTCGGCAGCGGTACGTCGTAGATCTGCAGCGACCGACGCGCGCCGTCGATCGTCGCGGGCAGGACCTGCTGGTGCGGCCGCCCCTGCTCGCGCGCGACCGCGGCGCCGGCCAGCGGCCCGCCACGCCCCGACCCCTCGACCAGTTCGAGCCCGCGCGCGACCACGTCGGCGGCATCGCGACCCTCGACCGCGTCGACATAGGCGGTGTTCACCATCGCCAGCCGCAAATCGGTCGCGCGGTACCACATCGGCATCGGCGCGGCCTCGATCAGCCCGGTCAGCGAGTCGTAGGCGGATCCCAGCCGTTCGGTCTCCGCGGCGAGCCGCGCGATCTCCGCCTCGCTGTCGGTGGCATCGAACGCCCAGAGCAGCACCGCGCCGCTCGCGCCCATCTCGCCCGCCGCGCGCGCGCCGCGAAACGTGATCGCCCGTGTCGAGCCGACCAGCCGCACCGAGCGCACGAACGCCCGCCCCGACCGCTGCGCCGCGGTGATGTCGGCGATCAGTCGCGCGGCATCCTCGGGCGAAAGCCCCGTCCCGCCGGTGGCAAGCTCGCCGATCGACCGCGGCGGCGCATCAAGCCCGAGCCAGTCCGCCATCCGCTGCGTCATCTCGATCCGCCCGCCCGAACGGATCACCGTCACGATCGCCGGCGACCCGTCGAGCACCGCGCGCAGATGCGCATTGGCCTCGACCGCCTCCGCCGCCGCGCCGCGCGCGCGCAGCCCCACGTACAGCAGCGCCAATCCGGCAAGGATCGCCAGAAGCAGCACGGCCCCTACCGTCACGGCCACACCGGTCCCGAGGACCATCATCGGGATGCCTGTAGCGATCTCATGTGACCATGTAGGCCAAACCGCCCCTCAGGGGAAAGCCAAGAGAAACGAAAAGGGCGAGCCCGACATGCGGCCCGCCCTTCGCTGTCTACCGGCAACCGGCAGAAAAGAGTGTGAGGCTTAGAGCTTCACGCGGGCGCCGACATACATCGACCGGCCGACATTATTGAAGATCGCGTCGTTACCGTTGCCCAGCAGACCATAAGGCGGCTTCTTGTCGGTCAGGTTGTCGACACCGCCGTACATGGTGAACCGCTGGTCGACGTCCACCGACGCACGAAGCGCGTGATAGACGACCGATGGGTAATAGACCCGGTCCGCGTAATAGGGGTCGAGCGCAGCGACGCCATTGGTGTCGTGCTGTGCCTCCCAATCGGTGATCGACTGGCGACCGATATAACGGAGCTGATAGCCGAGCGTGACGGGACCATGCGTATAGTCGGCCGAAACGTTGAAGTTGTACACCGGATCGCCCAGTTCGCCCTTGATGCGCTCCTTCTGCGAAGGGTTATCAAGGTAGGGATAGTCGGTGCGATCGCGGACCCAGGTGCCCACGAATCGCAGTGCGATCTTGTCGTTAGCGAAGATGCGGCGGTTATACGCCACGTCGACATCGATGCCCTTCGCCCGCAACGCGGCGAAGTTGACCGTGCTCTGGAGCAGCGCGGTCTGTGCGAACTCGCCGCTCGACTGGCGCGGATTGATCAGGCCACAGAACTGGTTGTCCAGCGACGCTGCGTCATAGCAGGCATCGAGGATGGTCTGTGCGCCGACTGCAGCGATGACGTTGCTGATCTTGATGTCGTAATAATCAGCCGTGACCACGAGGCCGGGAATAAACGACGGCTGAAGGACCACGCCATAGGTCCAGCTCCGCGACGTCTCCGCCTCGAGGTTCGGATTGCCGCCGGACAGGAATTCGGTGCTGCCGCCCCGCGCTGCATTGTTGATGAAGTTGACGGGAACGCCGGCCGCGGCGCAGTTTGCAGCTCGCGTCGAACGGCCGGTCTTGATGAAGTTGACGTCGCACGGATCGTTGAGAAGGTCGAAGTTCTGCGATGGCGACGAATAGAGGTCGCTCAAGGTCGGCGCGCGGACGGCCTTGGCGTAGCTGACGCGGAACTTGATGTCGCGGACTGGCGCGTACAACGCGCCCGCATTCCACGTCCACACGGTACCTGCCGATCCCTTATAGTCCGCGACACGCACTGCGGCATTGGCCGTCAGTTCCTCGGCGAACCGCGTGCCCTTGAGCAGCGGCAGGTTGACCTCGCCATAGGCTTCCTTCACCGCAAACGAAGGCGGTGCGAAATCCGGAATGGCATTCAGGAAGGTCGCACCCGACTTCACCTGATCATCGTACGAATAGGACGCGGTCTCCCGCCGATATTCACCGCCGAGCGCGAACTGCACCGGGCCACCGGGCAGTTCGAAGAGCTGCGAGCTATCGCCGACGATATTGGCCGTAACGTCGAACTCGGTTGCCTTGCCGGTCCGGCGCGACGTCGTGTTGATGTAGTTCAACGCCGCCTGGCTTGGCGCGCCATTACCAAGCACGTTCAACGGTACGCAGTTCGGATCGGTGACCGTGGTCTGGTTGATCCGGCAGACGATGGTACCCGCGCCGTTCCGTACCGTATCCACGGCGTTGTAGAAATTCTGGTTGATGCGGTTGTTGAAGAACGAGGAACGCGTCCGGAATTCGCCGTAGTTGACGGAGAAATCATACTTCCAGTCGGTGTTGAACGTGCCCTCGGCACCGCCAACGATCCGATAGGTGTCACGACGGTCGGCTTCGTCGCGCGTACCGAAATCGTTGTTGTTGCGGTTCAGGCGGAAAAACTGCGCCCCGGCCGGCAGCAGCGAGCGAATGGTCGCGGCATCGCCAGGCTGGAGGTACGGGTTGTCGAACGAGATCGGAATACCGATCGTCTGGCGGCTGAACCCGCCGTTCGCGGCGCGCGTGAAGGGATTGCCGTTGGCATCCTCGTCCGCGACCGTGCCCTGCTCGCCGCCCTGGGCGAAGGTCGGCGTACCCTGGTTGAAGCTTTCGACCCGAACGAACTTTGCCTCGATGAACGGCTTGAAGCCCTCGGACACGTCGAAGTGGCCGAGCACGTTGGCGACGTAGCGCTTGAGCGAGGGCTGGAGCGTCCCGCGATCGTTGAGAATGCCGCCGTCGCCGCCATTGTTGTTGTTCGAACCGGCCGGACGGAAGTCGGTACCGTAATTATACTCGTACAGCGATCCGGCCGAGTTGAAGCCGAACACGCGCGGATACCCGTTGGCGAGGCATCCTGCCGCCACGGTGCCGTTGGAGCATGCACCGATCCCGGCGCCGTTATAGGCGATGAAATTGCCGCCATTGTCATAGCCGAAGCTGTGAACGTTCTTGAGGAACGTGCGGTTTGGAACCGTGTTGTCGAGCGCGGGGCTGTCCACCAGCTGGAACTGACGACGTCCGGTATACGCTCCGGTCAGGCCCGGACGATCGGCATAGGTGACCAGATCGGACTGGTTATATTCGAGGTTGAGCGCGATGTTTCCGCGGCCATCGGCAAAGTTCTGCCCGTAGGTGCCGCTGAGGCGATACGTGCCATTATCGCCCTTGTCGCTCAGGCCACTCTGCGCGTTGAGCGTCAGGCCTTCAAAGTTGCGCTTCAGCACGAAATTGACGACGCCCGACATCGCGTCCGACCCGTAGACCGCGGACTGGCCGCCGGTGACCGCGTCGACGCGCTCGATAAGATCGGTCGGGATCGTGTTGGTATCCACCAGGAAATCACCCTCGGACGAGGTGATGTGACGGCGGCCGTTGACCAGCACCAACGTGCGCGTGACGCCAAGCCCGCGCATATCCAAGAAGTTCAGGCCCGACGTGCCGATGAACTGCGTCGAGCTCGCCTGGCTGTAGGTCGAGCGCAGCGACGGGAGGTCGTTCAGGACGTCGCCGACGGTGATCCCACCGGTGCGCGTCAGATCGGCAATCGTCAGCGTCGTGACGGGGGCCGCCGAGTCCAGCGTCGGGCGCGCGATGCGCGAACCGGTGACGACGATGTCGCTGCCGGCATTGGCCTCGGGCGCCTCGGTCTGCGCGACGGCACCGGTCGTGGTGTCCGAACCGATCGGGGCGGCCGGATCGACGCCGGGGGCCTGGGTCTGGGCATCGACGGGCGTCGCGGTCTGCGCTGCTGCCGGGATCGCCGAGGCCAATACGAACGCGACCGTGGACGCAGTAACGAACAATCCGGACTTCCGGACCGAGATGCCAACCATATGAAACAAACCCTCTGAACCAACGCTTGTACTGGGGGCGGAAGGACACGCTTCCTGTCTATTTTTCAATCCGTGCGACGAAACATTACGAAAGTGTGACATCGCCGCAACACGGTTGCGCAACGAAAGCGACGCAATGGCGTGACGCGGGAGGCGGGGCTCGAAAACCCTACGGAATCCCTAAATTCATTGGCGATAAAAGATCCGGCATGGGCGTCCGGGAGGCGGGAGGCATGGGCGCCGCGCGGGATCACGCGCCCCCCGTCCTCGGCGGCTTGCCGCTTCCTACCGACCCACTCCCGCCTCCGGGAAAGCGCAAACTCCATCCAAAATGATATTCTTTTTGCCGGACCGAAGCTGGGCGCCACGTCGCGCCTATAAAGATTTCAAGCCAGCCAATTGGCAAGGGATCTCACATGAACCGATTGAAAAAAGGCGCGTTGGGCGCAGCGATGGCGCTCGCCTCCACTTCGGCGACGGCACAGGATTATTCGGACGTTCCCGCCTTTTTGGCGGGGTCCGAGATCGCCGTCGGGGTGCTCGAGCATGCCGCCAACTTCCATCCGCTGTCGGGCAGGATGACGCTCGACATGCCCACGCGCAGGATCGGCCGCATCTATGGGGCCAAGAAGGAAAACTGCACGGCCGACGTCCAGTTCACGTACCGGAGCCCGCCGCTGCATTTCTTCTTGAAGCCGCGGCTTACCGCCAAGATCCAGGTCAGCACCGGCGGCCGCACCAACTTTGCCAGCTTTGGCCAGGAGTGGCGGCAGGACACCCTGCATGGCTGGCTCTATGGTCAGGCCGGCATCGGGATCGCCGTTCATGACGGTTATAGCTTCACCCCCGATCCGTACGCGAACGACCTGACGGCCAGCGAGGTCCATCGCAGACGCCAGATCTCCTCGCGCCGCACGTCGTTCGGATCGCCCGTGCTGTTCAACCCCAACGCTTCGATCGGCGTCCGCGTCAGCGAGCGCTGGGCGGTCGAGGCAAGCTGGGAGCATTTCAGCCATGCCGGTCTGTTCTCGAAACGGAATCCCGGCATCGACAATATCGGCCTTCGACTCGTGCGAACGCTGGGGCGATGAAGCGCCGAGCGATCGACAAAGCCGTCCGTCAGTCCCTGGTTACTCGCTTATGCTGAGCAACAGCGCGCCGAGCTGCTCCAGCTGCTCCGGCAGTGCGGCGGCCGAGCCCTGTAGGGCGTCCTCACGCGCCGCCTCGGAAGGATAGACCTCGCGCAGCGTCAGTCGCGTCGCCCCGCCTTCATCCTCGAAGATCACGGTGGTGACGGCACCCGCCTCCCCCTCGTCGTTGGTCCAGACGATCAGCGCGTTTGGCACCACGTCCAGATATTTGCCGTGGAACGCCATGGTGTCCGTCCCCCCGGCGCCGAATTCCAGGCGGTATGTGCCGCCGGTTCGGACGTCGAGATCACACGCCATCAGCGCCACGCCGGGCATCGAGTCCGGTACCCACCAGCGCCGGAACAGCGCGGGCTCGCGCCACGCCCTGTACACCGTGGCGGGTGCAGCGCTGAACCGCCGCGTGACGACGAGCGCCCGGTCACCCCTGCGCTCGACCGTCGCGGCGATCGTGCCAGACCCGGGATGGTCAACGCGCGTATCCATCGGCTTGTCCTTCATCCAACCGCTGATGTCGTCCAATGCTGTGAGCTGATCTTCGAAGAGCGTTCGGTCCGCGTCGATCCCCTCCCCTGCGCGCCGCGGCCCTACCGCCGGGCTTCGCTACCCCCGGACGTCCGACGGTCTGCAGGGCGAAGTGCGTCGCCCGCTCGAGGACTTGCATGCGCTGGTCGAGGTCAGTCTGCGCCATCAGGACCGTGTCGGCAAGACTGGTGCCGCACGTCCACGCGGCGCACGTGACCCGATCCCGCGGCGGTCGCCCGATCCCTTGCGCCGCGCGGGACTTGCGCGGACGTCGGGAGCCAACCCCGAACAAGGCGCAACGAAAAAGCCGCGCCCGCCTGGTGGCGGACGCGGCTTTCAAAACGCTACGGGATCCCAAGGATCAGTAGCGGTAATGGTCCGGCTTGAACGGGCCTTCGACCGGCACGCCGATGTAACCGGCCTGCTTGTCGGAGAGCTTCGACAGCTTCACGCCGAGCTTCTCGAGATGCAGCATCGCGACCTTCTCGTCGAGGTGCTTCGGCAGGACGTACACTTCGTTCTTGTAGTTCTCGCCCTTGGTCCAGAGCTCGATCTGCGCGAGCGTCTGGTTGGTGAACGAGGCCGACATCACGAACGACGGGTGACCGGTGGCGCAACCCAGGTTCACCAGGCGACCCTTCGCCAGGATGATGATCTGCTTGCCGTCCGGGAACTTCACCAGGTCGGTGCCCGGCTTCACTTCGGTCCAGTCATAGTTCGACAGCGCGGCGATCTGGATCTCCGAGTCGAAGTGACCGATGTTGCAGACGATCGACATCGGCTTCATCGCCTTCATGTGATCGGCGGTGATGACGTCGGCGTTGCCGGTCGCGGTGCAGAAGATGTCGGCGCGGGTCACGGCCTCTTCCATCGTCACGACTTCGAAGCCCTCCATCGCCGCCTGCAGTGCGCAGATCGGATCGACTTCGGTGACCATCACGCGCGCGCCGCCGTTGCGGAGCGACTGCGCCGAGCCCTTGCCGACGTCACCGAAACCGGCGACGCAGGCGACCTTGCCGGCGAGCATGACGTCGGTCGCGCGACGGATCGCGTCGACCAGCGATTCCTTGCAGCCGTAGAGGTTGTCGAACTTCGACTTGGTGACCGAGTCGTTGACGTTGATCGCGGGGAACGGCAGCTCGCCCTTCTTGGCGATCTCGTACAGGCGGTGCACGCCCGTGGTGGTCTCTTCCGAGACGCCCTTCAGGTTCTTGACGGTCTCGGTCAGATAGCCGGGGTTCTTTGCGACATACGCTTTCAGCGCACGCTGCATCTCGACCTCTTCCTCGTTCTCGGGCTCGGGCATCGTGTGGCCGGCTTCGAGCTTGGCGCCCCAGAGCGCGAACATCGTCGCGTCGCCGCCGTCATCGAGGATGATGTTGGCGGTCTGGCCCTCGACGTCGCGATCCCACGAGAAGATGTCGCCGACATAGTTCCAATAATCCGCGAGGCTCTCGCCCTTGATCGCGAACACCGGCACGCCCGATGCGGCGATCGCGGCGGCGGCATGGTCCTGCGTCGAGAAGATGTTGCACGTCGCCCAGCGGACGTCGGCGCCGAGCGCGGTCAGCGTCTCGATCAGCACCGCGGTCTGGATCGTCATGTGCAGCGAGCCCGTGATGCGCGCGCCCTTCAGAGGCTGCGCTGCGCCGAATTCGGTGCGCAGCGACATCAGGCCGGGCATCTCGGTCTCGGCGATGTTGATCTCGGCGCGGCCGAAATCGGCAAGGCTGATGTCGGCGACGACGTAATCCGTCTTCGCGGGCGCTAGGGTGGTGGCCACGAGGATATCTCCTGGGAATAATCTTTGATCGGCGAGCCTCATGCCCGTGCCGGATACCGCATCTTAGGCGGTCGGCGGCGCCAGATCAAATATAAAGATATCTTTATATGACGGCCTGGGATGAGATGCGGCCATCTCGTTCTCCTGCGAACGCAGGAGCCCAGGGTCGCGAAGGACGCCGTTCGTTACCCTAGGCTCCTGCGTTCGCAGGAGAACAGGGTCACGCCCGCCCCGTCTCCGCCACCAGCAACCGCGGGTCCACCCCGGCCTGCGCGAACGCGTGCGTCCAGCGATCCTCCGCCCCTGTATCGAACAGCAGTGCGGTATCCCCCGCCACGTTGAACCACCCCGGCCGCGACAGCTCACCCTCGAGCTGCCCGCCGTCCCAGCCGGCATAGCCCAGCGCCACCACCCACTGCGACGGCCCGCGCCCTTCGGCGATCGCGCGCAGCACGTCGACCGTGCTCGACAACTTCCACCGCCCCGCGACGTCGACGCTATCCTGCCCGCCCCAGTCGGACGAGTGCACGACGAACCCGCGCCGCGGCTCGACCGGGCCGCCGAAATGCACCGGCGCGTTGGGTGCATCGCCGGGCTCGATCCCGAACTGTTCGAGCAGGTCGTGAAAGCCCAGCCCGTCGATCGTCGCGCCCAGCCCGATGCCGATCGCGCCATTCTCGTCATGGCTGCACATCGCGATCACCGCGCGAGCAAAGCGCGGGTCGCTCATCCCCGGCATCGCGAGCAGGAATTGTCCGGAAAGAAAGGCCGTCTTGTCCATGCGTTGGAACATAGCGGCGCAGACCGGCGCCCGCCACGCTTGAAATACGTACGCCTGAGTCCAAGGTACGGCTCGCGCGCGACCACCTCGCGGCGACAGGAGATTTCAGATGACGATCAGCGTCGGCGACCGGCTTCCCACCACCAACCTCGTCAAGGCAACGGCAGACGGCCCCGACCAGGTCGATACCGACAGCTTCTTCAAGGGCCGCAAGGTCGCGCTGTTCGCGGTTCCCGGCGCGTTCACCCCGACCTGCTCGGCCAAGCACCTCCCCGGCTTCGTCGAGAAGGAGGCCGAGCTGAAGGCCAAGGGCGTCGACGAGATCGCCTGCGTGTCGGTCAACGACGCGTTCGTGATGGGCGCGTGGGGCAAGTCGGCGGGCGCCGGCGACATCACGCTGCTCGCGGACGGCAATGCCGATTTCGCCAAGGCGATCGGGCTGACGATGGATGGCTCGGGCTTCGGCATGGGCACGCGCAGCCAGCGTTACTCGATGCTCGTCAACGACGGCGTGGTCGAGCAGCTCAACGTCGAGGCCCCCGGCGAGTTCAAGGTCAGCTCGGCCCAGCATCTCCTCAGCGAGATCTGATCCCGGCGGGATACGGGCTGCTATCCAGCTCCGTCATCCCCGCGCAGGCGGGGATCCAGATTGGCGAATCTCGGTAAGTAAACCGTGACGCCAGCCAATATGGATTCCCGCCTTCGCGGGAATGACGGACGCGACACGGGGAGGATTTGGATGGTCTTGCCACGGTAACCTCGCCCGCGTAACACTGCGCGATGACACTCGCATCCGACCTCGTCGCCGACCTCGACCGCCTCTACCGCGCCTCCGTCGGCCGCCTCCAACAGGCCATGAGCGCCTATATCGCGGACGGCACCGTCCCCGATCCCGCCAGCCGCACCGATGGTTCGTTCGCCTATCCCGAGATCCGGCTGACCTATAAGGGCGGCGTCGACCGTCCCACCCCGCTGCGCTCGTTCGGCCGCATGGTCACGCCCGGCGAGTACAAGATCAGCGTCACCAAGCCCGCGATCTTCGCCGAATATCTGATCGAACAGCTCACCTTGCTGATCGAGGATTACGACGTCACCGTCGAAGCGGTCGAAGGCCGCCAGGAGATCCCGTTCCCCTACGTCATCGAGCCCGGCCACGCGCTGAGCCTCGACGAGGTGTCCGCCACCGAATTGTCGCGCCACTTCCCCGCCACCGACCTCGCGCATATCGGCGACGAGATCGCCGACGGTATCTGGGTCGCGCAGGACGATACGCGCCCGCTGGCGCTGTTCGACGGCCTGCGCACCGATTTCAGCCTCGCGCGCCTGCGCCATTACATGGGCACGCCCGCCGAGCACGCGCAGCGCTTCGTGCTGTTCACCAACTATCACCGCTATGTCGACGAGTTCGTCCGCTGGGCCGGCACGCAGCTGGGGGAAGGCAGCCGCTTCACCAGCCTGTCGGGCGCGGGCGGGATCACCATCTCGTCGGGCGACGACATCGACAAGATCATCTCCGACAGCGCATGGCGGCGCCACCAGATGCCCGCCTATCACCTGATGGCGGACGATCGCACCGGCATTACGCTCGTTAACATCGGCGTCGGCCCGTCGAACGCGAAGACGATCTGCGATCATCTCGCGGTGCTCCGCCCCGAGGCGTGGCTGATGATCGGGCATTGCGGCGGCCTGCGCCCCAGCCAGCGGATCGGCGACTATGTCCTCGCCCACGCCTATCTGCGCGACGACCATGTCCTCGACGACGTGCTGCCGCCCGAAATCCCGGTCCCCGCGATCGCCGAAGTCCAGGTCGCGATGGCCAAGGCGGCCGAGATCGTCTCCGGCCAGTCGGGCGAGGAGCTCAAGCGCCGCCTGCGCACCGGCACGATCGTCACCACCGACGATCGCAACTGGGAGCTGCGCTATTCGAAGTCCGCGCTGCGCTTCTCGCTGTCGCGTGCGGTCGGCATCGACATGGAGTCCGCGACGATCGCCGCGCAGGGCTATCGCTTCCGCGTGCCCTACGGCACGTTGCTGTGCGTCTCGGACAAGCCACTCCACGGCGAGCTGAAGCTGCCGGGCCAGGCCAACCGCTTCTACGAACGCGCGATCAGCGAGCATCTGCGGATCGGCATCGAGACGTGCGAGCAGTTGCGGCTCGAGGGCGCCAAGCTGCACAGCCGCAAGCTGCGCGCGTTCGACGAGCCGCCCTTCCGCTAAGCGCGCACATACGGAGCGGATCGCGTACCAATGCGTTACGCATCCGCAATCATTTCTGAGGGAGCATTGCCGTGGCCGACACCGACCCACCAGAGACGGACAGCAAGAAGCCCGTCACCCGGCGCCGTGCCCCTCGCAAGACCAGCGCGCCCAAGTCGGTCGCCGCGACCTCGACCGCCAAGCCGGTCGCGCCGTCGAAACCGGCTTCGATAAAGCCCACATCCGAGGCAAAGTCGTCCGCGGAATCGACCCCGCGAAAGGCCGTGCCGAAACCGGTCCCGAAACCACGCTCGACCAAGCGCAGCACACCGCGGCCAGCCTCGGCACGCCCGATCGTGCCGCTCGCTCCGGTCGTAAAGTCCGCGGACAAGGCGCGCGGCAAATGGGGTGCTGCGGCGATCTTCAGCGGTGTCGCCGTCGCCGGCGCCGCGATCGGCGCGCTGCTCACGCTGCGCGGCAGCACGCCAAAGCTCCCACGACTACCAAAGCCCGCCCCGGCGCCCGAGCACGCCCATCAGCCCGACGGAACCGACTCGTCAAAATCGTTCGCCGCCGGCATCGCCGATCCGGGTTCGGTCCCGGAATAACTGCCATCTGCTAATTGGCCTGTTCCCTCCCCCCCGGCGAAGGCCGGGGCCCAATTGGGGGACGAGGGTAAGGAGCGATGTTCGCCGTTACTCAGGACGTCCCAATTGGGCCCCGGCCTTCGCCGGGGTGGTGGTAGGCGACCAAGCATTTCGCATGTTCCCCCGCGGAGGCGGGGGCCCAGCTAAAACCAAGCACCGCAATCGCGGCCTGGGCCCCCGCCTCCGCGGGGGAACTAGAGACGGCACCCCCCACTCACCACCCAGTCGGCTTGCCCTTGTTCTGTACATCAAGCCACGCCTTCAACGGCGCGAAATACGCCACCAGCGCCGCGCCCGACATCTGCCGGCTACCCGTGAACACCTGCAGCGCATCCGGCCACGGCTTCGACTGCCCCATGCTCAGCATCGCGTTCAGCTTCGTGCCGACCGCCTTGTCGTCGTAGAACGAGCAGCGATGCAGCGGCCCCTTCCAGCCCGACTGGTCGCACGCCGCCTTGTAGAACTGGAACTGCAACACGCGCGCCAAGAAGTAGCGCGTGTACGGCACCGCCGCCGGGATATGGTATTTCGCGCCCGCATCGAACTTGGTCTCGTCACGCGCGACCGGCGGCTTGATCCCCTGATATTGCAGCCGCAGCTGATCCCACGCCGCCTGATAGCCGGTTGCCGGGATCTGCCCGGAGAACACGCCCCAGCGCCATTTGTCGATCAGCAGCCCGAACGGCAGGAACGCGACCTTGTCCATCGCCTGACGCAGCAGCAGGCCGATGTCCTTGTCCGCGCTCGGCACCTTCGCCGCATCGAGCAGCCCGATCTTGACCAGGTAATCGGGTGTGATCGACAAGGCGACGGTATCGCCGATCGCCTCGTGGAAGCCGTCGTTCGCGCCGTTCTTGTAGAGGAAGGGCTGCGCCTTGTACGCGCGCTGATAGTAATTGTGGCCAAGCTCGTGGTGGATCGTGACGAAATCGTCCGCGTTCACCTTCGTGCACATCTTGATCCGGATATCGTCCTGGTTGTCGAGATCCCAGGCCGAGGCATGGCAGATCACGTCGCGGTCGGCAGGCTTGGTGATCTGCGACCGCTTCCAGAACGTCTCCGGCAGCGCTGCGAAGCCCAGCGACGAATAGAACCCCTCGCCCTGCTTCACCATCTTGAGCGGATCATAGCCCTTCGCCTTGAGCAGGTCGCCGGTATCATAGCCGACGTCGCCTGCCCCCTTGGGTGCGACGATGTCGTAGATATTGCCCCATTCCTGCGCCCACATGTTGCCGAGCAGGTCGCTGCGGATCGGCCCGGTCTTCGCCTGCACCGCGTCGCCGTACTTCTCGTTCAGCTTCCACCGCGTGTAGGTGTGGAGCGCCATGTAGAGCGGCTCGACCTCTTTCCAGATCTTATCGGTCAGCGCCGCGAACTGTTCGGGGGTCATGTCGTAGCCCGAGCGCCACAGCGAACCGACGTCCTTGTAGCCGAGCTCGCGCGCGCCTTCGTTCGAAATGGCGGTCATCTTGGCATAGTCGCCGCGCATCGGTGCGCCGACCTTGTCGTTCCAGCTCGTCCACATCTCGGTCAGCTTGGCCGGATCGCGCACCGAGCCCATCGCCGCCTCGATGTCCGACCCGTTGATCGGCTTGCCGTCGAGCGTGCCCATGCCCTTGCCGTAGGACGACGACATCTTGGTGGTGAGCGTCGACAGCTCCTCCGACGCGCCCGTCCGCGTCGGCGCGGGCAGCGTCAGCCCGCCGCGCAGCAGATCGAGCTTGCGCTTGGTATCGAACGACAGCCCCGGCAGCGACGCATAGCGCGCGGCGCCCAGCGCGTACTTCACCCCGAGATCGGTCATCTCCGCGCCCGACTTCGCCGCCAGCGCATCGGTGTCGTCGGTGATGTAGGTCGCATTGACCCACGCCACGCGGCTCGCGTCGATCGAGGCGGCCGCCATCACGCGCTCCGCCTCCGCGACGAACGTATCCGCCTGCGCGACGGTCGGCTTGCCCGCTGGAGCGGGGGTCGCTGCAACGGCAGCCTGCGCGCCGGCGACGGACGGCACTGCGCACAGTGCCCCAGCCAGAGCGAACATCGAAACACTGAACCGAACCATCATCATCCCCTTTTATGCGGGGCACTGATGGCGGCTCGACCGCGCCGTGGTCAACCCGCGATCGGCAGTGTCAGCCCCATCCCCGCTCCGCCCGCCCGCCCCCCGTCATCCTGACGAAAGTCAGGACCCAGAGCCAAGCACGGCAGCGCCCGTGATCTTGGGTCCTGACTTTCGTCAGGATGACGGAAGAGGTGGCGGAAAGCGTGCCCGTGCCCGTGCGCGTCACCGCACCAGGAAATCGGCGATCGCCTGCCCCAGCTCGGGCTTTACCACCGCGCTCATATGGCCGCCGGGCGTCTCGACATACTCGCCATGCGGCAGCACCGCGGCCAGATCCGGTGCCGACCCGTTATCCTGGTCCTCCGCCCCGCACACGACCAGCGTCGGCTGCTGGATCGCCTTGACGGACTCGATCGGCGTGTCGACGAACGTCTCGAGGATCCCGAGCAGCGCCACCGGATCGCCGCCGGTGGTCTTCAGGAACGCCTCGGCCAGCCACTCGGGCGTCCCCTGCACATGCTCGCCGAGCTTGGTCAGGATGTTGCGGAAATGGCCTGCGCGTCGCGACGTCTGCGTCAGCCCCGCAAGCCCCATCCCCGAGAAGATCACCCGCCGCGGCGTCGCCCCCGTCGCGAGCATCCGCGACGTCGTCCGCGCGCCCAGCGAATAGCCGCCCAGATCATAGTCCGTCAGCCCGAGATGCGCGACCAGCGCGTGCCCGTCCTGCGTCAGCGCATCCGCCGGATACGCCTCCAGCCCATGCGGCTTGCCGCTCTCGCCATGCGCGCGCAGGTCCGGCATGATCACGCGAAAGCCCTTGGCGGCGATCTTCGCGGCATGGCCGTAGCGGATCCAGTTGGTCTTCGCGTCGGAGAAATAGCCGTGGATCAGCACCACCGGCCGGCCCTCGCCAAGCTCGCGCCACGCCAGCCGCGTGCCGTCGAAGCTGTCGAAATACTGCGTCTCGCTCGGGGTGCTGGCCACGGTCTCATCCTGCTATGGTTTGCCGCCAGTTCGTAGGGGACGCGCCGTCTGTCAACGCCCGCGAACGAAACGGGCGACCCGAAGGCCGCCCGCTCACGTCTATCTTAGGGGGTGTCAGAACTGATAGCCGATCCCCCCAGACGCCCCGGCCTTGCCTTGCGAGTCATAAGTCCCGCTTAGCTTCACCACGGTATGGCCGTCATGGAACGCCTTCGACATGCCGACCGCGACCGCCGATTGCCCGGCATAGGTGCCGCCGCCGA
The DNA here is from genome assembly GCF_004216825.1 of Sphingomonas sp. BK036. Classification (NCBI taxonomy): domain Bacteria; kingdom Pseudomonadati; phylum Pseudomonadota; class Alphaproteobacteria; order Sphingomonadales; family Sphingomonadaceae; genus Sphingomonas; species Sphingomonas sp. BK036. The sequence continues at coordinate 662,269 of NZ_SGXR01000004.1, read as the reverse complement.
TCGCGAGCATGCCCTTGCCAGCCTCGTACGCCTGCGGAAGCCCGGCGGCGGCCAGCGCGCCCGACGTCCCCGCATAGCTGTCGCGGCGGACCGATCGGAGGTCGAAGTCGAGCGCCGCGATCCGCCCGTCGGTATAGGCGTTGGCCTGAGTCACCGCCGAGTTGATGCCCGAGTTGAGCTGCCCGACATTGACCGCGTCGGTGGTCGACACGCCCGCCGCGACGTTGCTCAGCACGGTCGCCTGACCACCCGCATTGAACGTCACGTTGGTCCGCGACGGACCATATTGCACCGAGTTGCCGCCCAGCGCCAAGGCATTGTCCGCCGTCCCCTGCGCAGCCGCGACCGCCTGGTTGGTCGTGTAGAGCTGCCCGCCATTCACCGCCTCGGCAGAGCCGGCCGCCAGCGTACCCGCCGCGACGTTCGCCACGGTCACCGGTGCCGCCGCATTACCCCCGGCCAGCGTCACGGTGTTGGTCCGCGCACCCGTCGCATCGGTGTTGTACGACACGGCATTCGCGGTGGTCAGCGCCAGCGCATACACTTGCCCGCCATTGACCGCGTCGGTCGATCCCGCGGCGATCGCTCCGCCGGCGACGTTGTGCAGCCCCACCGGCCCTGCCGCCGCGCCGACCAGCGTCAGGTCGTTGGTCCTCGTGCCGCCGTTCGGCGTGGTCGCGCTGCCGGGGTTCGAATATTGGACCGGACCGGTGCCGCCATTGCTGATCTGGTTGCCCAGGTTGGTGATCGCGGTCGTGTTGTTCGCGACCTGGACGTTGGTCGCGTTCAGCTGCGATCCGTTGACCGCATCGGTTGATCCCGCGGCGAGGCTGCCCGCCGCGACATTGGTGATCGTCGTGCCCCCGGCGCCGCCCAGCGTGATGCTGGTCTTGGCGCCATCGTCATACTGCACCGCGCTGGTGCCGAGCGCCGCGACCTGCGCTGCGACACCGGCGACCTGCCCGACATTGGCGGCATCGGTCGCCGCGGTGCCTGCCGCGACGTTGGTGATCTGCCGCTCGGCACCCGCGGACCCGACCGACACTTCGCCGACCGAGTTCTGCACCCCGCCCAGCCCCAGCGCCGCATAGCCGAGCGTCCCGCCGCGCAATGCCGAGGCGCCGGTGCCGATCGCAACGCTGTTCGCCGCGCTCGCAGTCGCCTCCGGGCCGATCGCAAGGCTGTCGACGCCCGTCACGCTGCCGTCGCCACGCGTCGAGAGCACCCGGAAATACCGGATCCCCGCCCCGCCATTGACCGCACCGTCGACCGCGTCGAACACCGACTGCACGCTGCCATAGCGCACGCCGCCAAACCCGATCGACGCCAGCACGCTGTTGGTCGCCGCGTCATAGGTCGACGCCCCGCCAAGGCTCGCCGCGACCGACGTGCCCAGCCCGGCGAGCTGCCCGCCATTGACCGCCTCGGTCGATCCCGCGGCGAGCGTTCCCGCCGCCACGTTGCCCAGCACCACCGGTGCGGCACCTGCCCCACCAAAAGTCACGCGCGACCGGCTCGGATCGTCATATTGCACCGCGAGCGCGGCCAGGTTGCCGAGCTGCCCCGACACGCTCGCCAGCTGGCCGCCATTAACCGCATCGGTCGATCCCGCCGCGACCACGCCGTCGCCGACATTGTGCAACGCGACCGTACCCGCGGCACCGCCGACCAAAGTCACGTCGTTCGACGGCACGCCCCCGTTCGGCGTCGTCGGCGCGCCCGCACTCGAATATTGCAGCGCACCAATCGCACCGTTCGCGATGTTCGTCGTCAGGTTCGTGACATTGGTGTTGGTCGCGAACAACTGGCTGCCGTTGACCGCATCGGTCGAGGCAGCGCCAAGAGCGCCCGCTGCGACGTTGCCAAGCGCGACGGGGGCCGCCCCCGTGCCGACGCCGCCCAGCGTCACGCGCGCCCGTGTCGTATCGTCATACTGAACCGCCAGCGCCGACAGCCCGCCGACCTGCCCCGACACGGTCGCCAGCTGGCCGCCATTCACCGCATCGGTCGAGCCGGCCGCGACCACGCCATCGGCCACGTTGTGCAGCCCGACCGGCCCCGCCGCCGCGCCGACCAGCGCGACGTCGTTGCTCGGCACGCCACCGTTCGGCACAGTCGGCGTGGCCGCATTCGTATATTGCACCGCGCCGATCCCGCCATTGGCGATGCTCGTCGTCAGGTTCGTGACATTGGTGTTGGTCGCGAACAGCTGGCTGCCATTCACTGCTTCGGTCGATGCCGCCCCGAGCGTTCCGGGTGCAAGGTTGTCGATCGTGGTGCCCGCGGCTCCTGCCAGCGTCACGCGGTCCTGCGCGGCGCTGTTATATTGCACGGCACCGGTTGCGAGCGTGCCGATCTGCGCCTGCACGCCCGCCAGCTGCCCGACATTGACCGCATCGGTCGCCGCGGTTCCGGCGGCGACATTGGTGATCTGGCGTTCGAGCCCTGCCGAACCGACCGACACCTCGCCGGCCGAATTCTGCACGCCCGCGAGCCCGATCGCGGTGTAGCCGGCTTGCGGCGCACGCGTGGCGACGCTGCCAGCGCCGAGCGCGACGCCGTTGACGCCGGTCGCGCTGGCATCGGTGCCAAGCGCGATGGCCCCGGTCGCGCCCCCGCCGACCACCGCGCGAGTCCCGAACGCGATCGATCCCGCCGCGGTCGCCGCGGTCGCCGCCGAATTGCCGAACGCCACCGAGTTCGCCTCGCCCGCCACCGCGTCGAGACCCGTCGATCCGAGCCCGGTGATCCGGTTGCCGCCGATCGCGATCCCGGCGGGCGTCCGCAGCGAGAAACTGTCCGCCTGCGTGTCGCAGCGATCCGCGGGCCCGACGACCGTGCCGTTGGCGTTCAGGACCTGCAGCGTGATCGGACTGCCGTTCGCCGCATTGTCCAGCAGGCCGGTCGCGTTGATGTTGAGGTTGGACACCGTCAGCGGCGGCACGAGCGCCGAGACGAGCGGCACGGAGATGACCGCGTTGACGCTTCCCAGGATCGGGTTGACCGTCGACTGGATCGGATCGACGACGCCGTTGATCACCGGCCGCAGGATGTCTGTCACCACCGACCGCGGCAAGCTGACGCCCGAGCACGCGCTGACGATGTTGGGCGTTACCGTCTGCGCCGAGGCGGTCTGCGCGGCGAACAGCGTGGTTGCCGCCACCCCGATCAGCGACACCCCGGCGCGCAGCCGGCGCAGCGCGCGGCTGCTCCTGCCAGCCCCCGCCACGGCGCTGGCGGAAGGCATCGTCGCGACGGCGCGGGACTCGGTAGCGGCGACATGCGGGCGAACAAACGCTTGGTACATCGAACAATCCTCCACTGGCGGCTGCACAGGCAGCGCGAACACTTCCGGATGGCCGACCGTCTTCGGGTCCGACTACCGGAACAGGGCAATGTTCGATCCAACAATACTAACAGTAAGTTACTATAATAAATAAGCAAAATTGAGGAACTCTATAGTTCTCACTATGTTATTTGACACTCAATACTATTCAAAATGAATTTAAACCGAAACCGTTTTAGGTTTTATAGGGTTCAATTCATCAGCAATGCCGGCATCTCGTCTTGCAACGCCGTTCGCTGATCAGGTCGAAGTGGCAGATATCGCCGCATCCGGTTTTTATGCTGGCGTAAGTGGTTGGATCCTCGTCGTTTCATCGAATCGGTACGGCCGTCGACGACTCGCAAAAACACCGCGCCTTCACCCTGGGTGAGGACGCGGTGTCGAGGTCGCTTTCGAAGGAAACGGGGGCCCGCCCCCCCGGCGGTTACGCCTTTTGCAGATGCCTGCGCCCGAGCAATTCGGCGATCTGGACCGCGTTCAGCGCCGCACCCTTGCGGAGATTGTCGCTGACGCACCACAGGTTCAGCCCGTTCTCGACGGTCGGATCCTCGCGCACGCGGCTGATATAGGTCGCGAAGTCGCCAACGCATTCGATCGGCGTGATGTAGCCACCGTCCTCGCGCTTATCGACCAGCATGATGCCGGGCGCCTCGCGCAGGATGGTCTGCGCCTCCTCGGCCGAAATCTCGTTCTCGAACTCGATGTTGATCGCTTCCGAATGGCCGACGAACACTGGCACGCGGACGCAGGTCGCGGTGACCTTGATCTTCTTGTCGAGGATCTTCTTGGTCTCGACCACCATCTTCCACTCTTCCTTGGTCGAGCCGTCGTCGAGGAAGCTGTCGATGTGCGGGATCACGTTGAACGCGATCTGCTTGGTGAACTTCTTGGGCTCGGCCGGATCGCCGACGAAGATGTTGCGGCTCTGCTCGAACAGCTCATCCATCCCCGCCTTGCCCGCGCCCGACACCGACTGGTAGGTCGAGACGACGACGCGCAGGATCTTCGCCGCGTCGTGCAGCGGCTTCAACGCAACGACCATCTGCGCGGTCGAGCAGTTCGGGTTGGCGATGATGTTGCGTGCCCGGTAGCCGTCGATCGCCTCGGGGTTCACCTCGGGGACGATCAGCGGCACGTCGGGGTCCATGCGGTACAGCGACGAATTGTCGATCACGACGCAGCCCGCAGCGGCCGCGATCGGCGCATAGACGGCCGTGCCCTCGGAGCCGATCGCGAACAGCGCCATGTCCCAGCCATTCCAGTCGAAATGCTCGATATTCTGGCATTTGATTTGGCGGCCGGTGTCGCCGTAGTCGACCATCAACCCCTGGCTGCGCGACGATGCGACGCAGGCAATCTCGTCCGCCGGAAACTCGCGCTCCGCCAGGATATTGAGCATCTCGCGCCCGACATTGCCGGTCGCCCCTGCGACCACCACCCGATAACCCATGTCATAACTCCGATTGGACTTGGCCGCGCAGTACCGACGTTGCGCGGGCAGGTCCAACGGCTTTCGACTTGTTGCGCGGATAGACGGGGTTTGGAGGGCGTTCGCATCCTACAATCCCGTCATCCTGGGCTCGACCCAGGATCCAGAGCCACAAGAGATTTCGCTCGTGGCTCTGGATCCTGACTTTCGTCAGGATGACGGACTATCAATCATGCGTCCGCGCCTGCCACGTCGCATGCTCGATCCGGTGGACCTTGGCGAGGTGATCCGTAATCGCGTCCAGCTCCTCCGACGGCACGTTCGTCGCCACCAGAGTCACCGCGATCTCCACCCGGTCCTCCCCCCGCTCGGTCACGTCGAGTTCCGCCACCTGCAACTGCACCGCCTCGAGATGCTCCACCACCAGGTCGCCGATCGGCCCGGCATCCGCCGCCGCCGCGGTCACCATCACGCTGTAGGTCGCCTCGATCGTCCGCCCCTCGGTCGGGATCCGGTTGATCCCGTCGACCAGCGGCCGCAGCGCAGTGTTCGCCAGCAGCACGACGAAGGTCAGCAACCCCGCCTCCGCGATCATGTCGCTCCCCGCGCAAGACCCCACCGCCGCCGAGCACCACAAGGTCGCCGCGGTATTCAGGCCGCGGACGTTCATCCCCTCCTTCATGATCACGCCCGCGCCGAGAAAGCCGATTCCCGACACGACATAGGCGATGATCCGGATCGACTCGACATCCCCGCCCAGCCGCTGCCCGAGATCGACGAACGCCGCCGATCCGAGCGCGACCAGCGTGTTGGTCCTGAGCCCCGCGGTCCGCTGGCGATATTGCCGCTCCGCCCCGATCAGCGTCCCGAACACGAACGCGGCGGCATAGCTCACCACCGTGTCGAGGAACGGCCACAAATGAAACGTCTCGACGAACCGCACCGGCGCTTACTTCACCGGTGCTGGCGCTGCCTCGGGAACCGGCTTGTCCTTCACCGTCCGGTCGAGGAAGTTCAGGATCGTCCCCCAGACATGCTCGCTGATTCCCGGCCCCGCCACGCGGTGCGTATAGCCGGGGTAGAACATCATCTCGAACGGAGTCGCGGTCGCCTGCATCCGTGCGGCCACCTTGGTCGAATTGTCGAGGAACACATTGTCGTCCGCCATGCCGTGGATCAGCAGCAGCGGATCGACGATCCTGTTCGCGTCCTCGACCGCCGCGGACGTCGAATAGCTCGCCGGATCCTTAGCCGGATCGCCCAGATACCGCTCGGTATAATGCGTGTCGTACAGCTGCCAGTCGGTCACCGGCGCGCCCGACACCGCCGCCGCATAGACGCCCGGCGTCTTCTCCAGCATCTTGAGCGACATATAGCCGCCATAGGACCAGCCATAAGTCGCGATCTTGCTAGGTTCGACGAACGGCAGCGACTTCAGGTAATTCGCGCCCGACAACTGGTCCTCGACCTCGACCGTGCCCATCGCGTGATAGATCTGGTCCTCGAACGCCTTGCCGCGATTATACGAACCGCGATTGTCGATCTTGAAATAGATCCAGCCGCGATCGACCAGATATTGCGGCAATCCGCCCTGCCAGCCGCGCGTCACCTGCTGACCCGTGCCGGGGCCGCCATAATGTTCGAAGAACACCGGGTATTTCTTACCGGGCTCGAGCGGCGGGGTGATCATCTCGTAATAGAGCGTCATCCCGTTCTTGGCCTTCAGCGTCCCGAACTTGGTCTCCTGATGGCTCTGTAGATACGGGTAATAGGGATGCCCCTCGACCACCGCATTCTCGTTGATCCACGACAGCCGCTTGCCCGTCGCGTCCGCCAGATAGACCTGCGTCGGCTGTTTCGGGTTCGAGCGCGAGATGATGAACCGGCTCGCGGCCGCATCCATCGTCGCGCTGTTCCACCAGCCCGCCTCGGTCAGCTTGGTGATCACGTTCGGCTTCGCGACATCGACCGAATAGAGCTGCTGTTCGAGCACGTCGTCCTTGTTGCCAAGGAAGAACAGCCGTCCTTTCGCCTCGTCGACCCCGACCAGATCGGTGACGACCCAGTCGCCCTTGGTCATCTGCGTCCACTTGCCCGACGCGAACCGGTAGAGATGCCCATAGCCGCTCCGCTCGGACCGCCAGATCAGGCTGCCGTCCTTGAGCACATGATAGGCGTCGGACAGGTTGAGCCAGCTCTTCACCCCCGATTTCTCGGTGAACAGCACGGTCGACTTGCCCGTCGCCGGATCGACGCGGAGCATCTCGAGCAGCTTCTGGTCGCGGCTCTGGCGCTGGACCAGCAGCATCCGGCCATCGGGCGTCCAGTCGACGCGCGCCAGATAGATGTCGGGGTTGGTGCCGAGATCGACCTTCACCTGCCCCGAACCGTCCGGCTTCATGATATACAGCTCGACCAGCACGTTGGGCGTGCCCGCGGCGGGATAGCGCTGCTCGTACACCTTGGTCCCCGTCGCGCCGATCGACGCACGCGTGGCGGTATGCACCGGCGCCTCGTCGAACCGCTCGACCGCGACATAACGCTCGTCGGGCGACCACCAATAGCCGGTGCGGCGATCCATCTCCTCCTGCGCGACGAACTCCGCCTCGCCGAAATGCACCGTGCCGCCGCCGCCCTTGGTGACGGCCTGCGCGGCGCCACCGGCCAGCGGCTGGACGAACACGTTCTGGTCGCGGACGAACGATACGAAGCCGCCCTTGGGGCTGACCACCGGGTTCAGCTCGCCGCCGGGCGTGTTGGTCAGCCTTGTGACCTTCCCGTCGAGCCCGGCGAGATACAGGTCGCCGTCGAGCGGCACGAGGATCGACTTGCCGTCGGGCGCCCAGTCATAGGCGACGATCCCCTTCTGCCCGCCGATCCGCGCGCGCTCGCGCTGCATCTTCTCGGCCTCGGTGAGTTCCGCGCCGCTGCCGACGGTCTTCGAATCGACCAGCATCCGCGCCTGACCGGTGGCGGTATCGACCGCCCACAGATCGAACCGCTCCTTCTCGTCGTCGCGGTTGCGCAGCGACGTCAGCAGCGTGCCGTCGGGCGACAGCCGCACCGCGCGCGGCTGCGATCCCGACAGGTCCGGATTGCCGAACACGCGCGCCATCGTCAGGTCGCCGGGAGCCGCCGCCTCGACCGGCCGCACCGGCGCAGGCTCGGCCACAGGCGTCGCCGCCGCCGGCTTTTGGGCCGGCGTCACCTGATCAGCAGCCATCGCGGCGGTTCCGACCGAGGCAAGCGCAAGTCCGAGCAACCATGTTCGCATCCTGTAGACTCCGTGGGATCATCCCGCCGGATACCCCCCGACGGCCCGAAGATATTCGGTGGCGCGTTATCGCGACGGCATGCCGGGACGTAAAGGGCACATCGCAGCGTCGATTTCGGCGCGGGGGACCGCGGCAATATTCGTCACCGCGTAAACCGTGTCTTTACGCGCATCGTGTAGACCACCGGCAGGCACCATGCCGTGGACGATCGGTCCGCGGTGCAGCACGAGCGAACTATGATGGTCTCGACCGCGATACCACAGGGCAGCGACGCCGCGGGCGTACCCAGCGCATGGCAGGCGCTCGTCCGGCTGGGCGAGGCCGATGGCAGCGCCGCGCACCCGCATTATCGCCGGCTGGTGGGCGGCGAGCAGGGGCAGCGCAACCTGTCCGACGCGGTCCACGCGCTATGTGCGGTGCATGGCGACCATCCCGGCCTGATCGCCGACGTGATGGCACGCGCGGTCCAGCCCGAGGCGCAGGAATGGCTCGCCGCCGCCGCCGCCGGGTTCGTCGACGAGCGGACCTATCTCGCGCAGCTCACCGCCGCGGTCGGCCCGCTGCCGTCGACGCCCGGCCAGGCGGAAACCGAGTCGGCGCTCGTCGGCGAGCGTCACGCGCTCGAAATGCTCGCCCGGTCCGAGCGACGTGGCTGCGCGACGGGCGCGGTCGCCGCGTTGTTGCGCGATTGGGCCGCGATCCGCGCGATGCTCGATGTCGCCGCCGACTATTTCGGGCTTGCCGTGCCTGCGCCGACGCTCCCCAGCACGGCCGATACCGCCGCCGCCATCACCGATCTCGGCAGCGCACCCGGCCCGCAGCGCGCGATCCTGTTCGGCGCGCAACAGCTCTTCGCGCAACATCGCGGCCTGTGGGCGCTGCTCGAAGCCAGGGCGAGCGCACGCGGCGATCTGTAACGCGCTTGCGCTGGACGACGCTTCCCCTCTATCCATACCCGGTATTCAGAACCGGACGGGATATCGCATGAAGCGCTTCGAGGGAACCCAGAGCTACGTCGCGACCGACGATCTGAAGGTCGCGGTCAACGCCGCGGTCACGCTGCGCCGTCCGCTGCTCATCAAGGGCGAACCCGGCACCGGCAAGACCGTGCTGGCCTATGAGATCGCGAAAGCGCTCGGCGCGCCGCTGATCGAGTGGAACATCAAGTCGACCACCAAGGCGCAGCAGGGCCTGTACGAATATGACGCGGTTGCCCGCCTGCGCGACGGCCAGCTCGGCGACGAACGCGTCCACGACATCGGCAACTATATCCGCAAGGGCAAGCTCTGGGAGGCGTTCACGCAGCCCGCCCCGCCCGTCCTGCTGATCGACGAGATCGACAAGGCCGATATCGAGTTCCCGAACGACCTGTTGCAGGAACTCGATCGGATGGAGTTCCACGTCTACGAGACCAAGGAAACCGTTCGCGCGGTGGAGCGCCCGATCGTCATCATCACCAGCAACAACGAGAAGGAACTGCCCGACGCGTTCCTCCGCCGCTGTTTCTTCCACTATATCAAGTTCCCCGATCGCAGCACGATGCAGGCGATCGTCGACGTCCATTTCCCCGGCATCCAGAAAATCCTGGTGAGCAAGGCGATGGACCTCTTCTACGACGTCCGCGACGTACCCGGCCTCAAGAAGAAGCCGAGCACAAGCGAGCTGCTCGACTGGCTGAAACTGCTCCTCCACGAGGACATGCCGCTCGACATCCTCCAGAACCGCGACCCCACCAAGGCGATCCCCCCGCTCCACGGCGCGCTGCTCAAAAACGAGCAAGACGTGATGCTCTTCGAACGCCTCGCCTTCATGGCGAAGCGACAGAAGAACCAGGGGTAAGGACGCCGGACCGATCGCGAGAACGGTCCGTCCGGGGCACCGCAAACGCCGACCTGCCCGAAAAATACGGTCGACGTGTGCGTTAACTATAGCCCGAAACCGGCCAGTCACCTTGATCTGGGTAAGTCTGGGGTATGAAGCGAATCCCCCGAACGCTACTCTGCCTCACTCTCGCCGCGCTCACCGCGACGAGTGCCACTGCCGGTTCGCTGCTCAACTATGTCGGCGAGTGCGTGCCGTTCGCGCGCGCCGCGTCGGGGATCCAGATCTACGGCAACGCCTGGACCTGGTGGAGCCAGGCCGACGGCAAATACGAGCGGACGCACAAACCGAAGGAAGGCGCGGTCATCGTCTTCGCCAAGACCGCGCGGCTGCCGATGGGGCATGTCGCGGTCGTCAGCCGCGTCGTCGAGAAGCGGGTCGTGATGCTCACCCACGCCAACTGGTCGCGCCAGAACGGCGAGCGTGGCCATGCCGAGCAGGACGTGACGCTGTTCGACGTCTCGCCGCGCAACGACTGGAGCGACGTGAAGGTCTGGTACAAGGACGTCGACGGCCTCGGCGGCGGGATCTACCCGGTCTACGGCTTCATCTACGGCCATGCGCACGCCGCCGCCGAACTGACGAGCCGCAACCCCGATTATGTCGGCGCGCTGATCGACGCCTACGTCCCCGGCAGCGGAGAACCGATCGCGCGGTAAGCGCTCCTACCGTCATCCTGCCCTCCTACCGTCATTCTGCCCCCCCTACCGTCATCCTGACGAAAGTCAGGACCCAGAGCCAAGAACCGCGCCGCCCGTAACCCTGGCTCCCGACTTTCGTCAGGATGACGGCGCGAGCGGTGTTGCCGCCACCCGCCAAACCGTGCCACCACCGTCCCCGAAAAGACGGTGAGGATGACGATGCGGTTCAAGGCTTTCACGACGATCACGCTGGCCCTGCTCGCGACGTCCGCGCCCTCGATCGTCGGGGCGCAAAAGGAAAAGGCCCCGCCCCCCGGCGGTGATATCCCCGCCAAGTTCGTCCCCGCCAACGCAAGCTTCGATTTCGACCGCCGCGAGGTCGACATCCCAATGCGCGACGGCGTCACGCTCCACGCGGTCATCGTCCAGCGCAAGGGCCTCACCGACGCGCCGATCCTGCTCCAGCGCACACCCTACAACGCCGACAGCGTCGCCAGCCGCTCATCGAGTTCGAGCGGCGCGATGAACCTGCGGGCGTCCGACGCGATGTTCTTCGACGCGGGCTATATCCGCGTGTTCGAGGACGTCCGCGGCAAGAACGGCTCGAACGGCGCCTATATCAACGAACGCCCGCTGATCGGCCCGCTCAACAAGACCAAGGTCGATCACTCGACCGACGCCTACGACACGATCGACTGGCTGGTGAAGAACCTCAAGAACAGCAACGGCCGCGTCGGCATCATCGGCGGCAGCTATGACGGCATGATGGCGGCGATGGCGCTGGTGAACCCGCATCCCGCGCTCAAAGCCTCCGTCCCGATCAACCCGGTCATCAACACGTGGAAGGGCGACGACGACTTCCACGGCGGCGCGTTCCGCCAGATCGGCTACGATTATTACTACAGCCAGGACGCGGCGAAGGGCGAGGCCGGCGACCTGTGGCGCGACGCGTACGACGATTACGACACGTTCCTGCGCGCCGGGTCCGCCAGCGATTTCGTCAAGAGCCGCGGCCTTGGCCAACTCCCGTTTGTCAACCGAATGCACGATCACCCGACCTACGACGCGTTCTGGCAGGGCCAGGCGCTCGAGACGATCCTCCCCAAGCAGCCGCAGACGGTGCAGACGCTCTGGGTCGCCAGCCAATGGGACCAGGAGGACATTTACGGCGCGGTCGCGGCGTATGAGGCGGTGTCGAAGGTCGATCCCAACCACGTCAACCACTTAGCACTCGGTCCCTGGGCGCATGGCGGCGCGAACGGTGACGGCTCTACGCTCGGCGCGATCCGCTTCGATGCCGATACAGCGCTCTGGTTCCGCAAGAACGTCCTCCTCCCCTTCCTCGACGGCGCGCTGAAGACCGGCGCAACACCCGCGCCGCTCGCCCCCGTCACCGCGTTCCAGACCGGCACCAACCAGTGGCAGACGCTCACCGGCTGGCCGAGTTCGACCGCCACGCAGAAACTCTACTTCCAGCCCGCCAGCGGCCTCGCCCCGACCGCACCCGCGCAGGACGGCCATGACGACTATGTCTCCGACCCCGCCAAGCCGATCCCCTACCGCCTCCGTCCGATCCGCCCGACCTATGCGAGCGGCTCGACCTGGCGGCAATGGCTCGTCGACGACCAGCGTCCCTTCTCCGACCGCACCGACGTCCTGACCTACCAGACTCCGCCGCTGACCAGCGCGGTCGCGATCGCCGGCGCACCCGTTGCGGACCTGATCGCCAGCACCACCGGCACCGATGGCGATTTCGTCGTGAAGCTGATCGACGTCTACCCGGCGGAATATTCCGACAAGCCCGAGATGGGCGGCTACCAACTCGCGGTCTCGATGGACATCCTGCGAGGCCGCTACCGCGATAGCTTCGAGACGCCGACCCCGATCGTCGCCGGCCAGCCGACGCACTTCCGCATCGTCCTGCCCAATGCGAGCCACGTCTTCCTGCCTGGTCACCGCATCATGGTGCAGGTCCAGTCGAGCTGGTTCCCACTCTACGATCGCAACCCGCAGACCTATGTCCCCAACATCTTCGACGCCAAGCCCGCCGACTATCGCAAGGCCACGATCAGCGTCTTCCACTCGGCTGCACAGGCCAGCGCGATCGAACTGCCGATCGCCGCGGCGAAGTGAGGAAATGACCCCATGTTCCTGAACTTCCTCGACGAACTGCGCAGCGCCGGCATCCCCGCCAGTCTCAAGGAGCATCTGATCCTGCTCGAGGCGCTCGACGCCGAGGTGATCGAGCGGACGCCCGAGGATTTCTATTACCTCTCCCGAGCGGTGTACGTGAAGGATGAGGGGTTGCTCGACAAGTTCGACCAGGTCTTCGCCAAGGTCTTCCGCGGCCTCGCCACCACCTACGGTACTGCCCCCGGCGACGTGCCCGAGGACTGGCTGAAGGCGGTCGCCGAGAAATTCCTGACGCCTGAGGAAATGGCCGCGATCAAGTCGCTCGGCTCGTGGGACGAGATCATGGAGACGCTCAAGAAGCGCCTCGAGGAGCAGAAGGAACGCCATCAGGGCGGCAACAAATGGGTCGGGACCGGCGGCACGAGCCCGTACGGCAATGGCGGCTACAACCCCGAAGGCGTCCGCATCGGCGGCGAAAGCACGCACAAGCGCGCGCTGAAAGTCTGGGACCAGCGCGAATTCCGCAACCTCGACAACACGCGCGAACTCGGCACGCGCAACATCAAGGTGGCGCTGCGCCGCCTGCGCCGCTTCGCGCGCGACGGCGCCGCCGACGAACTCGACATCGACGGCACGATCGCCGGCACCGCGCGCCAGGGCTATCTCGACATCGTCATGCGCGCCGAGCGCCGCAATGCGGTCAAGCTGCTGCTGTTCCTCGACGTCGGCGGCTCGATGGACCCGTTCGTCAAGCTGTGCGAGGAACTCTTCTCGGCCGCGACGACCGAGTTCAAGAACCTCGAATTCTTCTATTTCCACAACTGTCCGTACGAGGGCGTGTGGAAGGACAACACGCGCCGCTTCGCCGAACGCACGCCGCTGTGGGACGTGCTCCACAAGTTCGGGCATGATTACAAACTGATCTTCGTCGGCGACGCGTCGATGAGCCCCTACGAGATCACGCATCCCGGCGGCTCGGTCGAGCATTTCAACGAGGAGCCGGGCGCGGTCTGGATGCAGCGGCTGACCAATACCTATCCGGCGGCGGCGTGGCTCAACCCGGTGCCCGAAGCGCAATGGGGCTATTCGCAGTCGGTCCGCATCATCCGCGAGCTGATGACCGACCGGATGTACCCGCTGAGTCTTGCCGGGCTCGACGACGCGATGCGCGAACTGACTCGCAAACGCTAGGCTGGCGACCGTAACGGAACCGTCATGGTGGCGGTCGGTTTAACGTGCATCATTTCCAACCCAAGGAACGCCTGATGTCGTCGATCCCCAACTCCGCCATGCCGCATGCCAAGGTCCATCACGACGACGATCACAAGCCGAAGCCGCCAAAGCCCCCCAAGGCCGCCGCGAGCGACTGGGTCGAGGACGCGACCGACGCGGCAAAGGCCGGGCTGGCGACCGCGACGGACGCGGTAAAGTCGCACCCGAAGACCGCGATCGCGGTCGGCGCGACGGTCATCGCAGGGATCGCAGCGGCGATCGCAGCGCCTGCACTGCGCGCCAAGGACTCGGCCGAGAAGAAGCCCGATCCGAAGAAGCCCGAGCCGAAGAAGCCGGCCAAGGCGAAGAAGCCGCACTGATCCGCCGCTTGCGAACATTGCGGGGGCGACAAGGGCGATGCCCCTGCCCCCCTGCACCACCCCGGCGAAGGCCGGGGCCCAATTGGAAAGGTCGTACTAACAAGGCGCGCGCTCACCTAGCAGCGTCCCCCAATTGGGCCCCGGCCTCCGCCGGGGTGGACTAAGGATCACTTCGTTAAGGGCAGGCGGTAGCCAAAACGGGCACCCCCGCCTTCTTGCTCTCCCGCGAAGGCGGGAGCCCAGTCTGGGCTCCCGCCTTCGCGGGAGAACACACTGTCTTCGCAGGGCACGCCCCCCCCGACTCAAACCCGGTCCACAACCCCGCCAGCCATCGCCACCGGCACGCCAGTCGTCCCCGGAAAACTAATCGGCAGCCCCTTGAGCGTCCGGACCGCCATATAGGCGAACCCCTCCGCCTCCAGCGCATCGCCGTTCCACCCGAGCGCATCCGTCGGCTCGACCACCAGCCCGGTCCGCGCCGCAATCATCGCCAGCATCGTCGGATTGTGCCGACCGCCCCCCGCCACCAGCAGCCGCACCGGCCGCGCCGGCAGATGCCGCACCGCCTCCGCCACCGTCGCAGCCGTGAACGCGGTCAGCGTCGCCGCGCCGTCCGCGGCCGACAACCCCCGCGCCGGCTGGATCGTAAAGTCGTTGCGGTCGAGCGACTTCGGCGGCGGTGCATCGAAAAACGGATGGTCGAGCATCGCGGTCAGCACGCTCTCGTCGACCCGCCCCGACGCCGCCAGCGCACCCCCCGCATCGTAACGCGCGCCTGTCTCCGCCTCGACCCAGCTGTCGATCAACCCGTTCGCCGGCCCGGTATCGAACGCGACCAGCGCCTCCGCGCCGCCGGGAATGAAGGTGATGTTCCCCACCCCGCCAAGGTTGAGCACCGCGACCGGCCCCTCGAGCCCCGCCGCCAGCGCCGCATGATAGACCGGCAGCAACGGCGCGCCCTGCCCGCCCGCCGCGACATCCGCAGACCGAAAATCCGACACCGTCGTGATCCCCGTCGCGCGCGCGACCGCGGCGCCGTCGCCGATCTGCCACGTCCAGCGCCGGTCGGGCCGATGCGCGATCGTCTGCCCGTGAAAGCCGATCACGTCGATATCCGCCGCCGCCACGCCCGCATCGGCGAGCAGCTTGTGCACCGCGAACACGTGCGCGCGCGTGATGAGCTCGCCCGCCGCGACGACCGGCGGGCTCGCGCGTGGCCGTTCGAACGTCAGCGCCATCCGCGTCGCCTCGGCGAGCTGCGCCCGCGCGGCATCCGAATAGGGTTCGCCGCGGAACGCGATCGCTCGCACGAACGCCTCGCCGTCGGTTTCGATCAGCGCGGCATCGATCCCGTCGAGCGACGTTCCCGACATCAGTCCAATGGCCAGCATTTAAAATCCTTCCCGGGCACCGCGTCTCGCAATCGGCCTCCCCATGGATGATGCCCCTCGCACCGCCTAGAAAAAACCGAACTTTGCGCCTATGTGCGCGGGCTTCATGGCAACAACACTCCCCTCCCCGCCGAAAATCGGCATGGTCTCGCTCGGCTGTCCGAAGAACCTGGTCGATAGCGAACGGATCCTCACGCAGCTGCGCGGCGACGGCTATCAGATGTCGCCCGATTATGCCGGCGCGGACATCGTGCTCGTCAACACCTGCGGCTTCCTCGATTCGGCAAAGGAAGAAAGCCTCGAGGCGATCGGCGAAGCTATCGCCGAGAATGGCCGCGTCATCGTCACCGGCTGCATGGGCAAGGAAGCCGACGCGATCCGCGCGCGCTTCCCGCAGGTGCTCGCGATCACGGGCGCGCACGAATATGAGCAGGTCGTCGGCGCGGTCCACGACGCCGCGCCGATGCCGCCATCGGCGTTCCTGAACCTCATCCCCGACGCCGGGCTGAAGCTGACGCCGCGCCACTACAGCTATTTGAAGATCTCGGAAGGCTGCAACCACCGCTGCTCGTTCTGCATCATCCCGAGCTTGCGCGGCGACCTCGTCAGCCGCCGCCCCGACGCGATCCTGCGCGAGGCCGAGAAGCTCGTCGAAGCGGGCACGAAAGAACTGCTGGTCATCAGCCAGGACACCTCGGCCTATGGCGTCGACCTGCGCCACGCCAGCTGGCCGGTGAAGACGGGCGGCCCGATGTCGCGCGGCGAATCGCGCGAGGTCCGCGCGCACATGACCGATCTGTCGCGCGAACTTGGCAAGATCGCCCCCTGGGTGCGCCTGCACTACGTCTACCCCTATCCGCATGTCGATCACGTCATCCCGCTGATGGCGGAGGGTCTCGTGCTGCCCTATCTCGACATCCCGTTCCAGCATGCCGCGCCGTCGGTGCTGCGCCGGATGAAGCGCCCCGGCAATGATGCCAAGGTGCTCCAGCGCATCCACAACTGGCGGACGATCGCGCCCGACATCACGATCCGCTCGACCTTCGTCGTCGGCTTCCCCGGCGAGACCGAGGAGGATTTCCAGTATCTGCTCGACTGGCTCGACGAGGCGCAGCTCGACCGCGTCGGCGCGTTCCGGTTCGAACCCGTCGAAGGTGCCGCGGCGAACCTGCTGCCCGACCATGTGCCGGAAGAGCTCAAGGAAGAGCGCTACGCCCGCATCATGGAAAAGACCGCGGCGATCTCCGCGGCCAAGCTGCAGGCGAAGATCGGCCGCACGCTCGACGTGATCATCGACGCGGTCGACGAGGAAGGCGCGACCGGCCGTTCGAAGGCCGACGCGCCCGAGATCGACGGCGAAGTCTTCCTGCGCGACGCCGGCCATCTAACGGTCGGCGATATCGTACCGGTCACGATCGAGGACGCCGACGACCACGATCTCTACGGTGTCCCCGTATAAGTCTGCCGGGGTGGGGTCATCGGGATGCTATGCTGGATCGACGTACCAGGCCCGATCGCCCTAGACCTTCCGACCCGCTGTCCCGCGCAGCGCGGCGAGCGACCCGACCGCCGTGGCGGCGAATGCACCGCCGAAGAACGCGGTCGTCGTGACGGCGGTCAACCCTTCGGGCAGCAGGGTTCGGAAGAGACCGACGGCGATGATGCCGCCAATGCTGCCGATCACCCCGATGGCGAGGTCCCACCAGGGCTCGGGATCCGGACCAGGGCCTGGATGCGGCCAGCGCCACCAGCCCGGCCATTTCGTTCCACACCAGCCGATCATCGCAAGATAGGCGTATAGCATACAACCTCCTTCGAACCGAAGAGCCTGCAAAGTGGCTGTAACGGCTCAATGGCAATCTTTGCATCTCACGCGAGGCTTGCAACATGTAATGGGTTCGATTTGGCGGTGTCTTTGCAAACACCGCCGATCTCGATAATTTCTAGTACAACCCACCGACCAATTTTATGGCATCGGCGACTCTATTTGGGCATGTACTTAATCTTGTAAGCAGACTGGCAATAGTACCTTGTTGCCGGTCAGACGACGTTGCGCCCAGTAAACAGCTTCACCAGCACGACGATGACGGCGATCACCAGCAGGATATGAATTAGCCCGCCCGCGACATGGAAGGCGAACCCGGCCAGCCAGAGAATAAGCAGGATGATGGCGATGGTATACAGCATGGTTCTAGTCCCCTCGGAAGTGACGGGCTCCCGGCCCCGCCATAAAACGTCGCTATATTGATCCATGTTCCGTCAACATTTCTGTCATAGCCTAACCCCCTCTACCGACGCGGTATTAAAATCACGGCGTTGCACCGACGACCCGGTTCTGCTTCGTTGCGGCGATGTTGACCCGCCTTCTCGCCGTCGCCGCGCTGCTGCCGGCTCCCGCCATCGCCCAATCGCTCACCCCAGCCGAGACTGCGCAGATCGACACGCTCGTCGCCGGCGCGCTCGGTGACACCGGCGTGCCCTCCGCCTCGATCGCGGTGGTGCGCGGCGGGCGGATCGTGTTCGCCAAGGCGTACGGCAAGCCCTCCGAGGCGATCGCGACGGCCGATCCGAAACTCCCCTATCAGATCGCCTCGATCTCCAAGCAGTTCACCGCCGCCGCGGTCCTGCTGCTCGAGGACGAGGGCAAGCTGTCGCTCGACGACACCGTGTCGAAATACGTCTCAGGCGTCACCGGCGGCGACCGCATCACGATCCGCCAGTTGCTCAGCCACACCTCGGGTCTGCAGGATTACTGGCCGCAGGATTACAGCTTCGCCGCGATGGCCAAGCCCGTCACGCCGCAGCAGATCGTCGATCGCTGGGCCAAGAAGCCGCTTGATTTCGCACCCGGCACGCAGTGGCAATATTCGAACACGGGTTACGTCGTCGCCGGGATGATCGTCGAGAAGGTCTCCGGCCAACCACTCCTGTCGTTCCTGCAACAGCGCATCTTCAAGCCGCTCGACATCCGCGCGCTCGATCAGGACAAGGCGATCGGCAAGCCGTTCCCGCAAGGCTATGGCCGCTTTGCGCTCGGCCCCGTCCGCGCCGAGACGCCCAGCGCGGACGGCTGGCTCTATGCCGCCGGCGAACTCTCGATGAGCGCGCAGGATCTCGCCAAATGGGACGTCGCCCGCCTCACCCGCACCACGCTCCCCGCCGACGACTGGGCCACGCAGGAAACCCCGGTGAAGCTCGCCGACGGATCGAGCAACGGCTACGGCCTCGGCGTCTTCACCGGCAGCGCGGACGGCCGTCGTTATGTCGAGCATAGCGGCGAGGCGGTCGGCTTCCTGTCCGAGAACATCGTCTACCCCGACGACAAGGCCGCGATCGTCGTCCTCACCAACAGCTGGTTCAGCGACGCGGTCGGCCGCATTTCGAAGGGCGTCGCGAAGATCGTCCTGCCCACCCCCGTCGCAAACGCCGAGGACACCGCCGCGCTGCCCCGCGCCCGCGCCGTCTACGACCAGCTCCGCACTGGCACGCTCGACCGCAAGGGTCTCACCGAAGACGCGAACTATTACTTCAAGCCCGTCGCGCTCGCCGACTACAAATCGAGCCTCGGCGCGCTGGGCGAACCCACCGCGTTCGCCCAAACCGGCAAGACGCGCTTGCGCGGCGGCTTCGTCAACCGCACCTATCGGATAACCTACCCCGACCGAACGCTCTCGCTCAGCACCTATGCCGAGCCGGGATCGAACGGCCGCTACGAACAACTTTTGGTGGCACCCGCTTCATGACCGATTTCGCTTCGATGCTCCTGCCCGACCGCGGCCAGCCCGCGCGGACGATCCACCTCGTCCATCCCGACGCGTACGAAAGCTGGCTTGGCACGCAGCCGCAGCGCGTCCACACGACGGTCGCCGCCCACCGCCTGACCGGCAAGCCTGGCGACCGCGCCGTCCTCCCCGGCGAGAGCGCCGACGACTGGTCGATGCTGCTCGTCTGCAACGAGGCGGTGACGTCGCCGTGGCGGATCGCCTCGCTCGGCGCCTCGCTGCCAGCCGGAACCTACCGCCTCGCGGAAGGCCCTGTGGGCGCCGCCGGGCTAGGCTGGATGCTCGCCCAGCACCAGTTCACGCGCTACGTGAAGCCCGATCCGATCGGCGCACGCATCCTGCTGACCGCCGACGCCGCGTCGATCGACGAGACCGTGCGCCTCGCCGAAGCCACCGCGATGGTCCGCGACCTCGTCAACACCGGCGCCTCCGACATGGGCCCCGCCGACCTCGAAGCCGCCGCCGAGACACTCGCCAAGCGTCACGGCGCGACGGTCACGACCACGCACGGCGACGCACTCGCGACCGGCTACCCGATGATCCACGCTGTCGGCCAGGCCGCCGCCAAGGACCGCGCCCCGCGCCTGATCGAGCTCGAATGGGGCGACCCCGCGCACCCGCGCATCGCGCTGGTCGGCAAGGGCGTCACCTTCGACACCGGCGGGCTCGACATCAAACCGTCCGCGGGCATGCGGCTGATGAAGAAGGACATGGGCGGCGCCGCGCATGCGCTCGCGCTGGCGAGCCTCGTGATGGCCGCCAAGCTCCCCGTCCGCCTGCATCTGCTCATCCCCGCAGTCGAGAACGCGATCGCCGGCAACGCCTTCCGCCCCGGCGACGTGCTCGCCACGCGCAAAGGCCTGACGGTCGAGAACACCAACACCGATGCGGAGGGCCGTCTCGTCCTCGGCGATGCCCTCACCAAGGCAGGCGAAAGCAACCCGACACTGATCCTCGATTTCGCGACGCTCACCGGCGCGGCGCGCGTCGCGCTCGGCCCCGACCTGCCGCCGCTGTTCACAGACGACGAGACGCTCGCCGCCGACCTGCTCGCGGCCGGGATCGACCAGACCGACCCGATGTGGCGCCTGCCGCTCTGGAACGCGTATGACGACATGCTGCGATCGGACGTGGCGGACATGGTCAACGCCCCCGATGGCGGCTTTGCCGGCGCGGTCACGGCCGCGCTGTTCCTGCGCCGGTTCGTGCCCAAGGGGACGGCCTGGGCGCATCTCGATGTGTTCGCGTGGAGACCATCGGCAAAACCCGGTCGACCGAAGGGTGGCGAAGCTTACGCTCTCCGCGCGACATTCGCGATGCTCGCGAAGCGGTTCGCCTAGCCGTTCCCCCGCGGAGGCGGGGGTCCAGGATTACGGGCGGTGTCCTGTGAGATCCTGGGCCCCCGCCTCCGCGGGGGAACACGCTACTGTAGGGATCGTCCCGGCAAAGTCGCCAGCCCTTACCCCGTCGCAAACTGCCCGAACGGCAGCAGCTTGTCCGCCAGCGCCTTGGTCGCATCAGCATCGCCCGCGCGCAGCGGCACGAGCACCGCGGCCGCCGCCTTGCGCACGAACCCGTCGATCGCGGTCGGCGTCGGCGCCTTGCTCGCCGTCTCGACCAGCACGCGTCCCCGCGCATCGTTCGGATCGAGCTCCAGCCGCAGCAACCCCGCCAGCCCCGCGAACATCGCGCGATTGCCGCCGAGCGCCACCGACCTGTCGAGCGCCTCGAACCCGGTCGCCTTCTGCGCCCCCGCCACCGCCCGTCCGACGAACCGACCGAGCTTGGCGATCACCCCGACATGCCACGCACCCAGTGCCGCCTGCGCCTCGGCATTGCGCGGATAGCGCGTCACCAGCGCCTCATATTGTTTCCGCGCGGCGATCGCCTGCGCGCGGTTGCCCAGCAGCTTGGCGCGATAGCCGTTCGCCATCGCCTGCATGATCGCCGCCTCCTGGTCGCCAGGCGCGCGACTGAGCGCCTGTCCCGCGACCGCGGCGGCCTTGTCGATCCGCGCCAGCGCCATCCCGCGATCGCGATCGACGAACCCCGCCTGCGTCAGCAATTCGCGCGGCGTCTCCGCCCTGGCGGGGATCGCCGCCGCCACCGCGCAGACTGCGATCGAGGCGCCGACGCACCCGCGAAACCACTTGGCCATATCAATCCCCGCCCGAATTACAGCGTCACGCCGATCAACGAATCACACATTAAACATAAGAGCACAGTGTTTATCGGCACTTAACGCTGCTCGACGCAAGCGTTCACAGCGAAGCCGCGGCCTCGATGATCGGCACGAACTTGGCCGCGGTCAGGCTCGCGCCACCGACCAGCGCCCCGTCGACGTTCGGCGTATCGAGGATCGACGCCGCATTCGCCCCCGTGACCGAGCCGCCGTACAGGATCCGCACCCCGGCAGCCTTGTCGCCGATCAGCATCCGCAACTTCGCGCGCGCGATCGCGTGGATCGCAGCGATCTCCTCCAGCGTCGGCGTGCGCCCCGTGCCGATCGCCCAGCGGGGCTCATAGGCGAGCGTAAACCAGCTGCCGTCCGCATTGTCCGGTACCGACTTCTCGATCTGCGCCTGCACGACGCGCTCGGCACGATCCGCATCGCGCTCGGCCTCGGTCTCGCCGCAGCACAGGATGACGTTCAGCCCCTGCTTGTGCGCCGCCGCCGCCTTCGCCCAGGCGTCGTGGCTGGTCTCGTGCTGGTCCGACCGCCGTTCCGAATGCCCGACGATCGTGAACGACGCGCCGACTTCCTTGACCATGGATGCCGATACGCACCCGGTATGCGCGCCCGACTCCGCCTCGTGAACGTCCTCGGCGCCGATTGCGAGGGTCGGCACCCGCTCGGACGCCGCCGCGATCAGCGTGAACGGCACCGCGACCGACACGTCGATCCCGGGCGCAGCGCCCGCCGCCGCGGCGATCGCATCGAGTTCGACGAGCATCGCCCGCGACCCGTTCATCTTCCAGTTTCCTGCTACCAGCTTGCGACGCATCACTATCTCCCGGATATTTCGCCCAGCGATAGCGCCGCACCCGCCCCGCACAAGTCCGCAACGTCCCCTATACGTCCGCACGCCCTTTGCAGCGCCTGACTTGAAGAGCTGCCCGCGCGCCCGTAAAGCAACGCCGTTCCCATCCCTGTCGATCGGCTGTCCATGCTCGCTTTCTTCCGCCGCCTTACCCATTCGAAGGTCGGCGTGATCATCACCTTCCTCGTACTCGGCGTGATCGCGCTCGCCTTCGCGGCGGGTGACGTCACGGGGCTTAGCTCGATGACCGGTGGCGCAGGGATCACCGGCGGCGACGTGGCCACGGTCGGCAAGGCCAAGGTCAGCGCGAACGAGCTCAAGACGCAGGCGCAGACCCAGCTCGAAGGCTTCCGCCAGCAGCAGCCGACGCTCGACATGGCGACCTTCGTCAACCAGGGCGGCTTCGAGGGCACGCTCGACCGGATCATCTCCAGCATGGCGCTCGAACAGTTCGGCCGTGCGCAGGGCATGGTCGTCAGCAAGCGCTCGGTCGACGGCCAGATCGCCAGCATCCCCGCGTTGCAGGGCCCGACCGGCAAGTTCGACGAGAATCTCTATCGGCAGGTGCTCGCGCAGCGCAAGCTGACCGACGCGCAGATCCGCAGCGACATCGTCCGCGATACCTTCGCGCAGCAGCTGACGATCCCGAGCACCGGCGCCACGCAGGTCTCGAGCCAGCTCGCGCTCCCCTATGCCTCGCTCCTGCTCGAGAAGCGCACCGGCACGATCGGCTTCATCCCCGCCGCCGTCGTCCCCGCCGGTGCCGCGCCGAGCGATGCCGATCTCAACACCTTCTACACGCGCAACATCGCGCGCTACACCGTGCCCGAGCGCCGCATCGTCCGCTACGCGGTCGTCTCGCCCGATCAGGTCAAGACTCAGGCCGCCGCGACCGACGCCGAGATCGCCAAGGCCTATCAGCAGGACCGCGCCCGCTATGCGGCCACCGAGAAGCGGACGATCACGCAGGTCGTCGTCGCCGATCAGGCGGGCGCCACCGCGCTCGCCGCCAAGGTGAAGGCGGGCACCAGCCTCGCCGATGCCGCACGCGCCGCAGGCCTTGAAGCCTCGACCCAGGCTGGCGTCGAAAAGGCCGCCTATGCCGGCACCGCATCCGCGCAGGTCGCCGATGCCGTGTTCGCCGCCGCGAGCGGCACGGTGATCGGCCCGGTCCGCACGCAGCTCGGCTGGACCGTCGCCAAGGTCGACAAGATCGAGAACGTCGCCGGTCGCTCGCTCGACCAGGTCCGCGGCGAGATCGCCGCTGCGCTCGGGATCCAGAAGGCAGCCGCCGCGCTGTCCGACATCCACGACAAGATCGACGACTCGCTCTCGAAGAACGCGACGTTCGACGAAGTGATCGCGGACCAGAAGCTCAAGCCCGTCACCACGCCCGCGCTGATCGCCAGCGGCATCAATCCCGACGACGCGACCAGCAAGCCCGATCCCGCGATCGCGCCGCTCGTCGCCGCCGCCTTCCAGGCCGCCGATGGCGATGGCCCGCAGTTGGTCCAGCTCGGCACCGATGGCGGCTTCGCGGTCGTCGCGCTCGGCCGTGTCGTCCGCGCCACGCCGCGTCCGCTGGCACAGGTCCGCGCCGCCGTGCTGCAGGACGTGACCGCCGAGCGCTCGCGTCAGGCCGCACGGAAAGTCGCCGCCGACGTGCTCGCGCGCATCAACAAGGGCATGACGATCCAGCAGTCGCTCGCGCAGACCAAGCTGCCGATCCCCGCCGCCCGCCCGCTGACCGCGTCGCGCGCGCAGATCGCTGCCGATCCGCGTGGCGCGCCGCCCGCACTCGCGCTGATGTTCAGCATGGCGCCGAACACCGCCAAGACGCTCGCCGCGCCCGACGACAGCGGCTGGTTCATCATCAAGCTCGACAGCATCGCCAGCGGCAATGCCGCCGGCAACGATGCCGCGATCAAGGCCGCGCGCGCAAACATCGGCCGGTCGGTCGGTCGCGAATATGTCGAGCAGTTCGCCAAGGCGGTCCGCGCTGACGTAGGCGTGAAGACCAACGCGACCGCGCTCGCCCGCACCCGCGCCGAGTTGCTCGGCCAGGCCGGCACGGCGAACTGATCCTCGCATGACGCCCCGTGAAGCCTTGGCCGACGGGCGCCCCGCGCTCGTCTGGCGTCGTCAGGTCGCCGACACCGAAACGCCGGTCGCCGCCGCGCTCAAGCTTATCGAGCCGGGGCGTGGCGACTTCCTCCTCGAATCGGTCGAGGGCGGCGAGACGCGCGGCCGCCACAGCCTGATCGGCCTCGCGCCCGACCTCCTGTTCCGCGCGCACGGCCAGAGCGCCGAGATCAACCGCCATTGGGCGACCGATCGCGAGACGTTCGAACCCTGCGACGTGCCGACGCTCGACGCATTGCGCGCGCTCGTCGCCGAATGCCGGGCGGACGTCCCCGCCGAACTCCCCCGCGCGCTCGCCTGCCTCGTCGGCTATTTCGGCTATGAGACGATCGGCCTCGTCGAGACTCTGCCGCAACCGCCGGTCGATCCGCTCGGCCTGCCTGACATGATCTTCGTGCGACCGACCGTCGTGCTCGTCTTCGATCGCCTGACCGACGCGCTCTATCTGGTCGCGCCCGCCTGGCCCGATCCCGCGCGCAATGCGGATGCGATCGTCACCGAGGCCGAAGATCGGCTCGACGCGGTCGCGGCAAAGCTCGCGAGCACGCCCGTCCCAGCCCCGGTCCGCGCCAACGTCGCCGAGCCCGCGTACACGCCCGCGCTGCCCGAGGGCCGCTACGGCGAGATGGTCGCCACCGCGAAGGACTATATCCTCGCTGGCGACATCTTCCAGGTCGTGCTCGCCCAGCGCTTCAGCACGCCGTTCGCGCTCCCGCCGTTCGAGCTGTACCGCTCGCTACGCCGCATCAATCCGTCGCCGTTCCTGTATCATCTCGACCTCCCCGGCTTCGCGCTGATCGGCTCGAGCCCCGAGATCCTCGTCCGCGTCCGCGACGACGAAGTCACGATCCGCCCGATCGCGGGCACGCGCCCGCGCGGCAAGACCGCTGCCGAGGACGAGGCGAACCGCATCAGCCTGCTCGCCGATCCCAAGGAGCGCGCGGAACATCTGATGCTGCTCGATCTCGGCCGCAACGACGTGGGCCGCGCCGCGTCGCCGGGGTCGGTGCGCGTGACGGCCAGCTACGGCGTCGAATTCTACAGCCACGTGATGCACATCGTGTCGAACGTCGTCGGCACGCTCTCGCCCGCCAAGGACGCGCTAGACGCCCTGTTCGCTGGGTTTCCCGCAGGCACTGTCAGCGGCGCACCGAAGGTCCGCGCGTGCCAGGTCATCGCCGAACTCGAACCCGAGCGCCGCGGCGCCTATGCGGGTGGCGTCGGCTATTTCTCGCCCGACGGATCGATGGACTCGTGCATCGTTCTACGCACCGCGGTGGTCAAGGACGGCACGATCCACGTCCAGGCCGGCGCCGGCATCGTCGCCGACAGCATCCCCGAATACGAACAGCGCGAATGCGAGGCGAAGGCTGGCGCGATCCTAGCGGCAGCCCGCGAAGCGGTCGGCCGAGCAAAAGCGCCAAGCTTCGGTCAGTAAACTAAACCACCCCGTCATCCTGACGAAAGTCAGGATTCAGGGTCACGAGGACCGCCCTTGCTGGCTCTGGATCCTGACTTTCGTCAGGATGACACGAGACGTTGGATCACGGCGTAGTCGTCGTCTCGCTGCTCGGCGCCCGACGCTCAGCCGCATACGCGTTGTTACGCGCCAGGAAACAACCCGACTGGCCACCCGTGCCAACCGCCGAACACGTATCCGGCAACCCGCCCGCAACTCGCCCGATCTGGTCCATCGACGCCGCGCGGTTGACCCAGCTCTGGTTCTGCGCGGCGATCGGCTTGTCCTCGCGCAGCGCCTTGGGGATCCGGTACGGCTGGTCGAGCGTCGAGCACACCACGACTTCGCCGTTCGTCGACGGCGGGCACTTCTGGTCCCCGGTGAGCGTGACGCTGCGGATCCGCTGCGGCGGCGAGGCGACCTGTGCATCCTGCGCGGACGCCATGGCGGGAAGCGCGATCAGTGCGGCGAGGACGACGGTACGAAACATGGGGGTAGGCTCCTTTGAAGGGATAACGTCCGTCACACAGCATTGCTCCGCACTGAATGAAGGTCGCCCGCGCCCCTCATATAGGGACGACCATCGTCATCCGCGACCGCCCCGCGGCACTTTGCGGCACGCCGCCGCCGCGCGCCTTGCATGGCCCCGCGCTTCGGCTATGGCGGCGCAATGATCCTCGTCGTCGACAATTACGACAGCTTCACTTGGAACCTCGTCCATTATCTGATGGAGCTGGGCGTCGAAGTGGAAGTCGTCCGCAACGACGCGATCTCCGCCGGGCAAGCCTTGTCGTCGGGCGCGGACGCGTTCCTCATCTCCCCCGGCCCCTGCACGCCGACCGAGGCGGGCGTCAGCCTCGATCTCGTCGCCGCCTGCGCAGACGCGGGCAAGCCGCTGCTCGGCGTGTGCCTCGGCCATCAGGCGATCGGCCAGCATTTCGGCGGCAAGGTCGAGCGCGGCGGGCTGATGCACGGCAAGACCTCGCCGGTCCTCCACGACGATACCGGGCTCTACGCCGGACTCCCCTCGCCGTTCATCGCCACGCGCTACCACTCGCTGATCGTCAACGACGTGCCCGACACGCTCGTGGTCAACGCGACCGCGCAGGACGGCACCGTCATGGGCTTCCGCCACGCCACGCTGCCGATCCACGGCGTCCAGTTCCACCCCGAAAGCATCGCCACCGAACACGGCCATGCGATGCTGGCGAACTTCCTGAAAATGGCCGACATCCCGGTAAAGCCGCGCGACGGGTTGCAGCTGTGAGCACCACCACGCTCCTCCCCGATCCCTCCTCCCCCCTCTCGCGCGAATCCGCCCGCGAAGCCTTCGCCGACATCCTCGACGGGCGCGCCGGCGAGGATGCGATCGCGACCTTCCTGATCGATCTGTCGGCACGCGGCGAAACCAGCATAGAGATCGCCGAAGCCGCGCGCGCGCTGCGCACCCGCATGATCCCGATCGACGCCCCCGCCGGCGCGATCGACGTCTGCGGCACCGGCGGCGATGGCCACCACACGCTCAACGTCTCGACCGCAGTCGCGCTCGTCGTCGCAGCCTGCGGCGTCCCCGTCGCCAAGCACGGCAACCGCGCCGCCTCGAGCAAGGCCGGCGCCGCCGACACGCTCGAAGTGCTCGGCCTAGACATGGACCGCGCCGGCGCGACCGCCGAGGCGAGCCTCAACGACATCGGCATCGCCTTCCTGTTCGCCGCCAACCACCACCCGGCGATGAAGCGCATCACCCCGATCCGCCAGCGCATCGGCAAGCGCACGATCTTCAACCTGATGGGCCCGCTCGCCAACCCGGCCGGCACCACCCGCCAGCTGATCGGCATCGCGCGACCCGACTACGTGACGCTCTACGCCGATGCGCTCGAACAGCTCGGCACGCAGGCGGCGCTGGTCGTCTCGGGCGAAGAAGGCCTCGACGAACTGTCGGGCGCCGGCCCCAGCATCGTCGCCTCGGTCGGCAGCGTCTCGCTCCCCGCGCGCATCGCCCCCGAGGACGCCGGCCTCACCGCCCACGCCATCACCGACATCCGCGGCGGCGACGCGCATCACAATGCCGATGCTCTGCGCCGCCTGCTCAAGGGCGAGACGGGCGCGTACCGCGACGCCGTCCTGCTCAACGCCGCCGCTGCCTTGATGGTCGCCGGCACCATCCCCACCCTTGAGGACGGCGTCGCGAAAGCCGCCACCGCCCTCGACACCGGCAGCGCCGACGCGCTGCTCGCCCGCTGGATCGCCTACTGACATGACCATGCTCGACCGTATCCTCGAGACCAAGCGCGCCGAAGTCGCCGCACGCAAGGCCACCACCTCGCTCGCCGATATCGACGCCGGGATCGCGCGCATGTCGAAACCACGCGGCTTCCGCGCCGCGCTTGATGCGAAGCCCGGCTATGCGCTGGTCGCCGAGGTCAAGAAGGCGAGCCCCTCGAAGGGCCTGATCCGCGCCGACTTCGATCCGGTCGCGCACGCCCGCGCCTATGAAGCCGGCGGTGCCGCGTGCCTGTCGGTGCTGACCGACGAAAAATGGTTCCAGGGCGCCGACGCCTACCTGACCGCCGCGCGCGACGCCGTCTCCATCCCCGTCCTGCGCAAGGACTTCATGGTCGACCCATGGCAGTCGACGGAAGCGCGCGCGATCGGCGCCGACTGCATCCTCATCATCGTCGCCGCGCTCGACGACGTGCAGATGGCGGAGATCGAGGCGTCCGCGCTCGAATGCGGCATGGACGTCCTCGTCGAGGTCCATGACGCGCACGAAATGGAGCGCGCGCTCATGCTCGAGTCGCGGCTGATCGGCGTCAACAATCGCGACCTGCGCGACTTCACCGTCGACTTCAACCGCACCTACGAGCTGGTCAGCCGCGCGCCCAAGGAATGCACCTTCGTTGCCGAAAGCGGCCTCACCACGCGCGCAGAGCTCGACGCGATGGCCGAGCACGACATCCGCTGCTTCCTGATCGGCGAAGCGCTCATGCGCCAGGACGATGTCGAGGCCGCGACGCGGGCGCTGGTAGGATGACCGGCCTCACGCACATCGACGAAGCCGGCGCGGCACGGATGGTCGACGTCGGCGGCAAGGCGGTCACCGCGCGCGAAGCCGTCGCCTCGGGCCGGATCACCATGTCCGCCGAAGCCGCCGCCGCGATCGGCGCGGGCACGGCCAAGAAGGGCGACGTCCTCGCGGTCGCGCGCGTCGCCGGGATCATGGCGGCCAAGCGCACCAGCGACCTGATCCCGCTCTGTCACCCGCTCCCGCTGACCAAGGTCGAGATCGACCTGACCGTCGACGCAACCGGCGTCACCGCCACCGCCACCGCCTCGACCGAAGGCAAGACCGGTGTTGAAATGGAAGCGCTCACCGCCGCGACGGTCACGCTGTTGACGATCTACGACATGGCCAAAGCGATCGACAAGACGATGGTCCTCTCCGACATCCGCGTCCGCGCCAAATCAGGCGGCAAATCCGGCAACTGGACCGCCTGACAACCCCCTCTCCCCAAAGGGGAGAGGGAAAGACGCCAAAGGCGTCGAGGGTGAGGGCACGCCAAGCGCAGTGACCTCAATCACCCATAGCCCATTCGTGATCCTCGACGATCGTCGACTCCACCGGCCGCCCCGCCGCATCGAGCGAAGGGTCGTACCGAAACCGCTGCTCGATCAGCCGACACGTCAGGTCATCGAGTTCCCGGCTCCCGCTGGACCCGGTCACCCGACACCGCGTCACGCGACCATCGATCCCGACCACATACCGCACCGACACCCGCCCCCGGATCCCCGTCTCCGCCGCCTCGCGCGGATAGTCGGAGTCCTTTAGCCGCCCCTTGCGCCACTGCGGCGGCGTCTCCTCGCCACCTCCACCGTCGCCATCGCCAGACCCACCGCTCCCGGTGCCATTGCCGATCCCCCCGCTCCCGGTCCCCGGCCCACGCACGTCCGAAGCCCCGGCCGTCGCCTGCGCGCCCAGCCCGGCCTTCTCCGCCACCACCACCGGCGGCGGCACCACGATCGGCACGACCGGCGGCGGCGCCACGAGTTCGGTCGCCTTAGACTTGAGATTGGGCGGCGATGCAGCCCCCTCTGGCTTGCGGCTCGGCGACGGCCGCGGCTTGACCTTTTCGACCGGCGGCGGCGGCGGTGGCGGCGCCACCCCAAACACCTTCAACGCCTCCCCGACCGCCGCCGGCATCGGCACGACCAGCCCGTTGAGGAGCGCATAGCCAAGCATCCCCGGCAACACGACCGCCCCGATCGCTGCGCCGATCCTGTCTCTCGTCCGTGGCTGCGTTGCACTCATCCTATTGATCTGGTGCGTCATTGCGCACCAGAAAAGCCCCTCACCGCATGAACGCAAGCTGGCCAACGCCCCCACTACCTCCACCCCGGCGAAGGCCGGGGCCCAATTGGGAAGGCCCAAATACTAACGAGCGCCCTCCGCCCCACCCTGTTTCCCCGCGAAGGCGGGGACCCAGACTGGGCTCCCGCCTTCGCGGGAGAACAAGGAAGCAGGAGCTGACCTCGAATAGACCGGAACACCCCCCCACCCCAACAACACCTGTCCTACACACCAAACCGATGGCACAGCACGGAACATACCGCCCCACCCCCGCGCTTCCCCTACGACACCGCCCCAAACGGCGACCCGCCAAACACCTCCCAGCGTCTATACTTCCTATACTTCACTTTTCAGAACCGCCCGAAAACAGAGACTTACGCATGACCCTAGTCCCCGTCGCCGAAGCTCAGACCCGCCTCTTCGCCATGGCCCCCCGCGTCGGTCATGAGACCGTTCCCCTGCGCGACGCCGCCGGCCGCTGGGCCGCCGAGGATATCCTCGCCCGCCGCACCCAACCCGCCGCCGACCTGTCGGCAATGGACGGCTACGCGATCCGTTTCGTCGACCTCCCCGGCCCTTGGTCGGTCATCGGCGAAAGCGCCGCCGGCCGGCCCTTCACCGGCGCGGTCGGCGCAGGTGAGGCCACCCGCATCTTCACCGGCGCCGCAATCCCCGAGGGCGCCGACACCGTCATGGTCCAGGAAGAAGCCGAGCGCGACGGCGCCACGCTGATCCTCGCCGGCGAAGGTCCGCCGACGCTGGGCCGCAACACCCGCCGCAAGGGGCTCGACTTCTCGACCGGGACGCGTCTGATCGCGGCCGGCCAGCGTCTCAGCCCCGCGCGCATCGCCGTCGCCGCGACCGGCGGCCATGGCAGCCTCACCGTCAACCGCCGAGTCCGCGTCGCGGTTGCCGCCACCGGTGACGAACTCGTCCCGCCGGGCTCGACCACCGATGGCGTCGCGCTCCCCGAATCGAACGGCATCATGCTCGCCGCGATGCTCGCCGACATGCCGGTCGACGTCATCGACCTCGGCATCCTCCCCGACAATCTCGACGTCCTGCGCGACGCTTTCGCAAGCGTCGAGGCCGACCTGCTCGTCACCACCGGTGGCGCTTCGGTCGGCGACCACGACCTCGTCCGCCCGGCGATC
The DNA here is from genome assembly GCF_004216825.1 of Sphingomonas sp. BK036. Taxonomy (NCBI): domain Bacteria; kingdom Pseudomonadati; phylum Pseudomonadota; class Alphaproteobacteria; order Sphingomonadales; family Sphingomonadaceae; genus Sphingomonas; species Sphingomonas sp. BK036. Next base: position 630,655 of record NZ_SGXR01000004.1, on the reverse strand, counting down.
GAGGCGGCGGGCGGAACGATTGATTTCTGGCGGATCGCGCTGCGCCCCGGCAAGCCGATGATGGCCGGCAGGATCTGCGACATGATGGTGCTCGGGCTTCCCGGCAATCCGGTCTCCGCATTCGTCACCGCGATCCTGTTCGTCAAACCCGTCGTCGCGCACATGGCGGGCGCAAGCGATCCGCTACCGCAGGCGACGCATGCGCTGCTCGGCGAAGACCTGCCCGCGAACAACGCGCGGACCGATTATCTCCGCGCCGAACTGCGTGACGGCAAGGCCTATGCCTCGACGATGCAGGACAGCTCGATGCTCCTGACGCTTGCCCGCTCGACCTGCCTGATAGTACGTCCCGGCAGCGCACCGGTGGCAAACACAGGCGAATCGGCGGAAATCCTCGTCATTGCGTAATGGCGGCGCTTGACGTCACCATTTATGTTCCATAGAAGTTCCTCGTCTGTTCCGGACGGAGAACCGCCATGCTCACGCGCAAGCAGCACGAACTCGTCTGCTTCATCAACGATCGCCTCAACGATACCGGTGTGTCACCGTCGTTCGAGGAAATGAAGGACGCGCTCGACCTGAAATCCAAGTCGGGCGTCCACCGTCTGATCAGCGCGCTCGAGGAGCGCAACTTCATCCGCCGCCTGCCGAACCGCGCGCGCGCGCTCGAAGTGCTGCGGATGCCGGAACGTCCGGAAAAGCCCGAGAAGAAGGTCGCGGCGAAGTCGTCGAACGTGAAGGCGGCGCCTGCTGCCGCCACGCCACAGCCCGCCAACGACGTCATCGAGATCCCGCTTCACGGTCGCATCGCCGCCGGTGTCCCGATCGAGGCGTTCGAAGGCAGCACGATGCTCGCCGTCCCCGCCGCGTTGCTGGGCACCGGCGAGCATTACGCGCTCGAGGTGTCGGGCGATTCGATGGTCGAGGCAGGTATCCTCGACGGCGACTATGCGCTCATCCGCCGCACCGATATCGCCCGCGATGGCGAGATCGTCGTGGCGTTGATCGAGGACAGCGAAGCCACGCTCAAGTTCTTCCGCCGCGAAGGCGCCATGGTCCGCCTCGACCCGGCCAACCGCGCCTACGACCCCCAGCGCTATGCGCCGGCGCAAGTCCGCGTCCAGGGCAAGCTGTCGGGCATCCTCCGCCGCTACGACTGAAACCGACGCGCCACCGGGGTGAAGCGCCGGGCCTGCCCAGGTCCGGCGCCTAGCGTCGGCGGATCGCGCCACGGATGACGGTCACCCGGCGACAGGATGGTCTCCACCCGGCCAGATCCCAACGTCACCGCCACCCCCCCGGTCCGCCGCAGGATATTTCGGTCGAGCCGCAACCATCGCGGCGTGCAGCGCCTCGGCAGGTTCCGCTCGCTGACGACGATATCGGCGATCCGGCACGCGGCGAGCAGCTGGTCGATCGGCACCATATACGCACTCCGCGTCGCAAGAACCCGCCACGTCCGCCCGCCCCCGGCGATATCGGTCACGCAAAGATCCCGGCTGCACCGCGCGTCGGGCTGGTCGGCCAGGAACAACGGTTCGCCGTCGACCCCGCCATTTTCCGCCAGCGTGGCGCGCGTATAGTCCCCCGCCCGGTCCCGCAGCATCGCCAGTCCCGCCGCCGTCCGCACCGCGACATGCCGCCCGTCTCCCGTCACCAGAATGTCCGGCGGCGGTGTCGTCAGCGCCCAGATCGCCCCCACCGCCAACGGCACGCCGCCTAGCCGCCGCCACCGCGTCCGCCACAGCGCAATCCAGATCCCACCAACGACCATCAACGCAAACGTCGCAACTGGCATCGCCGGCAAGGCCCGCACCGACCCCGGCGCATCGGCCACGCGGTGCGCAAGCCACAACAGCGCATCGAGCGACGTCTGCACCATCCACCAGACCGGTGCGCCCATCCCCCCGGCATCGAGCAGCAACGCCAGCGCCTCGAGCGGCATGACGACGAACGTCGTCAGCGGGATCGCCACGATGTTGGCGAACGCACCGTACAAACCCGATTTGTGAAAATGAAAGACCGCGATCGGCATCAGCGCGACCTCCACCAACAGCCCGGTCAGCAGCAGCGACGCCACCCCGCGCCCCAGCTTCCGGACGCGCCCCTCGTCATGCGCGCCGAAAAAGGTCCGGATCGCCGGATGTTCGTGAAACGCCATGATCGCCGTGATCGCAGCAAACGAAAGCTGGAAACTCGGCCCAGCCGCGGATTCGGGCAGCACGAGCATGACGCACATCGCGCCCGTCGCCACGAGCCGCAACGTCATCGCCTCCCGCCCCATCGCCAACGCCACCAACACCAGCAGCGCGGCGACGCACGAGCGGATCGTCGGCACCTGACTTCCGGTCAGCAAGGTATAGCCGATCGCCGCCGCCGCCCCCGCCAGCGCCGCGATCACCGGCAACCGAGCATGCAGCGCCAGCCACGGACTGAGCGCGAACAGCCGCATCACGATCAGCATCGTCGCCGCCACCGCCGCGGTGATGTGCAACCCGCTGACCGACAGCAGATGCGCCAGCCCCGCCCGCCGCATCGCCTCCGAATCGTCCTCGCTGATCGCGCCGACGTCACCCGTCGCGAGCGCTGCGGCGATACCGCCGGCGCTACCCTCCAGCCGGCTGACGATATGCCGCGAAAGCGCGACTCGGATACCCGCGCCCGATCCGCTCGCTACCGTCACGACGACCGGGGCAAACCCCCGCCCCGTCGCGCCGATCCCGCTGAACCACGCGACGCGCGCGAAATCATAGGCGCCGGGCACCGCCGGCAGGGGCGGCGGCATGAGCCGCGCGCGCAGCCGGACGATCGCGCCCGTCCCAAGCCCGCCCGGCGCATCCCGCTCCGCCAGATTGACGCGGATCCGGTGCGGCAAGACGACGGCTTGCCCCGCGCTGTCCGCCCCCTCCCCGACCGGCAACAGCGTCAGCCGCACGAGCTTGCGCGCCACCAAGGGTTCGATCACCTCGACCTTGGCGGAAAAGCTGGCGATCGTAGGGCCACCAAGTACGGGCGCCGCAACCGTTTCTGCGCGAAACCAGATCAGCCCCAGCCCCAGCGCCCCCGCCGCCATGCCGAGGGCAACAACCCGCGCCGCGCGACTACCGCGCCCGGTCGCAATACAAGCGAGCCCGATCGCGAGCATCCCCAGGATTGCCGAGCGCCATGCCGCCGCATCGGGCAGCGCGAACCAGAGCGCGATGCCGCCGCCCAGCATCACCGGCAGCCACAATACGAGTTGGTCGCGCTCCGCCTCCAGCCAGCACTCGATGGCGCGGCCCGTTCCCGCCATCCAGGGCGGCACGCCTATTTGTCGCCGCCAAGGACGCATGCTAGGGCCGGCGACGGCTGATCCGGCCATCGTTTCTACAGTCTGGGAGCACCCGCGGTTGGGCGCAATATCTGATACGGGGACCGCCAATTCGGCCGCACCCGTGGTTACCCGTTTCGCTCCGTCGCCGACGGGGTTCCTGCATCTTGGCGGCGCGCGCACCGCGCTGTTCAATTGGCTGTTCGCCAAGGCGAATGGCGGCAAATTCCTGCTCCGGATCGAGGATACCGACCGGGTCCGCTCGACCCAGCCGGCGATCGACGCGATTCTCGACGGGATGCGCTGGCTCGGGCTCGACTGGGACGGCGACGCGGTGATGCAGTTTGCCGGCGCCGAGCGCCACGCGCAGGTCGCGCACGAGATGGTCGCGAACGGCCATGCCTATCGCTGCTACATGACCAACGACGAGATCGCCGCGATGCGCGCCGAGGCGCAGGCAGCGAAGAAGCCGCTGCGCATCCGCAGCCCGTGGCGCGATCGCCCGGCAAGCGAAGCGCCCGACCTTCCCCACGTCGTCCGCCTCCGCGCGCCGCAGGAAGGCTCGGTCACGATCGAGGACCGCGTCCAGGGGTCCGTCACAGTCCGCAACGAAGAGATCGACGATCTCGTCCTGCTCCGCTCGGACGGCACCCCGACCTATATGCTCGCGGTCGTCGTCGACGATCACGACATGGGCGTCACGCACGTCATCCGCGGCGACGATCACCTCAACAACGCGTTCCGCCAGTTGCCGATCTATCGCGCAATGGGCTGGCCCGAGCCGATCTACGCGCACATTCCGCTGATCCACGGCCCCGACGGCGCCAAGCTGTCGAAGCGCCACGGCGCGGTCGGTATCGAAGCGTATCGCGACGAGATGGGAATCCTGCCCGAGGCGTTCGACAACTATCTGCTCCGGCTCGGCTGGGGCCACGGCGATGACGAGATCATCAGCCGCAAGCAGGCCGTCGAATGGTTCGACCTGTCGGGCGTCGGCAAGTCGCCCTCGCGCTTCGATCTCAAGAAGCTCGAAAACCTCAACGGTCATTACATTCGCGAAGCCGACGATGCACGGCTGGCGGAACTAGCTGCCGCACGTCTCGGCCACGACCTCCCGACCGGCGGACTCGATCTTCTGACTCGCGCAATGCCGGTCCTGAAGCCGCGTGCAGCGAACCTGAACGAGCTGGCCGAGGGTTCGAATTTTCTGTTCAGTCAGCGCCCATTGGCGATGGATGACGCTGCGGCGAGCCTTTTACAGGGCGAAGCGAGCGCAATTTTGGTCAATGCCCATGCCGAACTTGACGCGCTCGACAAGTGGGATACGGAGGCGCTCGAAGGCGCGGTACGGCGCGTGGCCGAAGCCCGGGGCGTAAAGCTCGGCCAGGTCGCACAGCCGCTTCGCGCCGCGTTGACGGGACGCAAGACGTCGCCGGGGATCTTCGATGTGCTCGACCTGCTCGGGCGCGACGAGAGCCTGGGACGGATCGCCGACCGGATGGCGAGCTGATAAGATTTCGAGGAAGGATACAAGCATGAGCGAGACCGCAAACCTCAAGGTCGACGGCAAGGAATTCGATTATCCGGTGATGTCCGGAACGGTCGGCCCCGATGTCATCGATATCCGCAAGCTGTACGCGCAGACGGACAATTTCACCTATGATCCGGGCTTCACCTCGACGGCGTCATGCCAGTCGAAGCTGACCTATATCGACGGTGACGCGGGCACGCTGCTGCACCGCGGCTACACGATCGGCGAGCTGGCCGAGCAGTCGAACTTCATGGAAGTCGCCTATCTGCTGCTCAACGGGGAACTGCCGAGCAAGGACGAGCTGGCCAACTTCTCGAACACGATCACGCGCCACACGATGGTGCACGAGCAGCTCGCGCAGTTCTTCCGCGGCTTCCGTCGCGACGCGCATCCGATGGCGATCCTGTGCGGCGTCGTCGGCGCTCTGTCGGCCTTCTATCACGACTCGACCGACATCCACGATCCGGCACAGCGCGTCATCGCGTCGCACCGCCTGATCGCCAAGATGCCGACGATCGCCGCGATGGCGTACAAGTACAGCGTCGGCCAGCCGTTCGTCTATCCGGACAACACGCTGAGCTACACCGGCAACTTCCTGAAGATGACGTTCGGCGTGCCCGCCGAGAAGTATGTCGTTAACCCGATCGTCGAAAAGGCGATGGACCGCATCTTCATCCTCCACGCCGATCACGAGCAGAACGCGTCGACCTCGACCGTCCGTCTCGCCGGGTCGTCGGGCGCCAACCCGTTCGCGTGCATCGCGGCCGGCATTGCCTGCCTGTGGGGCCCCGCGCATGGCGGCGCGAACGAAGCCGCGCTCAACATGCTGCACGAGATCGGCACGGTCGACCGGATCCCCGAGTTCATCGCCCGCGCAAAGGACAAGAACGATCCGTTCCGCCTGATGGGCTTCGGCCACCGCGTCTACAAGAACTACGATCCGCGCGCGGCCGTCATGCAGACGACTGTCAAGGAAGTGCTCGGCGAGCTGGGCGTGACCGATCCGGTGTTCGACGTCGCGATCGAGCTCGAGCGTCTTGCGCTCAACGATCCGTACTTCATCGAGAAGAAGCTCTTCCCGAACGTCGACTTCTATTCGGGCGTGATCCTGTCGGCGATCGGCTTCCCGACCTCGATGTTCACCGTGCTCTTCGCGCTCGCCCGCACCGTCGGCTGGGTCGCGCAGTGGAACGAGATGATCACCGATCCCGACCAGAAGATCGGCCGTCCGCGCCAGCTCTACAGCGGCCCGACGGCGCGTGACTACGTCCCGATGGACGCACGCTGATGACGACGCTCCGGCCGATCCTGATGATCGTCGGTGTGCTTAGCGCACTGATGGGTCTACTCTGGATCGGCCAGGGGCTCGGATACGTCCATTGGCCGCAATCGAGCTTCATGCTCGACCAGCGGCCATGGGCGGATCGCGGCGCATTCCTCGCCGCGTTCGGTTTAGCGCTGATCCTGGTGGCGCGCCGGATCCGCCGGTAACGTCAACACGAATCGCGCGCCTTGACCGGGTGCGCTCTCGATTGTGAGATCCCCCCGCATCGCCCGCGCCAGACGCCGCGCGATGTACAGGCCGAGCCCGTTGCCGCCGGCCTCCGATGGATCGACCCGCTCGAACTTCTCGAAAATCCGCACCTGGTCCTCGGGTGCGACGCCCTTGCCGGTGTCCGCGACCACGACGGCTGCGTGACCGTCGATCTGCGTCGCGGTGACGACGACCTGCGCCCCACGCGGTGAATAGCGCACCGCATTGCCGACAAGGTTGACGAGGATCTGCAACACGCGCCGGAAATCGCCGAGCGCCGCGACGCGCACCTCGACCGCGGGCCGCGTGATCGTGACATCGGCATTGGCGGCACGCACCGACAACAGCCCCGCCGCGCGGCGGGCGACATCGGCCAGATCGATCGGCTCGGGCACGAGCGTAAAATCGGACCGCTCGACCGCCTGGAGATCGACCAGGTCATCGACCAGTTCGAGCAGATGGCGCCCGGCACTGGCGATATCGGCGGCATAGTCGGCGTAATCACCCTGCACCGGCCCATCGGCCTGCGCGTTGATGCTGTCGGCATTGGCGACGATCCGCGCGAGTGGTATCCGCAACGCCTTGTCGAGTCCGCTGGTAAAGGTCGGCGACAGCGTTTCCGTCCCAGCCGGCGGTGCGACATCGTCGACCACCATCCGCGCCGCGCCGACGAACCCGGCGAAATCGCCCGAGGCATCGTGGCGGACGCTCGCCGTGAGCGTCACGGCACGCCCCGAACTCCGCAGCCGCGCGGGCTGCGCGATCAACGGCCGGCGCCTTGCCAGTGAATCGAGGATCGGCAACGTCCCGTCGGATCCGGTATCGAGCGAAAACATCGCCGTCAGCGGTTGGCCGAGCAGCGCGAACGCGTCGAAGCCATGCTTGGGCCCTGCATCCAGCGTGACGAACGTCAGCCGCAGCGCCGCATCGGTTTCCCACCGCCAGTCGGTGTCGCTGCCGAGAAACGCGTCCTGCGTATCGGGCGAGGCGCGTACCGGCCGCCACGCCGCGATCTCGCGCCAGCCGCTCACTGTCAGCCGGACATTCTCGCCATCGGGTTGCGCACGCACCCAAAGATCGACATCGGTTTCGTCGTCCGCGACCACCACGCCGCGCGACACGACGATGCCGAGCCGCCGCGCGAGCCGCGCGATCGTCGCGAGTTGCGGCACCGCCAGCGGCGCCCCGCGCATCCCGCCCGCGCGCTGGTTCAACGCGATCAATGCCGAGTCCGCGAACGACAGCGAACCGTCGGGCGCGACGATGGCGTGGGCGATCGGGCTTTCGGTCGAAGGGTCGAACGCGCTCATCGTCGTTCCGTACGCGACAGCGCGCGCAACGCCATGCGAAAATCGCGGTTCAGTGCCAGCGGCGCGATGGACGCCCGCGCGTCCTCGACGCCGATCGAAACGATCGCGTCCAGCGCGTCCGCAAACGCCTCGATATCGCGACGCGGATCGGCTTCCGACAGCGCGAGCCCGATCCTGGCGATGGTCGGTCGATCCATGTCGAGCGCGCGCAGCGCGAGCCAGAGCCGGTCGCCCTCGGGATCGAGCGTGATCGCGCGCGCCTGATCGAACCCGATGCCCAGCGCATGCGCCAGCACCGCGACGAACAACGAGAGCCGCCGATCGCCGATCGATTCGACCAGCACTGCAGCCAGCTCATTGGGTCGCGCATCGAGCGCCGCCGCGAGCCGCGTGGCCACCGCATCGGGGCGCTCGCCTTCGTCATGCGCCGCCAGACTGCGCTGCGCCGCATCGGTTATCGCGCGATCACTGTCGCGTGCGGCGGTTTTCAAGCCATCGCGGATCGCCGCAGCCACCCACCAGACCAACCGGTGATGCAGCTCCGCCGGCAGTTCGCTGCCCCCGACATGGCCCTGTTCGTTTGCCACCCTTCGCCGGCTTTCGGCGGCGAGCAGCGCCGAGGCGGCCGATGCGACGACGCTGTCGGGCACGCCCGCCAGCCGCACCAGCAGGCTCGCTTCATCGGGTTCGGCCACCTCGACCGGCAACGATGCCGCGATCAGATCATGGCGAACCCGCGCGATCAGTTCGTCCATCAAGTCTTCGTCACGCAGCAGTCCGGCGCGCGTCAGCCGCTCGAGCACGGTCCCCGCCCCCACCTTCAGCATCGCTTCGCCCGCACGCGTCGCGCCGTCGCCGACCAGCAGCCGCGCTGCATGCCGCCTTATGTCCCACTCGATCGCCCCGACGATCGCGCCGAGCACCTGCGCCAGCAAAAGCCGCGTGCGGTCGTCGAGCCGCGCGTCCGCATCGAGGAAAAAGTCGGCGATCGTCCCCGCCAGCCGCGTCTCGGCGCGCACACGCGCACGCTCGGCCCGTTCCATTGGATCATAGGACGGCATAGCGTCTTGCATCGTTGGGCCGGCAGACATGATCCGTGTTTAGCCCCCCGGTCGTTAAGGTCCGCCTAAGGCGCGCGACGCAATCGTTCGATCGCCGCTGCCAGCGTGGTCGTGGCATAGACCGCGGTCACGCCCAGCCCGAACACCGGAAACCCGATCAGCGCGAACACCGCGACGACGAGCAGATACGCAGCCGGACTGCCCCACCACAGCCGGCGCTCGCGTTCGAGAATGGCACGCTCCGCCAATCCGCCGAGCGCGACGGTCGCGGTCCCGATCGCCAGCGCGGTGTTGTCGCCTGCATAGCCGCTGACGAAGAAGGCAAAGACGAGAATCGCGGCCGCAACGACACCGCCGATCGCCAGCGTCTGCCAGCGCGCCATCGGCGCCTCGTCGCGAAGACCGCTCAGCACCGAACCCAGCGCCAGTGCGATACACCCGACCAACGCCAGCACCAGCCCCGCCGACGACAGGCCGAAGCCGATCGTCACCAGCCCGGCGACCCCCAGCGCAAGCCCGGCCGCGCCGACGGTCGTTCCCGCCGCCCCGCGATCGACCAGCAACGGCAGCGCGAGCCGCGCGATCGGCGCAAGCACGAACCGGTCAAACCAGCCCCGCCGCCCCGACACGATCGTCATCAGCACCGCGCGGCCGCGTTCCTCCAGCGTCCGCGCCTGTCGCTCGATCCCGTGGCCGCCACGCACTGCGTCGGTGGGCAGCAGCACGTGGATCGCACGCGACTGCACCGCCAATCGCAGCAACGACGACTGGAGATCATAGTCCTGTGGGAGCGCCGCCACCTCCGCGATCCGGCTCGAACTCAGTCGCGCCACGCCGGCCCAGGCCATCTGTCCGCCGACGCGTTCGAAACCGGGCCCCGCATCGCTCTCGGGCACGACGAGCAGGCAATCGCCCTCCTCGCTCGCCATCGCCTTGACGATCGCGTCGGTCGTCACCAGTCCGTCGCCGAGCATCAGGACGCGCGCGAGCGGGTGCAATTTCTCCACCGCCTCGGTCGCGGAGCGCACCGTATCGACGCTCACGCCACGCCGGCCGATGCGGTTGATCGCACCGAGCAGTTCGGGCGTCATGCGCGCGACGACGACGATCACCTGCGACACGCCGGCCGCGATCAGCAACCGCGCCTGATACTCGATAAGGGTGACGCCGCTGAACGGCAGCGTCGCAGCCAGACGATCGGGGCGATCGTCGGCGTCATGAATTGCAAATAAGAGGCCGGCAAGCATTGCTGGCTGTTAGGCCGTACGCGTCGTCCTGCAAAGCCCGCGTTCGGCCGAACCACCGTGCGCCGCGGTTCTGTTCGACGTGAGACGTGCGAAATCGGAAAATGAAAGGGCTCTGGACCAGCGCGACTACGTCTACGCCGCCGCTATGATAGGCCGTGCCGCCCTCATTACCCGATGGATGCGTAACGGATCGTCGCATCATGCGTTTTGTCCGGCCGCAAACCGTGATACCCCCAATGTTCATGAACGGGGGTTCGTCAATGATCGGGTTTCGTGCGGCGGCAGGCAATGCCCATCCCATTCGCGCGGACATCGTGATGGATCCGGTGATAGAAGACATGTCCGAAACCGTCGCTGAACATCAATACGACGAGGTTTATCAAGAGCCTGCACCTGAACGTGGCGCGCTGTACGCCGGCATCGCCGTCGCGATCGTAGTCGTCTGGCTCGCCGCGATGCTGTGGATCGCGCGCGGTGCGCTCGCGACGGTCGAGCCCATCGCGCTCGTCCAGTTCATCGCCGCGCTTTGCGTCGTGCCGGCGCTTGTCGGGATCGTCTGGCTGCTCGCAATGCGAACCAGCCGCGCCGAGGCGCACCGGTTCGGCATCACCGCGCAGGCGATGCGCGACGAGGCGGCCAGCCTGGAGCGCACCGTCGCCGCGCTGTCGAACACGATCGACGCAAACCGCGCGCAGCTCGCACAGCAGCTCGACGCGCTGATGGCGATGGGCGGCGGCGCGACCGAACAGCTCGCAGCGATTGGTCGCGGCATGGTCTCCGAAATCGACCAGGCCGCCGCGCACGCGCGCAACCTGGCCACGTCGACCGCCGGCGCGCAGACCAGCCTCGGCGTCCTGATCGCCACCCTCCCCCGCGCGCAGGCGGATATCGACGACGTCGCCAAGCGGCTTGAACGCACCGGTCTGTCCGCGAGCGAACACGCCGCCGCGCTCGACGCGCAGATCGTCGCGCTCGCCGAACGCGGTCGTGAGGCCGACACGATGGCCAGCGGCGCGGCGCAGCGCCTCGCCGCGCATATCGTCCGGATGGAGGCGACCAGCCAGACGGCGGGTGCGCATCTCGAATCGGTCACCGATGGCATGTCCGGCGCGGTCGACGCGCTGCTCAACCGCACCGCCGACGCGGTCGACGAAGCGCGCAAGGGCATCGCCGCACAGGGCGACGCGATGCTAGCGATGGTCGGCGCGAACCAGGCGGCACTCGACAGCGCCGCACGCGACAGCGCCGAAGCGCTCGCCCGCCGCATCGCCACCGTCGAAGACGCGATCGAACGCGTCGCTATCCGCCTCGACCTGCAACGCGGTGCGGGTGAGCGGATCGTCGACGATCTCCACACCGGGCTCGGCGAAGTCGAGGCGCGGATCGAGGCGCTCCACACCCACGGGACCGAACGCACCCGCGGCCTCGCCGCATCAATCGGCGCGCTCGGAGGATCGGCGGATGCGATGACCGAAGCGCTACGTGCCGGCGACGCGATGGCGCACCGGACGATCACGACGACCGAGACGCTGCTGGTCGCGCTGGACGCGGCCGCGCGCGAGATCGACGAGACGATGCCCGAAGCGCTTGGCCGGCTCGATTCGCATGTCCTCGCGAGCAAAAGCATCGTCGTCTCGGCGCGCCCCGACCTGCTCGCGCTCGTCACCGCGGCAGAGAGCACGCACGACGCGATCGAGGCGATCGCGGGAGTCATCGGCGAACAGCGCCATGTCCTCGATACGCTATCGACCGACCTGCTCAACACGCTCAACACCGGCCGCGCCAAGGCCGATGCACTCGGCCAGATGGTCGACGAGGCGATCGGCCGTACGCAGCATTTCGCCGAAGACGCCGCGCCCCAGCTGATCGAAGCGCTTCACCGCGTCCGCGAAACCGCCACGGTCGCTGCCGACAAGGCGCGCGAGACACTCTCGAAGGTCATCCCCGAAGCCGCAGCCGCGCTCGGCGCCGCGAGCGCCGACGCGATGCGCCGCGCGACCAACGATACCGTCGAACGCCAGGTCCGCGCGCTCACCGACGCCACCGACGCGGCCGTCGACGCCGCAACGGGTGCGACCGAGCGGCTCGCGCGCGAAGTCCAGGCGATCGTCGACAAGACCGCGATCGTCGAAACCCGGATCGAAGAGGCGCGCACCGAACGCGAGGACGCGGACAGCGATACCTTCGCGCGTCGCGTGTCGCTGCTGATCGAATCGCTCAACTCCGCCTCGATCGACATCACCAAGGCGATCGCGCCCGAAATCTCCGACAGCGCGTGGGGTGCGTATCTCAAGGGCGACCGCGGCGTCTTCACGCGCCGCGCCGTCCGGATCCTCGACGCGAGCGAGGTGCGCGAGATCGCCGGCCTCTACGACGACGACGAGACGTTCCGCGAGATGGTCAACCGCTACATCCACGACTTCGAGGCGATGCTCCGAGCGATCCTGACGCAGCGCGACGGCTCGCCGCTCGGCGTGACGTTGTTGTCGTCGGACATGGGCAAGCTATACGTGGCCCTGGCGCAGGCGATCGAGCGGCTGCGCTGAGCCGTACCAGACAGGAGTTTTCGAAATGATGCAGCGCCACCGCTGACGCGGCCCTCGCCAGCGGAGCACTCCGCCGACCGGACTCACATTTCGAGACTCCTATGCAAAGACTGAACACCAAGACGTGCGTCGTCACCGGCGCAGCGCGTGGCATCGGCCGCGCCATCGCCCAGCACTTCCATGACGAGGGTGCCGTCGTCATCCTGACCGATAGCGACGAAACCGCCGGCCAGCAGGCGGCCGCGGCGATCGGGTGCCGCTTCGAAAGACTGGACGTTCGGGACGAAGCCGATTGGCAGCGCCTGGCCGACCGCGTTCCGGTCGTCGACGTCGTCGTCAACAACGCCGGTGTGACGGGGTTCGAGGGCGGCATGGGCCCCCATGATCCCGAACAGGCGAGCCTCGCGGACTGGCGCGCGGTCCATGCGGTCAACCTCGACGGCACGTTCCTCGGCTGCCGTTATGCGATCGGTGCAATGAAGGCGGCGGGTACGGGCGCGATCATCAACATCTCGTCGCGTTCAGGACTCGTCGGCATTCCCCTCGCAGCCGCCTATGCGTCGTCCAAGGCCGCGATCCGCAACCACAGCAAGACGGTCGCGCTCTACTGCGCGCAGCGAGGGTGGAAGATCCGCTGCAACTCGGTGCATCCCGCCGCGATCCTGACGCCGATGTGGGAGCCGATGCTGGGCACCGGGCCCGACCGCGAGGCACGGATGCAGGCGCTGGTGGCCGACACGCCGCTGAAACGCTTCGGCATGCCCGACGAGGTCGCCGCCGTCGCGGTGATGCTAGCCTCGGACGAGGTGACCGATATCACGGGAACCGAGATCAACATCGACGGCGGCCTGCTGGCAGGCTCTGCCGCGTCACCGGGCTAAAGCGCTTCAATCCTCCCCCGCCAGGGGGAGGCGGCACCGAAGGTGACGGAGGGGGAGGACACGGAACAGAAGTTCGCGCCTACCGCCCCCTCCGACTGGCAAGCGCCAGCCACCTCCCCATGGCGGGGGAGGATCTAGCGCGTCACCATGTTACCGCGGTCGAACAGATCGACGCTCTGCGGCGTCACCCATCCATAATAATAATTGAGCTGGAACAGCACGAACAACACCGTCGCGACCACCGTCACGCGCAGCGCCGTCCGCCCCGACCGAAACTCGTCCGGCGCACTCTCGGCCTGGCCGGGGACGAGTTCGCCCCCGGCCTCCGGCGTCGTGCGCACGCCGAACGGCAGGACCAGGAACACCGAGAACGCCCAGAACAGGACGTAGATCGCGAGTGCCGAGGTCCAGCGCACAGGGTCAGCCCTCGATCAACAAGACGTCGACGATCGGCTGCTTGCCCGTCCAGCGCTTGGCGACCTTGCGCACCGCGAGCCGGATCTGCTCGCGCATCTTGTCGCTCTCGCGCTTGCCGCCACGCACCGTGTCGCCCGCCGCCTGCACCGCGTCGGTGATGAACGCCGCGCGGTCTTCCTCGACCGGCACGCCCTGCACGCGCACCTGCGGCTGGCCGACCATGCGGCCGTCCTTGCCGAGCGCGACCGCGACCGAGATCTGGCCGTTGATCGCCAGCTTGCGACGTTCGGCGATCGTCGCGCCGTCGGCGGGCAGGATCACGTCGCCATCGAGCACGAGCCGCCCGACGGTCGCGTTGCCGATCTTCACCGGGCCCTTGGGCGCCAGTCGCACGATGTCGCCATTGCTCTGCACGAGCGCGCGCGGGATACCCTGCTCGAGACCGAAGCGCGCATGCTCCATCATGTGGCGCATCTCGCCATGCGTCGGGATCAGCACGTCGGGACGCAGCCAGTCATACATCTGCGCGAGTTCGGGGCGACCTGGATGACCCGAGACATGAACGTGCGCCTGACGCTCGGTAATCATCCGAATGCCCTTGGCCGCCAGCGTGTTCTGGATGCGACCGATCTGGACCTCGTTGCCCGGGATCTGCTTCGACGAGAAGATCACCGTGTCGTCCGCCTCGAGCGTGATCGTATGGCTGCCATTGGCGACGCGCGCCAGCGCCGCGCGCTCCTCGCCCTGCCCGCCAGTGGCGATGATCAGCACCTTGTTCTTAGGGAGCCGCATCGCCTCGTCGGGGCTGATCGTGTCGGGGAAGTCCTTGAGATACCCCGTCGAGCGCGCGACCTTGATGATCCGGTCCAGCGAACGCCCCGTGACGCACAGCTTGCGCCCGGTTTCCTTGGCGACTTCGCCGAACGTGTGCAGACGCGCTGCGTTCGAGGCGAAGCTGGTGATCATCACCCGCCCCTTGGCCTTGCTCACTTCCTCGAACAGACCCTTACGCACGGTGCTCTCGCTGCCCGACGCCTTGTCGTTGAGAATGTTGGTCGAATCGCAGACCAGGACGTCGACGCCCTTGTCGCCGATCGCCATGAAGCCCTCGGGCTTGGTCGGGTTGCCGATGACCGGGGTCGCATCGAGCTTCCAGTCGCCGGTGTGGAACACGCGGCCAAAAGGCGTATCGATCAGCAGCGCGTTCGCCTCAGGAATCGAATGCGACATCTCGACGAAGGTGAAACCGAACGGCCCGAGCTGGAAATTGCCGCCCATCGGGATCATCTTGAGCTTCACGCGATTGGCGATGCCCTCTTCCTCGAGCTTGCCGCGGATCAGCCCCATCGTGAACGGGGTCGCATAGATCGGCACGCCAAGGTCTTCGGCGAGATACGGCAGCGAGCCGATATGATCCTCATGCCCGTGCGTGATGACGATGCCGAGCAGGTCGTCGATCCGGTCCTCGATAAAGGACAGGTCGGGCAGGATCACGTCGACGCCGGGATATTGCGGATCGGCGAAGGTGATGCCGAGATCGACCATCACCCATTTGCCCTGGCAGCCGTACAGGTTGACGTTCATGCCGATTTCGCCGGAGCCGCCTAGGCCACAGAAAAGCAGTTCGTTCTTCGGAGTCATTGATTACTTTCAGGATTACACAGGAATATGGCCCTCAGGCCGGTGGCGCGAGCCAAATGGCCCTAGATATGGTGACGGTCCCACATCATCGCCAGCCCCTGGATCGTCAGGTCGGCTTCGATGACGTCGAACACGTCGGTCTGTTTCTCGAATAAGGTGGCAAGGCCGCCGGTGGCGACGACCTTCACGGGTCGGCCGATCTCGCGCTTCATCCGCGCGACCAGCCCCTCGATCATTGCCACATAGCCCCAATAGATGCCGATATGCATCTGAGAGACGGTGTTGAGCCCGATGACGCTCGTATCGGTCGGCGCCTCGATCGCGATCCGCGGTAGCTTGGCCGCCGCGGTGACGAGCGCGTCGAGCGACAGGTTGATGCCCGGCGCGATGATCCCGCCCTTGTACGCGCCGCTATAGTCGACGACGTCGAACGTCGTCGCGGTGCCGAAATCGATGACGATCAGGTCACCGGCATGCAGCGCGTGCGCCGCGATCGTGTTGACCGCGCGGTCCGCGCCGAGCGAAGCAGGCTCGTCGACATCGATCGCGATGCCCCATTCGATCGGCGCATGCCCCGCGATGAGCGCGTCGGTGCCGAAATATTTCGACGCGAGCACCTGAAGATTATGCAGCGCGCGCGGGACGACGGTGGCGACGATGACGCCCTCCACCGCAGTACGATCATGCCCGCCGAGTTGCATCAGCTGGCTCAGCCACACCGCATATTCGTCCGCCGTACGCCGCGGGTCGGTCGCGATCCGCCAGCGCGCGACGATTTCGCCGCTCTCGACGAGCGCGAACACGACATTGGTATTGCCGGCATCGATCGCGAGCAGCATCAGCGGGGCCTCAAAGCAGGAAGACGTCGGCAGCGTGAATGACACGCCGCTCACCAGACGCCAAGCGGAGGATGAGCGCGCCATCGGTATCGAGCCCGACAAACAGGCCATCGACGCCGCTCCCGTCAGGCAGCCTTGCGGTCAGCGCGGTGCCGGCCGGGTGCGCGCAGTCGACCCAGCGCTCCCGCACCGGCGCGATGCCTTCGGTGCGCCAACGACCGATCCAGCGCGCGACGCTGTCGGCGAGGATGTCGAGGAACATCGCCGGATCGACCACGACGCCATGCGCCGCAAGATCGGTCGTCACGCGGTCGGGAAGCTCGGGATGATGCGCAAGGTTTACGCCGTAGCCGATGATCACCGCATCGCCCGATCGCTCGAGCAATATGCCCGAGAGCTTGGCATCCGCGAGCAAAAGATCATTCGGCCATTTGAGCACCAGCGTAGCGCTGGCGTCGGTCGTGCCCTGGCAGATACCCGAGACCAGGAACGTCGATACGGTTTCCTGCAAAGCGACCGCGGCGACCAGCGCAAGACTGGCTGCCGGCGGGTCGGTCGGGCGCAGCCGGACCAGCGTGCTCGCGTAGAGGTTCCCCTCGGGCGACTGCCATTCGCGGCCGAGACGCCCCCGCCCCGCGGTCTGCCGGATCGCGCGCAGCCAAAGGCCGTCTTCGACACCGCCGCGTGCGAGCTCCAGCAGGTCGGCGTTGGTCGATCCTGTTTCCGCAACGGTGCGTATGGTGATCAGAACAGCGCCCGTGCAGCCGCCATCGTCCATGCACCGAGCACGGGGATGAGGAGGTAACCGGCCGGCGAGACGAACACCGCGGCAACGGCGATCAGACCGCCCTCGACCTTGCTCTCCATCGGCGCGAACGCCGGCGCCGGATCGTCGAAGTACATCGTCTTGACGACACGCAGATAATAATAGGCGCCGATCACCGAGGCGGCGATGCCCACCACCGCCAGCGGGAACAGCCCAGCGTCGACCGCCGCGCTGAACACCGCGAACTTCGCGTAGAAGCCGAACAGCGGCGGAATACCGGCAAGGCTGAACATGAAGATCGCCAGTGCCGCAGCAAGCGCGGGCTTGGTCCGCGACATGCCGGCGAGGCTGTCGATCGTCTCGACCGGCTGGCCGTCATCGCCACGCATCTGGATCACGACCAGGAACGACCCCAGCGTCATCGCGACATAGATCGTCAGGTACATCAGCACGCCCGACACACCCTCGGGCGTGCCCGCGGCAAGACCGATCAGCGCGAAGCCGACATTGTTGATCGACGAGTAGGCGAGCAGCCGCTTGATGTTCGTCTGGCCGATCGCCGCAACCGCACCGAGGATGATCGAGGCGAGTGCCGCGAAAATCACGATCTGGCGCCACTGATCGGTGGCGGGCCCCATCGCATCGACCCCGACCCGCACCGCCATCGCGAGCGCCGCGACCTTGGGGGCCGAGGCGAAGAACGCGGTGACCGGCGTCGGTGCGCCCTCATAGACGTCGGGCGTCCACATGTGGAACGGCACTGCGCTGATCTTGAACGCGAGGCCTGCGAACACGAACACCAGACCGAACAGCAAGCCCAGCGACTTGGTGCCCACATAGGCGTCGGCGATCCCTGAGAACAACGTCGTGCCGCTGAACCCGTACACCAGCGAGATGCCGTACAGCAGGATGCCGCTGGCAAGCGCGCCGAGCACGAAATACTTCAGACCCGCTTCGGCCGAACGACCGTCACGCCGCATGAAGCTGGCAAGCACATAAGCGGCAAGGCTCTGGAGCTCGAGCCCGACATACAGCGTCAGCATGTCGCTGGCCGAAACCATGATCCCCATGCCGCACGCCGACAACAGGATCAGCACCGGATATTCCGGGCGCAGATCGTCGCCATGCGAGCGCGCGAAGAAGCTCGGCGCCATCACGATCGCGACCGCCGAGGCGATGTAGATCAGCACCTTGGCGAACGCACCGAACGCATCGGCACGGTACAGCCCGTCGAACGCATAGCCGCCCGACGATGCCGGACCGATCAGCGCGATCCCGGCGCCCACCAGGACGAACACGGAGGCGATCGACACGGCGCGCGTCGACTTGTCCCCGCCCCATGCCGAGACGAGCATCAGGGCGATCGCACCCAACGCCAGCACCAGCTCGGGCAGCGTCATTGCGATGTTAGCGGCATAGGTCATCAGTGTGCCTCCCCGTGCGCGGCGTCATGCACGGTGGCGGGCTTCCCCGCAGTTGGGTTCGAATCGCTGGCGGGCTTGGCGCGGTCGACGCGGGCGAGCAACACGCTCACGTCCTTGCGCATCGGTGCCAGGAAGCTCTCCGGATACACGCCCATCCACAGCACGACGGCCGCGATCGGTGCGAGCAGCCAGAACTCACGGGCCGACAGATCGACCATGCCGCGAACCTCGTCCGACTTGATCTCGCCGAACACCACGCGACGGTACAGATACAGCATGTACGCAGCACCCAGGATGATGCTGGTCGTGCAGAGCAGCGCCGTCCAGGTCGAGACCTGATAGGTGCCCATCAGCGACAGGAACTCGGCGACGAAGCCGCTGGTGCCCGGCAGCCCGATCGACGCCATCGTGAAGAACAGGAACAGGATCGCGTAGTGCGGCATGTTGATGGCGAGGCCACCATAGCGCGAGATCTCGCGGGTATGGAGCTGGTCGTAGATCACGCCGACGCACAGGAACAACGCACCCGATACCAGGCCGTGGCTCAGCATCATGATCATCGCGCCTTCGATGCCCTGCCGGTTGAACGCGAACAGACCGATCGTGACGATCGCCATGTGCGCGACCGACGAATAGGCGATCAGCTTCTTCATGTCCGACTGCACGAGCGCGACAAGGCTCGTGTAGATCACCGCGACCGCCGACAGGCCGAAGATCAGCCAGGTCAGCTGGCCCGACGCTTCGGGGAACATCGGCAGCAGGAAGCGCAGGAAACCGTATCCGCCGAGCTTCAGCAGCACGCCCGCCAGGATCACCGACCCTGCGGTCGGCGCCTGCACGTGCGCGTCGGGCAACCAGGTGTGGACCGGCCACATCGGCATCTTGACCGCGAACGATGCGAAGAACGCCAGCCACAGCCAGGTCTGCACATGCGCCGGGAAGTCGTAGTTCAGCAGCGCCGGGATGCTGGTCGTGCCCGCCGTCTTCGCCATGTACAACATCGCGATGAACATCAGGACCGAGCCGAGCAGCGTGTACAGGAAGAACTTGTACGACGCGTAGATCCGGTTCGCGCCGCCCCAGATGCCGATGATCAGGTACATCGGGATCAGGCCGGCTTCGAAGAACACGTAGAACAGGAACAGGTCCTGCGCCGCGAACGTGCCGATCATCAGCACTTCGGTGAACAGGAACGCGGCCATGTACTCGGGCACGCGCGTCGTGATCGAGCGCCAGCTGGCACCGATGCAGATCGGCATCAGGAACACGCTGAGCATGATCAGCATCAGTGCGAAGCCATCGATGCCGAGCGACCAGCCGAACGGCCCGAAGATGCCCGGGGCATGCTCGACGAACTGCCACTGCGCACCACCGATGTCGTAATTCATCCACAGCATGATGCCGAGAACGAAATCGATCAGCGTCGCCGCCAGGGCGAGCATCCGCGCGGTATTCGCCGAAACGAACAGGCATGCAATGGCCGCGATCATCGGGACCGCGATCAGGACGGAAAGGATAGGAAAGCCGGTCATCAATAGAGTCCGATCGCCCAGGTGACGGCTGCGGTCAGGCCGATCAGCATGACAAAGGCATAGGTGTAGAGATATCCCGTCTGGAAGCGGCCAGCGACGCGCGCGCCGATCTGGACCAGCCACGCCGACCCGTCTGGGCCAAACCGGTTGATCGTCTTCTCGTCGCCGCGGTGCCACAGGAAGCGGCCGATCGCGAAGGCGGGGCGGACGAAGATCAGGTCGTACAGCTCGTCGAAATACCACTTATGCAGCAGGAAGTCGTAGAGCACGCCGAACTGTTCGACGACCTTGGCCGGGAACGACGGGTTCTTGATATAGGCGTACCAGGCGGTCAGCAGGCCGAGCAGCATCGCGATCGTCGCCGACAGCTTAATGAGCAGCGGGACGCCGTGCATCTCGTGCATCAGATGTTCGCGGAACGCGAGTGCGCCCTTCCAGAACTCTTCGCCCGCGCTCGGCTCGATGAAGTAGCCGTGGAACACGAAGCCCGCCAGCACCGCACCGATCGACAGGACGATCAGCGGGATCAGCATCGGCAGCGGGCTTTCATGCGGGTGATACCCGCCATCGCCTTCCGCCGGCGCGTGTGCCGCGTCGTGATGATCGTGCGGCGCGTGTCCTGCATCCTCGGCCTTGGCCGGGTTCGCATGATGATCGTCCGCATGATGCGCATCGCCGTGATGGCCGTGCGCGTCGTGGAGCGCATGCTGGATATGCTCCGATGCGGCCCAGCGCGGCTTGCCCCAGAAGGTGAGGAACATCACGCGCCACGAATAGAAGCTGGTGAGCAGTGCGACGAGCACGCCGACGAACCACACGCCCGGCTGACCGGCCGCCCAGCTCGCCTCGATGATCGCATCCTTCGAATGGAAGCCTGCGAACCCGAATGCGGTGTTGCCGAAGATGCCGGGGATGCCGACGCCGGTGATCGCGAGCGTACCCGCCATCATGCCCCAGAACGTCACCGGGATCTTCTTACGCAGGCCGCCATAATAGCGCATGTCCTGCTCGTGGTGCATCGCATGGATCACCGAGCCCGCGCCCAGGAACAACAGCGCCTTGAAGAACGCGTGCGTGAACAGATGGAACATCGCCGCGCCATAGGCGCCGACGCCCGCTGCAAAGAACATGTAGCCGAGCTGCGAACAGGTCGAATACGCAATGACGCGCTTGATGTCGGTCTGGACGAGCCCGCAGGTCGCGGCGAACAGGCAGGTCGCGGCACCGACCGAGGTGACCACGGTCAGCGCGACCGGGCTCATCTCGAACATCGGCGACAGGCGGCACACCATAAAGACGCCCGCGGTGACCATCGTCGCCGCGTGGATCAGCGCCGACACCGGCGTCGGGCCTTCCATCGCGTCCGGCAGCCACGTATGCAGGCCGAGCTGCGCCGACTTGCCCATCGCGCCGACGAACAGCAGCAGACAGAGCACCGTCATCGTGTCGAGGCGGTAGCCGAGGAAGCCGATCGTCGATCCGGCCATCCCGGGCGCCGCGGCAAGGATCTCGGGGATCGAGACCGTGCCGAATACCAGGAACGTGCCGAAGATGCCGAGCATGAAGCCCAGATCGCCGACGCGGTTGACGACGAACGCCTTGATCGCGGCCGCGCTGGCCGATGGCTTGCGGAACCAGAAGCCGATCAGAAGGTAGGATGCGAGACCCACGCCTTCCCAGCCGAAGAACATCTGGACGAGGTTGTTCGCGGTCACGAGCATCAGCATCGCGAAGGT
Source organism: Sphingomonas sp. BK036 (assembly GCF_004216825.1). Classification (NCBI taxonomy): domain Bacteria; kingdom Pseudomonadati; phylum Pseudomonadota; class Alphaproteobacteria; order Sphingomonadales; family Sphingomonadaceae; genus Sphingomonas; species Sphingomonas sp. BK036. Next base: position 608,880 of record NZ_SGXR01000004.1, on the reverse strand, counting down.
GAACAGCGACAGATACGCAAAGAAGCGCGGCTGGTCGGGATCCTCGTCCATATAGCCCCAGCTATACAGATGGACGAGCGCCGAGACCGACGTGACGACCACGAGCATCACCGCGGTCAGCGCATCGACGCGCAGCGACCACGCGACGTTCATGTCGCCCGAGTGAATGAAGTCGAGCAACGGCGCGACGGTCGCGGTGCTGGTGCCCGCCATGAAGCCGAGGAAGATCGGCCAAGACAACAGGCACGACGCGAACAACGCAGCCGTGGTGACGATTTTCGCCGGCACGTTGCCGATCGCGCGATTGCCGAACCCGGCAACGATCGCGGCCAGTAACGGCAGGAAGACGATAAGCTGGATCAACCGTATTACCCCTTCATCCGGTTGACGTCGTCGACCGCGATGGTGCCGCGACCGCGGAAATAGATGACGAGAATGGCAAGGCCGATCGCGGCCTCACCCGCGGCGACCGTCAGCACGAACATCGCGAACACCTGTCCGACGAGATCGTGGAGGAACGCCGAGAACGCGACGAGATTGATGTTCACCGCCAGCAGGATCAGCTCGATCGCCATCAGGATGACGATCAGGTTCTTGCGGTTCAGGAAGATGCCGAGCACCCCCATGGTGAACAGGATCGCCGCGACGACCAGATAATGGACGAGACCGATCGTCACAGTTCGACTCCCTGCCCGACGACCGGGCTCGTGTTGCGCGTGGCATCCTGCGGACGACGCGCGTTCTGGCGGCTGATGTTCTGCGCCTTGACGCCGCCACGCTGGCGGTGGGTCAGCACGATCGCCCCGATCATCGCGACCAGCAGAACGAGCCCAGCGGCCTCGAACACGAACAGATAGCGCGTGTAGAGCAGGTTACCGATCGCCTGGATGTTGGGTACCGTATCGTCGATCGGCGCCGCACGCCGCGCGAGCTGGATCGGGCCGGTGCTCCACGCGCCGATCGCGATCATCACCTCGGCCGCCAAGGCGACTGCGAGCGCCAGACCGATCCCGAAATACCGCGCCACGCCGGCACGCATCTCGGCAAAATCGATGTCGAGCATCATGACGACGAACAGGAACAGCACCGCGACCGCACCGACATAGACGATGACGAGCAGCATCGCGATGAACTCGGCCCCGACGAGGATCATCAGACCCGCGGCGTTGAAGAACGCCAGGATCAGCCACATCACCGAGTGAACCGGATTGCGCGACGCGATCGTCAGCGCGCCCGACAGGACGACGACGAAGGCGAAGAGGTAAAAAGCCAAGGCCTGGATCACGCGACCACCCTCCCCGTCACCCCAGCGAACGCCGGGGTCTTAACGTTGGTGAGTGCGCCCGTGCGGCACGAGATCCCAGCCTGCGCTGGGATGACGGAGTTGATCTGTGTCATCGCGGCGCTCGCTTAACGGTACGGCGCATCGGCGGCAAGGTTCGCCGCGATCGCGCTTTCCCAACGGTCGCCATTATCGAGCAATTTCGACTTGTCGTAGATCAACTCTTCGCGCGTCTCGGTTGCGAACTCGTAGTTCGGGCCCTCGACGATCGCATCGACCGGGCACGCCTCAGCGCACAGGCCGCAATAGATGCACTTGGTCATGTCGATATCGTAGCGCGTCGTGCGGCGCGAACCGTCGTCACGCGGCTCGGCCTCGATCGTGATCGCCTGGGCGGGGCACACGGCCTCACACAGCTTGCACGCGATGCACCGCTCTTCGCCATTTGGATAACGACGCAGCGCATGCTCGCCACGGAACCGCGGGCTGACCGGGTTGCGCTCGTACGGATAGTTGATCGTCGCCTTTTCCTTGAAGAAATAGCGAAGCGTCAACGCGTGCGCCTTCACGAATTCCCAGAGGGTAAACGACTTGATGATTTGTGCGACGCTCATGATCTACCTATACTTTCGAGCATTTGGCATCGAACGAACCCTGATCGCTCAGGAAAGACAGCGACACCTTAGGATCGGCAGCTTCGCCTTCCTCAAGTAATACAAACGATGTTCGTGGTGAGGTATCGACGGTTCCTGACAAGACCTGCCCCTTGTGAAAGGGCAGTATGTCGCGATGTGCCGACTTCACCGTGAATGGCGCGCTCTTCGGATCAGCTTTCGTCATGACACCTAGGCGGACCTCAGCATTCAGCCCACTATAACGCACAGTGACCTGACTCATTTTGGAATACACCGTCGTCATATCAGACGAACAAAGATAATCGACCTTGAAGGGGGGCGGGACCGGTACACGGTTCTGTGCAACCGATGGACCGGCCGACATCAGCAGTCCCATGCCTAGGACAGCGGTATGTTTCGAACTCATAATCCCACCCGCATCAGCATCAACACGCCCGACACGAGGAAAACCCAGAACAACGACACGGGCAGGAAGACCTTCCAGCCGAGACGCATCAGCTGATCATAGCGATAGCGCGGCACGGTCGCCTTCACCCAGCTGAACAGGAAGAAGAAGAACAGGATCTTGGCGAACAGCCAGATGATCCCCGGCACGTAATAGAGCGGCGCCCAGTCGACCGGTGGCAGCCACCCGCCCCAGAACAGCGTTGCGTTCAGCGCGCACATCAGCAGCACGTTGGCATATTCGCCGAGCCAGAACAGCGCGAACGACATCGACGAATATTCGGTCTGGTACCCGGCGACGAGCTCGCTCTCCGCCTCGGTCAGATCGAACGGCGCACGCTGCGTTTCCGCGAGCGACGAGATGAAGAACATCACGGCCATCGGGAACATCAGCGGATTGAGGATGTAGCCGTTGAAGACCCAGACATGCGATTTCTGCGCGAGCACGATCGCCGACAGGTTGAAGCTGCCGGTCCACAGCACGACCGAAATTAGGATGAAGCCGATCGCGACTTCATACGACACCATCTGCGCGGCCGCACGAAGCGCCGAGTAGAACGGATATTTCGAGTTCGACGCCCAGCCCGACAGGATGATCCCGTACACGCCGAGCGACGACGCCGCGAGCACGTAGAGCAGGCCGACATTGATGTCCGCGAGCACCACACCGACGCCGAACGGCACCACCGCCCAGACGATCAGCGCGACCGTGAAGGTGATGATCGGTGCCAGCAGGAACAGCGTCCGGTTGGCGGCGGCAGGAACGATCGTCTCCTGCAGGAACACCTTCAGGCCATCCGCGAAGCTCTGCAGCAGACCGAATGGCCCGACGACGTTGGGGCCGCGACGCAGCGCCATCGCCGCCCAGATCTTGCGATCGGCATAGATGATCATCGCGACGGCCAGCATCAGCGGCAGCGCGATCACGAGGATGTCGATGATCGTCGCGAGGAAGAACGCCCAGTCGTAGCCGAGCGAGGATTCGAACCAGGAGATCATTCGGCCGCCTCCGCAAAGTCTTCCCCGTGGAGAAGTTCTGCCGAACACCGCTGCATCGTCGGCGATGCGCGGCAGATCGCGTTGGTCAGGTAGAAGTCCTTGATCGGATATCCGGCAAGAACCCCCTCACCCGCGCCGCTGAGCGCCGGCGGGTTCCATTCGAACGTCGCGAGCGCCTGATGACGCAGCGCGGGAACGGCGGCGAACATCTCTTCGCGAAGCCCCTCGAAGCTGTCGAACGGCAGCGTGTGGCCAAGCGTGTCGGACAGCGCGCGGAAGATCGACCAGTCGTCGCGGGCATCGCCCGGCGCGAACACGGCGCGCTCGCCGCGCTGGACGCGACCCTCGAGGTTGACCCACGTTCCCGACTTCTCGGCATAGGTCACACCCGGCAGGATGACGTCGGCCGCAGCCGCGCCCTTGTCGCCGTGATGCCCCACGAACACCTTGAAGCCTGCGAACTGGCTGAAATCGACCTCGTCGGCGCCGAGGAAGAAGCCGAGCTTGGCCCCCATCACGTCGGCGATGCCGCCCGTCTGCGCATAGCCGAGCATCAGCCCACCCATCCGCGACGCCGCCATATGAACGACGTTGAAGCCGTTCCAGTCAGCCTTGATCAGACCCAGCGTATCGACGAGCTTCAGCGCAGCCGCATGGCCGCCCTTCAGCGCGCCGCCACCAACGATCACCATCGGACGCTCGGCCTTGCCGAACGCCTCGGTCACCGCGTCGGGCAGATTGCCGAGCAGTGCCAGATCGTCGCCAAGCCACTCGACCTTGTACGTCAGGTCCGTCTCTGGCCCGATCGCGAAGACCTTCGCGCCCTTCTTGATCGCTTTGCGCACCCGCGTGTTCACCAGCGGCGCTTCCCAGCGCAGGTTGGTGCCCACCAGCAGGATCGCGTCGGCGCGCTCGGTGCCGGCGATCGTCGTGTTGAAATTGACCGCGGCGATGTTCGACGCGTCATAGGCCATGCCGGTCTGGCGGCCCTCGAGCATCGTCGAGCCCATCTTCGCAAGCAGCGCCTTGGCGGCGTACATCGTTTCGCAATCGACCAGATCGCCCGCGACCGCCGCCACGCTCGACCCGGCGTTCACCGCCTTGATCGCGGCGAAGGCCTCGTCCCAGGTAGCCGGGACCAGCTTACCGTTCACGCGGACATAGGGCTTGTCGAGACGACGACGCACGAGACCGTCGATCGCGTGGCGCGTCTTGTCGGTCGCCCACTCCTCGTTCACGTCCTCGTTGATCCGCGGGACGCAGCGCAGTACCTGGCGACCACGGCTGTCGAGCCGGATGTTGGTGCCGACCGCGTCCATCACGTCGATCGTCAGCGTCTTGCGCAATTCCCACGGACGCGCCTCGAACGCGTAGGGCTTCGACGTCAGCGCGCCGACCGGGCACAGGTCGACGACGTTGCCCGACAGCTCGCTCTTCACCGCGTTTTCGAGATACGAGGTGATCTGCATGTCCTCGCCGCGGAAGATCGCACCGATCTCCTCTACGCCGGACACTTCCTCGGCGAAGCGGATGCAGCGCGTGCACTGGATGCAGCGGGTCATGACCGTCTTCACGATCGGCCCCATATACTTCTCGGTGACCGCGCGCTTGTTTTCGTCATAGCGCGAATGGCCGCGACCATAGGCGACCGACTGGTCCTGCAGATCGCACTCGCCGCCCTGATCGCAGATCGGGCAATCGAGCGGATGGTTGATCAGCAGGAATTCCATGATGCCCTCGCGGGCATTCTTCACCATCGGCGAATTGGTGAAGATTTCCTGCTTGTCCGCCGCCGGCAGCGCGCACGACGCCTGCGGCTTGGGCGGACCAGGCTTCACCTCGACCAGGCACATCCGGCAATTGCCGGCGATGCTCAGCCGCTCGTGATAACAGAAACGCGGGATCTCCTTGCCGGCAAGCTCGCACGCCTGCAGCACGGTGGCACCCTGCGGCACCTCGATCTCTACGCCATCGACTTTGACTGTAGGCATTACTCTGCGGCTTCCATCATCGGCGCGGTGTCGCCACCACGCTCACGGATACGGCGTTCCATCTCGGGGCGGAAATGCTTGATCAGGCCCTGGATCGGCCACGCTGCGGCGTCGCCCAGCGCGCAGATCGAGTGGCCCTCGACCTGCTTGGTGACCTGCTGGAGCATGTCGATCTCGGACAGCTCGGCGTCGCCGGTGCGCATCCGCTCCATCACGCGCCACATCCAGCCGGTGCCCTCGCGGCACGGCGTGCACTGGCCGCAGCTCTCATGCTTGTAGAAGTACGAGATGCGGCTGATCGCGCGGACGATGTCGGTCGACTTGTCCATGACGATGATCGCCGCGGTGCCGAGGCCCGAGCCGACCGCCTTCAGGCCGTCGAAATCCATCGCGCAGTCCATGATCTGCGCGGCGGGCACTAGCGGCACCGAAGAGCCACCCGGGATCACCGCGAGCAGATTGTCCCAGCCACCACGGATACCGCCGCAATGCGTCTCGATCAGGTCGCGGAACGAGATGCTCATCTCTTCCTCGACGACGCACGGCTTATTCACATGACCGCTGATCTGAAACAGCTTGGTGCCACGGTTGTTCTCCGCGCCGAAGCTGGAGAACCAGGCCGCGCCGCGGCGCAGGATCGTCGGCGCGACCGCGATCGACTCGACGTTGTTGACTGTCGTCGGGCAGCCATAGAGCCCCGCACCCGCCGGGAATGGCGGCTTGAGGCGCGGCTGGCCTTTCTTGCCCTCGAGGCTTTCGAGCATCGCCGTCTCTTCACCGCAGATATAGGCGCCCGCGCCGCGGTGGACGAACACGTCGAAGTCATAGCCCGACCCGCACGCATTCTTGCCGATGAAGCCGCGATCATAAGCCTCGGCGACCGCCGCGAACAGCGTCTCGGCCTCGCGGATATATTCGCCGCGGATGTAGATGTACGCGGCGCGCGCGCGCATCGCGAACCCGGCGATCAACGCGCCCTCGATCAGCTTGTGCGGATCGTGCCGGATGATCTCGCGGTCCTTGCAGCTGCCCGGCTCGGATTCATCGGCGTTGATGACGAGGAAGTTCGGCCGGTCGGGCTTCGGCTCTTTGGGCATGAACGACCATTTGGTACCGGTCGGGAACCCTGCCCCGCCACGGCCACGCAAGCCGCTCGCCTTCATCACGTCGATGATCGCGTCCTGGCCGAGCGTCATCAGGTCCTTGGTATTGTCCCAATCGCCGCGCATGATCGCCGCGTCGATGTTCCACGGCTGGAAGCCGTAGACGTTGGTGAAGATGCGGTCCTTGTCGGCGAGCATCAGGCCCACTCCCCCCGGTAATCGTGGTTCGCGTCGACCATCGCCTTGAGCGAGGTCGGGCCGCCTTCAGGGCAGCTCGCACGGCGACCGAACTGCGGCCCCGGTGTCGGCGTGCCGCCATTGGCGAGCGCCTCGAGGATCTCGGTCGTCTTGTCGTAATCGAGGTCTTCGAAGTTATCGTCGTTAATCTGCACCATAGGCGCGTTCGCGCAGGTGCCCAGACATTCGACCTCGGTCAGCGTGAACATGCCGTCGGGTGTCGTGCCGCCCTTGACGAGGCCACGGTTCTTGCACGCCGCCAGCACATCGTCCGACCCGCGCAGCATGCACGGCGTCGTGCCGCAGACCTGCACGTGATAGCGACCGACCGGTGCCAGATTGAACATCGTGTAGAAGGTCACGACCTCATACACGCGCATGTACGGCACGCCGATCTGGCGCGCGACGAACTCGATCACCGGCACCGGCAACCAGCCCTGCGTCTGCGTTTCCGCGCCAACCTGGCGCTGCGCCAGATCGAGGAACGGGATCGACGCCGACTGTTCGCGGCCCTTCGGGTAGCGCCCGAGGATCTCGTTCGCCTTCACCTGGTTCTCGTCCGTCCAGGCGAACGAACCCCAGCGTGCGCGGGTCTCTGCCTCGTCGGGAATTTTCGGAGCTTCAGCCATCAGCGGTCACATTCACCAAAAACGATATCCATCGCGCCGAGGATCGCGGTCGTATCCGCCAGCATGTGGCCCTTCGCCATGAAGTCCATCGCCTGAAGATGCGAGAACGCGGTCGGGCGAATCTTGCAGCGGTACGGCTTGTTGCTGCCGTCGGCGACCAGATACACGCCGAACTCGCCCTTGGGACTCTCGGTCGCGACATAGACGTCACCGGCGGGCACGTGGAAGCCCTCGGTATAGAGCTTGAAGTGATGGATCAGCGCTTCCATCGACTGCTTCATCTCACCGCGCTTGGGCGGCACGACCTTGCGATCGAGCGACGCGATCGGCCCCTCGGGCATGTCGCGCAGGCACTGCTTCATGATCCGTGCCGACTGACGCACTTCCTCGACGCGCACCATGAACCGGTCGTAGCAATCGCCGCGCGTGCCGACCGGCACCTCGAAATCCATCTTGGCATAAACGTCATAGGGCTGCGACTTGCGCAGATCCCAGGCGATCCCCGAGCCACGGATCATCGGACCGGAAAAGCCCCATTTGATCGCATCGTCGCGGCTGACGACCGCGATGTCGACATTGCGCTGCTTGAAGATGCGATTGTCCGCGACGAGCGAAATCGCATCCTCGAACAGCCGCGGCAGGCGCGTGTCGAGCCAGTCGCCGATGTCGGCGAGCAGCTTGAGCGGTGCATCCTGATGCACGCCACCCGGACGAAAATAGTTCGAATGCATGCGCGCGCCCGAAACACGCTCGAAGAAGTTCATGCAGTCTTCGCGGATCTCGAACAGCCACAGGTTCGGCGTCATGGCGCCGACGTCCATGACGTGCGATCCGAGGTTCAGCATGTGGTTCGAGATGCGCGTCAGCTCGGCGAAGAACACGCGCAGATACTGCGCGCGCTCTGGGACTTCGAGATCGAGCAGCTTCTCGACCGCGAGCACCCAGCTATGCTCCATGCACAAGGGCGAGCAGTAATCGAGACGATCGAAATACGGCAGCGCCTGCGTGTACGTCTTGTACTCGATCAGCTTCTCGGTGCCGCGGTGGAGCAGGCCGACATGCGGATCGACACGCTCGACGATCTCGCCGTCGAGCTCCATGACGAGACGCAGCACGCCGTGCGCCGCGGGGTGCTGCGGACCGAAGTTGATCGTGTAGTTCTGGATCGTGACGTCGCCGGTCGTCGGATCGGCCGCATCGCCCTCGCCCAGAAGCTCCTCTACGTAGAGACTCACTGGTTCTGTCCTCCACCCTTGGTCGGGATCACGTCCGACTCCACCGGCTTGTCCTGCTTCTGGTTGCCCGGATCGGGCTCGCCCGCACCGCTCTGTGTGGTGTTCTGGACATCCTTCTTCGCATAGGGCTCGCTCGGCGCGGCGGGCGACTTGGTCGCGCTCTGCGCCGCATCCGCCTTGACGATCGTGTCGGCCGACAGCGGCGTCTGCGCCCCCTTGGCCTGCGGCAAGGCGCCCTTCTCGTCGCCCGGAAGCACGTAGTTCGCGCCCTCCCACGGAGACATGAAGTCGAACGTGCGGAAATCCTGTGCGAGCTGCACCGGCTCGTACACGACGCGCTTGGCCTCTTCCGAATAGCGCAGCTCGACGTAGCCCGTCAGCGGGAAGTCCTTGCGCTGCGGATGCCCGCGAAAGCCGTAATCGGTCAGGATGCGACGCAGGTCCGGATTGCCGCTGAACAGCACGCCGTACATGTCGTACACTTCGCGCTCGAGCCAGCCCGCGACCGGCCAGATGTCGGTCACCGACGGCACCGGCTTTTCCTCGTCGGTCGCGACATGCACGCGCAGGCGGTGGTTCCGCGTCAGCGACAGCATGCAATAGACGACCTCGAACCGCTCCGCACGATCGGGATAGTCGACGCCGGCGATCTCCATGAGCTGCTGGTACGCAAGCCCCGGCGTGTCGCGCAGCGCGATCATCGCGTCGTACAGATCCTCACGACGGACGTGCAGCGCGACCTCGCCGACATGGTCGACCGCGTCGAGCAGCATGCCCCCGAGCGCAGCGCGCGCCGCGTCGATCACGCCGTCGTTCGATGCATAGGCTGGTGCGGGCGCCCTCAACGCTCGATGCTCCCGGACCGCCGGATCTTCCGCTGCAACTGCATGATGCCGTAGAGCAAAGCTTCCGCGGTCGGCGGGCACCCGGGGACGTAGATGTCGACGGGCACGATCCGGTCGCAGCCCCGCACGACACTGTAGCTATAATGATAATAGCCGCCGCCGTTCGCGCACGATCCCATCGAGATCACGTATTTCGGTTCCGACATCTGGTCGTAGACCTTGCGGAGTGCCGGCGCCATCTTGTTGCACAGCGTGCCTGCGACGATCATCACGTCCGACTGGCGCGGCGACGCGCGCGGTGCGGCGCCGAAGCGCTCGAGGTCGTAGCGCGGCATGTTCACATGGATCATCTCGACCGCGCAGCACGCGAGCCCGAACGTCATCCACCACAGCGAGCCGGTACGCGCCCACTGGAACAATTCCTCGGTCGAGGTGACCAGGAAACCCTTGTCGGTCAGTTCACCGTTCAGGCCGTCGAAAAACCCCTGGTCGGGCGGCACGATCGCGCCGCCGGCGGCGGGGGCCAGCAAACCAGGCTGCGGTGTGAGCTCTACTCCCAATCGAGTGCTCCCTTCTTCCATGCGTAGACGAGGCCAAGGGCCAATTCGCCGATAAAGATCATCATCGAAATCCACGCGGTCCAGCCGAGCGTGAAGACCGAGACGGCCCAGGGGAACAGGAACGCCGCCTCGAGATCGAAGATGATGAAGAGGATGGCGATCAGGTAGAACCGTACGTCGAACTGGCTGCGCGGATCTTCGAATGCGGGGAAGCCGCACTCATATTCGCTGAGCTTCTCGGGCGTAGGCTTGTGCGATCCGGTGAGCCTGGAGACAGCCATCGGCAGGAACACGAACGTGCTCGACAACAAGATGGCGACCCCGAGGAACAGGAGGATCGGAAGATAGTGCGACAGGTCGACCAAATGGCTTCTCGCATATGCGAACGGATGGGCAGCCTTTAGGCCGATGGCTTCCACGGGGCAAGGCTGGCAGCCCGTGAGAATAACTCGCAACAGGGGTAAGAGCGCGGCGGGAAACCTGCGTTACCCGCTATACGGCAGCGGCGTCGTCAACCTACTCGGTGGGCGTCATATTCCGTGCTGTAGCTGATACCCACCACCCTATCGCCACTTCCGTCACCCCAGCGAAAGCTGGGGTCTCGACATTGGTGGGCGGGAGCGGCCACCACGGGGATACCCCAGCTTTCGCTGGGGTGACGGGATTGGGGGAAGATCGAGTGCTCTCTTCTGATCCCCGTCATCCTGACGAAACTCAGGACCCAGAGTCATCAGGGTTACCGTTTGGAACTCTGGGTCCTGACTTTCGTCAGGATGACGGGAGAGGGAGTGAATCCGTCTTGAAACCGCCGCCCCGATCAGCAGGCGTCACCGCAGTGCGTTGGCGACCAGTTTGTGGAGGCGCGAATGGAGGGCGTCGTTTGCTGCGAGGAACTCGTTGCGCTCCATCGAGCGCTCGCCGCCGCGGAAATCGGTGACGAACCCGCCGGCTTCCTTCACCAGCAACATGCCGGCCGCAACGTCCCAAGGCTTCAGGTTCGATTCCCAGAAGCCGTCGAAACGGCCCGCCGCGAGCCACGCCAGATCGAGCGCCGCAGCCCCCAGGCGGCGAATGCCGGCAACCTCGGGCGCAACCGCACCAAAGATGCGGCTCCATTGTGCGAAATCGCCGTGGCCCAGGAACGGGATGCCGGTCGCGATCAGCGATTCGGACAGGTCGCGACGCGACGACACGCGAAGGCGCTGGTCGGTGAGCCACGCGCCCCGGCCCTTCTCGGCCCAGAAGCTCTCATCGGTCAGCGGCTGATAGACGAGCGCGGTGGTAACCTCGCGCTTGCCGTTCGCCATCGGCTCCTCGACCGCGATCGAGATGCAGAAATGCGGGATACCGTGGAGAAAATTCGACGTGCCATCCAAGGGATCGACGATGAAGCGCGGCTTGTTCGGATCGCCGGCGACCTCGCCGCGCTCCTCCATCAACATGCCCCAGTCGGGACGGGCGTGCGACAGTTCTTCGAAGATCGTCTGCTCGGCGCGCTGGTCGGCCTGGCTGACGAAGTCGGCCGGCCCCTTGCGGCTGACCTGCAACTGCTGGACCTCGTTGAAGTCGCGACGCAGGCGCGGCGCAGCCTTGCGGGCAGCGCGCTCGATGACGGTCATGATGCCGGAATGGGAAGCCATTGTATTTCCTTAAGCCCTCTCCCCTCCGGGGAGAGGGGTGGGAGAGGGGCTGTTCCGGGCGGTGTCTTCTGGGGCCGCCCCTCACCCCGCCCCTCTCCCCGGCGGGGAAAGGGAGATGCGTATCAGTCGGCGCGACGCACGTAGGTCTGCTCGTAGACATCGACCACGATCCGCGTGCCGGCGCCGATATGCGGCGGCACCATCACGCGCACGCCATTCTCGAGCACCGCGGGCTTGTAGCTCGACGACGCGGTCTGACCCTTCACGACGGCATCCGCCTCGACGATCAGCGCCTCGATCGTGTCGGGCAGCTGGACCGAGATCGGACGCTCTTCCCAAAGCTCCATCACCACGTCCATGCCGTCCTGAAGGAACGCCGCGGCGTCGCCCAGGATATCGGCGTCGAGCGTGATCTGCTCGTAATTGACCTTGTCCATGAACGTCAGCGCATCGCCGTCGCGAAACAGATACTGGAAGTCGACGGTGTCGAGCCGCACCTTCTCGACGCTCTCGGCGGAGCGGAAGCGGGTGTTGTTCTTGCGGCCGTCGATGAGGTTCTTCATCTCGACCTGCATATAGGCACCGCCCTTGCCGGGCTGGGTGTGCTGAATCTTGACGGCGCGCCAGATGCCGCCCTCATATTCAAGGATGTTGCCGGGACGAATCTCGACCGCGTTGATCTTCATGACCGATTCCTGCTGGAAAGAGCTAGGGGCCGTCCGCCAAGCGTGACTCTGCGGAAACCCGAAGCGGCGGGCTTTAGCGGCGCGACCCGGTTCCGGCAAGCATCGGGTACGGGTTCACGTTCTCGCCCTGGTACCAGCGGTCGCCCGGCTGCATCCGCGTAAGCCCGAAATGCAGGTGGTAATTGCCCGCCCCCGCATCACCGGTATCGCCGACATAGCCCAGCGTGTCGCCGGCCTTCACCGGCAGCCCCTCGCGAATGCCCGCGGCATAGCCGGCGAGATGCGCGTAATAATAGGTCCAGCGACGATCCGGCGAACGGATATAGAGTGTGACGCCGCCAAGACCGCTCTGGAACAGCTTCTCGATCCGTCCCGGTGCGGCGGCGACCACCGGGGTGCCGCCCGCCGCCATGATGTCGGTGCCGTGATGGCCGCGCGTGCCACCGCCACGCAAATCGTTCCAGGTGTCCGCGATCGCCTTGCGGGGAACGCCAGCCACCGGGACGGCGAGCTTGCCCGTCGTCACCGGGCCGGCCGCGACCTCGGCGGGCGGCGCGGGCTTGCGCCACGTTATCCGCCGCACGCTCCCTGCCCCGCCGTCACCGAACGACACCATCGATGCGAACCCGCCGGCGACCACCACGATTAGCCCGAGAATGATCCAGAACGTCCGCGTCATCGTCTTACGCCTGGAAGATCGCCTTGGTCCCCGGCTTGATCATCATCGACAATCGCGCGGCATCCCAGTTCGTCAGGCGGATACAGCCATGGCTTTCCGCACGCCCGATGGTTTCGGGGTTGGGCGTGCCGTGGATCCCGTAATGATCCTTCGACAAGTCCATCCAGACAACACCGACCGGACCGTTCGGCCCTGGCGGCAGCATCTCCTTCTGCTGCCCCTTCTTCGCGTCCCAGAACAGCGCCGGGTTGAAGTGGAACTTCGGATTGTAATCGGACCCCTTGATCGTCCACGTGCCCAGCGGCAGCGGATCGTGGCTGGACCCCATCGTTGCGGAGAACTGTGCGATCAGCTTGTCGTTGGCGTCGAGCACGCGGAGCACGCCGTCCGACTTGTCGACGACGACATGATCCGCCTTGGGCTGCACCGCATCGACGTTGAGCATCGTGAGCGTGGCGATCCAGTCGGGCTTCAGCTTCGGATCATAGGCGCGCGACGAGGGCAGTGCGTTCGGGAACACCACCTTGGTGCCGGGCGACAATTTCGTCGTCGGCGCATTGAGCGCCATGATCACCGCGGGCGTGGTGTGGAACATCTCGCCCAGCTTCTCCATCACGGTCTTGTAGCCGAGCGACGGGAGTTCGGCCTGCTTGGCCGGATCCTTGGGCAGCGGATTGACGAAGGGTCCTGCCAGCATCTCGGGGGTAAGCGCGACGGCCACCGTCGGCCGTGCGGCACGGTAGGGATAGAGCGCCTGCAACGTCCGCGGATCGGCCTTGCCGGTGATCGGCAGGCCCTTCGCCTCCTGGAAACCCTTCAGCGCGGCAACGAGCGACTGTCCGCCGCGACCATCGAGCACGCCCGGCCCGAAGCCGAGATGATCGAGGATGACCTGGACGTGCAGGATGTTGCGATCGATCGGAACTGGCTTGGCGGGCGTGGTCTGCGCCAACGCGGGCGACGCCGCGCCGAACAGGCACATCGCAAGAACCGAAGTCTTCGTCACAAATGCCGTCATGCCCATCATCCCAAACCGTTACGCTTCTGCATCAAACGGTCGGGACGACGGTTGTTTCCAACGGTTCAACGCGATCTCGGCGCCGGGGCCAGAACCTCGGCGAACGCCTTGATCGCCGCAACCTCGTCGCCAGCCCAGACCGCGCTCGACACCGCGATGAAGTCGGCACCGGCCGCAACCAGCGGCGCGGCGTTCTCGGGGGTGATACCGCCGATCGCGACGCACGGCATTTCGAACAGCGTCGACCACCAGGACAGGATCACCGGCTCGGCGTTATGCTCGACCACTTTGGTGGTCGTCGGATAGAAAGCGCCGAACGCAACATAGTCAGCCCCCGCCTCGCCCGCTTCCATCGCAAGATGGCGACTGCCGTGGCAGCTGACGCCTATCTGCGCATTGGGGCCAAGCTGCGCGCGCGCCTCGCGCGGATCGCCGTCGGTCTGGCCGAGATGCACGCCGTCGGCGTCGAGGCGCTTGGCGAGACCGATATCGTCGTTGACGATGAACGCAACGTCGCGCTCCGCACAGATCGCGCGCAACGGCTCGCCGAGTGCGGCCGCGGCATGCTGGTCGATGTCCTTCACGCGGAACTGGAAGGCGGCCACCGGCCCGGCATCGAGCGCACGCGCGAGACGCTCGGGAAAGTCGCCCCCGACGTCGAGCGGTGACACCAGGTACAGCTGGCAGGCCGGCCGGCGCATGTCGCGGCGGAAATTCTCGGCGAAATTGGGATCGAGCGGGCCCAGCGGATCTTCGAATTCGGTCATATCCGCCCCCTAGCCGCTCACGCCTGCCACGTCACCCCGGCGCAGGGCCGGGATGACGTGGCACGACGGCAGCCACTTATTCTTCGTTCTTGTAGATGCGGATGATCCGGTCGAGCATCGCCAGCGCCTCGTCGCGCGGACGCTGGAAGGTGTTGCGGCCGATGATCGAGCCGTTGCCGCCGCCGTCGCGAATGTCGCGTGCATCCTGGAACACCGCGTCCTCGCCCTTCGACGCGCCGCCCGAAAAGACGTTGATGCGCCGCCCGGCAAAGCTCGACTGGACGACATGCTTCACGCGATCCGCCTGCTTCGACCAGTCGGTGCCGGCGTAGAGCGGCTTGGCTTCCTTCTGCTCGATATGCGCGGTCGGCAGCTTGGTCTTGATGATGTGCGCGCCGAGCAACGCCGCCATGTGCGCGGCATAGGCGCCGACGTCGAGCGCGAGCTCACCGTCCTTGGTCAGCTCGCCGCCGCGCGGGTAGGACCAGATCACGGTCGCGATACCGACCGACTTGGCCTCTTCGCTCAGCTCGCGGATTTCCTCGACGAGGTCGAAGAACTGGTCCGCACCCGGATAGATCGTAAAGCCGATCGCCGCCGAGCCCAGCCGCACCGCGTCCGCGACGGTCGCGGTGACCGCCTGGTCGATCGACGTCGCCCAGCTGTTCGAGCTGTTGCACTTCAGGATCGTCGGGATCTGCCCCGCGAACGTATCCGCGCCCGCCTCGAGCATGCCGAGCGGCGCCGCATAGGCGCTGAGCCCCGCGTCGATCGCGAGCTGATAGTGGTAATGCGGGTCGTACGCCGCCGGGTTGACCGAAAAGCTGCGCGCCGGGCCATGCTCGAAGCCCTGGTCGACGGGCAGGATCACCAGCTTGCCGGTGCCGCCGAGCTTACCCTGCATCAGGATGCGCGCAAGGTTCGCCTTCACCGCCGAGCTGGTGGCTTCGTACTTGTCGAGGATGGTCTTGATCTGCGGTGTGATCGTCGTGGTCATGATAAATCCTTTTCCAAAATCTAAAGGGCGAGCCACCGGCGGAGGGCCTGATCGACGGCAAACATGGTTTCGTCGGACGCCGCGCCGACCCGTCGACCGATGCTGTGCCGCCAGACCGATTGCACCTTGTCGATACTGACCTCGCTCGACTTGAGGAGTCCCGTATCGGCATTGGCCGCGATCGGTATGCGGAACAGTCCGAGGCCGGCAAGCTGGCTAGTGATCAAGCACACCGCAACGCTGTCGTGATCCTGAAGGAAAGCGTCCGCCTGAACCACGAGCGCGGGGCGCGGCTTTCGCGCAAAATCCCCTGCGCCTGCATCGGCAATAGTCACGATATCGCCGCGTTTCATTCGGCGACAGACCGACGGTTGCTGGCGGGCTCGGGATCGTCCCAGGCTACGCCCAGCCGCTCCCATGCCTCGTCGTCTTCGGTCCAGCCAAGTGCTGCAGCCGCAAGCGACTGCCGCCGCGCCTCCGCCAGGAATGCCTCGTCATGCCGCTCGACATAGCGCCGCACGGCCTCACGCGCGATATCACTCTTGCTGCGCCCCTGCGTGCGCGCAACCGCCGCGAGGCGCTCTTCGAGTTCGCTATCGAGCCTGACGCCAAGCATCCGAGTCTCCGTTTAACATGTTAAACATAGCTCGGATGCCTGCGCATTTCAACCGTGGAGCGCGGCGACCCCGGGAAGATCCTTGCCTTCCATCCACTCGAGGAACGCGCCACCCGCGGTCGACACGAAGGTGAACGCCTCCGCGACGCCAGCCTGATTGAGCGCGGCGACCGTATCGCCGCCGCCTGCGACCGAGACGAGCGAGCCACCCTCGGTCAGTGCCGCCGCAGTGCGTGCGAGCGCGACGGTCGCGGCGTCGAACGGCGGCGTCTCGAACGCGCCGAGCGGACCGTTCCACACCAACGTCCGGCAGTTCTTGAGCACGTCGCCGAGCGACTCGACCGCCGCCGGCCCGAGATCGAGGATCATCTCGTCGGCCGCGACCTCGTGCACGTTGACGGTGCGCGTCGCGGGGTTCGGCTTGAACTCCTTGGCGACGACGACGTCGTACGGCAGGTGAACGGTGCAGTTCGCCTTGTCCGCGGCTTCCATGATCTGCTCGCATGTGGCGGCAAGCTCATGTTCGCACAGGCTTTTGCCGACATCGACCCCGCGCGCGGCGAGGAAGGTGTTGGCCATCCCGCCGCCGATGATCA
The DNA here is from genome assembly GCF_004216825.1 of Sphingomonas sp. BK036. Taxonomy (NCBI): domain Bacteria; kingdom Pseudomonadati; phylum Pseudomonadota; class Alphaproteobacteria; order Sphingomonadales; family Sphingomonadaceae; genus Sphingomonas; species Sphingomonas sp. BK036. The sequence continues at coordinate 591,921 of NZ_SGXR01000004.1, read as the reverse complement.
GGTGATCGACGCGCGTGACGAGATGCCGCAGCACGTCGAGCTTCGAGGACACCTTGGCACCGCCGACAACGGCGGCGACGGGGTGCTCGGGAGCACCCAACGCCTTCTGGAGCGCATCGAGTTCGGCCTCCATCGCGCGGCCGGCAAAGGCCGGGAGGACGTGGGCGAGGCCCTCGGTCGACGCATGCGCACGGTGTGCGGCGGAGAAGGCATCGTTGACGTACAGATCGCCGAGGCTCGCAAAGCGCGCGACGACGGCCGCGTCGTTGGTCTCCTCCCCACCGAAGAAGCGGGTGTTCTCGAGCACCGCGATATCGCCGGGTTCCAGCGTAGCGACCGAGTCCTCGGCGCCTTCCCAGTCAATGTACCGCACTTCGCGACCCAGCACTTCGCTGTACGGCTTCACGACCTGCGACAGCGAGAAGTCGGGGCTCGGCTTGCCCTTGGGACGGCCGAAATGCGCGAGGACGAGGACGATCGCGCCCTTGTCCGCGAGTTCGCCGACGGTCGCGACGGTCGCGCGCAGGCGGGTGTCGTCGGTGACCCGGCCCTCGGCCATCGGCACGTTGAGGTCTTCGCGGACGAGCACGCGCTTGCCCTGGATTTCGCCCATATCATCGAGCGTCTTGAATGGCTTGCTCATGGTTCTTCGATCCTGATCTCATCACCGACGGCGATTCTGCCGCCCATCAAAACGCGGGTACAGGCCCCGCCCCGCCAGTCGGGCGAGAGCGCAGCGAACAATCCTGGCGCCAAAGCCTCCATCCGCTCGCACGGATCGGTGTGGCGCGTCACTTCCAGCACGACGTCCGCGCCGAGGCGGAGTAGCGTGCCGGGTATCTGGGGCAGATCGAAGCCGTCGACGAGGAGGTTCGCGCGGCGTTCGTACCAGGGAATATCTTGCCCGACCTCGGCCATAGCCGCGTCCCAGTCGGCGCGTTCGAGCAATGTCACCTGACGCCGGCCCTTGCCGCCGGGCCGTACATAGCCGCGAAAGTCACCGTGCAGGCCGGCCTCGATGGTGATCTCGACCGTGTCGATGACCTCCATCGGAGCTTTCGCGCGGGCGTGACGCGCGATGCCGGCGATCTTACCCGTCACTGCCTCAACCATGGTCCACCGCTCTATGGACACGCGTACCCCACTCCAATGCCGTCACCCCAGCGAACGCTGGGGTATCCCCGTTGGCGGGCGGCTCGGCCCGAACGGGGAGATCCCAGCCTTCGCTGGGATGACGGACAAAGGGAATGGAGCGCAGCGCCCGTACGCCTCAGATGAACTTCGCCATCGCGGTGGCGGTGTCGGCCATGCGGTTCGAGAAGCCCCATTCGTTATCGTACCAGCTGACGACGCGGACGAGCTTGCCGTCGATCACCGCGGTCTCCAGGCTGTCGATCGTCGACGAAGCCGGGGTGTGCTGGAGATCGATCGAGACGAGCGGCTCGTCCGACCAGTCGAGCACGCCGACCAGCGGACCGCTCTCGGATGCCGCCTTGAGCACCGCGTTCACCTCTTCGCGCGTCGTGTCGCGCGACGGCGTGAAGGTCAGGTCGATCAACGAGACGTCGGGCACGGGAACGCGGATCGCCGAGCCATCGAGCTTGCCCTTCAGTTCCGGCAACACTTCGGCAACGGCGCGCGCAGCACCGGTGGTGGTCGGGATCATCGACATCGCCGCGGCACGCGCGCGACGCAGGTCCGGGTGGATCTGGTCGAGGATCTTCTGGTCGTTGGTATAGGCGTGCACGGTCGTCATCAGGCCGCGCTCGATGCCGATCGCATCGTTTAGCACCTTGGCGACGGGCGCGAGGCAGTTGGTGGTGCACGACGCGTTCGAGACGATCGTGTGATCGGCGGTCAGCTTGTCGTGGTTGACGCCGTACACGACGGTCAGGTCGACATTCTTGCCGGGTGCCGAGATCAGCACCTTCTTCGCGCCCGCATCGAGATGCTTCTGGCAGCTCGCCTTGTCGGTGAAGAAGCCCGTGCATTCGAGGACGATGTCGACGCCCAGCTCGGCATGCGGCAGGTTGGCCGGATCGCGCTCGGCGGTGACGCGGATGCGCTTGCCGTCGACGACCAGCTCATTGCCCTCGGCCGAGACGTCGCCGGGATATTTGCCGTGGACGCTGTCGCGCTTGAACAGCCAGGCGTTCGACTCCGCATCGCCGAGATCGTTGATCGCGACGAGTTCGAGTGCGCCGTTCGACTGTTCGAGTACCGCGCGGGCGACGAGACGGCCGATGCGCCCGAAACCGTTGATCGCAACCTTGACCGTCATTGCTGTATCTCCGCTAGCGCCCGTGAGTCCGTTCCGGGCGCGCAGCCTTTGCGGGGCGGTGGGGCGCCCTGTCAACACCGTGGATCGCGGATCGGCGCCGCGAAAGCGGCTTGTCGCACACCCCGGCCATGCTATCTCGACTGCATGCCAGATACTCCAGACATGATAGCCGATCGGGCGCCCGCCCAAAGACCAGAGACGCCGCCGGAAACGACTCAAGAGACTATAGCGGATACGGCGGCGGTCGACCGGATCGACGCCGCGATCATCCGGATCGAAGCCGCGATCAACGCCCGCACTCGCAGCGGCGACGCGCTCGCCAAGCGCCATGCGGCGCTCAAGGCGCGGATGGCCGAAGCCGTCGCCGCGCTCGACGACGTCATCACGCGCGGGAGCCCGAACTAATGGCACAGGTCATGCTCGATATCGGCGGCCGCCCGCATGCGGTCGCGTGCCGTGATGGCGAGGAATCGCGCGTCCGGTTGCTCGGTGCGATGCTCGCCGAACGCTGGCCTATCGCAGACCGGGCGGCAGGCGGTCTCAGCGCCGAACGCGCGATGCTGTTCGTTGCACTGATGCTCGCCGACGACCTCGACGAAGCCGCGCATCGCCCGCCCGAAGGCTCGGCGGTCAGCGAGATCGCACTGACGCGGATCGCCGATCGTCTCGAAGACCTTGCGGAGGCCCTTGAGCTAAGCCCCCCGAGCGCCTAGATTGGCCTTGGCGGGTTCTGCCCGGTACGAGCCTTTATTATCCCTGAGGCTATTCATCATCCATAGGGGGCTGTCCCTGTTAGGATCCTGGTCCGAAGCACATGGTCCCCACCTGACGTACCGTGCGTCAGTGGATAACCCGGCACACGGCCATGGTGGGCCCGCCACACCACCCAATTTCGATGGCTCGGGCGTATGACCGACAAAAGCGTGCTCAGAGCCTCGCTTCGCGCCGCGCGAGACGCGTGCGCCCCGGTCTCCATTCCCGTGCCCTCGACGTTCCTGACGCGGCTGAAGCCGGGAATGACCGTCGCCTCCTATGTCCCGTTCGGCGGTGAGGCCGATCCGTCGCCGTTCGCGCGCGCCGCGGTCGACGCGGGCTGCGTCATCGCGCTGCCGCATGTGGTGCGTCGATCGCTGCCGATGCGATTCCTGTCGTGGGAGACCGAGGCCGCACTGATCGCCGGTCCGTTCGGCCTCCATCAGCCCGCCGAGGACGCCGCCGAGCTCGCGCCGGACATCATCCTGACCCCGCTCGTCGGCTTCGATCGCAGCGGCAACCGAATCGGCCAGGGCGCAGGTTATTACGACCGCGCTTTCCTCGCGCACCCCGATGCGTGGCGCGTCGGCATTGCGCTGTCGGTCCAGCAGGTCGATAGCCTGACCCCAGACCCGTGGGACGTCCCGCTCCACGCCATCGCCACCGAACTCGAATGGATCACGCTATGACGCCCACTTGGCGCAAACCGGTTGGGATGCTCGGCATCCTGCTCCTGATCCTGGTGTGGTGCGTGGCGATCGTGAGCCTGTCGACCATCGTCGGCAGCTGGCACTGGCTGGCGCAATTGGTGTTTTACCTCTTCACCGGCCTGATCTGGATAGCGCCGTTGAAGCCTGTGCTGCGGTGGATGGAGATCGGGCGGTAGAGCCCGCTTCCGTTCGTCCTGAGTAGCCATCGAGTAGTCGCCGAAGGCGGCGGATCGAGAGGGCGTATCGAAGGACAGGTTGGCGCGCGATGACCATGCTTCGATACGAGCCCCCGATACGCTTCTGACGAAGTTACTCGGTCTCTACTCAGCACGAACGGTATGTGGGAGGAATGCTCGCAGCATTCATAAATCTGGAAGGGTCTCGGCCACCCAACAAGGGTGGCGCGAGTGACGGGACTCGAACCCGCGACCTCCGGCGTGACAGGCCGGCGCTCTAACCAACTGAGCTACACCCGCATTCCCAATGACGAACCTCGGCATCCCGAGGGACCCTGCGGCAGGCTCGTCAAAACCTCAACACTATCTCGAACCATCGAAACGATGGCGCGAGTGACGGGACTCGAACCCGCGACCTCCGGCGTGACAGGCCGGCGCTCTAACCAACTGAGCTACACCCGCTGAAACAGCGTGGAGGCGGCAACTAGGCGAGGGTTCGGATACCGTCAACCCCCATTTCAACCACCCGTTTCACGTTGTGCCTCGGGCGGGTCGCCGCGACGACGATTTCGCCCCGCCTTGGGCTGCACGAGCGTCCCGTGCTCGAACAGGAAGCCGGCGATATCGGGCTTGCCCGCCGCCTTGATGACCGTCTGGAGGATGATGAGCAGCGGAACCGCCAGCAGCGCGCCCGACGTGCCCCACACCCATCCCCAGAAGCTCAGCGAGATCAGGATCAGCAGCGGGCTGATCGTCAGCCGGTGACCGACGACGAACGGCGTGATCGCGTTCGCCTCGACCAGATGCAGCCCGTACATCAGCGCGGGCGGCAGCAACGCCATCCAGATATCCGAAAACGTCATCAACCCGCCGAGCGCGAGCAGGAAGGCGCCGATCACCGGCCCGAAATACGGGATGTAGTTCAGCAGCGCGACGATCCCGCCCCACATCGCGGGATAGGGCATGCCGATGAACCACAGCGCGGTGCCGGTGACGATCCCGAGCAGGATGTTGATGACCGTGATCGTGCCGAGATAGGCGGACACGTCGTCGACGATGTCCTGGATCACGCGCGCGGTCGCCATCGCGCCGTCGAAGCTGGTCCGCCCGGTAATCGTCTGGCGCCGCATCCGCGTCCAACCGGACAGGAAGAAGAACACGATCAGCACGCCGAACAGGAACTGCACGATGACCGCAGGCGCGGACGTCGCGGCGAGTTCGAGGATAGAGCCCGGCGCCGCGACACCCGCGGTCGCCGGCTGCTTGATCGGCGTCGACGCGACCTGGCGCAGCGTCTTGTTCACATATTTCTCGAGGCTCGAATACAGATCGAGCAGCGGCGCGAGGTTGCTCTGGATCCGGTCGAGCCTGGTCGGCAGCAGCCGGAAGAAATCGGTCGCGGGCACGAGGATCGCGGCGATCGCGATGTTCGCGGCGATCAGGAAGACGAGGATGCACAGGATCGCGGCCAGCGGCGACGGCACGTGGCGCCGCTCGAGCCATTCGAGCACGGGCACGAGCGCAACCGAGATCACGAGCGCGATCGTGAGCGGCAGGAAGAACTCCGCCCCTGCCTTCAACGCGAAAGGCATGGCGAGGATGAGGCCGACACCGGCGGTCAGCGTCAGCGCTGCCAGCAGGCGATCGCGCCGCTGCGCGATTCGCATCGCATCCTCGACCCCGACCGCGATCGGTAGTCCGAACGCACTTTCGGCCGGCGGACCTTCCGCAACGGCGCCGCCCCCGCCCAGCGGCTGGCTTGGTTCCTGGCGAAGTCCCTCGTCCGTCATGGCAATTCCTTTGCCACCCCATCCCGTAATCGCGGTCGGCATTCAAGCCGGACGAGAGCCGCACGCATAATCTATTTCGCCCCCGTCATCCTGACGAACGTCAGGATCCAGAGCCGCAAAGGATGCCCTACGGTACCCTGGATCCTGACTTTCGTCAGGATGACGCGGAAGTCGTGATCGCCGAGGCCTACGCCGTCACGCCACCCGATCCGCGAACAGCCCCTGCAGGTCCTTCTTGAGGATCTTGCCGTTCGCGTTCCTCGGCAGCGTCTCGTGCACGAACCGCACCGCGACCGGCGTCTTGAACGCCGCCAGATGCTGCCGCACCCAGCCCTGCAATTCCGCCTCGGTCGTCACGGCGCCCGGCGCGAGGTGCACCACCGCCGCGGGCTCCTCGCCCAGGATCCGGTGCGGGATGCCGATCAGCGCCGCATCGGTCACCGCCGGGTGCGCGTACAGGACGTTCTCGACCTCGCTCGAATAGATGTTCTCGCCGCCGCGGATGATCATGTCCTTGGCGCGGTCGACGATGTAGCAGAACCCCTCCTCGTCGAGCCGCGCGAGATCGCCGGTGCGCACCCAGCCGTCGACGAACGTCGCAGCGGTCGCCTCGGGCTTGTTCCAATACCCCTTCACGATCATCGGGCCGCGCGCCCAGAGTTCGCCGATCTCGCCCACCGGCAGCTCGGTCACGCCGTCGTCGGCGACGATCTTGAGGTCGGCAACGGCGACGGGTGGCCCCGCGCTGGTCGGGCGGTTGAGATATTCCTCGGCACCGTGATGCGTGACGGTCGCCATCGTCTCGGTCATGCCCCAGCCATTGCCGGGCATCGCGCCGAACTCGGCATATATGCGCTTCACCAGCTCGGGTGCCGCGGGCGCGCCGCCATAGGCGATCGATTCGAGCGACGAGAAGTCGTATTTGTCGCGATCGGGATGTTCGAGCAGCTGCCACGCGATCGTCGGCACGCCGCCGGTGATGTTGACCTTCTCGCGCTCGATGATCTCCATCGCGCGGATCGTGTCCCATTTGCGCATGAAGATCATCGTGCTGCCCGTCGCGATCACCCCCATCATCCCCGCCGAGCACGCGGTGACGTGGAACAGCGGGATCACCGTCAGCGTCACGCGCGGCGTCGGCTCAGGCGGCGCCTCGCCACGCCGCAGGAACGACCGCGCCGACGAATAGCCGCCCGACAGGATGTTCGACATCATGTTGCGGTGCGTGCCGAGCGCGCCCTTGGGTGCGCCGGTCGTGCCGCTGGTATAGAAGATCGTCGCATCGTCGTCAGGCGCGATCGTCGCCTCGGGCAGGCCGATATCGGGCAACGCCGCCCAGTCGTGCGGCGTGCCGATCACGTTCTCCAGCCGCGTGACGATCCCCGTCAGCGGTTCCGCCGCCCGCGCGACGAACACATGCTCCAGCGCGGGCAGCGTCGCGTATGCCGCCTCCAGCCGATGATGCCGCTCGTCGTCAGTGATCAGCACGCGCGCGCCCGAATCGGCCAGGCCATATTCCATCTCGGCACCGGTCCACCACGCGTTCAGCGGCACCATGATCGCACCGATGCTCGCGCCAGCGAAGAACGCCACCGGCCATTCGGGCAGATTGCGCATCGCCAGCGCCACGCGGTCGCCAGCGCCGATCCCCATGTCGCGCAACCGGTGCGCCAGCACCGCGATCGCGCGAAAATTCGCCTCGTACGTGACGCGCTCGTCCTCATACGCCGTGAACACCCGCTCGCCATGCGCACGCGCCGCCTCGGCGAGCCAGCGCAGAGACGGCGGCGCGTTCTTCCAGATCCGCGTCTCGATGCCGTCGATCGCCAGTGTCGCCATCTCGAACTTCGCGCCGGGTGCGGTCAGCAGTCGCTCGGCATCGGCGAGCGACATCGCCGGCCAGGAGGGATCGCGTGCGATGATCGGTTCGCTTGCCAAGACCGGTTGACTCCAGAGTTGAATTTCGGGTTTGGCTTATCGCCTGTTCGAAGACAGGTTATAGTTGATTCCTGCTTCGCTCAAGGCAATAGAGACATTAAGTTCGAACTAGGGGTATGGAGCGAGCCGTGACGGGGATGATCGAATCATGAAAATCGCCAAGCCCTCGGCACATGGCTTCGACGCGAGCCGGCTGGCCGCGATCGATGCGCTGCTCCAGACCCGCTATCTCGATTCGGGCAAGCTCCCCAACGCACAGCTGCTGATCGCGCGCGACGGCGAGGTGGTGCACTTCTCGCATGCCGGCGCCGCCCGCGAAGACGGCAAGACGGTCGACGAGGGATCGCTGTTCCGGATCGCGTCGATGACCAAGCCGATCACCTCGGTCGCGTTCATGATGCTCGTCGAACAAAGCCTCGTCGCGGTCGATACGCCGGTCCATCACGTCCTGCCCGAGTTCAAGGATATCGGCGTCTATAATGGCGGCGGCGCGGGCGTCCCGTTCGTCACCAAGCCGACCGCCGAGCCGATGCGGATGATCGACCTTCTCCGCCACACCGCAGGGCTTACCTACAGCTTCCAGAATCGGTCGAACATCGACGCCGCTTACCGCGAGGGCAAGATCGAGAACTGGCACGGCGGCCATGATCTCGACGGCTTCGTCGCCGCGCTGGCGCAGATCCCACTCGAATTCTCGCCCGGTACCGCGTGGAATTATTCGGTCGCGACCGACGTGCTCGGCGCGGTCGTCCAGCGCGTGTCGGGGCTGCCGCTCGACCAGTTCTTCAAGACGCGCATCTTCGCCCCGCTCAAGATGAAGGACACGTTCTTCCAGGTCCCCAAGGGCAAGATCGACCGCCTCACCGATTGCTACACGCTCATCCCCGGCAAGGGCCGCGTGATGTATGATCGCGGCGCGGACAGCGCGTGGAGCCGGATGCCGAAGCTCGTCTCGGGCGGTGGCGGCCTCGTCTCGACCGCGCTCGATTACCACCGGTTCAACACCATGCTGCTGAACGGCGGCGAACTCGACGGCGCGCGCATCCTCGGCCGCAAGACGCTCGACCTGATGACGCAGAACCATTTGCCCGGAAAATCCGATCTCGCGACGATGTCGAAATCGCTGTTCAGCGAGGCGTCGAACGCGGGCACCGGGTTCGGTCTCGGCTTCGCGATCACCGACGACGTCGCCAAGACGATGGTGCCGGGGTCGAGCGGCGAATATTACTGGGGCGGGATGTTCTCGACCGCGTTCTTCGTCGACCTGGTCGAGCGCGTATCGATGGTGTTCATGACGCAGCTCTCGCCGAGCAGCCTCTACCCAATCCGCCGCGAGCTGAAGACGATGATCTACGCCGCGATGACCTGATCCACCGACGTCGAAATTTTCCGTCACCCCAGCGAACGCTGGGGTCTCCCCGTTACGAGGAGATACCAGCTTTCGCTGGCATGACGTTCAAACCGCAGGAGATTATATGACCAGCCCGATCCGCACCGAACGCCATGACGACGTCCTCGTGATCATCTCGAACAACCCCCCGGTCAACGCGCTCGGTGCCGCGGTCCGCCAGGGCCTCGAAGCCGCGATCAAGGAAGGCGTCGCCGACGACAGCATTGCCGCGATGGTCATCCGCTGCGACGGCCGCACCTTCTTCGCGGGCGCCGACATCACCGAGTTCGGCAAGGAAATGGTCGAGCCCGGCCTTCCGACCGTGGTCGACATGATCGAGGCGTCCTCGAAGCCGGTCGTTGCGGCGATCCACGGCACCGCGCTGGGCGGCGGGTGCGAGGTCACGCTCGGCTGCCATTACCGCGTCGCCGTCCCCTCGGCGAAGATCGGCACGCCCGAGGTGAAGCTCGGCCTGCTCCCCGGCGCGGGCGGCACGCAGCGCATCCCGCGCATCGCCGGCGTGAAGCTCGCGCTCGAGATGACCGCCAAGGGCGATCCGATCTCGGCGAAGAAGGCGCTCGACGCCGGGCTGATCGACAAGATCGTCGGCGAGGACTCGCTTGAGGCCGACGCCATCGCCTTCGCGCGCGAGATCGCAACCAAGCGCCCCCTGCCCCGCGCCTCCGAGAAGACCGTGCAGGCCGATCCCGACGCGGTCGCCGCGTTCAAGACGGAGAACGCCCGCCGCTTCCGCAACTTCGACGCGCCCGCCGCCAACATCGCCTGCGTCGAGAAGGCCGCCGATGGCTCCAGTTTCGCCGAGGGTATCGCGTTCGAGCGCGAACAATTCATGAAGCTCATGATGGGCGTCCAGTCCGCCGCGCAACGCCACATCTTCTTCGCCGAACGCCAGGCCGCCAAGATCGACGACGTCCCCGCCGACACCAAGCTGCGCGAGATCAAACGCGTCGGCGTGATCGGCGCAGGCACGATGGGCGGCGGCATCTCGATGAACTTCCTGTCCGCGGGCATCCCCGTCACGATTGTCGAGATGCAGCAGGACGCGCTCGACCGCGGCACCGGCGTCGTCCGCAAGAATTACGAGGCGACCGCCGCCAAGGGCCGGATGAAGCCCGAACAGGTCGAGCAGGCGATGGGCGCGCTGAAGCCGACGCTCGACTTCGCCGATCTCGCGGAATGCGACCTGATCATCGAGGCGGTGTACGAGACGATGGAGGTGAAGAAGGACATCTTCACGCGCCTCGACGCGATCGCCAAGCCCGGTGCGATCCTCGCCTCGAACACCTCGTACCTCAACATCGACGAGATCGCAGCCTGCACCAAGCGTCCCGAGGACGTCGTCGGCATGCACTTCTTCTCGCCCGCCAACGTGATGAAGCTGCTCGAGGTCGTGCGCGGCGACAAGACCGCGGACGACGTTCTCGCGACCGTCATGGCGCTGGCCAAGAAGATCAAGAAGGTCGCCGTCGTCGCGGGCGTCACCTACGGTTTCATCGGCAACCGCATGCTGATGCCGCGCCAGGTCGAGGCGACCAAGCTGTTGCTCGAAGGCGCGAGCCCCGAGCAGATCGACAAGGTCCATGTCGCGTTCGGCATGCCGATGGGCCCGTTCCAGATGAGCGACCTCGCCGGCGTCGACATCGGCTGGCACCGCGACCCGAGCCGGATCGAGAACATCCGCGACGCCCTCGCCGCGGAAAACCGCTGGGGCCAGAAGACCAAGGCCGGCTTCTACGATTATGACGAGAAGCGCACGCCGGCGAATTCCCCCCGCGTGACGGAAATCATCGACGATTTCCGCGCCAAGTCGGGTGTCACCCCGCGAGAGATCAGCGACGAGGAGATCGTCGTCCGCACGCTCTACACGATGGTCAACGAAGGCGCGCTGATCCTCGAAGAGGGCAAGGCGCAGCGCGCGTCCGACGTCGATGTGGTCTGGATCTACGGATACGGCTGGCCGGTCTATCGCGGCGGCCCGATGTTTTGGGCGCAGTCCGAGGGGCTGGCGAAGGTCGTCGCGGGGCTGGAGAAATACGGCTTCCCGGTCGCCGCGTCGCTGAAGGACGCAGCCACCTCGGGCGGTCGCCTGAAGTGATCGCGCGCGGCCGCCTCGTCCCGAGGATCCCACGCTGATGGACCGCTCCGCGCTCCAGACCGCGGCGGCGATCCGTGCGGGCGAGACGACCGCGCTCGCCGAGTGCGAGGCGGCGATCGCGCGGATCGAGGCACGCGATGGTGCGATTAACGCCGTCGTCGTCCGCGATTTCGCCCGGGCGCGGGAGGCCGCACGCACGCTCGACGCGGAAGGTCCTGACGATCGGCCGCTGTTCGGCGTGCCGATGACCGTCAAGGAGTCGTTCGACGTCGCCGGCCTGCCGACCAGCTGGGGCGTCGGGGTCCACCGCAACAACATCGTCGACCGGGATGCGGTGGCGGTCACGCGGCTGAAAGCGGCGGGCGCGGTGATTCTGGGCAAGACCAACGTGCCGGTGCGGTTGAGCGACTGGCAGGCGGACAATCCGATCTATGGCCGCACCAACCATCCGCTCGATACTACTCTCACCCCCGGCGGATCGTCGGGCGGCGGCGCGGCCGCGCTCGCCTCGGGCATGGTGCCGCTCGAGCTCGGCTCCGACATCGGCGGCTCGATCCGCGTACCCGCCGCGTTCTGCGGCGTCTGGGGGCACAAGCCGACCTACGGCATGCTGTCCGACATCGGCCACCGTGTCCCCGGTACCGACGGGGCAAGCGCCGTCCTGGGCGTGATCGGCCCGCTCGCGCGCAATCCCGAGGATCTGGCCGTCGCACTCGACATCCTCGCCGACCTGCCGCTGCCCCGCCCAAGCGTCGACGTAGCCCGGCCGCGGATCCTGCTGCTGACCGCGCATCCGGCGGCGCGCGTGGATTCGTCGATCGTGTCCGCGATAGAGCGTGTCGGTGAGGCGCTGGGCCGCGCAGGTGCCATCATTTCGCACGCCGCGCCACCGATCGACCTGGCGGCGCAACATGCGGACTATATGCGGATGCTCGGCATCGCGATGACGCGCGGCGGCCCGGCGCGTGACGGCAAGGTCGCGACGCTGTCGCACTGGTTCGACCTGCTGGATTCGCAGGCGCGGCTGCAACGCGCCTGGAGCGCGCTGTTCGAGCAGGTCGACGCGGTGGTCGCGCCCGCCAGCGGCGTGAACGCCTTCGCGCATATTGCGGAGCGCAACGTCGCGCGACGCACGCTGTCGATCGACGGCGAGGATACCCCGTTCGGCGTCCAGTTCGCCTGGGCGGGTCTCGCCACCTTCCCCAATCTGCCCGCGACCAGCGTGCCCGTCGGGACCGACCCGCGCGGCCTCCCGATCGGCGTGCAAGTCATCACCAACCGTTACCGCGACCACGACGCGATCGCCGTCGCCGCGCTCGCCCACCGATCAAGCAGGAGCTGATCCGATGTCCGACCTCGACACTTTCCGGTCCGAAACCCGCGCCTGGCTCGCGGAAAACTGCCCGCCCGAGATGCGCAAGCCTGTACGCTCGGAGGACGATGTCTGCTGGGGCGGACGCCAGTTCACGCCATCGAGTCCGGCGCAAAAGGAGTGGCTCGACAAGATGGCCGCCAAGGGCTGGACCGTGCCCGACTGGCCCAAGGCCTATGGCGGCGGCGGGCTATCACCGGCCGAGACCAAGATCCTGCGCGAAGAGATGGCGGCAATAAAGGCGCGCAACCCGCTCAACTCGTTCGGTATCTCGATGCTCGGGCCGGCGCTGCTGAAATATGGCACCGAGGAGCAGAAGCTCGATCACCTGACCAAGATCGCGCGTGGCGAGATCCGCTGGTGCCAGGGCTATTCCGAGCCGAATGCGGGCTCCGACCTTGCGGGGCTCGCAACATCGGCGGAGGACAAGGGCGACCATTATCTCGTCAACGGGCAGAAGGTGTGGACCAGCTACGCCGACAAGGCCGACTGGATCTTCTGCCTCGTCCGCACCGACAAGACGAGCAAGCAGGGCGGGATCAGCTTCGTGCTGTTCGACATGGCCTCGCCCGGCGTGTCGACCAAGCCGATCCTGCTGATCAGCGGCAATTCGCCGTTCTGCGAGACGTTCTTCGACAATGTCGAGGTGCCCAAGATCAACCGCGTGTACGACGAGAACAAGGGCTGGGACGTCGCGAAATATCTGCTCGGCCATGAGCGCGAGATGATCTCCGGCATGGGCCTCGCGTCGAGCGGCGGTAATCCGCTGATCGACGGGGCGATCGCCACCGTCGGGCTCGGGCATGACGGCCGGCTCACGGATCCGCTGCTGCGCGCGTCGATCGCGCTGTTCGAGGTGCGCGCGAAGGCATTCGGGGCGATGTCCGAGCGTTTTATCGACGAACTCAAGGCCGGCAGGGCGCACCCCGCACAGCCGAGCATGATGAAATATTACGGCACAGAGCTGAACAAGTCGCGGTACGAACTGATGATGGCGGCGGGCGGTTCGGATGCGCTCGAATGGGACAGCGACCGCTCACGCGGCGGGGCTATCCCCCGGTCGTGGCTGCGGACCAAGGCGAACTCGATCGAGGGCGGAACGAGCGAGATCCAGCTCAACATCATCGCCAAGCGAATCCTCGAACTGCCCGCCTGACCTTTGACCGTTCTCCCGCGAAGGCGGGAGCCCAGTATCACGAACGCTGCGCGTGGGGCTCCTGGGCCCCCGCCTCCGCGGGGGAACCAGAATGCCACTCTACCTAGACGACGACCAGACCGCCCTGCAGGACACGATCCGCGATTTCGTCGCGGAGCATGCGCCGGTCAGCCATATGCGGGCTTTGCGTGACGCCGACGACACAACCGGCTTCTCGCGCGATCTGTGGAAGCAGTTCGCGGAAATGGGCTTTACCGGCATCCTGATCGGCGAGGATCAGGGCGGCCTCGGGCTCGGCCATGTCGAGGCGGGCGTGGTGCTGGAGGAGATCGGGCGCAACCTGTCCCCCTCCCCGTTCCTGTCCACCGCGGTCGCGGCGGTCGAGGCGCTCAAGGGCACGGGCCAGGCCGAACGCTGGTTCCCGGGGATCATCGCCGGCGAGACCGTCGCCGCGCTGGCGATCGACGAGCGCGCCAAGCACCGCGATACCGTCGCTATGAAGGCCGAACGGTCGGGCAACGGGTTCCGGCTGACCGGCGAGAAAAGATTCGTCACGCACGGCCACTCCGCCGACTTGGTCATCGTCGCGGCACGCACCGCGGGATCGGATGACGATAAAGACGGCATCACCTTGTTCGCCGTTCCGAAGGACTCAGCCGGGCTGTCAGCACACGCCGAGCGCCTCGCCGACGCCAGCCTTGCGGCGCGCCTCGAGTTCGACGGCGTCGAGGTCGACGCGGATGCGGTGATCGGTGAAGTCGATGCCGGCCGCACGCCGCTCGACCGCCTGCTCCGCGCGGGCCGCACCGGCGCGTCGGCAGAACTGCTCGGCGTCGGCGGCGGGGCGATGGACATGACGGTCGGCTACATGAAGCAACGCAAGCAGTTCGGGACGCTGATCGGCAGCTTCCAGGCGCTCCAGCACCGCGCCGCACATCTCTATTCGGAGATGGAGGTCGCGCGCGCCGCCGTCCTCAAGGCGCAGCAACTGCTCGACCAGGGCAGCGACCGCGCCGACGAGGCGGTATCGGTGGCCAAGGCGATGACCGCGCTGGCAACCACGCTCAGCGTCCAGGAGGGCGTGCAGATGCACGGCGGGATCGGGATGACCGACGAATACGACATCGGCTTCTACATGAAGCGCGCGCGGGTGCTCGCCGAGATGTTCGGGGATGCCAACTTCCATGCCGATCGACTGGCGCTCGCCGCCGGCTATTGACCCAAAGCTGTACCCCCGCGAAGGCGGGGGCCCAAACTGGGAGCGCTGGGTTGGATCGTCCGCCGGACGATCCTTGCGCATGCGGGGCATGCGCAACCCAGCGCTCGCCTTCGCGGGTGAACAAGGAGGTCAGATGCCTGCCGAAACTGCCGAAGTAACACCCGAAGCGCTCGCCCAGGGTCTCGTCGACCTGCTCGAGATCGAGGAGGTCGACACCGATCTCTATGTCGGCAAGCGGCAGCCCGGCGGCGTCGGGCGAGTCTTTGGCGGGCAGGTCATCGCGCAGGCGCTCCAGGCCGCGCAACGCTCGACCGAAGGCCCCAAGGCGGCGCACTCGCTGCACGCCTATTTCATGCGCCCCGGCAACGAGGACTATCCGATCGTCTTCCGCGTCGTCCGCGATTTCGAGGGTCGCAGCTTCGCGACGCGCCGTGTGATCGCGATGCAGAAGGGGCAGCCGATCCTCAACATGGCGGCGTCGTTCCAGATGCCCGAAGAGGGCCTGCACCATCAGCACGCAATGCCCGACGTGCCCGCGCCCGAAACCTTGCGCTCCGACCGCGACCTGCGGCTCGAGAATATCGACGGCATCCCCGAAAAGTTTCGCGCGCACATGCTGCGCTGGCGGCCGATCGAGGTCCGTCCGGTCAACCCGCGCAGCTGGATCGATCCTGCACCGCAGGAACCGCACTACGCCAACTGGTTCCGGCTCTGCGCCCCCATCGGCGACGATCCGGCGATGCACCGTGCGATTCTGGCATACGCGTCCGACATGGCGCTGCTCGGCACCGCGCTGCTGCCGCACGGCAAGAACTGGATTACGCCGGGGCTGCAGACCGCAAGCCTCGACCATTCGCTATGGCTGCACGAGGATTTCCGCGCCGACGACTGGCTGCTCTACGCCTGCGACAGCCCATGGTCGGGCCATGCGCGCGGCTTCAACCGCGGCAAGATCTACGCGAGAGACGGCCGCCTCGTCGCTAGCGTCGCGCAGGAGGGCCTGATCCGGATGCGCCAGTAACCCCACGCGGGGTCGCGATTACTTGCGCACCCACACCTTCTCGCCGCCGATCCACGTTTCCTGCACCACGGTCGCGCGCAAGTCGGTCGGCGAGGCCGTCGTCGGATCCCGGTCGACGATGATGAAATCCGCACGCTGGCCGGGGGCAAGCGCGCCAAACTGCTTCTCGGCGAACCCGGCATAGGCCGCAGCCCCCGTCATCGCCCACCACGCCTGTTCGCGCGTGATGATTTCCTGCGGCTGCCACCCGCCCTGTGGCTGGCCGTCGGCATCCGCACGCGTGAACGCCGCGGCCCAGGTCGCGAACGGATCGGGCTTCTCGACCGGGAAGTCGGTGCCGAAGGCGAGCTTGGCGCCATTGGTCAGCATCGATTTCCAGGCATAGGCGCCCGCCAGCCGGTTCGGGCCGAGCCTTGCCTCCGCCATCGTCCGGTCGCTGGTCGCGTGCGTCGGCTGCATCGAGGCGATCGTGCCGAATTTGCCGAATCGCGGCAGGTCGATCGGATCGACCACCTGCGCATGCTCGATCCGCCAGCGCCGATCGCCGGTATAGGTCTCGCTCTCCACCTGGATCGCGTCGAGCACCATCTGGTTGGCCTTGTCGCCGATCGCGTGGACCGCGACCTGATAGCCGTCCATCGCCGCCCGGCTCATCTGGTTCTGGAGCTGGTCGTCGGTGAGGAAGCCGAGACCCGACTGGCCGGGCGCGTCGGCATAGGGCTTGAGCAACCATGCGCCACGCGATCCGAGCGCACCGTCGGCATAGAGCTTCACGCCCCCCATCCGCAGGCGATCATTGTAGAGCCACGGCGTCGGCCCCTTGCCGCCGATCCGGCTCGCGGTCTCGACGCCCATCGCATAGCTCATGATGCGGACGCGAAGCCCGCCGATATCCGCCATCCGCCGATAGGTGAGCCAGTCGTCGAGCGTCGTGCCCATGTCCGCCACCGCGGTAACGCCGTAGCGCAGCAGGATGCTCTGCGCGGTCAGGAACGCGGCATCGCGCTCCTTGGGCAGCGGCTGCGGCACGACCTTCTCGATCAATGCCTGTGCGCCATCGACGAACACGCCCGCGGGCGCGCCGCCGGTCTTCTCGATCCGTCCGCCCGCCGGCGAGACAGTCGACGCGGTGACCCCGGCCTCGCGCATCGCTTCGCGGTTCGCCCAGCCGGCATGGCCATCGGCGCGCGACAGCCAGATCGGGTGCCCGCCCGAGACCGAGTTGAGATCCGCCGCGGTCGGGAAGCGACCCAGCCCCCAAGCCTCCTGGTTCCAGCCGCGCCCGATCACCCATTTGCGATCGGGATTGCCGGCGATGTACGCGGCGATGCGCGACTTGGCCTCGTCGAGCGACTTGGTCATCGACAGGTCGAGCGACAGCGCGCCGAAGCCCATCTCGATCACATGCCCGTGCGCATCGACGAAGCCGGGCAGCACGGTCTTCCCGCCCATGTCGATCCGCCAGTCATAGAGCGGCTTGCCCGCGTTCTTCTTCAATTCCTTGCGGCTGAGCTTCGGCGCCTCCTCGCCTGGGGGAACGAGTCGCGTGACCCGGCCGTCCTTGTCGATCAGGATCGCCTTGAAATGGATCACCCGGCCGCCGTCCGCGACCGTGATACCGTTGACGTTATCGACGATACCGTCGGCCATGGCCGGGGACGTGGCGAGCGCGACGACCGCCGCAGACACAAGAAAACGCATCACTTCGCCACTCTCCACGCATGATCACTGGTCGGCCGGTGATATTCCCGGGACTTTACGCCCGATACCAAAGCCTTGGCATTCGCGCCCCACGATACGCACGCGGAACGCGCGGACCGCACCGACGACGTCGCCCGCAAGGTATGCTGTACGCGCGCTGTGTCGAAAACCGGTTTTGCCATTGGTCCCGCGCATAAGCGGTGTTCCCCCCTTGCGCCAGATGGTCTAGCGGGTCGGACATGGCTACCCACGCTGCCGTAGCGGCACCCACCCTCCCCGTCTCGATCGACGATGTCCGTGTCGCGCACGACCGGATCCGCGCCTCGATCGTCCGCACGCCCACGCTGATCAGCAAGACGCTGAGCCAGATGACCGGCGCGACGGTGTATCTGAAGTTCGAGAATCTTCAGTTCACCGCGGCGTACAAGGAGCGCGGCGCGCTCAACACGCTGTTGCAGCTGTCGCCCGAGGCTTGCGCGAAGGGCGTCATCGCCGCGTCCGCGGGCAATCACGCGCAGGGCCTCGCCTATCACGCCAACCGGCTCGGCATCCCGGCGACGATCGTGATGCCGGTCAACACGCCGACCGTGAAGGTGATGCAGACCGAGGGCCACGGTGCCAACGTTGTGCTCCACGGCGAGACGTTCGACGCGGCCTATGCGCATGCGCGCATCCTCGAAGGCGAGTGCGGCTTTACCTTCGTCCATCCGTTCGACGATCCGCGCGTGATCGCCGGCCAGGGCACCGTGGCGGTCGAGATGCTCGAGGACGTGCCGGAGATCGACACGCTCGTCATCCCGATCGGCGGCGGCGGCCTGATCTCGGGCATGTCGACGGTCGCGCACGCTGCCAGCCGCGCGCCCGGTGGCCACCCGATCGAGATCGTCGGCGTGCAGGCCGAACTGTTCCCGTCGATGTTCAACCGCATCAACGGCACCGACATGCCGTGCGCGGGCGATACGCTGGCGGAGGGCATCGCGGTCAAGGAACCGGGCGCGATCACCTCGAAGATGGTCGCCGAACTGGTCGACGAGATCGTACTGGTGAGCGAGCGGAGCCTGGAGGAATCGGTCAGCCTGCTGCTCCAGATCGAGAAGACCGTGGTCGAGGGCGCCGGCGCCGCCGGGCTTGCCGCGCTGCTGTCGCATCCCGGACGGTTTGCGGGCCGGACCGTCGGCATCGTGCTGTGCGGCGGCAATATCGACACGCGCCTGCTCGCCAACGTGCTGCTGCGCGACCTCGCGCGGTCGGGGCGGCTCGCACGGCTGCGCATCCGGTTGCAGGACAAGCCCGGCGCGCTGTTCCACGTCGCACGGATCTTCGATCAGGAACGCGTCAACATCATCGAGATCTACCACCAGCGCGTCTTCACGACGCTGCCGGCAAAGGGCCTCATCACCGACATCGAGTGCGAAACCCGCGATCGCGCGCATCTCGATCGGCTGGTGGGTGCGTTGCGCGCGAGCGGCTATGAGACCTCGACCGTCGAACTGGCGTAATTGCGACGCTGTTAAAGCGGTTTACCCCGTTAACTCATAATCGTGGTAAACCCGCTTTTCAGCTTTGCCGGACGCGCGCATAGAGCGTGATCCGCGGATTCTCGCGTCTGTCTGAAGGACATCGGCTTCGGTGACTGCGCCCTTTCGTTTTCCGCGCTTCTTCGTCACGAGCCCGTCACCGTGCCCGTATCTGCCGGGCCGGCAGGAACGCAAGGTGTTCACCGAGCTGACCGGGCCGCATGCCGGCGAGCTGAACGATGCACTCGGGCGGATCGGCTTCCGCCGCAGCCAAGGCGTGGCGTATCGCCCGTCCTGCTCGGGGTGCACCGCCTGCGTGTCGGTCCGCATCGTCTCGGGCGAGTTCGTTCCGAACGCGACGCAGCGCAAGCTGCTGCGGCGGCACGGCGATATCGAGGTCACCGCGTGCAAGCCCTGGGCGACCGACGAGCAGTTCCAGCTGCTCCGCCGCTATCTCGGCACCCGCCATCCGGGCGGCGGCATGGCCGGCATGGACGAAGACGATTACGCGGACATGATCGAGCATTCGCCGGTCAACTCGCTGATCGTCGAATATCGCGAGCCCGGCGAGAACGGCGCACAGGGGCGATTGATCGGCGCATGCCTTACCGATCGTCAGGCAGACGGACTGTCGATGGTCTACAGCTTCTTCGCCGCCGACGACGAGAGCCGGACGGGGCTCGGCAATTTCATCATCCTTGACCATATCCTGCGCGCACGCGATGCCGGGCTGCCCTATGTCTATCTGGGCTATTGGGTGAAGGGCTCGCCGCGCATGGAATATAAGACGCGGTACCGGCCGCTCGAGGTGCTTGGGCCAGCGGGCTGGCGGCGTTTGCAGGATGCCGATCTGGTCACGCCGCCGGCGCGCGTTGGCGTGGTCGCCTAACCAGCGCCCCGTTCCTCAGGAAGGGGGACCCTGGCCCCTTCCTCTTGCGCGCTCAATCCTCGCGCTGGACGACGACGTCGACGTCGAGTTCCTCGCCACCTTCGCCAAGGCGCGACCCGGCAACCGGCGCCGCGCCGGCCGCATCGAGCGCCATGGCTACGCGCACATAATGCTCCTCGGGCGACATGCCGGTGCAGGGATCGAACCCGACCCAACCCAGACCGTCGACATAGGCCTCCGCCCAGCCATGCGGCGTCGGCAGATGCACGACCGCGGCGTCGTTGTGATGATAGCCCGACACATAGCGCGCCGGCGCGCCGAGCGATCGTGCCGCGACCGCGAACATCTGCGCCATGTCACGCGGCGTCGCGCTGTCCTTGCGAAACGCCGCCGCGGCCGGCAGCCCAGGCTCCGGCCGCCCCGCATCGAACACGAAGCGGTCGTGGAGCGCCCGATTGAGCCGGTGCAACGCGCCGATCCGATCGCGTGCGCCCGCCGCGGAATCGGCCGCGAACGCAGCGATGTCGGCGTCGTACGTGGTAGCCTCGGTCCCGCGGAGGAACAGCGCCGGCGGCAAGGTCTCATGGACGCCGTGCAGGACGCCGTCCGAGTGACTGGTCAGCACCTCGCCCTTGACCGTGATCTCGATCCCGTCGACCGGTCCTTCGGCGTAGAGCATCGTCACGGCGTTGCCGAAACCGTCACGGCCCGGCCGCAACCGCGCGTCGCAATCCACGTCGATCCGCCACGACGCCACCGTCTGGTCATGCGAGTTTTCCGGAGTCAGCCGGAGCATCTGCACCAGCCGGCCCTGCGGCTGGGTAAAGCGGTAGATCGTGTGATGATCGATCGACAGCCGCATTATTGGAACTTGAACTGACGGCCGATCGCGCCGTGGAGCAGCGCGTTCTCGGCGATGAAGGCCTGCAGATACTGGTGCAAGCCGGAGGCGATGACCTCACCCGACCGAGTCTTGGTCATCCGGCTTGCCCGCATCCGTGCCATCCTGTCCGCCTCCCCGTGGTTGCCCGTGCGTTTCGCGAGCAGGTTGAGAACGTCGACCGTCTCCTCGACCGACGCCGCGAGGCTGCGCGGCAGCTCCGCGCGCGCCAGCAACAGGTCGATCACGTCGGCGGGACGCAGCCCGTCATTATACAGCCAGCGATAGGCTGTCACCGCGGACACGGTCTGCAGGATCGTCGTCCACTGGTCGCGGTCGATCGCCCCGCCGAGCCGTTCGCCCTCGGGCAGCAGGATATGATATTTGACGTCGAGCAGCCTTGCGGTGTTGTCCGCGCGCTCGACCGACTGGCCAAGCCGAATGAACCAGGTCGTCTGGTTGCGCAGCATCCGGTGCACCGCACCCTCGAACCCGCGCGTTTCGGTCTTCACCGCCTCGACCAAGTTCATCTGGTCCGTCGTGCTGCGCGGCGTCGTCCGGTTCTCGAACAGCAGCCACGCACGATTGATCGCGGTCCACGCCTCGCGGGTCAGCGCGGTACGCACCGCCTTGGCGTTGTTGCGCGCCATGTCGACGCAGCGGACGATCGAGCCGGGGTGGCTCGAATCGAGCGTCAGGAAGCGGACGACCTCGGTCTGGCTGAGATTGCCGCCCAGCGTCGCGAACGGCTCCTCCGTCTCGGTAACAGCGAGCGCAGACGCCCACGCCGCCTCCCCCGCGGGTTGCGAGGACAGCACGTCCAGACGGACGGTCGCCTCGACCAGCCGCGCGATGAAATCCGCGCGCTCGAAATAGCGACCCAGCCAATAGAGCGACGATGCGGTACGCGAGAGCATCAGGCGGCCCCGTCAGTCTGCGCGCTCAGGCTCTGCGACATGCCGCCCATCGTCTGCGTCATGCCACCGGGCCTCATCCGTTGCGTTTGATCGGCCATCAGCACGAAACTGTCCTTCGTGCCCCCGCCCTGGCTGGAATTGACCACCAGCGATCCTTCCTTCAGCGCCACGCGGGTAAGCCCGCCGGGAACCACCTGCACGCCCTTCGACCCGGTCAGCACGAACGGCCGGAAATCGACGTGCCGCGGACTGAGGCCGCCGTCCGCCATCGTCGGCACGGTCGACAGCGCCAGCGTCGGCTGCGCGATGTAGCGATGAGGTTCGGCGATCAGCGCGGCGCGGAAGTTCTCGATCTCCAGCTTCGACGCAGTCGGTCCGACGAGCATCCCGTAACCACCCGAACCATCGACGAGCTTCACGACGACGTCCTCGAGATTGTCGAGAACGTACTTCAGCGCCTGCGGCTCGCGGCAGCGCCAGGTCTCGACGTTGCGCAGCTTGCACTCACCGCCCGAGTAGAACTTCACGATGTCGGGCATGTAGCTGTAGATCGCCTTGTCGTCGGCAATGCCGTTGCCCGGCGCGTTCATGATCGCGACGTTGCCGGCCGCATAGGCCGCGATCAGCCCGGGGACGCCGAGCGCGGAGTCGGGCCGGAATACGAGCGGGTCGAGATAATCGTCGTCGATCCGGCGATAGATCACGTCGACCTTCACCCGCCCCGCGATCGTCCGCATCCAGACGATGTCGTCGTCCACGACAAGATCGGCGGCCTCGACGAGTTCGATCCCCATCGAATCGGCGAGAAAGCTGTGCTCGTAATAGGCCGAGTTATAGTGCCCAGGCGTGAGCAGCACGCAGGTCGGGTTCGCCCCCGTCCCGTGCGGCGCGACCGACTTCATCGTTTCGAGCAGCAGGTCCGGATAGCTGTCGACCGCCGCCACGCGGAACTCGCGGAAGAGCTCGGGGCAAAGCCGCAGCATCGCCTCGCGATTCTCCAGCATGTAGCTGACGCCGGAGGGCGTGCGGGCATTGTCCTCGAGCACGAAGAAATCGTCCGGACCGGTGCGGACCAGATCGATCCCGCAGATATGCGCCCATACCCCGTGCGGCGGGCGGATGCCGGCGATCTCGGGGCGGAACTGCGCATTGCCGAGCACGAGATCCTCGGGAAGGATACCCTCCTTCAGAATTCGGCGCTCACCGTAGATGTCGTTGAGGAACGCGTTGATCGCCTCGACACGCTGGACCAATCCTTCGGAAAGCCGAGTCCACTCGTCATGCAGGAACACGCGCGGGACGATGTCGAACGGGATGATCCGCTCGGCCGCCTCGTTCTCGCCATAGACTGCGAAGGTGATGCCGAGCTGCCGGAACGTCGTCTCGGCGGCTTCTTGCCGGCGACGCAGCTCGGCGTCGGGCGTATCCTCGATCCATGTGCCGAGAGCCGCCAGTTCGGGCCGCGCGGTCGTATCGCCCGGCGTGCCCATGATCTCGTCGAACGCTTGTTTCCCCATCGAAACGGTCAATTCCCCATCAAGCGTTGCGGTTCCATGCTGCAACGCATCGTTGCGCCGCACAAGGTTCGAATACGGCCAATCATCCTGCATTTTCCGTCACCCTGACGAAAGTCGGGATGACGGCGGGCAAAGACTTAGGCCCCCAGCCCTTCCAGCAGGCCCGGCGTCAGGACCTGCGGCAGGACGGTCGGCTCGGCGGCACCGGGCGCGTAGTAGAGGTACAGCGGCACGCCGGCGCGGTTATGCGCCTGGATGAAGCGCCCCATCACGGGGTCGCCATCGGTCCAGTCGCCGATGAGCGCGGCGACCTTGTGGTTGGCGAACGCGTCGCGCACCCCGGCGGTGTCGATCGCCGCCTTCTCGTTGACCTTGCACGTCAGGCACCAGTCGGCGGTGAAGTACACGAACACCGGGCGCTTCTCGGCGCGCAGCGAAGCGAGCCTGGCCTCGGTAAACGCCTCGTCGCCCGCGGTCGCGACCTTGGCGGACACCGGCGGCGCGCGCGCGATGAGCACCGCGCTGCCGACGAACACCGCCAGCAACAGGATCTGCGCGACGATGCCGAATGCCTTGCCCTTGCGCTGGCGCGTGCCGCCGATCCAGAGCACCACGCCGACCGCCAGCACCGCGATCAGCGCAAGCGTCAGCGTGTCCGCCCCGGTCTGCCGTCCGAGCACCCAGC
This sequence comes from Sphingomonas sp. BK036, assembly GCF_004216825.1. Taxonomy (NCBI): domain Bacteria; kingdom Pseudomonadati; phylum Pseudomonadota; class Alphaproteobacteria; order Sphingomonadales; family Sphingomonadaceae; genus Sphingomonas; species Sphingomonas sp. BK036. The sequence continues at coordinate 567,893 of NZ_SGXR01000004.1, read as the reverse complement.
CGAGCGCGATCGCGGTCAGGAACATCGGCACCGACAGGATGTGGCGGAACGTCTCCATCCAGACGCCGGGCTTGGGCAACCAGCGCCGCCACGGCGGAATGAACCCGATCGCGAGGAACGGCAGCGACAACCCGATCCCGAGCCCCCCGAACACGGCGAGCGCCGCCGGCCATGGCAGCACCAGCGCCGCACCGAGCGCCGCGCCCATGAACGGCCCGGTGCACGGCGTGGCGATGAACGCCGCGAGCGCGCCCGTCGCGAACGCACCGCTCGCACCGCTCTCGCCGGCAAAGCGCGGGGTCGGCACCTCGAACAGCCCGGCGAGATTGAACGCGATCGCCGCGCTGAGCAGAAGCAGCACGACGATCGCCGCGGGATGCTGCAGCTGGAACGCCCAGCCGACCGCCGAGCCGCCCGCACGCAGCGCCAGGATCGCGGCACCCAGCCCGAGGCAGACGAGCACGACGCCCGCGGTATAGGCCAGCGCCTCGCCGCGCGCGTCCTTCTCGCTCGCCCCGCCGCGCGCCAGGCTGAGCGCCTTGAGGCTCAGGATCGGGAAGACGCACGGCATGATGTTGAGGATCAGCCCGCCGAGCACCGCGCCCGCAAACGCGACTAGCGCGGTCAGCCAGAGGCTCTCGCCATTCGCGCTGGACGAGGCGTCGGTCCCGGCCGCGTCGCCGACCACGCCAGCCGTCGCCTTGACGCCCAACCCTTGGCCGTCGCCGATCCGCAGCACGCCTTCGATCGGGCCGCCAACCTTGGCGTTCGCCGCGACCTTCGTGCTGATCGTCAGCCGGTCGCCGTCGCGCGTGACCGCCTGCGCGGCGCCATTCTCGATCGCACCGGTCGTGACAGGAAAGAAATACGCCTTGTCGGCCTTCGCGCCCGCCGGGAACGGGATGGCGATGCGCATCGTCCCATTGCTCGCCGCATAGGTCGCGCCAGCGTCGAGCGGCTTGGGGATCGCCTGCCGCCAGCCTGCGAACGCCGCCGCCTGCGACGGCGCGCCGTCACCGATCGTCAGGTCGAGCGACAGCGCCTTTTCCTCGGGCACGCAGATCGTCGCCGAGCAGACGAGGTAGCTCGTCTTCAGCCGGATCGGGAATTTCGTGCCCGCTGCCAGCCCGGCCGGAACCTGGATCGTCACGAGCGGCGCGTAGGGCGCCTCGTAGACATAGTTCATCAGCCCCGCGATCAGCAGCGTCGTCGGCACCGGCCATTCGGGATCGCCCGCCTTCGCACCCGTTGGCAAGGTCCAGTCGAACGTCGCCGGAAAGCCCGCATCGCCGGGGTTGCGCCAATAGCCATGCCAGCCCTTTTCGGGGGTGGTGGCGAGTGCGATCGTCAGCGGTGCGCCAGCCTTCGGGTGATCGCTTTCGGCGACCAGCGTCATCATCAGGTGCTGGCTCGATCCGTTGAGCGATTCCGCGAGCGCAGGGCCGCTCGCGAGGCCGCACAGGGCCAGCAAGACCGTCATCAGGACGCAACGTAAACTGCGCATGGCCATCCTTGTTTCGTTCATCGCGCAAAGCCATAGCGGTGACCTTGTCGTATTGCACTTCAAAGCGACGCGCCGGATCGCTGGCGTCAGCTTGGTAAAGGACTGTTCGTGAAAGCACTTATCGCCGCGCTGCTGCTGACCTCGGCCGCTTCGGTCTCCGCCCAGACGGCGGCTCCTGCCCCAGCGCCTGCCCCCGCCGCGACGCCGACGACGCCGCCCAAGCTGATCGTAGCGATCTCGGTCGACCAGTTCGCCGCGGACCTGTTCCAGCAATATCGCAACCATTATACCGGCGGCTTCGCGCGGCTGCTGAACGGCGCGGTGTTCCCGAGCGGGTATCAGAGCCATGCCGCGACCGAGACGTGCCCCGGCCATTCGACGATCCTGACCGGCATGCGGCCCGCGCATACCGGGATCATCGCCAACAACTGGATCGACCAGCGCGCCGGCCGGCCCGACAAGACCGTCTATTGCTCGGAGGACGAGCGCGTCACCGGCAGCACGCACGACAGCTATACCGTGTCCGACATGCACCTGAAGGTGCCGACGCTGGGCGAGATGATGAAGGCGCGCGATCCGCGGACGCGCTCCGTGTCGGTCGCGGGCAAGGATCGCGCGGCGGTGATGATGGGCGGCCACAAGGTCGACGAGCTCTGGTGGTGGGACGGCAAGACCTATGTCTCCTATGCGGGCCGCGCAGTGCCGCCGGCGGTGCAGCGCACGCGCGATGCGGTCGCGGGATTGATCGCGCTGCCGCAAAAGGCACTGCCGCTGCCCGGCTATTGCGCAGGCGTGAACCATCCGATCGTGATCGCGGGCAAGACGTACGGCCAGGGCCGGTTCGAGCGCGAGGCGGGCGACGCCAAGGGCTTCCGCGTGTCGCCGGCGTCCGATGCGGCGGTGTTCGCGATGGCGGCGGCGCTGGTGCAGGACATGAAGCTCGGCAAGGGGCCGCAGACGGACATCATCGACATCGGCGCATCGGCGACCGATTATATCGGCCACACCTACGGCACGCAGGGGTCCGAGATGTGCATCCAGATGGCGCAGCTCGACAAGACGCTCGGCGATTTCTTCGCCGTGATGGATGAGACCGGCGTCGATTACGAGGTCGTGCTGACCGCGGATCACGGTGCGCACGATGCGACCGAGCGCCAGCAGCAGCGCGCAATGCCGATGGAGGCGCATATGGACGAGAATGTGCTGGCCAAGCAGGTCGGCACCGCGATCGCCGGGGATTTGGGTCTCAAGGGCAGCGTGCTGCTGGGGACCGAGGGCGACGTCTATATCGACGATACGCTGCCGGCGAAGACGCAGGCCAAGGTGCTGGCGGAGGCGCTGCGCCGCTACCGTGCGCTGCCACAGATCGCGGGGGCGTATTCGGCCGCCGAGATCATGGCGACGCCGATGGCCAAGACGCCGCCCGAGACCTGGACGCTGCTCGAGCGCGCGCGCGCGTCCTTCTATCCGGGGCGCTCGGGCCAGATGGTGGTGCTGCTCAAGCCGCGCGTGACGACGATCGTGTCGCCCGCGGGCGGCTATGTCGAGACGCACGGGAGCCCTTGGGATTATGATCGCCGCGTGCCGATCCTGTTCTGGCGCAAGGGTATGACCGGGTTCGAACAGCCGCTGTCGGTCGAGACGGTCGACATCGTGCCGACCTTGGCGGCGACGATCGGCTTGCCCGTTTCGGGGCTGGACGGGCGCTGCCTCGATCTCGATCCGGGTGCGGCGAGCACGTGCGCGAACTGATGCGGCGTTAATTCTCCCCCCGCCCGTCATCCTGACGAAAGTCGGGATCCAGGGTAACAGGCGCCGTCCTCTACGGCTCTGGATCCTGACTTTCGTCAGGATGACGCAGTACCTCGACGCCCCGCGCAGCCCCGCCCGCGCGTCACCGCGTCTCGAACGACCGCAACCCAGGCTCCAACCGGTTCGCCCCCAGTGCCAGCCGGTCATGGCTATAATCGGCGAGGAACGCCGGGCTGCTCGCATCCCCCGGCGACAACCGCGCGTCATTGTCCTCGACGCGCAGCCCGGTCGAGCGATACGTCTTCGCCTCTGCGGCGACGACGATCAGCCCGGTGTGGTTCTCCTTCTGCTTCCCCTGCACGAACGTGTTGCGCGCGATCAGCCCGGTGGCGCCTTCGGGCAGGTCGATCATGTAGTTGGTCTTCTTGCCCGCCGTATCGTCGAAACTATTGTCGGTGATCGTCACGGTCGGCACGCGCAGCTTGACGTAATGCCCGCCCGTCCCGCGCTCGAACCGCGAATTGGTGATCGTCACGCTGCCCTTGTTCGCCAGATAGATGGCATGCGAGCAGCTCGGCGATTCGTCGCACTGGCCGAGCCCGGAGAAGGTCGAACGATCGATCCTGATCGTCTGGCCGATCGGCTCGCCGCCCAGGATCCCTTCCTGGCTGTTGAGGAACATCGCGTTGGTGACGGTGAGGTCGCCCATCTCGGTCCGGATGCCAGCGCCGTTGCCGTCGGACACGCGGTAGCCGCGGAACACCAGGCCATCGACGACCGAGCCCTGCCCGCGCAGCACCAGCGCGGCCTTGTCCTCGCACGCGACGCCCTCGAAGATCGCGGTGCCGGGCTGGACTGCCTTGAAGGTGATGCGCCCACCCGCCTGCACCGCGCATTGCCGGTAGGTGCCGGGCGCGATCAGGATCGTCGCGGTGCCCATGCGGACCGACGACACCGCCTCCTGCAACGTCGCGAACCCCTGCCCGTTCACCGTGAACGGTGCCGACGCCTGCGCAAAGGCGGGTGCCGCGAACAGCGCGAGCGCGATTACCGATCGTTTCATGCCAACATCCTCTTCATCCGACGCCAGCGACGCCGCGCGTTCAATCGCATGGAACGCCGCCGTTCGGCGAGCCGATCCAGCGAGGCTTTGGCGGCGTGTCCCGAATTGACGCAGCTGCCAGACCGGTCGGGAAGCGGCCTATCGCCGCCCACGCATCTTGCCGCGCCGGTCGCAGCACCATATCACCGCGACCGAAACGAAGCCGGCGGGGGGAACCGATCGGTGCCGGGGGATCAGCAATGCACGCCATGACGCCGACGGAGGTCTTCCTCCTCGCGATACTCATCATCTTTACCGTGCCCTATCTGGTGTGGCGGCTCGGGCGGACCGATTACTGGGCGCCGCTGGTGGTGGTACAGATCTTCGGCGGCATCCTGCTGGGGCCGGGCGTGCTCGGCGCGGCCTATCCCGACTATTATGCGACGATCTTCACACCCGCGACGTTGGGTTCGCTGAATGGCATCGCGTGGTGGGCGGTGATGATGTTCGTCTGGGTCGCAGGGATAGAGCTCGATCTCGGCGAAGCGTGGAAGCGGCGCGGCGAGACCGGCGTGACCGCGGGCCTCGCGCTCGCGGTACCGCTCCTGACCGGCAGCATCGCCGCGGGGCTGATGCTGCGCTATCCTGGCTGGCGCGGGCCTGACGGTGCGACATGGCAGGTGGTGCTCGGCATCGGCATGGCCTGCGCGGTAACGGCGCTGCCGATCCTCGTGCTGTTCCTCGAAAAGCTCGAGATCCTGCGCGAACCGATCGGCCAGCGGATCCTGCGCTATGCGAGCCTCGACGACATCGCGATCTGGGGCGTGCTCGCGCTGATCCTGCTCGACTGGGAGCGGGTCGGCCGACAGGGCGGGTTCCTCGTCGGGTTCGCGATCGCGACGCTGCTGGTGCGCAAGCTCATGGCGAAGATCGAGGAGCGTGACCGTTGGTATGTCAGCCTGATCTGGCTTGCGGGCTGCGGATTCGCCGCGGACTGGGCGGGACTGCACTTCATGGTCGGCGCGTTCCTGTCGGGCGCGGTGCTCGATGCGAAATGGTTCACGACCGCGCGGATGGACCAGTTCCGTCACTTCGTGCTGCTCGCGGTGATGCCGGTCTTCTTCTTGTCGACCGGCCTGAAGACGCAGTGGGCGGTCGGCGGAATCGCGGTGTTCGGCGCGGCGGCGCTGCTGCTGCTCGCCTCGGTCGGCGGCAAGCTTGCGGGGGTTCATGCCGCCGGGCGCATCCTGAAGTGGCGGCCGGGCGAGGCGTCGGCGATCGGCTGGCTGCTCCAGACCAAGGCGCTCATCATGATCATCTTCGTCAACATCCTGCTCGACAAGAAGATCATCACCAACGAGACGTTCACCGCGCTGCTGCTGATGGCGCTGGCGAGCACGATGCTGACCGTGCCGATGGTCGCGCCGAAGCTGAAGAAGCTGGCGGGGCTGGTGCGGAAGAGCGCGTAACCCCGGTCCGTCATCCTGACGAAAGTCAGGACCCAGAGCCAAGAAGGACGGCGTCCGTAACCCTGGATCCTGACTTTCGTCAGGATGACGGGCTTGGCGTTACGCGCCCGCGTTGAGCAGGTCGTGGCGTTTCAGGGCGTGGCGAAGCTGGTCGTAGCTCAAGCCCAGCGCGTCCGCAGTAGCGCGCTGGTTGAACCGATGCTCCGCCAGCGCCCGCGCGAGCAGATCGCGTTCGAACCGCGATACGCGCGACTTGAAGTCCGACGGCCCCTCCTCGCAGGCCACCACCGGATCTTCGCCGTCATCCGGTTCGGCCGGTCGCGGCGCCACCACCGCCGCCGGCTTCGCCGCAGCCGCCGCCCCGGGCCGGTGCGGCGACTGGAACGGATCGATCTCGATCGCGTCGATCGGGCCCGCCTGCTCCCAGCGATACACCGCGCGCTCGACGACGTTGCGCAATTCGCGGACGTTGCCCGGCCAGCGATACGCGACCAGCGCATCCATCGCCGCAGGGCCGAACCCCTCCCAGCGCTCGCGCCCAAGCTCGGACGCCATCCGCCGCCCGAAATGCTCGGCGAGCACCACGACGTCGCCCGCCCGCGCCCTGAGCGGCGGCAACGTCACCACCTCGAACGACAGCCGGTCGAGCAGATCGGCGCGGAACTCGTGCCGGTCCACCTTGTCGGGCAGGTGCTCGTTGGTCGCGGCGACGATCCGCACGTCGACGCGTATCGGCCGCGACGATCCGATCCGCGTGATCTCGCCATATTCGACCGCGCGCAGCAGCCGGTCCTGCGCCGCCATCGACAGCGTGCCGAGTTCGTCGAGGAACAGCGTGCCGCCATCCGCCTCCTCGAACCGCCCCGTCCGTGCCTTGGTCGCGCCGGTGAACGCGCCCGCCTCGTGCCCGAACAATTCCGCCTCGATCAGCGTCTCGGGCAGCGCCGCGCAATTCATGATGACCAGCGGCTGATCCCACCTCGGCGACAGCCGGTGGAGACGCTCGGCGACCAGTTCCTTGCCGGTGCCGCGCTCGCCGATCACCAGCACCGGCCGGTCGAGCGCGGCGGCGCGGGACGCGCGTTCGAGCGCCGCCATGAACGTGCCGGACTCGCCGATGACCTGTGTGGTTCGCTCCATGGCGAAGATGTGGCGCGAATTCCCAACTCTTGGCAAGCTCCCGGCGGAACGCGCGGCGGCACTTTCGCGCAAAGCCTTGCAATTGCATCGTTTTCAAAACTGGCACGCAAGATGCAATGCTTCGGGCAACCCGCCAAACCGCGGAAACGACCATCCTTAAAGGGGACCAACCATGATCAAGACCGACATCGCCCGCACCGTCGCCGCCGTCCTCTGCACCATCGTCTTCAGCACCACCTGCGTGCTCGGCGCAGTCGGCCCGGCCACGGCAACCACCGCAGCGCCTGTCGCGGTACACACCGCGATTGTGGCATAATATCCCGACGGACTCGCAAGAGCGTCGGGCCGACCCCTGGAGTAGGAATTACATGGGCATCTTTTCCCGCACCCGCGACATCGTCGCCGCCAACTTCGCCGATCTCATCGAGAAGGCCGAGGACCCGTCGAAGATGATCCGCATGATCATCCTCGAAATGGAGGAGACGCTGGTCGAGGTTCGCGCCTCAGCCGCGCGTACCATCGCCGACCAGAAGGAGATGCGCCGCCATATCTCGAAGCTCGAACAGCTCCAGGACAACTGGACCGAAAAGGCCGAGCTGGCGCTCAGCAAAGACCGCGAGGACCTCGCCAAGGCCGCGCTGGTCGAGCGCCAGAAGGCGTTCGACATGGCCGAGCAACTGAAGGCCGAGGTCGGCGTGCTCGACGATGCGCTGCGCGCGTCCGAAGAGGACATCGCCAAGCTGCAGACCAAGCTGCGCGAGGCGCGCACCAAGCAGAACGCGGTGCAGACCCGGCTCGAGAGCGCGAACAACCGCACCCGGCTGCGCGAGATGTACAACGGCCCGAAGACGCACGAGGCGTTCAGCCGCTTCGACATCCTCGACCGCCGCGTCGACGAGGCCGAGGGCCGCGCGGACGCGATGGGGCTCGGGGTCGTCAAGACGCTCGAAGAGGAAATCGCCGAACTGCGCAGCAACGACAAGGTCGACGCCCAGCTCGCCGCGCTCAAGGCGCGCATGAAGAAGGACGATTGAGATGGATTTCGAAGGACTCGTCGCCATCCTTGGCGCGCTTGTCGGACTGCCCTGGCTGATCCTGCACTACATCACCAAGTGGAAGCAGGCCCCGCGGATCACGGTGGAAGACGAGAAGCTACTCGATGAGATGCAGATGCTCGCCCGCCGTCTCGAAGACCGGGTGATGACCGTCGAGCGGATCATCGCCGCGGACAATCCCGACTGGAAGCCGGGCCTCGGCACGACGCAATCGCCCTATCTGTCGGACCGTCAGTCCGAACGCCCCATTGATCGCACCCTGGATCGGAGGAACTGAAATGTCTGGTAGCCGCACCCAGTTTTATCTCGATAAGCAGAATGCCAAGTGGAAGGGCGTTTGCGCCGGGATCGCCGATTATACGGGGATCGACGTACTCTTCGTTCGGGTCGCCGTGGTCGTGCTCACGCTTGCCGGAGGCTTTCCCTGGACGCTGATCGCCTATTGGATGGTCGCCTGGATGGGAAATGCCAAGCCGATCGGCCTGTACGAGACGCCCGACGACGCGAAGTTCTGGCAGGGCGTCCGCTCGAACCCGAAGCGGTCGACCGCCGAGGTCCGCAGCAAGTTCCGCGACATCGACCGCCGCCTCGCCGACATCGAGACGCACTACACCAGCCGCTCAAGCAACAGCCTCGCGGCAGAGATCGACAGCCTGCGCTGAGACGCACCCCCGGAACAGGGGTTCAAGGAGAAGTGAGATGGGATGGGGTGGACCTGGATTCGTGCTCGCGATCATCGCGATCTCGACGATCGGATGGGTGATCAACACATGGATCCGCGCGAAGCATGGCTATGCGCTGGAGGACGAATGGAGCGGCAAGACCCACCCGGGCGATCCCGACGGGAACCGCAAGGTCGCTCTGCTCGCGAGCGAAAATGAGCGCCTGACCGGTCAGGTCTCGCGGCTCGAGGAACGGATCGCGGTCCTCGAACGCATCGCCACCGATCCCGCCGAGCGTACCGCCCGCGAGATCGAAGCGCTCCGCAATCGCTGAGGAACATCGGTCATGGATGGATTCACGGTTTTCATGCTCGCCATTGTCTGTGTCGGCGTGCCAGTCACGCTCGGTATCGGCAGCGGGATGTTCAAGGGCTGGTTGCGGCACAAGGAAACGATGGCCACCGCGCTGAATGCGCAGACCGCGGAAAAGGCGGCGCAGTATGCTGCTCACACGGAACGTCTCGAACAGCGCGTCCGCGTTCTCGAACGGATCGTCACCGACCGCGGGATCGAACTGTCGGACGAGATCGAACTGCTCCGCGACGATCGCCCGCTCAACGGAACCAAGACGACACAGGAGATGAGATCATGAATGGTGGACAGGTGATGGTCGTGATGATCGTCCTGATCGTGATGGTCACCAGCCTCTTCAAGGCGCGTCACAAAAGCGTCCGGCGCGGCGAGGGCGTCTCGCTGGTGAACGATCCCGAGGCGGCGCGGCTTCGCGACGAAGTGAAGCAGATGAAGGAGCGTATCCAGGTGCTGGAGCGCGTGATCACCGACAACCACAAGAGCGTCGATCTCGACCGAGAGATCGAGCGGCTTCGCGACCGCTAAGAGGAGGCGGACATGATCGAACCCAACGTCTATATCACGCTTGCACTGGCGAGCCTTGCGGGCCTCGCGATGATCGTCGGCGCCGGATTGGCCGGATGGCGCGGCTGGTTGTCGCTGCGGCGGCTGGAGCTGGACCACGCGCAGGATGGGCGCATGCCCGTCGCGGTGTCGACCGGATCGCGGATCGAGATCGCGGACTTGAAGGAGCGCATCAAGAAGCTCGAGGCGATCGCCGCCGGGGTCGATCTCTGAGGCCCCTCCCCCGCCTTTGCGGGGGAACATCTTGTTGAAGCGCCACCGTCGACCCGCTACCGATCCGCGCCATGGCCACTCTCACCGACATCCGCGAGGAATATGACTTCCTCGAACCCGACGATCGCTATCGCCTGCTAATCGATCTGGGGCGCGAGCTCGAACCGATGCCCGATGCGCTCAAGACCGATGCGACGTTGGTGCGCGGATGTTCGGCGTCGGTGTGGGTGTATCCGACCACGACCGACGACGGCCGACTGCATTTCCTCGCGGACTCGAATGCCGCGATCACCAAGGGGATCATCGCGCTGGTGCTGCTGACGGTCCAGGATCAGGCGCCAGGCGCGATCGTCGCGACCGACATCAAGGCGGAACTCGAACCCTTCGATCTGAGCAAGCAGCTGAGCTCGAACCGCACGCAAGGCATCCCGAACATGATCGCGCTCATCCGTGAAACCGCAGAGCGCTACGCGGCTTAACGCGAAAACCGCGCCCTCACCCTTCCCACGCGGCAAGCGTCGCGCGGGCCCCTTCCCTCTCCCCATCGGGGAGAGGGAGAGACGCCGAAGGCGGCGAGGGTGAGGGCACGCTAGCGTTCGGTAAGGGTCGCGACAACCTCGCTCGCATCCGCGCCTGCCGGAACGAGCAGCCACCGATTGGGTCGCGCACCGTCGACCATCACCACGGCGTTCTTCGGGCAAACCCCAAGGCACTTCACCTCGACCACGCCGCGCTCCGCTTTCCGGCCCTTCTTCAGCCCAAGCACCGCGCGCAGCATCTTGGCGAGTGGCGTGCGCCCCTTCTCGCCGAACCCGCCGCCGAGCTTCTTCGAGCATTTGCCGCAGACCAGCACGCTTCCCTGCCACCGGCTGGCAAGCACGCGGATCATGCCGGCTTCCACGTCCGCGCGTCTTCGGCCGCACGCAGCACTTCATACGCTGCCTGTACGCCCTGGAACCGCGACGCCGCGTCCTTGTCGCCGGGCCGCACATCGGGGTGGTTCGCCTTGGCCATCCGCCGCCACGCTGCGCGTACATCCTCGAACGTCGCATCCGGCTCGAGTTGCAACACCTCCAGCGCGCGCATCTCGTCGCGCGAGCGGCTGCCGTCGCCCGAACCCGCCCAGGCATAATGCTTCGGATCGGCATAGCCGTCGGCGGTCCGCGTCTCCGCGGCTTCGCGCTCGGCGGCTTCCTCCGCGCTCAAGCCTTCGAAGTAATTCCAGCCGCGATTATACTCGCCCGCATGGTTCATGCAGAAATACCAGCGGTCCGGGCTGTTGGGCGATTTCGGCGCGGGGCAGTTGCCGGGCTCGTTGCAACCATGCCGATCGCACAGCCGGACCGTCACCGCCTCCGTGCTTGCGCCATAAGCGCGCCAGCGTGGAAAACCCCAGTCGGAAGATCGTGTCGTGCTTCTCGCCATAGCGGCCCGAGATAGGCGTCCGCACGGACAACGCAACCGCATGCCGTCATAGCGGCCCAAACTCCCGCGCTATGGACAATATTTCGCGCCGCAACATTCCACCTTGAGTCAGTCACCGTTCATCGATTAGTGAACATGAACTATTTGTCATGTGGCATGGATAGATGCGTCCGGGTCGGACGTATTCCCAGCCGACACCTCAGCGACAGGAGCCCTGGTGCCGACTTTAATCCCCAAGCTTACCACATGGCGCGCGGATCTTCCCGCCTCCATCGTCGTCGCGCTGGTCGCGCTTCCCCTCTGTCTCGGCGTCGCACTCGCGTCTGGCGCACCGCTGTTCGCCGGCATTATCTCGGGGATCGTCGGGGGTATCGCCGTCGGGCTGTTCTCGAAATCGCCGCTGTCGGTCAGCGGCCCCGCCGCCGGCCTGACGGTGATCGTGCTGACCGCGATCGAGAGCATGCCGAGCTACCAGATGTTCCTGATGGCGGTCGTGCTCGCCGGCGTGCTGCAGATCTGCTTCTCGCTGACACGCGCGGGCATTCTCAGCGAATTCGTACCGTCCTCGGTCATCACCGGGATGCTCGCGGCGATCGGCCTGATCCTGATCCTCAAGCAGATCCCGCACGCAGTCGGCTTCGATCGCGAAGCCGAGGGCATCTTCGAATTCAGCACGGCAAACGGCATCAACACCTTTTCGCGGATCCTCGAAAGCCTCAGCGCCGCGGTGACCCCGGGCGCGATCCTGATCGCGTCGGTCAGTCTCGCCTTCCTGTTCTGGTGGGACGGCGCCAAGCCGAAGAACGGCCCGCTGCGCTTCGTCCCCGGCCCGCTGGTGGTCGTGCTGATCGGGATCTTCGGCAACATGCTGCTCGGTGCGGTAAAGCCCGAATGGCACCTCAAGGCGACGCATCTGGTCCAGGTGCCGGTCACGCAGACTCTGTCGCAATTTCCATCGCTGTTCACCTTTCCCGATTTCTCCGGAATCACGATGGGCGTGGTCTGGAGCAGCGCGGTCACGCTCGCGATCGTCGCCAGCCTCGAATCGCTGCTGAGCGTCAAGGCGGTCGACGAGATCGATCCGCGCCGCCGCTCGACCGACAAGAACTGGGAATTGATGGCGCAGGGCGGCGGCAACATCCTGTCCGGGCTGATCGGTGGCCTCCCCGTCACCTCGGTGATCGTGCGCTCGTCCGCCAATGTCGACGCCAAGGCCGAGAGCAAGCTGTCGACGATGCTGCACGGCTTCTGGCTGCTGGTCAGCGTCGCGCTGATCCCGGCGGTGCTCAACCTGATCCCGCTGTCCGCGCTCGCCGCGGTGCTGATCGCGACCGGCTACAAGCTCACCAAGCCCAAGCTGTTCACCGAACGCTACAAGCAGGGCTGGACTCAGTTCATCCCGTTCGTCGTCACGGTCGGCGCGATCCTGTTCACCGATCTGCTTGAGGGTATCGTGATCGGCCTTGCGGTCGGCTTCGTGTTCGTCGTGGCGCGCAACTTCCGCACTGCGATCACCTTCGCCTGCGACGACGAAGACTGCCTCGTCCGCGCGCGCCGCAACCTGTATTTCATCCATAAATACGAGCTGCAGAAATCGCTCGACCGGGTGCCCGACAACGCGAACCTGCTGATCGATCTGTCGTCGACTAGCTATGTCGATCTCGACAACATCGACATCATCAACGCCTTCATCAAGGGCGCCAAGTATCGCGGCATCACCGTGTTGATCCGCGGTGACCTGGCACTGCGCACGGTGAAACTGATCAACGCCCCCCAGACCGAGGTCCGTTTCGCATGAGGCAGTACAAACAGCTCCTGCTCGCCAACAAGGCGTGGTCGGCCGAGATCATCGAGGAGAGCCCCGACTTCTTCCAGCGCCAGCTCGTCGGCCAGAACCCCGAGTTCCTGTGGATCGGCTGTTCGGACAGCCGAGTCAGCCCGGAACAGATGACGATGACGCCGCCGGGCAACATGTTCATCCACCGCAACATCGCCAACCTGGTCAAGGACGACGACACGAACCTGATGTCGGTGCTGCAATATGCCGTTGACGTGCTCGGCGTGCGGCACATCATCATCTGCGGCCATTACGCGTGCGGCGGAATCCGCGCGACGCTCGACGGCGGCACGACCGGCCCGGTCGACGACTGGTTGTCGACCGCGCGCTGCGTGATGCACGACCATGCCGACGAGATCGACGCACAGCCCGACCGCGAGCAGAAGGTCAACCGGCTGGTCGAGGTCAACGTCCGCGACCAGCTCGTCCGGCTCGCGCGCACCGCGACGATCCAGGGTGCGTTCGCGCGTGGCCAGCAGGTGCTGCTGCACGGCTGGGTCTACGACATCCGCGACGGGCTGATCAAACCGATGATGGAGATCGACGCGAGCACGGTCCTCGAAGACGTGGGCCGACCGGACAAGGTGCTGGTGTAAGTGTTTGGCCCCTGCTTCCCGCCAGACGCGGGAAGCAGGGCCTGGTTCAGCTGGACGAGGGGCGCTGTGGCGAGCCCGGCAGCAGGAATCTGACACGCGTCGTCGTGGCACCGCAACCAAGGCCACCATCGGGCCTGTACGTCTTGGCGTATTTCGCCTTGTCGAAGAACTTCGTACCCGCCTCCGAGAAGATGAAGGGCGGATAACTCAGCAGCGCGCGCTGGTTGACCACATTGCCGTCGGCACCGATATCATACTGGACTTGGGTCCAGCCCTCGAACCCCCAGCGCTGCGCCTCCATGGGGAACGCTTCGGCGCCGGGCATCGACACCATCTTGGGCGGTGCATCCATGATCGCGCATTGGTTGGCGGTAAGACCGCTGGACGCGAATGTCGCGCGCGCTGCATCGATCTGCCCGGACCGTTCCTCGATCGAGGCGAGACGGATCAGTGCCCCGACGCGCAACGGATCGTTGGGTTGCAATGCCTTGTCGTCGGCGACCTGTCGCAGCGTCACGATCGCCGCGTCGTTCTTCTCCGACTTTCGCGCCCGTGCGACTGCGCCATCGACGATCATCAGCCGGATAGCGGCACGCGCCTGCGGATCGTTTACATAAGCGGGTTCGGACACCATCGGCGTCAGCGCATTCTCGTAGACCCCGGGCTTCCACAGATCGGTAACCGCGCTGAGGCGCCCCGGCAGGTCGAGCGCCAGCCGCGCACTGGCCGGTACACCATTGGCAATCGCGATCGCGAGCCCTCGAGAGTATAAGGCTGCCCTCTCTTCGCGCGGCACGACCGGGTTGCTGTTCAACCGCTGGATGGCCGCAAGCGTTTCAAGGCTATTCGGCGATCGGGCCATGGCCGCGGCCAGTGCAGCGCGTTGCGCCGTGACGGCGGCGGCCTGCGATCCGGTAGCCTCGGGCGGTATCGCCACCCCCTTCGACATCAGCCATTGTTCGAGCACGCCGTCCAGGCCGTCGCTAACGGAGGGACGCTCGAAGGCGGTAGAACAGCGCATCTCGACGCGGGCATGATAGCGGAAGAACGTAGGGATCGCCGCGACGCTATCGATCGGCCACGACCAGCCCTTGACCGCTCGCGCGAACTCGATCGCCACCCTGCCGCCGCCGGCCGCGTAGACCGGAGTCGCCTGCGCGATGGTCCCGTCGCTTGCGATGGTGAAGTCGACGACCGCGACGTCCTGCGGCTTTAACCCCGCCTCGCCGCCACAATCAGGCGATCGCATCTCGGCGGCGGGGTCGAACGACCCCTTCACCATACGGCCGGCACCGGTAAGCGCCATGTAGCGCCGCGCTTCGTCCGCATTGCCGCTGAGCAGGAACGCGATCGCGGCATCGGAGCGCGCGGCAACGTCGGTGGTGTCGATCTTCAACGTTTCCAGACCGCCCAGCAACTGGATCGTGCGCAATGCGCTGGCACGCGCGCCGGCCAGATCGCCGGTGTTGAGCCGTAACACCGTCCGCTGCCGGCCAAATTGCGCGGTCACTGACTTTTCGAGCTTCAGTGTCGCCGCCAGCGCATCGCTGCGGCCGAGCGTTGCGGCCGCCGCGACCGGGTCGATGAAGATCTGCACCGATACCAAGGCCAGCATCGCACCCAGCTTGTCCCCGCTGCTGACCGCGCCGGCTTCCGCCTTTTCGAGCGCGGCAACGGCACCGGCATAGTCCAGCGTATCCGTCGCGATCCGACCGA
Source organism: Sphingomonas sp. BK036 (assembly GCF_004216825.1). Taxonomy (NCBI): domain Bacteria; kingdom Pseudomonadati; phylum Pseudomonadota; class Alphaproteobacteria; order Sphingomonadales; family Sphingomonadaceae; genus Sphingomonas; species Sphingomonas sp. BK036. The sequence continues at coordinate 552,546 of NZ_SGXR01000004.1, read as the reverse complement.
TGATCAGATAGGCCCGCGTCCGATCTTCCGCCAATGTCGGATCGCCCTCGGGCAGCAGCGCCAGGCCCGCGCGCGCCGCAGCGACGGCCTCGTCCGCGCGGTTGAGTGAAAAGAAGATGGGGGCCTGGCGGACCAGGACGATGCCGCGGCTGCGCGACCCGGGCTTGGTTCGAGCCTCGAGCTTGGTCCAGGCCGCCAAGGATGCGGCGCGATCGTTCGTCGCGTCCAGCGCCGCGGCGGCATCGAAATCCTGTTGAACCGTCGTCGCCGGCGCACTGGCGGCGGGACCCTGTGCCACCGCATGCACCGCGCCGACCGACAGAGCGCCAACGCAAGCGCCCAGCAAAACTATACTCTTGAAACGCATCCAGCCCCCCCGGTGTTATTGACCGGCAGTCTGCAATGGTTCGGAGAAGGATGCCAGAGGGTCTGTAAGCCGGGTTCTGTCCATTTCCGACCCTTCGGTCGAAAGTTAGGCGACCATTCCTCTAGGACGACGGTTGCCCGCCGCCTCAAGCAATCAACCCGGGTGACGAGCTGAAACGAAGCCCATGTGCCACCCCTATTCGATCTTGCTCCCGGTGGGGTTTGCCGTGCCGCCCCTGTTACCAGGCGCGCGGTGCGCTCTTACCGCACCCTTTCACTCTGACCGCCCCGGCTTGCGCCGAGGGTTGGCCGTCTGCTCTCTGTGGCACTTTCCCTGAGGTCACCCTCGCCGGGCGTTACCCGGCACCGTCGTTTCGCGGAGCCCGGACTTTCCTCGCGGATGCCATTACGACACCCCCGCGGCCGCCCGACCCTCTGGCGCGCAGACCCCTAGTCGTCGCCCATCGGTTTGGGAAGCAGCAAAGCAAGAAGAATGCAGCGGCATTCCGCATCGACTTCGCCATCGACCAGCTCGGGGCGGAACCGGCGCTGGAACGCCATCGTCGCCGCCATCCGGTTCTCGACATCATAGCCGAAGCGTTCGAGCGCGAGACAGAAGCCGCCTTCGGTCCAGCCGGGATCCATTAGGTTCTTGGTCGGGCGTGGCAGCGCGAGCCGCCGCCGCGCGAGCTCGTGCCATGGGAACAGCTCGCCCGGATCGCGCTTGCGCGTCGGCGCGATGTCCGAATGGCCGACGATATTGCCGCGGGTGATTTCGTGGCGATCCTTGATCTCGGCCACCAGCGCCACGACCGATGCGATCTGTTCGGGCGGGAATGGGCGATAGCCGAACTCGTGCCCGGGATTGACGATCTCGATGCCGATGCTCGCCGAGTTGACGTCCTCGACCCCGCGCCAGTGCGACCGCCCGGCATGCCAGGCACGCTTGTCCTCCGCGACCATCCGCAGGACGGTGCCGTCCTCCTCGACCAGATAATGCGATGAGACCTTCGCCTCGGGATCGCGGAGCCGCGCGATCGCCGACGCGCCGTCCTGCATGCCGGTATAGTGCAACACCACCATCGTGACAGGCAGCGAACGGTCGTCGAAATTGGGTGACGGAGTCTCGATAAACTTCAAGCCAGCTTCCCTTCAAGCCGTTCGGCAATGCCTGGCTACAGCATTAGCGACAACCGACCGCCGAGGTAATAGGCTGCGGAAAACAACGCGGTGATCGCCGCGGCGCCTCAACCGACGGCTTGGCTGCGCCCCTCTTCGCCCTGGAGCTGATAGAAGCCGCGAAACCCCTTGCTGGGTTCGAACGCGCTGGTCTGGCCGATGACCGTCTCGCCCGCGCCGAGCACCAGCATGCCGCCTGGGTTCAGCGCGTCCGCCAGCTTCGGAAACACATGCGTCTTGGTCTGGGTGGACAGGTACAGCAGGACGTTGCGGCACAGGATGATATCGAACCGCCCCGGCGGGGGTTGATCGGAGACCAGGTTCATCCGTCGGAAGGTGACCAGCTTGACCAGTTCCGGTTTTGCCACCCAGTCGCTGCCCGTCGTGTCGAACCAGCGGATCATCTGTCGCACGGGCAGGCCGCGCTGGATCTCGAATTGCGAGAAGCGCCCCGCGCGGGCGCGCGCCAAGGCGGCTTCGGATACGTCCGTCGCAACGATCTCGGGCATCGGCGCACCGCTCGTCTGGTGCCGTTCGGCAAACGCCATGGCCAGCGACAGCGGCTCCTGCCCGGTCGAGCATCCCGCGCACCAGATCCGGACCCGGCGACGCTCGGCCTGCGCCGCCGCGACCGCCTCGACGAGCAGCTCGAAGACCTGCGCGTCGCGGAAGAACGAGGTTTCCTGGTTGACGAGCGCGTCGACGATCCGGTCGCCGATCAGGCGATCGCTGCCTTCGAGCAGTTGCGTCACCAGCTGGTCGAGCGTGTCGAGCTTGCGGTCGCGCAACAGCGGCTTCAGCGCGGTATCGAGCCGCCACGATCGATACGCCGCGATCTGCTGGCCGGTCCGCGCCTCGAGCAGTGCGGTGAGCACGCTGATCGCGGTCTGCGATGCCGCGACCGGCCCAACGACCGGCATAGCGACGGGGGGCGATTTGGCGAGCGTCATGGCCGGCGCCGAGTCGCGACGAGGCGGCCGATCGCATCGGGCGGCAGCACGGCATCGGCGACTCCCGCGGCCGCCACCGCGCCCGGCATGCCCCAGACGACCGAACTCTTCTGGTCCTGCGCGATGACGCAGCCGCCGCGATCGCGCACGCGCCGCGCGCCCTCCGCACCGTCGCGCCCCATCCCGCTGAGGATGATCGCGATCATTCGCGCGCCATAGACCTCGGCGATCGACGCGAGCATCGGATCGACCGACGGCATGCATCCGCTGCCCGCAAGCTCATGGGTCAGGCGGAATGCGGCCCCGTCCTCGCCCAGCGCGACGCATTTCAGATGCGCATCGCCCGGTGCGACGATGATGCGCCCCGGACGCACACGCAGCCGATCGGTCGCGACATCGCAGGGACGTCCCGCAAGCAACGCGATCTGCGCCGCGAAATAGGGCATGAACGATGCGGGCAGATGCTGCGTGATCACGATCGGCAACCGGAATCCGGCCGGGAGTTCGCGGAAGACCTGGCTCAGCGCATGGATGCCGCCGGTCGAGGCGCCGATCGCGACGATGTCATAGTCGTCGCTCGCCGCACGGGTGCGATGCGTCGTCGGCGCAGGCCGTGGTACCGGTTGCGCGGACGGCACCGGCGCCGGCGCCGCAGCCGGCGGACGGACGACGATCGCCGGCGGCATCAGCGCCGGATGCTCGCACAGCCGTTCGAGCTTGCCCACGAGCGCGGCGCCGAACCGCCCCGACAGCGCCCCCGCCGACGGCTTGATCAACGTCTCCGCCGCCCCCAGCGCAAGCGCCTGGACGGAGGCCGCCGCGCCATCGTCGGCGGAGGACGACACGATCAGCACCTTGGCCCCCTGCCCCGCCGCGATCAGGTCGGGGAGCGCGGTCAGCCCGTCGACGCCCGGCATCTCGATGTCGAGCAGGATGAACTCGACCGTCGCGCGCGCCAGAAACTCCAGCGCCGCCTGCGCCGTGCCGACCGCGCCCACCACCGAGAACCGGTCGCTCGCATCGATCAGCCGCGCGATCACTGCGCGCGCGACCACCGAATCATCGACGATCAGGACCCGCGCGAAACCGTCCGCCTGGGGGCCGGCACGATCGGGTCGCGGCACGGGAGGGGACCGACTGGCCATCGTCCGGACCGGATCAGGCCATGCCGACGATCTGGAGCTTCGATTCGAGCGTCTCGCGATCGAACGGCTTCATGACATATTCGTCCGCCCCGGCCTCAATCGCCGCGCGGATATACGCCATGCCGTTCTCGGTCGTGCAGAACACCACTTTCGGCCGGCTCGGGACATCGGCCTCGCGCAGCGCGCGGAGGAAATCCATCCCGCTCATGACCGGCATGTTCCAGTCGAGCAGGATCACGTCGGGGATCGACGCCATGCACGCAGCCAGCGCCTCGCGGCCGTCACAGGCTTCGGTCACGGTAAAGTCGAGCGTCTCCAGGATATGGCGCGCGACCTTGCGGATCACCTTGGAGTCATCGACGACGAGACAGGTCTTCATGGAAAGCCTTCCGGGGAAAATCGTGAAACCGGTCTGCGCAGGAAAGCGTAAGCACCGGGTTAAACAGGGGAAGATTCAGGCGGCCAAGGCGGTGTCCGAAATGATGGCGGCGAGATCGAGGATCAGCAGCGGTTCGCCGTCACGCTCGACGATACCGATCCCCGCCGACGCCCAGCCGCGATGCAGCGCCATGCCCGACGACAGCGGCAAGCGCTCGGACGGCGCGACGTCCTCGACCGAGTCGACCAGGATCGCGTAATGATGCCCTTCGAAGACGGTGATGACCGCGCGCCTGACGTCATCCGGGGTCGGCGCCAGCCCCAGCGCGGTGCCGGTGTCGATCACCGTCACCACCCGGCTGCGCAACGCCGCCAGTCCGCGGACAAACGCCTCCGCACGCGGGACCGCGACGATCTCGCCGATATCGACCACCGATTCGACCTGGGTTGCGGCGATCGCGACGCCGCGACCCGCGACATGCGCCACCAGGAACAATTCGCTCACATCGCCCTCCGTGCTGCGAGCGCGGCGATCAACGCCGGCCGGTCGTACCGATAGATGCTCGGATCGTCGTCGCGCTCGGCGGTCGGCATCCGGCGCAGCGTCACGACCGGTGCCAGCGTCTCGCGAACCGGCGCGTCCTCCATCGCCAGCGCCACCGCCGCCGTTTCGCCCGCCGCCAGCGCCGTCACGCAGCGATAACCCGACGCTTCGAGCGCGGGTTTCAGGAACGTCTCCATCCAGCCCGATCCGTCGACCTGCAACAGGCATACCGGCAGCGACCCGAGCGTCACCGGCTGCCCGGCGAACAGCGCATGCGGATCGACCAGCTCGATCTGCTCGCCCGCGATCATGACCACGCCGGCGATCGGCCCGGTGCCGCGTGCGGGCGCCATATCCGTCGGCAGCGCGACGATCTCGATCGCCTCTGCGATCGCATAGGCCATTTCGCTTTCGCCATCGGTCAGGCGCAACACCGCCACCTCGGTGCGCGCACCCAGTTCGGCGACCGCGTGGAGCGGAATGATCGTTTCGCCGATCGACAGGCGCAGCGCCCCGCCCGACCAGCGGATCGCCTCGGTCGGCACCGGCTCGACACGGTCGATCACCGCCAGCGCGATCGCCCGGCGCTGGCCGTCGAGATCGTCGAACAGCAACGCGGGCACCCCCGGCACCACCTCCTCGACCGCCGCCGCCGCCGCGACGACGGGCGTGAACCGCAACCCGGCCACCGCGGCGATCCCGGCGGCATCGAGCAACAGCATCGGCAAGCCGTTGTCGGGCAAGGTCTTGCCCGCATAGACGCCGGTCGCCATCACCGCGGGCGACGCAGGCTTGACGACGAGCTCCTCGGTGTCGAGCACGGTATCGACGCCGAGCGCATAATCGCCCTCGCGCGTCGAGACGATCACCAGCGTCGGGGGCGTGTCGCCGTTCAGATCCAGCAGTTCGCCCAGCGATACCAGCGGCATCCGCTTGCCGCGCACCGTGACCGTGGCAGCGTCGCCGATCGTCTCGATCCGCACCTGGTTGCCGCGAACCATGACGATCTCCTCGATCGCCTGGCGCGGCAAGGCGAACCGCTGCGCGCCCACGCCGACGATGATCGTCGACAGGATCGACAATGTCAGCGGCACATGGATGACGATCCGCAAGCCCCGGCCCGGATCGTTCGTCAGAACGATGCGGCCGCCGATCTGTTCGATATTGGCGCGCACGACATCCATGCCGACGCCGCGCCCCGAGATCGCGGTGACCGTGTCGCGGCTCGACAGACCCGGCGCGAAGATCAGGTCGAGCTTGGTGGCCTCGCTCATCGCGGCCAGTTCGGCGACGCCGTACAGCCGCTTTTCGGCCGCCTTGGCGACGATCCGCGCGACATCGATGCCCTTGCCGTCATCGGCAATCTCGATGAGGATCTGGTTGCCCGACTGCCGCGCCGACACGATCAGGCGTCCGGTCAACGGCTTGCCCGCCGCACGTCGCTCCGTCGGTGTCTCGATGCCATGGTCGATCGCGTTGCGGATGATATGGCCGAGCGGATCGCGCATCAGCTCGATCATCTCGCGATCGAGCTCGACATCGGCGCCTTCGATCACCAGGTCGACGCTCTTGGCTAGCTCGGCGCTGGTGTCGCGGACCATCCGCGGCAGTGCCGAGAACAGCGCATCGACCTTTTGCATCCGCGTACGCGTGACGGTGTCGCGCATGTCGGCGACGGTGAGCGAGAGCCGCTCGAGCGCCGCCTCGACCTGCGGATCGACGTCGCTGTCGCGCAACCTGCGCGCGAGTTCGTTGCGCGCCAGCACCATCTCGGACATGCCGCTCATCATGTGATCGAGCAGGTCGACGTTCAGGCGGACGCTGCGGCTTGCGGCGCGGTTCTGCGGCGCTGCCTGGATCTGTGCGCGCGGCTGCGCATCGGGCGCGAGGGCGGCAATCAGCACGTCCTCGTCCGCATCGTCGAGCGATGCGCCGGCATCGATCGCCTCGACGATCGCCGCGATCCGATCGACGATCCCCAGCACTGCGTTGACGAGCGCGGTATCGGGCGTGCGCTTACCGTCGCGAACCGCGGCGAGCACGTCCTCCGCCGCGTGGCTCAGGCGTGCGAGCCTCGGCAGGTCGAGAAACCCGCAGCTTCCCTTGACGGTGTGGACGAAGCGGAAGATCGCGTCGAGCCGCGCGCTATCGGCGGGTTCGGCCTCCCACGCGACAATCTCGCCGGCAATCGCTTCCAGCGTTTCGCGCGTCTCGGCAATGAATTCCTGTAAAAGATCGTCCATGCGAGCCCCGCGTTCGAGGCCTGTCATGCACGGTGGAGGTTAAGAGGGCGTTAGCTCTGGCGCACGAGCCCGGGAACAGCGAACGCTGGGTCAGCGCGCCGCGAAGACCGCGCCGAAGATCATGATCCCCTCGGCCGGCTCGGACATGATCACCGTCCCGCCGGCCTCGGCGACCACCGTGTTGATCAGATAGGCCGCAGCCGCCCGCGGCGTGACGGTCTGGGCGCCTTCACCTTCGACCAGGGTGCGGCGGATCTCGGGGTCGAGGACGATCCGCGCACCCTCGATCTTCACGACGATCTCGAGCTGCCCGTCATTCTCCTCGCCGCCGACCTCCATCGTCCCGCCCCGCACCAACGATTCGGTCGCGACGAGCACGAGGTTGAGCAGCACCTTCACCGCCGATTTGGGCATTGCCGACGCCTCGACCCCCCAGACGAACGTGATCCGCTTGTTTTCCGCGACCAGCCCCTCGATCGCGTTGCGGGCCTCATGCGTGTCGACCAGCTCGCCGAACCCGCCCGCGGCTCCGAAGGCGAGCCGGAAGAATTTGAGCTTGCTGGCGGATGCGCGCGCGCTGTCGGCCAGCAATTGCATGACGCGCTCGCGCATCGCCGGATCGGTCTCGTCGGCAAGCAGCTCCAACCCGTTGTTGAGCGCCCCCACCGGCGACAGCAGGTCGTGGCACAGGCGCGAACACAGCAGGCTCGCGAAATCGACCGGGCTGACCGTCATGAAAATCCCCTATTTACGGCGTGTCTTCTGGCGGTGACATCGGCGGCGCGCAAGGGTGGAGGTACGACACGTCTCTGCCTGACCTCCGTCATCCTGACCTGCCCGACCTCCGTCATCCTGACCTGCCTAACCTCCGTCATCCTGACGAAAGTCAGGATCCAGGGTATCCAGCGCAACGTTCTTGGCTTTGCATCCCGACTTTTGTCACGTTCGTGGTGCGTCGGTATGTCGTGTGTCAAACGCAGCCGATCACCTCCTCGACGAACCCGCCGAGCGCGACCGACCGCCAGGCCCGCGCGACACCGCCACCGAGGATCACCCATATCGCCCCGTCCCCCATCGCCTGCGCCGCATCGCGCGGCGATGGGATCGGTTGGCCAGACGGGTGCGAATGATAATGGCCGATCACCGCCGCGCCACCAGCCCTTGCCCGGCGATGGGCCGCGAACAACGCGGTCGGATCGATCTCGAACGCGCGCGCCGGATCCGTTGCGACATTCGTGCACGCCTCCACCGCCTCGATCCGATCTCCGCCGCCCAGCAACAGCCCGCAGATCTCCGCCTCGGGCGACGCCGCCGCCTGCGCGAACATTCGCTGCAGCACTTCGCTTGAAATTGTCACGGTCATCGCCACATCGCTACGACATGGACCGGGGGGTTTCCATCGTCGAAGCATCGATCACGCCGGCCACGGATGGCTGGCGGCTCGATCGTGCGCTGGCCGAACTGCTCCCGGACATGTCGCGCGAGCGGTTGAAGGCGCTGATCGCCGCGGGGCAGGTGACGCTCAACGGCCGCGAATGGCGCGATTCGGCGAAGAAGGCCGCAGCCGGCCAGATGTTCGCGATTGCGATCCCGCCGCCGACCCCTTTGCACAACGAAGCGCAGGATATCCCGCTCGTCATAGCCTATGAGGACGACGACCTGATCGTGATCGACAAGCCCGCCGGGCTGGTCGTCCATCCGGCGGCGGGCAATTTCGACGGGACGCTCGTCAACGCGCTGCTCCACCACTGCGCTGGCAATTTGTCGGGGATCGGCGGCGTCGCGCGGCCCGGTATCGTCCACCGTATCGACAAGGACACGTCGGGGCTCATGATCGCGGCGAAGACCGACCGCGCGCACGAAGGTCTGGCCAAGCAGTTTCACGATCACAGCATCGATCGCCGCTACAAGGCGATCGTCGGCGGCATCCCCCGTCCATCCAGCGGTACCGTCGACGCGCCGCTCGCGCGCAGTCCGCAGAACCGCAAGAAGATCGCGATCGTCGAGGGCGGCAAACGCGCAGTGACGCATTTCTCGACTATAAAGACACTACGCGCTGCAGCGCTGATCGAATGTCGGCTCGAGACCGGTCGCACGCACCAAGTGCGCGTGCACATGGCGTCGATCGGCCATGCCTTGTTGGGCGACCCGGTCTATGGTAGAACAAAGCAAGCTCAGAAGTCGCTGCTCGATACGCTCGGGTTCCGTCGCCAGGCGTTGCATGCCGCGCATCTGGGGTTCATCCATCCGGTGAATAGCATCGCTTTGGCGTTCGAAAGCGAAATGCCCGCAGACATGCAGGAACTGTTCACCCAGCTTGACGTATAGATAATCGACACCATGCCGCAGTGCGGCAATCGGGGTCAGCAGAAAGGGATTACGACTATGGCAGCCCGCTCCAACGTTCCAGCGACGATTCCTGCGCTCGGCAGCGAGGCGGGTCTCAATCGCTATCTCGCTGAGATCAAGAAATTCCCGCTGCTCAAACCCGAGCAGGAATATATGCTCGCCAAGCGTTTCCAGGAGCATGGCGATACGGAGGCGGCGGCGCAGCTCGTGACCTCGCATCTGCGCCTCGTGGCGAAGATCGCAATGGGGTATCGCGGCTATGGCCTGCCAACGTCGGAGCTGATCTCCGAAGGCAATATCGGCCTGATGCAGGGCGTGAAGAAGTTCGAGCCCGAGCGCGGCTTCCGTCTGGCCACCTATGCGATGTGGTGGATTCGTGCATCGATCCAGGAATATATCCTGCGCTCGTGGAGCCTCGTGAAGATGGGGACGACGGCGGCACAGAAGAAACTGTTCTTCAACCTGCGCCGCATGAAGAGCCGCCTCGATGCATTCGAGGACGGCGATCTGCGCCCCGAACACGTCACCAAAATTGCAACAGATCTTGGTGTGGCCGAAACCGACGTAGTCAGCATGAACCGGCGCATGGCGATGGGCGGCGATACATCGCTCAACGTGCCGATGCGGGAAGACGGCGAAGGCCAGTGGCAGGATTGGCTGCAGGACGACGCGCCGTTGCAGGACAAGATCGTTGCCGATGCACAGGAGGCGGACGTTCGCCACTCGATGCTGGTGTCGGCGATGGACGACCTCAACGAGCGTGAGCAGCACATCCTCACCGAGCGTCGCCTGACCGACGATCCCAAGACGCTCGAGGAGCTGTCGCAAGTGTACAACGTGTCGCGCGAGCGCGTGCGCCAGATCGAGGTTCGTGCGTTCGAGAAGTTGCAAAAGGCAATGATGCGAATCGCCGGCGAGAAGCGCCTGCTGGCGGCATAAGGTGGCACGCACCGTCGTCATCGGCGGCGGTGCGGCTGGTATCGCTGCGGCAAGAACGCTGCATGATGCTGGGTACGATGTGGTGCTGGTCGAGGCCAGCGACCGCCTCGGCGGCCGAGCCCGAAGTATTCCTCTCGCCTGCCTGTTGTCCCGCCAAGGCGCAATCCGAGACCAGCTTTTCGCCTTCGCGGGAAACCACGTCGACTCCGGCTGTGGTTGGCTTCACTCCGGCCAGCGTAATCCCTGGACTTCGATCGCACAGGCGACGGGCTTTTCCATAGATCGCTCCGACGCGAACTGGCGCACGCAATGGCGCGACCTCGGCTTTCCGCCTGAAGACCAAGCAGCCTCCTCAGAGGCGTACTCATCCTGGAATGCGCGAGCCCTGGCCGCGCTGGACGGCCCAGACCGCCCCCTTTCCGACTTCATCGATGCGGACGATAAATGGCGTCCCAAGATCGACGCGATCTCCGGCTACGCCAATGGCGCGAATCTTACCCGGGTCTCGCTTCACGACTGGGCCGCGTACGAAGACGCCGCGACCGACGACAATTGGACAGTGAATGAAGGCTACGGCACGCTCGTTACCAGCCACGCCGCGGGTCTGGCCGTCCGCCTCTCGACACCCGTCACGCGTATCGATCACAGCGGCCTTCGCCTCAAACTCGACACCCCCGCGGGCATGATCGAGGCGGACCATGTCATCGTCTGCGTCCCCACGACGGTCCTCGCCACGGCGCAGATCGTGTTCGACCCGCCCCTCCCCGATAAACATGCCGCCGCTGCCGACCTCCCGCTTGGACTTGCCGACAAGGTGTTCCTTCATGTCGATCGCCCCGAATGGCCGACCAACGCGCATCTGATCGGCAACCCGTACATCGCCTGCACCGCCAGCCACCGCCTGTCGCCGTTCGGCTGGCCGATCGTCGAGAGCTTCTTCGGCGGCAACTGCGCGGAGATACTCGAGGACCGCGACGCCGCACAGTTCGCGATCGACGAGCTTGTCGAATTGCTCGGTAGCGACTGGCGCAACCGCCTCACGCCGCTCACCGCGACGCGGTGGCGCCACGAACCTTATATCGGCGGCAGCTACAGCCATGCGAGGGTTGGTAAAGCGGCACAGCGTGGCGTCCTCGCGGCGCCGGTCGATGGCCGCATCCGTTTTGCCGGGGAAGCCTGCCACCCGTATGATTTCTCGACCGCGCACGGCGCGTACGAGACGGGCGTCGCCGCCGCGCGTGCGATCATTGGCGAGGCCGCGCCGATCGCATAAGGAGCGGCAATGGGCTTCTTCCGCATTTTCGCCAAGATCGTCTTCGGATTCGTCCTGATCACGGTCGCATGGGTCGGCATCTATCGGTTCGTGCCGGTACCGTTCACCTGGACGATGATGGGCGACGTGCTGAGCGGTCATGGCGTCACCAAGGACTGGATGCCGCTATCCGAGATGGATCCGGACATGGCGCGCGCGGCGATTGCGGGCGAGGATTCGCGGTTCTGTTCGCATCATGGCTTTGATTTCAAGGCGATCGCGGGGGCGGCCGCGCGCAATGCGCAGGGTGGGCGGATCCGCGGCGGCTCAACGATCAGCCAGCAGACCGCGAAGAACGCGTTCCTGTTCCAGGGCGGCGGCTATGTCCGCAAGGCGTTCGAGGCATATTTCACGGTGCTGATCGAGGCGCTGTGGCCGAAGCGGCGGATCATGGAGGTGTATCTCAACATCGCCGAGACCGGGATCGGGACGTACGGCGCGAACGCCGGGGCGATCCGCTATTTCAACCATGATGCGTCGAAGCTGTCACCGACCGAGGCGGGGCGGATTGCGGCGGTGCTGCCGTTGCCCAAGAAGCGCGCGGCGATCAGTCCGCATGGGTTCGTGCGCAAGCATGGCAACACGCTGTCGCGGCGGGTTTCGGTGGTACGGAACGATGGGTTGGACAGCTGCCTGCGACCCTGAACCAGACCGCATCCGTCACCCCAGCGAACGCTGGGATGACGGACTTGGGGTGGCCGGCGCCTACTGGCGCCTAGATCGACTCAGAATGGCAGCTTGAAGCCCGGGGGCAGCTGAAGTCCGCTGGTCATTTTCGACATCTCGGTACCCGACACCGCGTCCGCCTTGGCGCGCGCGTCGTTGAACGCCGCGGTCAGCAGATCCTCGAGCATCTGCTTCTCGCTGACCTGGATCAGCGAATCGTCGATTGCGATGCCGATGATCCGGCCCTTCGCCGACGCCTTCACCTTGACGAGCCCGCCGCCCGATGCGCCCTCGACTTCGATCGTGTCGAGATTGGCCTGCGCCTTTTCGAGTTCGCTCTGGACGTTCTGCGCCATGGCGAGGATTTCATCGATATTCTTCATGCGTTGCTCCTTTGACCGGGCCAATTTTCCATTCTGGTATCGGGGAACGCTTCGCGCGCTGCCCGGACCAATGGCGAGTCCCAATATTTCAAACGGTTTGCCTCTTCGGCGGAGTCGGCCTGTTCCTTCAACGTCGGCTCGCCGGGCGCGTCGACGATCGTCACTTTCCACGCGGTCCGCGTCACCGTCTTCAACAGCGTGTTGAGTTCGGCCAACGTGTCCGCCGACACCGGGCGACTGCCGCTGAGGGCAAATTCGGGTGGCGCATAGCTGACGATCCGCGCGCCGTGCCGCAGCCGCGCAGCGATCGCGAGACCGCCTTGCTCGTCGAGCAAATCGACCAGCGCCTCGAACGTCGGCGGCAGGATCGGGCCGGTTGGTTCGGGTGCCGTCGCAACGGGCGCGGGCTGGCTGGCCGGGGTCGGCAGCGACGGTGCGGCGGCAGGGGCCGCACCGCTGGCGATCTGCCGGGCGAGTTCGCCGGGATCGGGCAGCGTCGAGGCGTAGATCGCGCGCAACAGCGCCATCTCCGCGGCTTCGATCGGCAGCGCCGCCTTGGCGACCTCGTCATGCCCCTTGAGGAACAGCTGCCACAGGCGGTGTAGCGCGGGATAGCCGAGCGATGCCGCCCAGTCCTCGCGTGCGGCGCGTTCCTCGGCCGGCTGCGCCGCGTCGGGCGGCGTGCCGACCTTGGTCAGCGTGATGCCGTGGACGGTTTCGAGTAGCGACCGGAGCACCGACAGCGGGTCGACGCCGTAATCATATTGGCGGCGCATCGCGGCGAGCGCCCCTGCCCCGTCGCCGGCGAGGATCAGCGTGAGCAGATCGCGCACCGCGCCACGATCGGACAGGCCGAGCATCTGGCGGACCGCATCCGCCGTCACGCCGCCGCCTTCGAGCCCGGCATGCGCGATCGCCTGATCGAGGATCGATAGCCCGTCGCGCGCAGAGCCTTCCGCGGCGCGTGCGATCAGCATCAGCGCCTCGGGATCGGCGACGACGCCTTCTTCGGTCGAGACCCAGGCAAAATGCTTGGCGAGCTGTTCCGCGGAGATGCGGCGAAGGTCGAAACGCTGGCAGCGCGACAGGACCGTCACCGGCACCTTGTTCACTTCCGTGGTAGCGAACAGGAACTTCACATGCGGTGGCGGTTCCTCGAGCGTCTTGAGCAACGCGTTGAACGCGTTCTTCGACAGCATGTGGACTTCGTCGATGATGTAGATCTTGAACCGCGCGGTGACCGCCGAATAGCGCGACGCGTCGATGATCTCGCGGACGTCGTCGACGCCGGTGTGGCTGGCGGCGTCCATCTCGATCACGTCGATATGGCGGCCCTCGGCGATCGCGCGGCAGGGTTCGCAGACGCCGCACGGGTCGATCGTCGGGCCGCCCTGCCCATCGGGACCGATGCAGTTGAGCGCCTTGGCGATGAGGCGTGCGGTCGACGTCTTGCCGACCCCGCGGACGCCGGTCATCAGGAACGCATGCGCGAGCCGGTCGCGCTTGATCGCGTTGCCCAGCGTCTGCACCATCGCATCCTGCCCGATCAGTTCGGAAAAGGTCTGCGGACGATATTTGCGCGCGAGCACGCGGTAGGCGACGTCGGCCTTGGCGGTCGGCTGCGGGGGTTCGCCCAGGTCGAAGGTATCTGACATTGCCGGCGTCATAGCGGGTGTGACGCGCGCTGTCGAAGGGGAGTGAAGTATAGAAAGTATAGACGCTGGGAAGGGTCTGCACTTGGGTTGGCGGGGTGGTGTAACGGGCCGATCAAGGAGCGGGCGTGGGTCATCGGCGGATGGTGCCACGGCGGCGGCGTGTAGGACACCGGTTCGGGATCTTCGACGAATTTAGAAGAAGTGCGCTGCGGCTTAGCCGCATCGTCAGTTGGCGCTTTGCGCCGCTGGCCGCGCTCAGATGGCGGTACGCCATGTTCGCGGTGGGAGCCGGGACGACCCGTGGCGAAATCGTTGTGGCTGCTTCCTTCCGGATCTGACCAAGTTGGCGACGACCACGTCCGCCCGACTCCCGCGGCGCATATGGCGGGGTCGGACGGGATGATCAAGCCGCTTTAACGTTAGCGGTTGTAGCGGACCGTGCGGCAGACGCGCTGGCGGTGATGGTTGCGCACCACGTTGCGGCATACCTGGCGCGTGCGGACCGCGTGGCGGCCATAGCCCGGGCGGCGATCATTGTGGCGGACGACCGTACGCTCATGGACGACGGTGCGCTGCGCCGATGCCTCTGCGGCGATCCCGACGGGCGCGAGACCGGTAAGCGCGACGAGGCCTGCTGCGGCGATGGTAAAGAACTTCATGGGGGTCTCCTACGTGACGCGAGTCCCGATGGACTGGCAACCTATGTTAAACAGAGCGGGAGTCGTTACGGTTCCGTATTATCGACGAAAGCAGCGGCGGACCGGGCCGTAATAGCCACGATCGATCCGGCATACGACGCGCGACCGGCCGTAACCCCGTGGACCGCGATACCCATAGCCACTGTCGCGATAGCCGCCCCGATAGCCGCCATATCCACGCCGCGGACCGTCCCAGCCACGGCGGTCGTCCCAGCCGCGGCGGCCATGCCAGCCCCGGTCGCCACGCGGCCCGTGCCAGTCATGATGGCCGCGCGAGCCATCCCAACCGTAGCGCTGCGCATCGGCGGGCGCCGCGGCGAACAGGGTTCCCGTGGCCAAGGCGCCAGCGGCGAACATTGCGATGATCTTCATGTCCGGTACTCCTCTCAAGACCTCGTACATTGAGGCGATGAGCGGATAATCGGCTTGCGGGCGTGGACGTTCCCTGAACCGCGCGTTGTCTTCCTGTAAGCTTTGCTGACCTACCCCGGAATCCGAACGGTCAGTCCGTCGAGCGCGTCGGTCAGGCGGATCTGGCAGGCGAGCCGACTGGTCCGCGTGGCGTTCTGCGCGAGATCGAGCATATCCTCCTCGTCCTCGGTCGCCGGCGGGAGGCGCGCGAAGTCGGCGGGGTCGACGACGACATGGCAGGTCGCGCAGGATAGCTGGCCTTCGCAGGTGCCCTCGAGCGGCTGATTATGCGCCTGCGCGGTGTCGAGCAATCGGTCGCCCGGGCTGACTGCGACGCTGGTAATGCTGCCGTCGCGGGCGATGAAGCGGACGATCATGGCCATTGTCCTTCGGCAGCGGCGACGATCGCGTCGATCGCATCGCGCAGTTCGGTTTCGGTGGTGTAGCGGCCGAAGCCGAGACGGATGCTGGCGCGCGCCTGCGCCTCGGTCAGGCCGATCGCGCGGAGGACGTGGCTGGACCGACCCGATCCGCTCGCACAGGCCGAGCCCGCGGAGAAGGCGATGTCGCGCAGGTCCGACATCAGCCGGTTCACGTCGAGACCGTCGCGGCGGACGTTCAGGTTGCCGTGATACCGGTGCTCGGTCGATCCGTTGACGATCCAGTCGGGGCGGAGACGGTCGAGCGCGAGCGACTTGAGGCGGTCGACATGCGCGGCGTCTTCGATCGTCCGCGCGGCCATCAGCTTGGCCGCGACACCGAAGCCTGCGCAGAGCGCGGGCGAGAGCGTGCCGGAGCGACCGGGTGCTTCCTGCCCGCCGCCGTGCAACAGCGGGGCGAGGTCGACGCCGTCGCGGATCCAGAGTGCGCCTATGCCCTTGGGACCGTGGACCTTGTGCGCGGAGATCGCGATCAGGTCGACGGTGCCGGGGATCGGTACGCGGCCATAGCCCTGGACCGCGTCGCAGAGCATCAGCGCGCCGGCTGCATGCGCGAGATCGGCGAGCGCCGCGGCCGGCTGGGTCACGCCGATCTCGTTGTTGACGAGCATCGCCGCGACGAGACCGGTGCCGGGGAGGATTGCGGCGCGGGCCACGTCGAGATCGACCACGCCGTCGGGGCCGACCGGGAGGACCGTGACCTGACGCCCCCTCGCCGCCTCGGCTGCGACCGTGTCGAGGACGGCGGCGTGTTCGGTTGCGAGCGTGACGATCGGGCCGGTCGAGCCCTTGATCGCCCAGTTGAGCGCCTCGGTCGCGCCGCTGGTGAAGGCGACGCGGCCACCAGGGGGCAGCAGCGCGGCCACCTGATCGCGCGCGACCTCGACTGCGGCCTTCGCGCGGCGGCCTTCGCGGTGCGGGGAGTGCGGGTTGGCGTGCTGCGATTCGAGCCACGGCAGCATTGCGGCGAGCGCTTCGGGCGCTAGCGGGGTGGTCGCCTGGTAATCGAGATAGCTCATGCGGATCGCTTTATGTCTTGCGCGATCCGGGTCCAAGCCTCGGCGAATTTCGCGACGTCGTCCGAGGTCGTCGTCCAGCCGAAGCTGACGCGGACGACTTCGGCGGCGGCTTCGGGGGTATAGCCCATCGCGGCGAGCACGTGGCTTGGGCGCATGCTGCCCGACGAACATGCGCTGCCCGCGGAGACGGCGAAGCCGGCCATGTCGAGGCGGATCAGCTGCGCTGCGGAGCTTATGCCGGGCATACGATAGGCGGCGATCGTCGAAATGCGAGGGGCGTGGTGCGCAACGATCTCGCCGCCGCTCGCGAGAACGGCGGCATCGAGGGTGGCGCGGAGGTCTGCCATGGCGGCGAACCAGTCGCGCGGTGCCTCCAGCGCGGCGGCGAAACCGAGCGCGGCCGGGAGGTTTTCGGTGCCGCCGCGATAGCCGCGCTCCTGTCCGCCGGTCGGGTCGAGCAACCCCAGGTCGCGGACCAGCAATGCGCCGATGCCAGGCGGCCCCCCCAGCTTGTGCGCCGAGACGATGACGAGGTCCGCGTCGGGGAGCGCGAGCTTGCTGGCGGTCTGCGAGCAATCGGCGATCCAGACGTCGGTCGCCCTGCGCTCCGGCATACCGGGGAGGACGCCGGTTTCGCTGTTCGCGGACTGCACCGCCGCGACGGCGGGCAGGTTTGCCGTGTCGATGCGCCCGACGTGGTCGACCGGCAGCATGACCGGAGTCTCGGCGGCGCGCAGGATCGCGTCATGCTCCACCGCCGCCACACCAGCGCCCGGCCGGCGGCGCAGTGCTAGCGCCGCGGACTCGCTCGCGCCGCTGGTCAGGATCACGTGATGCGGCCAGTCGAGCGCCGTGGCGATACGCGCTCGCGCATCCTCCAGCGCAGCGCGGGCCGCGCGCCCCTCGGCATGCGGCGAGGACGGGTTCGCCCAGCGCGCCATGCCCTCCATCACCGCCGCGATGGCCTCGGGTCGCATCGGCGTGGTCGCGGCGTGATCGAGGTAGATGCGGGGCGTGTTGCGGCTCAGGGTCGGTTCCAATTGCGAAAAGAGGCTCGAACCCTATATAGCGCGCATAGTCCGGCACTCCACCCGAGTGCATAGTCCAGCTCGCGAGTGCCCATGCCAGAAGTCATTTTCCCCGGTCCCGAAGGCCGTCTCGAAGGTCGTTTTGCGCCGGGTCCGCGCCCGCGCGCACCCGTCGCGATGATCCTGCATCCGCATCCGTCGGCGGGTGGCACGATGAACAACGCGATCGTGCAGCAGCTGTACAAGACGTTCCAGCGCCGCGGCTTCGCGACGCTTCGGTTCAACTTCCGTGGTGTCGGCAAGAGCCAGGGCGTGTTCGACAACGGCGTCGGCGAACTGAGCGATGCGGCGAGCGCGCTCGACTGGGTGCAGAGCTTCCACCCCGAGGCGCAGACGACGTGGATCGCGGGCGTCAGCTTCGGCGCGTGGATCGGCATGCAGCTGCTGATGCGCCGGCCGGAGATTCGCGGGTTCATCTCGATCGCACCGCCGGCGAACCTGTACGACTTCACGTTCCTCGCGCCCTGCCCGTCGAGCGGGATCATCATCCAGGGCGAAGGCGACGAGGTCGCGACGCCGGGTGCCACGCAGAAGCTGGTCGACAAGCTGCGCACGCAGAAGCACATCACGATCCATCACGACACGATCCCCAAGGCGAACCACTTCTTCGAGCACGAGATGCCCGAGCTGATGGGTAGCGTGGACAAATATCTCGACATGCGGCTCGACCCGAACTCGCCGATTAGGTGAGCTTTCCCTTCTCCCCTCGGGGAGAAGGTGGCGCGGAAGCGCCGGATGAGGGGGAGTTGGGGGAAACTCAGCTCTCCCCAACGCCCCCTCACCCTCCCACCGCAAGCGCGGCGGGCCCCTCCCTCTCCCCCGAGGGGAGAGGGTTTAAGTTAGAGCGTCCAGATCGCGACGTTGGCTAGCAGGACTGCGGCCATCACCAGCATCAGCACGCCCTTTTTCGTGTCGCGCTTCTTTGCGATGAGCATCGTGCCGCCGATCAGGCAGGCGAACATGCCCAGCATGGCGATCGCGGGCGCCACGGCGGCGATCGAGGTCAGTGCGGCGTTCATGCGGCCATCGCCTTGGCATAGGCGGCCAGATCGACATTGCCGCCCGACAGGATGACGAGCAGCCCCGGTTCGAGCTTCACCTTGCCGGCGAGCACTGCCGCCAACCCGACCGCGCCGCCGGGTTCGATCACCAGCCGGAGTTTCTCCGCCGCCCAGCGCTGCGCGGCGGCGATCTCCGGTTCGCGGACCGCTACGCCCGTAGCATCGCGGCGGGAGAGGACGTCGAAGGTCAGCGGTGACACGCGCAACGTCTGGAGCGAATCGCACGCGGTCGGCGGCGGGTTGGGACCGACGGGTTCGATCCAAGACGCCTCGAGCGACCGTCGCATGTCGTCCCAGCCTTCGGGTTCGACGACGGTGATCGCGCTGTCCTTCAACGCCAGCGCGATGCCCGCCGACAGACCGCCGCCGCCGCACGGAATGACGACGCAGGTCGGTGCGCCCATGCCCAACGCCGCCATCTGCGCGGCCGCCTCGATCCCGGTGCTCCCCTGCCCTTCGATGATCCACGGGTCGTCGAAGCTCGGCACCAACGTCGCGCCGCGCGCTGCCGCGAGTTGCGCGGCGATCGCCTCGCGGCTTTCGGTGGCGCGATCGTAGGTGACGACCTCAGCACCCAGCGCCAGCGTCGATTCGCGCTTCAGCCGCGGCGCGTCCGAGGGCATCAAGATCGTCGCCGAAATCCCGAGCCGCTTCGCCGCCCAGGCCACCCCTTGCGCATGATTGCCCGAGGAAAACGCGACGACACCTTTTTTCTGTGCGCCCTCGTCGAGTGCGGTCAGCCGATGCCACGCGCCACGAATCTTGAACGCGCCGATTGGTTGCAACGATTCAGCCTTGAAAGCGACCGGTACACCTTTGATTTCGCACATAAATAGCGGGGTCGGCGGGAGGATCCGCGCAATGTTCTCCGCCGCATCGCGGACCCCCGCCCGTGTCGGCTGTCGCAAAATCGTCACACACTGGCTCCTATGCAGCCAACCCTATTTACATGGGGGGCAAGCGATCCTAAATCGCGCTTCCGCTGCCCCATGGGACTTCCAACCGCAAGGCAGTGTTTTCGTAATTTGTCTCAGGACATTGGAGGTCCCTTGAATTGCACAAGCATCATAACGCGCTGGGGCTAGCGAAAGCCCATTCGACCGCCGTCTCCCCCAACACAGGGCGCGGCATCGACATCGCTAAGGGGCGCCCGGTTGATCCGGTCACGCTCGTTCGACCGCACGCCGCTGCGCGCGCCGCCCGATTCTTCGCAGAGAAGTTTCCGGGCCGCTCGATGTATGCGGTGAAGGCGAACCCGAGCCCCGAACTCCTGCAGATTTTGTGGGACAATGGCATCACGCATTATGACGTGGCGTCGATCGCGGAGGTGCGCCTGGTCGCCCGTACGCTGCCCCAGGCGACCCTGTGCTTCATGCACCCGGTCAAGGCCGAGGAAGCGATCCGCGAGGCGTATTTCACGCATGGCGTACGGACCTTCAGCCTCGACAGCCTGGAAGAGCTGGACAAGGTCGTTCGTGCCACCAACGACGCAACCGACCTGACGCTATGCGTCCGGCTGCGCGTGTCGTCGGAGCATTCGAAGCTGAGCCTCGCGTCGAAGTTCGGTGTCGCCCCCGGCGAATCGAAGGAGCTGCTGTTCGCGGCCCGCCAGGCGGCGGACGCGCTGGGCATCTGCTTCCATGTCGGATCGCAGGCGATGACCCCGGAGGCCTATTCGAACGCGATGGAGCGCGTCCGTGCGGCGATCGTCGAGGCGGCGGTCACGGTCGACGTGATCGACGTCGGCGGCGGCTTCCCGTCGTCCTATCCGGGCATGGAGCCCCCGCCGCTCGAGCATTTCTTCGAGACGATCCACCGTGCGTTCGAGTCGCTGCCCGTCAGCTATTCGTCCGAGCTGTGGTGCGAGCCGGGCCGGGCGCTGTGCGCGGAATATTCGTCGATTATCGTGCGCGTCGAAAAGCGCCGCGGGACCGAGCTGTACATCAACGACGGTGCGTATGGCGCGCTGTTCGATGCGGCGCATATCGGCTGGCGCTTCCCGGTCGAGCTGCTCCGCGAGCCGGACAGCCGTGCGAAGGACATGGAGTTCAGCTTCTACGGGCCCACGTGCGACGACATGGATTACATGGTCGGGCCGTTCCTGCTGCCCGCCGACATCCAGGCCGGCGACTATATCGAGATCGGCATGCTCGGCGCATACGGCTCTGCGATGCGGACCGCGTTCAACGGGTTCGGATCGGACGAGACGGTGATCGTCACCGACGAGCCGATGGTCTCGCTGTACGTCGAGCGGTATCAGGACCTCGCGTCCAACGTCGTCAAGCTGTAACCAAGCTTTAGTACCGCGCCCTTCTTCCTCCCCTCCCGCTTGCGGGAGGGGTCGGGGGAGGGCTTGTCCGCGAGCGATGGCGTTCGCGGATCGTTCAGCCCCTCCCCTAACCCCTCCCGCAAGCGAGAGGGGAGTTTCTGGAGAATTCAGACATGACCGAAGACACCCGCATCGACGCGCAGCGCAAGGCTGAGCTCTTGTCCACCACCGTCGAGCATATCGACATCACCAGCTTCGACGCGCGGCCGATCGTCGACGCGATGAAGAAGATGTCGTTCACCAGCCGCGACCTCGGCCGCGCGACCGACATCTACAACCAGATGCTCGCCGACAAGGACTGCACGATCTTCCTCGTGATCGCGGGCTCGACGAGCGCCGGCGGTTGCATGGACCTTTATGCCGAGCTGCTGCGCAACAACATGATCGATGGCATCGTCGCGACCGGCGCGACGATCGTCGACATGGATTTCTTCGAGGGCCTCGGCCACAAGCATTACCAGGCGCTCGAAGTGCCGCACGACGACGTGCTGCGCTCGCTGATGATCGACCGGATCTACGATACCTATATCGACGAGGAAGAGCTCCAGCACGTCGACCACACGATCTTCGAGATCGCCGAGACGCTGGAAGCCCGCCCCTATTCGAGCCGCGAATTCATCCGCGAGATGGGCAAGTACCTCGTCGAGCACGGCAAGAAGGAGAACAGCCTCGTCAAGCTCGCCTATGAGCATGACGTGCCGATCTTCTGCCCGGCGTTCGTCGACAGCTCGGCAGGCTTCGGTCTGGTCAAGCATCAGGTCGACGCGGCGAAGGCGGGCAAGCCCTACATGGTCCTCGACGCGATCGCCGATTTCCGCGAGCTTACCGAGATCAAGATCAAGGCGGGCACCACCGGGCTTCTCATGATCGGCGGTGGCGTGCCGAAGAACTTCATCCAGGACACCGTGGTGTGCGCCGAGATCCTCGGCCACGACGACGTCCAGGTCCACAAGTACGCGGTGCAGATCACCGTCGCCGACGTGCGCGACGGTGCGTGCTCGTCGTCGACGCTCCAGGAGGCCGCCTCGTGGGGCAAGGTCAACACCGGCATCGAGCAGATGGTGTTCGCCGAAGCGGGGTCGGTCATGCCGCTGCTGGCGTCTGACGCGTATCACCGCGGGCTTTGGAAGGATCGCCCGGTCCGCAAGTGGGGCGCGAGCTTCGACAAGGCGTGAGGCAGGTGCGCTGATCCTCCCCCGCTAGGGGGAGGTGGCGCCGAAGGTGACGGAGGGGGCGGACACGGAGCAGGCGTGATCGCTTACCTCCCCCTCCGTCAGGCAAGAGCCTGCCACCTCCCCCTGGCGGGGGAGGATCAAAGATACCATTGCCCCGACTGGGCAATTGAGGCAGCCTCTCCTGGGGATAACCGGGGGAGGTTTTTTCATGCACAGCGACATCCTGCGGCCAATGGTCGTGCTGATCGCGTGGACGCTCGTCATGCTGGGCTGGATGCTCGCCACGCGGCTGCCGGCGATGAAGGCGGCGGGCGTCGACCTGCGCACGCTCGTCGGCACCAAAGGGTCCGACGCCGACCGGTCGCTGCCCCCGCAGGCGCAGTGGAAGGTCCACAACTATAATCATCTGATGGAACAGCCGACGCTGTTCTACGCGGTCTGCACCGTGCTGGCGCTGAGCGGCGCGGGCGACGGACCCAACGCCTGGATTGCCTGGGCCTATGTCGGGTTGCGGATCGTGCACAGCCTGATCCAGGCGACCAGCAACCGCGTCCGCGACCGTTTCGTGGTGTTCATGCTGTCGAGCCTGACGCTGGTGGCGCTTACGCTGCACGCGGCATTGGCAGTGTTTTGAGGATCTTGGGACCGCTGCCGGGAAAAAACGCCCGTCGCATCGCGCTCCCCTCCCCCAACGGGGTTGGATCGGCTAGCAGTCCGGCATGACCTTCGACCGCCGCTCGCTCCTCACCATTCCCCTCGTCGCCGGAGTCGCCCCCGCCGCATTCGCGCGGACCGGGGCGCAGCTTGGCGGCGGCCAGCCGCGCGAGACGGACCTGCCGGTCTGGCCGCCCGCGGAGCGGTTCGCGCTCTGGCCCGGCATGCCGCAGGGTGCCCCGAACCCACTGCCGACGCCGCATCCGACGATGCCGCGCTATCCCGACGGTTATCGCGATTTCCAGATGCGCGGCGTGGTGCGTCCCGAGGTCGGCGTGTTCCGGGCAGCGCGACCCGATGGCCGCGCGGTGCTGATCGTCCCCGGTGGCGGCTATGCGATCACCTCGCTCCGCAACGAGGGTATCGACGTCGCGCGTGCGCTCAACGCGTTCGGGATTACCGCGTTCGTTCTCAGCTATCGCCTGCCGGGCGAAGGCTGGGCGGACCGGGCGGACGTGCCGCTCGCCGACGCGCAGCGGGCGATGCGGCTGATCCGCGCCAATGCGCGCACCTATGGCATCCGCGCGGACAAGCTCGGCGTGCTCGGCTTCTCCGCCGGCGGTCATCTCGCCGGATCGCTGACCGTGCTGCCAGACTTCAACGTGTATCGCCCGGTCGATGCCGCAGACCGGCATTCGGCACGCCCCGCCTGGGCCGGGCTGATGTACGCCGTCTCGAACATGGATCCCGGGCGCAGCCATGGCGGATCGCGTGCCAACCTGCTCGGCCCCGATCCGCTGCCCACGGTCCAGGCGCGCTATGCGATCGACCGCCAGCTGCGGCCCGGTGCCCCTCCACTGTTCCTCGTCCATGCCGAGGACGACACTACCGTGCCGGTCGCCAACAGCGTCGAGACGCTTGCCGCCGCGCGCCGCGCCGCTATCCCCGCCGAGGCGCACTTCCTCCAACGCGGCGGACACGGCTTTGGCACGCGCCTGTCGCCGCGGTCGCCGGGATCCTTGTGGCCGCAGCTGTTCGATCGGTGGATGGGCGAGCTGGTCTCGCCATGACGATGCGAGTCAGGCTTACGGACCTAATATCAGTGCCGTAACGTTTAACCTGCAACTCAGGAGAGCGCGATGACCCGTCCGCATGCCGAACCCCGCGACGTCTTCCACGAAAACGGCGAGGTGATCATTGACGGGCCTAACGGCACCGTCATCGCGATGACTCCCGAAGCCGCGCTGCGGACGGCGGGGCGGCTCGACGAAGCCGCGCTCGACGAGTTGATCGCGCGTGCGCAGATCGACGCCAAGACGCCGCTTCGTCCTAACTGAACATCCGCCGCATCGATCGCTCCAGCATCACGAACTGCCACAGAGTCCGGCCGTGCTCGGCCCTGCCCATCCGGTGCTCGTCCGCGATCCGTGCGATCGTCGCCATGTCGAACCAGCCAATCTCGCCGAGCGTCCGCGACTTGGCGAGCGCGATCGCCTCGCCGGCCAGCGCCTCGCGGAACCAGGCGCTGATCGGCGTGACGAAGCCCATCTTCTGGCGATAGAGGATCTCGCGCGGTAGATACGGCTCCATCGCCTTCTTCATCAGCCATTTGCCCTCGCCGTGGCGCAGCCGCATGTTTGCCGGCAGCGTGGCGCAGAACTCGATCAGGCGGTGGTCGAGCAACGGTTCGCGCGCTTCGAGCCCGACCGCCATGCTGGTGCGATCGACCTTGGTCAGGATGTCGCCGGGCAGCCAGTGCTTGATGTCGGCATATTGCGCGCGGTCGATCGCATCGCGCGCAGGCGCGTTCGCCATCGTCGCGACATAACGATCCTCCGCAGCATAGCCGCCGAGCGCAGCGCGCGCGCTTGGCGTGAAGAGCTGCGTGCGGAGCTCGGGCGCGGTGACGCCGACCGAGCGGGCATAGGCCTCGCCACCGTCGCGGGCGAGCGCGAGCAATGTCGAGCGTGCGCGGAGCGGGCGCGGCGCCCAGTCGGCCTTGGGGTACCAGCGGCCGAGCGTCCCGAAGACGTCCGCGCGCAGATGCGCGGGGAGCAGGCTGCGAATGCGTTCTTCGGCGGACTGGAACTTGTAGCGGCGGTAGCCGGCGAGCGCCTCGTCCGCACCATCGCCCGACAGCGCGACGGTGACGCTTTCGCGGGCGAGCGCGCAGACCTGATAGGTTGCGAGTGCGGACGCGTCCGCGAAGGGTTCGTCGAAGCTCGCGACGAGCGTGTCGATCAGCGAGACGTCGCCTGACGCGACGACGCGCTCTCGGTGATCGGTGGCGAAACGGCGGGCGACCGTGGTGGCAAAGCCGCGCTCGTCATGGCCGGCCTCGTCGAACCCGATCGTGCAGGTGCGGACCGCCTTGGGACTCGCCTCTGCCATCAGCGCGACGACCGCCGAGCTGTCGACCCCGCCCGACAGGAACGCGCCGAGCGGCACATCGGCGACCATCCGCGACCGCACGCCCGCGCGCATCCGATCGACGAGTTCCTCGCCCAGCGCCTTGGCAGAGCCGGTCGAACGGTTGGAGAAATCGATGTCCCACCATCGGCGCGGCTGCGGCACCGGCCGACCGCGCTCGACCAGCAGGAAATGGCCCGCGGCGAGTTTCTTCACGCCCGCGACGATGCAGGCGTCATCGGGCACGTAGCCGAGCGCCAGATAATCCTCGACCGCGTGGAGATCGGGGACGCGCCGCAATTGCGGATGCGCGAGCAGGCCCTTGAGCTCGGAGGCGAAGGCGAGCGAGCCGTCCGCCAGCTCGACATAGTGCAGCGGTTTCACGCCAAGCCGGTCGCGTGCGAGGAACAGCGTGTGCGCGGCCGAATCGTGGATCGCGAATGCGAACATGCCGTTCAACCGGTCGAGCATCGACGGGCCCCAGGCGCGCCACGCGTGGAGCAGCACCTCGGTATCGCCCGTCGTCCGGAAGATCGCGCCCTTGGCGATCAGCGCGTCGCGCAGTTCGGCGAAGTTATAGACCTCGCCATTATAGGTGATCGTCAGCGACCCGTCCGACATCGGCTGCGGCGAGCCTTCGAGGTCGATGATCGACAGGCGGCGATGCCCCAGGCCGACGCCGGGCGCGGTCCAGATGCCGTCGCCGTCGGGGCCGCGATGCGCCTGCGCGGCGATCATCGCGAGGATGCGGTTGGGCTCGACCGGCTTGGGCGTGCCTGGATGGAAGATCCCGGCGATGCCGCACATCTAGCGCATCCCCGCAGCGCGATCGGCCACCGCGTCGATGGGCCCCAGCGCGGCGAGGAAGCGCGTGATCGGACGCGGATCGGCGCCCTCTACCGAGAGGTGGATCGCCACCGCGCGTTGCGGGCCGCCGAGCAACCGCGCCTTCATCGTCTCGATCTTCACCAGCGTCTCGTCCTGCGTGGTCACGTCGCCGACCCGGTACCACGTTGCGACGATCCGCTCTACGGGCCCCGGCGCGGTGATCCGCATTGCCGAGCCACCAGCGATGGCCGGCAGATCGGCGACGCGGACCCAGCGATCCTCCTGCCGCAGGACGCCGGTGCCGTAGGCGATCAGTTCCCTGCCCTCGCACTGGCTGCCGAACACCGCAACGCCGATGTCGACGGTCGCACCCGAGGCGTCGGCATAGCGGCCGAACAGATAATGGTCGGCGCCCGGATAATAGGGCATCCAAGGTGCGGCGGTGCTGACCGGAACGCGGCGCCAGCCGGGGATGTCGGGCAGGTCGATATGCGCGGGCAGCGGCTGCGCCCGGCCTGCGACCGCCGCGCTCCAGGCCGGGAACAGCGCGACCGTCGCGAGGACGAGCGCAGTTGCGACCAGCAGGTCGGTCCGGTGGCGCGGGATCGGCTGGAGCCGGGCGGGATCGAATGCGGGATCGTCGGGCGCCCGGTCGAACCAGCGCCAGCCGATCGCCAGCACGCCCGCCATGACGAGCGCGAAGAACACCCAGCCATAGACTATGTGGTCGAACCCGGTGGCCGCCTCGACCGAGGTCAGGTCCGCCGCCCAGATCGTCCCGAACGCGCGGACGCCGTTGGCGATGACCGGCACGACGACCGAGACCACCAGGAAGACCGCACGGCGTTTCCACGACACGAAGCAGAGATTGGCGACGAGCACGCCGAACGCGACCATTGCGATGACGAACTTGGCGCCCGAACACGCCTCCGCGACCTCGAAATAATAGCGGCCCGCATGGATGAGGACGCCGTCGACCACCGCGGGCACGCCGACGAGGTGGAGCAGCGGCATGACGATCCTGACCGTAATGGCCTGCAACGGCGGTTCGAGGCCTTCGCCGAACGGGACGAGGAACACCGCATAGGCCAGCGGAAACAGCAGCCCGCGAGCGACGTTGGGGCCGAGGATCGTGACGACCGCGCCCTGCAGCATGATCACCAGCCCGAACTGTCGCGCAAAGCCGACCGAGGCGGCGTCCCCCATCAGCCAGCCGAACCCGCCGATCGCGACGAGCGCGAGGCCGGGCCACCAACCGGTCGGTGTCAGCTGGGCCAGCTCGCCGCGACGTTGCCAGACGAGCCAGGCGACGACCGGGCCGATGAACAGGCAATGTCCGAAGGTCGTGCTGTTCCACCAGATGTGCGCCAGATCGCCGACGTCGCTGCGGAAGGTCAGCAGGATCAGCGCAGACACAAGCGCCAGCGCGATGCCGTGACGGCGCCACGCGCTCATACCGTCAGACCGAGCAGCGCATCCAGCGGGGCAAGGCGGGCGTCCCAGCCATAGCGCGCGATCACCTGCGCCCGCGCCGCGTTGCCGAGACGCGTGGCTGTCTGCGGCGCCTCGAGCAGCGCGAGGACCTGGTCGGCGAAGGCCTGTGTCGAGCCGGCGACGCGGATCGTGTCGGCGTGGTCGATCCCTTCGGCCGCCGCAGTCGAGCCGACCACCGGACGCGCCATCGCCATCGCCTCGAGCACCTTGTTCTGGATGCCGCGCGCGAGCTTCAACGGGGCGACGCAGACGTCCGCCGCGGCCACCCAGCCGCGGACGTCGTCGACGGCCCCGGTGACGATGACATGATCGCTGGCCAGCGCCTGGACGGAGGGCGGGGGCGCGCGGCCGACGATCGCGAACTGCGCGGCGCGGCGCTGGCGGACGAGCGGCAGGATGTCGCGCGCGAACCAAGTGACGGCGTCGATATTGGGCCGGTAATCCATCTGGCCGGTGAACACGATCAGCGGGGTCTTGCCGTCGCCTGCCGCTTTGCCGCCCGCTAGGTCGGCAAAGGCCGCAGCCGGGTCGAACGTCGCTGAATCGATACCGTTCTCGACCGCAAGTATCCGCCCGTTCGCGCCGCCATCCCGGAAGAGTGCGGCTTCGGCCTCGCTGACGAACAGGCTGGCGGACACGCGCGCCGCGATCTCACGCTCGAACGTGCCCAGCAGCCGGGCTTCGCGGCACATCATCCAGCGCATCGGGCCGCGCGCGTCGTCTGCAAACCCTGCGAACTTGGCCGAATCCATGTCGACAAAGTCCATGACGACGGGCGGACCGTCAGCGGGGAGATACTGCGCCATCTGGCCCGAGAAACAGTAGATGCCCGAAACCTGCGGCACGCCGCGGTCGACCGCGCGCTGCATCGCCGGGCTGGCGAAGGCGGTCAGCGATACCGGCTTGCCGCTCGCCAACGCCTCCACGGCCGCCCGCTTCTGCGATTTGCTGCGGGGCAGGATCGTGCAGCTTGCCAGCATGTCCGTGAACGCCGCCGGCGGATCGAGGTCCGCCGCATCGTCGGCAAAGGCCACCAGATGAACGGGGGTACGCTTCGCCAGATATTGGAGGATGTGGAAGCCGCGGATCTTGTCGCCGCGATCGGGTGGGAAAGGGATCCGGTGCGCGAGAAAGAGCAGGCTCACCCCAGGCCTCGGGAGATCCACGGCCCGGCTGCGGTGGCGGCCCAGAGCGGCAACCGCTTCCATGTCCGCACCATCAGCGCGTATTTGGGATTGAGCGGGTTCACCTCGCGCGCGGGACCGTCGCTGCGCTTCGCATAGAGCCGCGGCTCTGGCGTGAAGCCCCAGTTCTTCTTGAACGCCGCCGCGCCCGTATCGGTCTTCGAGCGCCCGAAATCGAACCGCGTGCATCCTTTTGCGCGCGCGTGCGCCATCAGCGCGAAATACATACGGTCATTGGCGCGCAGCGCGCGCGCCGCATCGGTCCCGCCGCCCCAATAGGGATAGACGGTGCCGTTGAAATACAGGCTTAGCACGCTGGCGACTGCGACGCCGTGATGCCGAACGGTGAGAACATCGGCGTCCATCGTGCTCGCAACACATCGGAAAAGGTTCGCGGGAAAGACCGGCGTACCGAGGTTGCGAACCGATTCCGCGTAGATCCGATAATGCTCGGCGAGTAGCACACGGTCGTTGCCGGTCACGATCTCAAGATCGAGCCCGAGCGAACGGCGGACCTCGGCGCGCTGTTTGCGCGGGATTGCGAGCAGTTCCGCCGCCTCGTCCACCGCGAGATCGCGCGCGAATCCGAGATAGCTGGTGTCGTCGCTGGCCCAGCCGTCAGGCGCCGCGCCGCCGCGCAGTTCGACCGATGGGCAGCCTAATCGCAGCGCCAGGTTCCACGCCCCCGCCGCGAGCGGTTCGATCGATGCCCCCAGCACGCCGCCATCGACGCCGAATCCGGTCGACACCAGCGCCCGCCCGAACAGCAGCGAACGCATCTCGGTCAACGGCAGCACGCCGATAATCGCACCGCCGGCATCCTCGGACAGCAGATAGTGCGCGCGCTGGCCACACCCCTCCTGCACCGCGCGGCTCCATTGCGGCAGATGAAATGGCGTGGCGCCTTCGGTCACCGCGACGAAGGCCGCGATCCGCGCGCACTCGGCCGGATCGCGAAGGTCTACCTCGCGCACGCCGACGGGCATCGGTGCGGTCACGCCAGCCGGGCCGCTTCGCGCGCGACGACCGCGTCGACGCGGCCCCAGGCATGACGGCCGAGCAACCCACGCAGCTTGCCGGCCATCGCGCCAAGCCGTGAATAATGGCGGATCTTCGAACGCATCGGTGCGGCATCGACGCGCGGCTGCGACGGGTCGATCTCCCACGGGTGGAAGTAGAACATCGCCGGGCGATCTTCGCGGTTGACCTGACGCACCGCGAAATCGGTGATCGCGGCGGGCAACAGGCGGAAGAAGCCGCCGCCGGTCGCAAGCTTGCGCTCGCCGAACTTGGCGACCGTCACGGGCACCTCGATCAGCGCGCTGTCGGCGAGCGGCTTGAAGCCATAACGGGGTGCGTCGAGCCAGCCATAATGATCATGCTTCACCGGCGCGACGCTCGACGAATAGGCATAGCCCGCGTCCGCGAGTTCGACATGCGCCCAGGGCGTCCGCTGATCGATCGAGAAGCTCGGCGCGCGATAGCCCGTCACCGCCGTGCCCGCCGCATCCTCGATCGCGGCCCGCGCGCGGATCAGGTCGGCGCGAAAGACGTCCGGAGTCATCGTGAACACGCGCTGGTGATCCCAGCCGTGGCTCGCAATCTCATGCCCCGCATCGACGATCCGGCGGATCAACGCAGGGTAGCGGTGCGCGACCCAGCCGAGCGTGAAGAACGTCGCCTTGGTATCGCGCTCGGCGAACAACGCGAGCACCGCGTCGGTGTTCGCCTCGACTCGCGGCATCAGCGAGTCCCAGTCCGCCTTGTCGATGACCTTTTCGAAGGCGCCGACCTGAAACCAGTCCTCAACATCGACAGACATGCCGTTGAGGACAGGCGCTTTTACGCCCGCCATCCTACGCGGCATCATGCCAGGCAGCGACACCGCGGACCGGCGTATAGTCGGGCTTGTCGGTATCGCTCTCAACCCAGTCGACCAGCAGGGTCAGGACGCGGCGCAGCGCCTTGTCCTGCACCTCCAACCGCGCCTCGAGCGCGGCGATACGATCCTCGATCGCCGGATCGGTGCGGGGTGCTTCGGCGACGGGCGCAGGCTGCGCGATCGATGCCGCGGGCGTAGCGGCGCCCTTCCCCGTATCGGTGGCGAGCGTCGGCAGATCGCCTTCGAGATCGCGCTGTACCGACCGGACGACGGCGGCGTCGATGACGCGCAGATCCTCGATCGCGGCGTAGAGCATCACGCGCCCGGCGAGCAGGTTCAGGCGGCGCGGGACGCCTGCCGAGGCGGCATAGAAGGCCGCGAACGCATCGTCGGAGAAGTCGGGGTTGCCGGTCCAGCCGACCACCGTCAGGCGGTGCGCGAGATAGTCGGACACCTCATGCTCCTCCATCGGATCGAGATGGTGGATCGCGATCACACGCTGACGGAGCTGTTCGAGCCGGTCGGAGCCGTGCAGCCGATCGCGGAACTCAGGCTGGCCGAGCAGGACGATCTGCAGCAGCGCATGGCCGCCCGCCTGGAAGTTCGACAGCATCCGCAGTTCTTCGAGCGCGGACACGGGCAAGGCCTGCGCCTCGTCGACGATCAGCAAGGTGCGCTTGCCGGTGCGCGCGACCGCGTGCAGCCCGCGCTCGATCGCGGTCAGCAGTTCGGCCTTGGTCAGCGCCGACGGATCCACCTGAAGCTCGGTCGCGACGATGCGCAGCAGGTCGTCCGCCTCGATCGCGGTCGATACCAGCTTGATCGCGTTGAGCTGCTGGTGATCGATCGTGTCCATCAGGTGACCGACCAATGTCGTCTTGCCCGCGCCGATATCGCCGGTGATGACGATGAAGCCCTCGCCCTGCGCAAGGCCATAGCCGAGATACGCCATCGCCTTGCGGTGCGTGCCGGTTTCGAACCAGAATTTGGGATCGGGGGTCAGCTGGAATGGGCGCCCCGTCAGTCCATAATGTTCGTCGTACATAAGCTGCTCGCCTTCAGAACTGGTACCGCGCACCGATCAGCGCCTGCGCCGACCAGTCGCTATCGAGATCACCGACCTTGAAGCTGTAAAGTCCGAGCGACGCGGTCGTGCCGAGCCGTCCGAAATTACGATAATAGGTTCCGGTCCCGCCATAGGACCAAACGCTGGTGTCGCCCGTGATATCCTCGACGCCGCTGTCATAGTAATTCACGAACAGATCGGTGTTGATGCCCGACACCGGGGTCAACGAACGTGCGTAGAAAAGTTGCCCGTAATAGCTCTGATCGTCGAGGCCGCTGACGACGAGGCCCGGCGCGAGCCGCGGCGAATAGAGCTTGCGGCTGGCATAGCCGATGCCCGCGCCCCAGGTCGAGCGCCCGCGAGTCGCGATCAGCACGCCATCGATCCCGCGCGCGCGATAGCTCGACGTCGAGATCGACTGGAACACGTCGTTGAGGCATGCGCCCGGCTGCGCGCCGCTGGAGCCGAACACGCACCCGTTGAACTGCTGGCCAAAGCCCTGTTGCTGGCCCGAGACGAAGCTGGTCGGGAGGTTGGAGAGCCCGGTGCGGAGCTGGCGGCCGAACGTCTGGACGCCGTCATAGACGTTGACCGCGAGCCCGACGGACTGCGACGCCTGATAGGTCGCGGTGCCGGTATAGCTCAGCGAGCCATAGCGCTTGCCGATATGCCCCTCGACCGAGGTGCGGCGATTGGGACGCCAGACGACGCCCGCGTCGTAATAGATGCCGTCGGTGCGGTAGGCGATCCGGCGCGGCGATGCGGCGTTGGTGACGAACCGGCCGTCCTCGTCGAGGACTGGCGCACCGGTCGCGTCGACCAGCGCGTCCTTCTGGCTGGTCTCGATCTTCTCATAGCCGACGCCCGCGGACAGCGCGACGTAGGGGGAGATCGGCTGGAGCACGTCGCCGCGGCCGTAATAGCCTTCGTAGCGCTGTTTCAGCTGGCTGGCGGTCTCGCGGTCATAGGCACCGCTCAGCGTGACGCCGAACGGCGCGATCATGCCGGGGGCGACCGTCGCGCTGGCAGTCGCGGTGTGGCCGATCGAATCGTCGTAATAATCAAGCCGCTGCCCGCCGATGCTTGTATCGGCGAAGGTCGGCGTCTCCACCTTGGTATAGCCGAGCCGGTAATTGGCGTTGAACGTGACGGGGCCGGCGACGCCGGTGAAACTGGGGCCCGCATAGACCGCATAAAGCTGCGAGACGTTGTCGACATTGCCAACGAGCAGGCCGGGCGCCGCGCCGCGGATATCCGACCGGGTGCGCGTGGCGATGCCGCCCGCCTCGATCGTCAGGTTGCGGTTGAGCTTGGCGTCGACGCGTGCCAGCCCCGAATGGATATCGCTGTCGCCGACATCGTCGTTCCAGGCGAAGCGGCGTTCGTAGCGATAGCTGACCTGCCCTGCCACGCGCGGCGTCGCGATCGCCGCGTCGACGCCAGCCGCGAGGCTGGTATAGGTCAGCGTGTCGCCGCCGCTAAGATCGGCGTCGAGGATCTGGCTGGCCTCGATATAGGGCCTGATGGTGACTCGGGGCGCGTCCTGCGCCGCGGCCGGCAAGGCGAGCGCGACGAGCGTCGCCGCACCGCCAACGCATGCGAGGCTGCGAGAGGCGTGGCGGATCATTGGGCGCTGTCCTGACCGTAATAGCTGCCAAAGCGCGCGCCGCCCTGGACGTACGCGACGGCGTTGAGGACGAGCTGGATATGCTCGCATCCGTCGAGAATGTTGACCGCGGCGCGCAATTCGCTCTCGGGCGTGCGATCGGCGCGGACGACGAGCATCACCTGGCCGACCCGCATCGCCAGCACCGACGCGGCGGATGCGGCCAGTGCAGGCGGCGAATCGATGATGATGATCCGGCGCGGGTTGGCGGCGAGCAGCCGCGCGATGACCGCCCGGGTCCGTGCGCTGGCAAGGAGTTCGGTATCCATCGCGGTCTTCGTGCCCGCGGGGAGGATCGACAGATGCGGCACGTCGGTCGCGATGACGAGATCCTCGACGTCGATCCGCGAATCGCTCAGCGCGTCGAGCAGGCCTGGGCCGTCGATCAGGCCCAGCTGCTTGACGATATCGGGCTTTGCGACATCGGCATCGACGAGCAGGACCTCGGTATCGCGCTCGGCCGCGATCGAGAGCGCCAGGTTGATCGCGCAGAACGTCTTGCCATCCTCCGGACGGGCCGAGCACACCAGGATCATCCGCGCCTTGTCCGCACTTTCGCTCTCGGCGATCCGCGCGCTGGCGATCAGCAGCTGCCGCTTGATCAGGCGAAACTCCTCCGCGAGCGGACCGACCGGTGCGCCGGGCACGATCATGCCGTTGGCGGCGAGCATACCGCGATCGATCCGTGCGGTGTCGTCCGGGTCCTCGGGATAATAGACCTCGTCGCCGAACTCGTCGCCGATCGGCGCGCGCAGTTCCTCGGGGATCGCAAGGAAGGTCGCGTCGGTGAAATCAGGTGCTGGTGCCGCGGCGGGCGCCGGCGCGGCGACCGGCGTATCGACGACCGGCGGCAAAGCATCACTTCGCGCGCGGGCATGGGCGGAGAAGTCGTACACCTTGGCCGCACGTTCGAGCAGCGAGGGTTCGCGATCTGGTTTCGTCACGGTCATACCCTTCAGGCCGCCAGGCCGCGCTGGAGGATCTCTACCCCCAGCAGCAACACATAGGCGGCACCCAGCGCGGCGGTGCCGCCCAGGAACATCTTGAACTTACGGCGGCGATGGTTCGATTGCATGCGGGTAACGACTTCGCCGATCGAGCCGATGACCGGCATGCCCGCGACCTTCTCGAGCCGGCTGCTGGTCGCGAACGTCGCGCGCAACTGGCCCATCGCGAACGCCGCGCCGATCCCTGCCGCGAGCCCGGCGACCAAAACGCCCGTGAGCAGCAGCATCCGGTTGGGCGCGCTGGGCTTGCTCGGCATCGTCGGCGGATCGATCACGCTGAACTTGACGTGATCGCTCTGCGACTGCGCCTGGCCGACGATCGCGGTCTGCTCGCGCTGTTTCAGCAGCGCGTCATACTGATCCTTGAGCACCTGGTAATCGCGATCGATCGAGCCCTGCTCGGCCGCGACCTCGGGATCGCCCGTCAGCTTCGAGTTGAGCAGGTCGAGATCGCCCTGCAACTGGCTGCGTCGCATGCGCAGCGACGCCACCGTCGCGGTGCGATCCGCGACCATCGACTGGAGCGAGGCATAAAGCGGGTTCTGCGCGCTGCTGCCGCTACTGCCGCCCGACAGGGGCTCGCTACGCGCCGCTGCGGTCGCGGCCGCCAGCTGGCTCTTGAGCGCGACGACATCGGGGTGGTTTTCGGTATAGCCCCGCGCCCGCGCATCGGCGAGCTGCCCCTGGATCGCCTGGAGCCGCGCGCGCGCCGGGCCGATCGCGCCGGCGACACCCCCTGCCCCCGCGACGGTCGCCGGCGTGCCGGCCATCTGCCCCTGCACCGCGGACAGGCTCGACTGCGCGGCGGCGAGATCACCGTCGACCTGCGACATCTGCGACCGCGCCGCGCTGATCCGGTCGCTGACCGAACCCGTCCCCGGGAGGCTGCCAAGATAGCGGTTCTGGAAATCGGCGCGCTTGGCCTCGGCATCCGCCAGCTGCTTCTGCCGGGCTGCGAGCTGCTGATCGAGGAACGTCAGGCTCTGCGTCGTCTTGGACCGGTCGCCGGCAAGATTCTGCTCGACGAACAGGTCGATCAGCTTCTGCGTGATCTGACGCGAGAGCTTGGGGCTGGAGGCGCTCGTCGTGATCTGGAAGACATTGTCCTGCTGCGACGCGATCTTGATGTTGGGCGCCAGGCTTGCGACCCGGTCGGCGACGTCGCGATCGCTGGAGATGGTCGCCGCCAGGTCGGTGCCGCGCACCACCTTTTCGAGGTTCACCGCCGAGATCAGCGTGGTGCGGATCGTGTCGACGGTCATCGGCGTGCTCTGCGGCACGCCGTCCATACCCGCGGGCAGGATCGTCTGCATCTGGACGAACACGCGCGCCGTCGATTCGTAGCGGCTCGGGATCTGCGACACGACCAGCCAGCCGAGCACGCAGACGCCCCACGCCACCGCCAGCGCCAGCCAGCGCCGCGTCCAGATCGCATGGAGCGCGATTCGCACCTCGTCGTAGATCCCGTTCATCGCGCGTGCCTCAGAACATCGATTCGGGGATGATGATCACATCACCGGGTTCGAGCCGGACATTGGCGGACGAATCGCCCTTTTTGAGCAGGTTGCCGATCTGCAGCGCGAACTCGGTCTGCTTCCCGGTGGCCCGGTCGTAGCGGACCAGCCGCGCCTTGTTGCCCGCCGCATATTGGCTGAGCCCGCCGACCGCGATCATCGCGTCGAGCAGGGTCATGTTGGCGCGGTACGGGATCGATGCGGGCTTTTCGGTCGCGCCGACGATGCGGACCTGCTGGCTGTAGGTGCCGCTGAAATTCTCGACGATCACCGAGACGATCGGGTCCTTGATATAGGCCCCCAGCGCCTTCTTGATGTCGTCGCTGAGCATCGCCGGGGTCTTTCCGACCGCGGGCATGTCGTTGATCAGCGGCGTGGTGATCCGGCCGTCGGGGCGCACCTGGACCTTCGACGACAGTTCGGGATTGCGCCAGACGAAGATATTGAGCTGATCGAGCGGGCCGATCACATATTCCTCGCCCGGCAATTCCTGGTTCGCGACATAGGCGGCAGGCGGCAGTTCGGGGCGTCCGCCGGTGCTGGTGCACGCGGACACGGTGGCACCAACAAGGCCGAGGGTCAGCAGGGATTTCGCAACGGGTCCGGAACGCATGGGCACTTTTCTCCTGGCGCCACACCGTCCGTCGATTGCCCGACGGTCGGCTAAACTCAGCCTCGGCTATGCCGGGAACAGGTGAAGATAGCGTTAGGAGCGCCCCGTAACCATGCCCCCGGCCGGTACCGGCCCCAGAATGGGACAGTCGACGACAGGCTATGATTGAGTAACGATCTCGATCGCGGGTGGATGCCCGAGAAACGCATACGGACTGGCGCTTGCCCCATAAGCTCCCGCCATGAAGATCGCGACAAGATCGCCGACGTCGGCCGCGGGCAGCGCGACCTTGTCGCCCAGCCGGTCCAGCGGGGTGCAGAGCGGACCGACCACGGAGGCGGTTATCGTGGTTTCATGACCCATGCGCGCCGCGACCGCGATCGGATAGTTGCGACGCACCACGGTGCCGAAATTGCCGCTGGCGGCGAGCTGGTGGTTGAGGCCGCCATCGACGACGACGAAGGTTTCGCCCTGGCTCTGCTTCACGTCGACGATGCGCGTGAGATAGACGCCGGCCTCGGCAACCAGCCAACGGCCGAGCTCGATCGCGAACCTCGTCTCGCCGAGAATGGCCGCGCGCGCCTCGATCGCCTCGGCCAGCGCGTCGCCGACCCGCTCGACGTCGAGCGCCACGTCGCCGGCGAAATAGGGCACGCCGAACCCGCCGCCCAAATTGACGAGCGGTGGCGCCACGCCTGCTTCGTCGGCCAGCCGCGCGGCGAGCGCGAGCGTTGCGGCCTGCGTCTCGATGATCGCGCCGGGATCGAGCGCCTGGCTGCCGGCATAGATATGAAAGCCCCGCCAGTCCGCCCCGGCGCCGACGATCGCCGTCACGAGCGCCGCGGCACCCACCGCATCGACGCCGAACGGCGACGCGCGTCCGCCCATCCGCATGCCCGATCCGCGCAGTTCGATGTCGGGGTTCACGCGCACCGCCATCCGCGGTGTAATGCCGAGCCGATCGCCGATCGCGAACGCACGCGCCGCCTCGCCTTCCGATTCGACGTTGAGCGTAGCACCCGCGGTGATCGCGGCGGCAAGTTCGTCGTCGCGCTTGCCTGGGCCGGCAAAGCTGATCGCGGCGGCGGGCTTCACGGTCAGCGCGTGGGCGAGCTCGCCCGACGAGGCGACATCGAGCCCATCGACGAGCGGCGCGATCGCTGCGAGCAGATCGGCATGCGGATTGGCCTTGATCGCATAATGCAGATCTATCGCCGGCATCGCGGCCCGGAACCGCGCGATGCGGGCGGCGACGATCGCCATGTCGTAGACGAACAGCGGCGTATCGCCCGCCTGCCGTGCCCAGTCGTCGGCCGACTGCCCGGCGATCGACAGCGATCCCGACTGGCCTGCGAACTCCGGTGGAAGAGCGCCCATCGGTTTCATCGCACGTGCTCCTCATTGCCCAGCGACCAGTGTCGCACCTCCATCGCGATGGCAGACCTGTCGAGTTTCCCATTGGCATTGCGCGGCAATTCCTCGCGCCACAGATAATGGCCGGGCTGCATGAAGCTCGGCAACGTCGTCCGCAGTCGCGCGCGTATCGCCGCCTCGCCGCCGGCATCGCCTGCTGCCATGACGACGATCGCCTGCCCGAGCCGCGCGTCCGCCACGCCGACCGCGACCGCTTCGCGCGCCTCGCCGCCGGCCAGTACCGCCTCCTCGACCTCGAGCGGGCTGATCCGGTTCCCCGCGCTCTTGATCATTTCGTCGTCGCGTCCGACGAACCGGAGCAGGCCGTCCGCCCCCTCGGTCACGGTATCGCCCGACCACACCGCGATGCCGCGCCCGTCCGGCGCCGGCCGGAACCGCTGCGCCGTCCGTTCCGCATCCTGCCAATAGCCTTGCGCCACCAGCGGCCCTGCGTGCACGAGCTCGCCCGCCTCGCCGGCCGCGGCGCGCGTGCCATCGGGCTTCACGACGGAGACTTCTGCAAACGGGATCGCCCGCCCCATCGCATCGGGATGCGTATCGATCAGCGCCGGGTCGAGATAGGTCGACCGGAACGCCTCGGTCAGCCCGTACATTGCGTAGACGTCCGCCGCCGGGAAGCGCGCGCGTAAGCCCCGCACCAGCTGCGGCATCAGCGCGCCGCCCGAATTGGTCAGCCGTTGCAACTTCGCGGCGGTCTCTGTCGGCCACTCCGCTTCGAGCAGCTGCACCCAGAGCGGTGGCACCCCCGCCAGCGTCGTCGCTCCGAAGCGCTCGACCGCCTTCACCAAGTCGCGCGCGACCAGATAGTCGAGCGGCGCGACCGAGGCGCCCGCCGCCCAGGTCGAAAACAGCTGGTTCTGGCCATAGTCGAACGACAGGGGCAGCACGCCGAGCACGCGGTCGGCGGGCACGAGCTTCAGATAGTGCGCGACCGAAATCGCACCGAGCCACAGATTGGCATGGCTGAGCATCACGCCCTTCGGCCGCCCCGTGGAGCCGGACGTGTAGAGGATCGCCGCCAGACCATCGGGATCCGCGTCCGACGGCTCCATCCCTGAGCCGTTCCAGGCGAGAGCTTCAGCCTCGTCCGCGATCGCGCAGCCATCGGGCACGTCGCCATCGTCCAGAGTCCCGGCGCGCACGGGCTGCGTCACCAGCAGCCGGGCGCCGCTATCGCCGAGAATATGCGCGACCTGCGCACGCCGGAGCAGCGGATTGACCGGGACATGCACCAGCCCCGCGCGCGCCGCCGCCAGCGGCATCAAGCAGGCGGCGCGGGTCTTGGGCAACCACGTCGCGACGCGGTCCCCTGCCGAGAGTCCCTGCCCCGCGAGCCATCCCGCCAACCGGGCGACGCCCGCCTCGAGCTCGGCGAACGTCATCGACCCCGCCTTGTCGATCAGCGCGACGTCCTGCGCCGCGCCGCGCCGCGCGATATGGTCGATGGGGTATGGAACGGGGTCGAGCACGATCATGACCGCCCTCATAGCGGCAAGCCCGCATGGCGCGAAGCCGTTGCCGAATTCGGCCCCACACGCTAGCGGGGCCCGGTTCGTAACGGTTCAGGCGATGCTCGTGATCTTCGAAGGTACTTCCCAAGTCGAAACGACGGTACGCGCCGTCCTCGCCGATATCCTCGGCCTGAGCGCCGACCGCGTCGCCGCGTTCACTGCCGATACGCCGCTGTTCGGCGCACTGCCCGAGCTCGATTCGATGGCGGTGGCGAGCGTGCTGACCGAACTCGAGGACCGGCTCGGCATCCTGATCGAGGACGACGAGATCGACGGCGAGATGCTTGAGACGTTCGGCGCGCTGGTGACGTTTGCCGCGGGCAAGGCGCTGGTCTAGCCTCTGCCGGGATGACCGGTATCCGCTTCGATCACTATGACTGGGCGGGTGG
The DNA here is from genome assembly GCF_004216825.1 of Sphingomonas sp. BK036. NCBI lineage: Bacteria > Pseudomonadati > Pseudomonadota > Alphaproteobacteria > Sphingomonadales > Sphingomonadaceae > Sphingomonas > Sphingomonas sp. BK036. The sequence continues at coordinate 512,565 of NZ_SGXR01000004.1, read as the reverse complement.
CCGCGAGGCGATGCTGCGGTTCGGCCCCGAGACCGGCCCGATCGTCCTCGCCGCGCTGCCGCTGTTCGAGGAAGCGAACCGGACGCGACAATTCGTCTGCACGATCCTGCGCGCGCTTGCTGGGCATGGGATCGGCAGCGTCCTTCCGGACTTTCCCGGCACCGGTGAAAGTCTCGTCGCTACGGCCGACGCGACGCTCGCCGACCAGCGCCGGGCTTATGTCGCGCTGGCACAGGTGCTTGGAGCTGATACCTATGCGCTTTCGATAAGAAGCGGCGCTTTGCTTGAGGGCGACGCGACGCTGGCCGCGCGCTGGCACCTGTCACCGCAATCCGGCGAGGAGCTTGTCCGCGACCTCGAACGCGCACGAGCCGCGGCCGGCAAACCCGAAAGCGACTATGCGGGCAATCGCCTGTCCTTCGAGCAGCTCACCGCGTTGCGAGAGGCCGTGCCGCGGGGCGACGGACGATGCCGAATCGTACGCCTCGACACCGACCCGCGGGCGGCGGATGCGACCTATCCCGGCGCGCCGCTCTGGCGCCGGTCCGAACCGGACAACAATATCGAGCTTGCCCAGAAGCTTGCTGCCGATATCGCGCACTGGATCGCAGGGTGAGGCGGTTCATCTCGGTCGCGTGCGAGGGCGAGACGCTTGGCGCCACGCTGGACGAGGCGGACGGGGCGACGGGGCTGCTCATCGTATCCGGCGGCAACGAGATCCGTAGCGGCGCGCATCGTGGGATGGCGGATCTCGCCCAGAGGCTTGCCGCTACGGGCACGCCGGTATTTCGTTACGACCGGCGCGGCGTCGGCGATTCGTCGGGTGATAACAGCGGATTTCTCAGCGCCGAGCCCGATCTGGTCGCGGCCGCCGCCGCGTTTCGGAGCGCGGCACCGCATCTCACGCGCGTCGTCGGCTTCGGCAACTGCGATGCGGCCAGCACGCTTGCGCTGTTCGGGCGGTCGGCGGGGATCGATCGGATCATTCTCGCCAATCCCTGGGTGATCGAGCCGGTCGACGACCTGCCCCCCGCCGCGGCGATCCGCGCGCGCTATGCCGAACGGTTGCGCGATCCTGCAACGTGGCGGCGGGCCGTCTCAGGGCAGGTCAGCCTGACTAAGCTTTTCAAGGGTTTGAGACGGGTCGTTGCTGCGAAGACCGAGACACAGGCGCCGCTTGCGACGCAAGTGCTCAGCGCGTTGGATGACTGGCGCGACGATGTCGTGATCGTCCTTGCGAGCGGGGACGCGACCGCGATCGGGTTTGCCGCTGCGTATCGCGGCGGGGCAAGCGTGACGCGGCTCGCCACGGCGTCCCACAGCTTTGCGGGGGCGGAGAACGCAGCGGCACTGTACGCTGCGATCGCCACCGCAGTTGCTTTCCGTCATCCTGACGAAGGTCAGGATCCAGAGCGGTGAGCGCTATCGCTTGGAACCCTGGATCCTGACTTTCGTCAGGATGACGAAGAAGGTCAGAGTTATTCCGCGGCCTCCGCCATCTCGGCGAACTCGGCCGCAGCCAGGAAGCGCTCGGCGTCGAGCGCGGCCATGCAGCCCGTCCCCGCGGCAGTCACCGCCTGGCGGTACACCTTGTCCGCGACGTCGCCGCAGGCGAACACGCCCTCGACGTTCGTACGCGTGGAACCAGTCTCGACCGCAATATAGCCATCCGAATCGAGTTCGAGGTGGCCGCGGAACAGCTCGGTCGCCGGATGATGGCCGATCGCGACGAAGCCGCCATCGACCGCGAGGCGCGAGCGCTCGCCCGTCACCGTGTCCTCGAGCTCGAGCGCGACCAGCCCGGCATTGCCGCCGCCGTCGACGAATTCGCGGACTTCCTTGTTCCACAGCACCGTCACGCCCTTGTGCGCGAACAGCCGCTCCTGGAGGATCTTCTCCGAGCGCAGCGAATCGCGGCGGTGGATCAGCGTCACGTCGGGCGAATGGTTCGTGAGGTAGAGCGCCTCCTCGACCGCGGTGTTGCCGCCGCCGATCACCGCGACCTTCTTGCCGCGGTAGAAGAAGCCGTCACAGGTCGCGCAGGCGCTGACGCCCTTGCCCTTCATCGGCTCCTCGCTGTCGATCCCGAGCCACTTGGCCTGCGCACCCGTCGCGATCACCAGCGTGTCGCCCTCATACACGTCGCCGCTGTCGCCGATCAGGCGGAACGGGCGGCTGGTGAGGTCGAGCTTCACGATCGTGTCCCACATCATCCGCGTGCCGACATGCTCGGCCTGCGCCTGCATCTGCTCCATCAGCCACGGGCCCTGGATGACGTCCTTGAAGCCGGGGTAGTTTTCGACGTCGGTCGTCGTGGTCAGCTGGCCGCCGGGCTGGATGCCCTGCACGACGATCGGCGCCATCCCGGCCCGCGCGCCATAGATCGCGGCGGAGAGGCCGGCCGGGCCCGAGCCGAGGATAAGCATGCGGGTCGTGTGCGTAGTCATCGTGATTCCTTGGAGATTCCAACCCCATCTAGGCGATCGGCATCGGGATTTGAACCGTCGGTAAATCTGTTGGCCTTGCATCGAAAGCTTTGCCGCTTCGTTCGTGTACCAAAAGCGGAGATGAGCATGAGCGACGACCGGACCGTAGAGATCGAGAACTACACGGCACCAGCAGGCGGCTGGGGATCGATGAAGTCGCTCGTGGAGATATCCGCGCGCGAGAAGGTCGGGCCCGAGGTCGTCCGCGAACTCGCCCGCCAGAACAAGCCCGACGGCTTTGCGTGCGTCAGCTGCGCCTGGGGCAAACCCGCACATCCGCATGTTGCCGAGTTCTGCGAGAATGGCGCCAAGGCGACTGCGTGGGAGCTGACCTCGTTCCGCGTGACGCCCGCCTTTTTCGAACAGCACACCGTCAGCGAGCTGATCGGCTGGAAGGATTACGATCTCGAACAGGCCGGACGCCTCACGCACCCGCTGAAATATGATGCGGCGACGGACAAATATGCCGCGTGCAGCTGGGACGAGGCGTTCGCCGGGATCGGCGCCAAGCTGAAGACCTATGATCCGACCAAGGTCATCTTCTACGCCTCGGGCCGCGCCAGCCTCGAGACGTCGTACATGTATAGCCTGCTCGCGCGGATGTACGGCAGCCAGAACCTGCCCGACAGCTCGAACATGTGCCACGAGACCACGTCGGTCGGGCTGAAGTCGGCGATCGGTTCGGCGGTGGGGACGATCCACCTGTCGGACTATGAGAAGTGCGACGCGATCTTCTATTTCGGGCAGAACCCCGGCGTGAACAGCCCGCGCTTCCTGCACCCGTTGCGCGACTGCGCGAAGCGCGGCGCCGAGATCGTCGTATTCAACCCGCTCAAGGAGCGCGGGCTGGAGAAATTCCAGGATCCGCAGAACCCGATCGAGATGGTGACGGGCAAGTCGACCCCGATCGCCTCGCAATATCACCAGCTGAAGACCGGCGGCGACGTCGGCGCGATCATGGGGATGTGCAAATACCTGATCGAAGCCGACGACAATGCGAAGCGGATCAACGGCCTACCCGTGCTCGACCACGCGTTTCTCGCCGAGCACACGACCGGGTTCGAGGCGTTCGCCGATGTCGCACGCGGCACCGATTGGGCGACGATTGAGCATGAGAGCGGGCTGGCGCGCACCGAGATCGAGGCGGCGGCGAAGGTCTATGCCAAGTCGAAGGCGGTGATTGCGGTCTACGGCATGGGGCTGACGCAGCATGTCGGCGGGATCGACAACGTCCACATGGTCGTCAACCTGATGCTGCTGCGCGGCAACATCGGCAAGCCAGGCGCGGGCATGGGCCCGGTCCGCGGGCATTCGAACGTGCAGGGCCAGCGCACCGTCGGGATTACCGAGAAGCCCGAACTCGCCCCGCTCGACCTGCTGGCCGAGCAATATGGCTTCGAGCCGCCGCGCGAAAAGGGCTGGGACACGGTCGAGGCGTGCGAGGCGGTCCTGGACGGCACCGCGCAGGCGTTCATCGGTCTTGGCGGTAATTTCGTGCGCGCGATCCCCGATCATGCGCGGATGGAGCCGAAATGGCGCGGGCTCGACCTGACCGTCCACATCGCGACCAAGCTCAACCGCTCGCACCTGCTGCCCGGCAAGACGTCGTACCTGCTCCCCTGCCTCGGCCGGATCGAGACCGACATGCAGGGCACCGGCCCGCAGAGCGTGTCGATCGAGGATTCGTTCAGCCAGATCTATGGCTCGAAGGGCAAGGCGACGCCTGCTGCCGAGACTTTGCTGTCCGAGCCGGCGATCGTCGCCGGGATCGCCAAGGCGACGCTCGCGCCCAATCCGAAACTCGATTGGGATGCCTGGGTGCGCGACTATGCGCGCGTTCGCGATGCGATCGAGGTGACGTATCCGGATCTGTTCAAGGACTTCAACGCGCAGATGTTCACGCCCGGCGGCTTCTGGAAGGGCGTGCCGGCGGCGCATCGCGAGTGGAAGACGGAGAGCGGCAAGGCGGAGATCAACATCCCGCAGGCGTTGAACGTCACGGGATTCGAGGAAGCCGAAGGCCGCTTCCGCCTGATGACGCTGCGCTCGAACGACCAGTTCAACACGACCGTCTATGGCTATCACGACCGGTTCCGCGGCGTGAAGGGCACGCGCGACATCGTGTTCATGAACCGCAGCGACATGATCCGCATGGGCATCACCGATGGTGACGACGTCGATCTGGTCGGCGACGCCGGCGGCAATTCGGATCGTCGCCTGAACAAGCTCCGCGTGGTCGAATATTCGATCCCCGAGGGCTGCCTGGGGGCCTATTACCCCGAGTGTAACCTGCTCATGCCGGTCGCGCATCACGCGCGCGAAAGCCATGTTCCGGCGGGCAAGTCGGTGCCGGTGCGGATCGAGAAGACGCGCTGACCGACCGGCGCATCCTCGGCGTCGTGCTCGCCGGCGGGCAGTCGTCGCGCTTCGGCTCCGACAAGGCGCAGGCTGTGCTGGACGGGCGCGCGCTCGCCGAGCACGCGCGCATACTGCTGTCCCCGCATGTCGAGCGCGCGGTGATCGCCGGGCGCGACGGGGCGATCCCCGACCTGCCAGGTCCGGGGGTCGGACCTTTAGGCGGCATTGCCGGCGCGCTCGACCAGGGCGCCAGGCTGGGCTTCACCTCGGTGCTGACGATCGCGTGCGACATGCCCCGGCTACCCGAGGGGTTGCTCGCAACGTTGGCGCGCAGAGCGTCGTCCTATTGCCCGGATGCGCCGGTGCTCGGGCATTGGGAGACACGGTTGCTCGGGCACCTGCTGACCCATATCGAGACCGTGCCACGCCGCTCGGTGCGGGGGTGGGCGGAAGCCGTCGGTGCTATTCCTATTCCGGCGGGGGCGCCCATCCCGAACGTCAATACACCGCAGGACCTCAATACCCTATGAGCATCTCGCGCACGCAAGCGATCAAGATCCTGCGGCCTGACTCGATCACCGCGGGCGAACGTGCGATCGCGGTCGAGGTCCCGGTCGCGATCGAGATTGACGGGCTCGGCTATGCGGTCATGATGATGACCCCGGCAGACCTCGCCGAATTCACCACCGGCTTCCTGCTGACCGAGCGGCTCGCCGACAGCGCCGACGACGTGCGCGACATCGACATCTTCGAGGCGGAGGCAGGCTGGATCGTCCGGGTCGGGCTGTCCGATCGGTGCAAGGGGCGGATCCACGACCGAGTCCGCCACCGGACCAGCGACACCAGTTGCGGGCTGTGCGGCATCTCTGGGCTCGAACAGCTTCGCAAACCGGTCCCCAGCACCCCGCCAAGGCCCGACACGCCGGTCGAGGCGCTGTTTGCCGCGCTCGGCGGTTTGCGCGCGCACCAGCCCCTCAACAGCGCCACCGGGGCTATCCACGCCGCCGCTGCGTGCGATCGCAGCGGGCGAATTACCGCAGCCTTTGAGGATGTCGGCCGCCACAACGCGCTCGACAAGCTGGTCGGCGGTCTGGCGATCGCGCGGCAGCCGGTCGACGGGTTCATCCTGGTGACGTCGCGAATCAGCTTCGAGATGGTCGACAAGGCGCTGATCGCGCGCGCGCCGATGCTGGTGGGGATCTCTGCGCCGACCAGCCTGGCGATCGATCACGCGCGCGCACACGGACTGACGCTGCTCGCGCTCGCGCGGAGCGATGCGATCCTGGTCGTCAACGACCCATGGGCCGTCTTCAGCAACTGAAACTGTGTCTGAGAATGGTAGCGAAGGAGGGACTTGAACCCCCGACCCCAGGATTATGATTCCCGTGCTCTAACCAACTGAGCTACTTCGCCGTACCGTCCGTCAGGGAAGCGTTCTTCCCTGCGAGGCGCGGCCTATAGGAAGCGGATTCGAGGCGGTCAAGCGAACATATGCCGAGAAATCGCTTCCCAGGGTCCGCCGCGATACCACCACGCGCCCAGACCGGCGATTTCGACGTCCTTCGGGGAGAAATCGCGTTGCAGATTGCCGAGCAGCAGCTTGGCCACCTGCGGGCTGACCTTGTTCTGGATCGTGACGTGCGGACGCCAGCCGCCGGCGTCCTGCGGAGTGAGCATGCCGGTGAACGCGTCGGCAAGCCGCGCGCGGATGCCGACTAGGTCGGGGGACTCGATCCGGTAGGCGACGCCGCGGCCGAGCGACATCAGCCCGCCGACACGCGCCTGCGGGGCACGGATGCCGCGCGTCTCCTGGTTGAGGCGGTGCTTCAGCTCGTCGAGCCCCGACGGCGGCAGGTGATGGAACAGCGTCAGATGCGCGTCGAGTTGGTTGCGCTCGGGCGGGAAGTGCTCGCGGCGCATCGAATCGAAGAACGCGGTGTCCTGCCGGCCGAACAAAGCGGTGACGATGATCGGGGCGACTTCGGTCACTTGAATGGTATTTCCCATTATACTCAATCCCTCCCCGGCGGAGGCCGGGGTCCAGTGGGGAAACGTTGCTGACGTCCGCCGCGCTCCGTCACTGCGACCTTTCCACCTGAGCCCCGCCCTTCGCCGGGGAGGTGCATGTGATCGGCAGTGAGCGGTGGCGTTACGACGCTGCTCAGATCTCGATCTGGCTGCCGAGCTCGACCACGCGGTTGGTCGGCAGGCGGAAGAACTCCATCGCGCTTTCGGCGTTGCGCAGCATCCACGCGAACAGCTTCTCGCGCCAGATCATCATGCCGGGTTTGTCCGACGCGAGCAGCGTCTGGCGCGACAGGAAGAAGCTGGTGTCCATCATCTTGAAGTCCGCGCCGCAATTATGGACCTGGCGAAGCGCTGCGGGCACGTCGGCGTCCTCCATGAAGCCGTAGCGCAGCACGAGGCGGTGGAAGCCGTCGCCGAGCTCCTCGCGTACCGCACGGTCGTTGGCGGGCCAGTAAGGCTGGCCGACGATCTTCACCGTCAGCAGGATCACGCGCTCATGCAGCACCTTGTTGTGCTTGAGGTTGTGGAGCAGCGCGTGCGGCACGCCGTCCGCGGTCGAGGTCATGAACACCGCGGTGCCGGGCACGCGCGAGGCGGAGCTGGCGGCCGAGCCGATGAACACCTTGATCGGCATGGCGGCCTCATGCATCCGGTCGATCATCAGTTGCCGCCCCTTCGACCAGGTCGTCAGGAAGGTGAAGATGATGAAGCCGACCAGCAGCGGGAACCAGCCGCCCGCCGGGACCTTGGTCAGGTTCGCCGCGAAATAGGCGCCGTCGACGGTGAAGAAGATCGCCAGCAGCGGAATCGCGGCGATCTTCGGCCAGTTCCAGAGGCGGAACAGCACGACACCGAGCAGACAGGTATCGATGAACATCGCGCCGGTCACCGCGATGCCATAGGCGCTAGTCAGGTTCGACGAGGTGCGGAAGAACAGCACGAGCAGGATCACCATCACCATCAGCGCGCCGTTGACGAGCGGGATGTAGATCTGCCCCTCGGTCGATGCGCTGGTATGCTCGATGCGGAGACGCGGGATGAAGCCCAGCTGGATCGCCTGCTGCGTGACCGAGAACGCGCCGGAGATCACCGCCTGCGACGCGATCACCGCGGCCATCGTCGCGAGGATGACGAGCGGGAGCTGGAGGCTCTCGGGCGCGAGATTGTAGAACGGGCTGACGAGTGCGGCCTGGCCGTCGCGGAACAGCAATGCGCCCTGCCCCATGTAATTGAGGATCAGCGCGGGCAGGACGAAAAACAGCCAGGACAGGCCGATCGGCTTGCGCCCGAAATGGCCCATGTCCGCATACAAAGCCTCGGCACCCGTGACCGCGAGCACGACCGAGCCGAGCGCCAGGAAGGCGCGCTCGGGGTCGATGAGGAAGAACTCGACGGCAAAATGCGGCGACAGCGCCCAGAGCACGCCGGGGGTCTGCACGATGCTAAGGATGCCGAGCACCGCAATGACGCTGAAATAGACCAGCATGATCGGCCCGAACACGAGCCCGATCCGCGCCGTCCCGCTCTTCTGCACCCAGAAAAGCGCGATCAGGATGACGATCACGATGGGGAGGACCAGCCCCGCAAACGCGGGAGCGGCCACGGCCAGGCCCTCGACCGCGGACAGCACCGACACCGCGGGGGTGATCATGCTGTCGCCGTAGAACAAGGCGGTCGCGAAGACGCCGAGCAGGATGATGCCCTTGCTCCAGCGCCGGGTCTTGGTCTTGCCCGACACGAGCGCGAGCAGCGCAAGGCTGCCGCCCTCGCCCTTATTGTCGGCGCGCATGATGATGATGACGTATTTGACCGTCACGACGATCATCATCGACCAGAACATCAGGCTGATGACGCCCATGATGTGCGCCGAATCGAGCGCGAGCTTGTGATGGCCGGCAAAGGTCTCGCGAAACGCGTAAAGCGGGCTCGTGCCGATATCGCCGAACACGATGCCGATCGCCCCGAAGGCGAGCTTCAGCATGCCGTCGGAATGATGATGCCCCGTTTCTGGATCGAGGCCTGCGGGTGGCACGGTCGACGCCGCGGCGGTCTGGTCGACGCTCACTGGACGGTGAATCGAACCGGAAGTGCAGCAATCATCATCGAATTTCCGATTTCACCCTGTGCCCCAAGCGCGCGCATTTAGCATGAGGGGTAGAGGGCGGCAACGGCGGCGCCGGCAACGTGGATTAACCCATGCTGATCATACGCGTGTGACGACTTCGCGGATGACGAAATGCGAGGCGAGCCGCGTGACTCCGGGGAGTTGCGACAGCGTCTCGTGGTGGATTCGCTCGAACGTCTCGCCGTGGCGGATCTCGACATGGAGCATATAGTCCGCCTCGCCGCTCATGAGGAAGCATTGCATGACCTGCGGGCACTCGACGATCTCCGCCTCGAACGCCGCCATCGTTTCCTTGCGCTGGTCGCGGAGCGTGACGTTGACCAGGACGATGCTCGGGTCACCGCGCGCAGCCCTCGACAACACGGCGCGATAGCCGGTGATCGCGCCGCTTTCCCGAAGCTGCGCGACGCGGCGATGCGCGGCGCTTGCCGACAGGCCGACCGCGTCGCCGAGTTCGGCGCTGGTGAGGTCCGAATTGGCGGCGAGCAGGTCCAAGATGCGGCGTTCGATTGTGTTGTTCAAGATTTTCCCGCTCTATCGATGCTGGATGCAATAATCTCGTGAATCCGATACTGGCTTGCGACGAGTTTGCGAACCCTTCCCGTCCGATGCACGCTAAATTGCGGCAACGATAATGGAGTGGAATCAATGCGCGTCGGTGTCCCCAAGGAAATCAAGAATCACGAATATCGCGTCGGCCTGACGCCGCCATCGGTCGCCGAACTGGTCGCCGCGGGGCACGAGGTCGTCGTCGAGACGCAGGCCGGCTCGGGGATCGACTTCGAAGACCAGGATTATATCGACGCGGGTGCGACGATCCTGCCGACCGCCGCCGCGGTGTTCGCCAGCGCCGACATGATCGTGAAGGTGAAGGAGCCGCAGCCGGTCGAGATCGCGATGCTCGAGCCGCGCCATTTGCTTTTCACCTATCTCCACCTCGCCGCCGACAAGCCGCAGGCCGAGGGACTGATGAAGTCGGGCGCGACGTGCATCGCCTACGAGACGGTCACCGACCATCGCCGCGGTCTGCCGCTGCTCAAGCCAATGTCCGAGGTTGCGGGCCGCATGTCGGTACAGGTCGGCGCGCATTATCTCGAAAAGGAGCAGGGCGGACGCGGCGTGCTGCTCGGCGGCGTCCCCGGTGTCGCGCCGGCGAAGGTCGCGATCCTCGGTGGTGGCGTCTCGGGCGTCAACGCCGCGCAGATGGCGGTCGGCATGCGCGCCGACGTGACGATCTACGACATCTCGAACGATCGCCTTGCAGAGCTCGACATGTTCTTCTCCAGCCAGATCAAGACGGCGTACGCATCGAAGGCGGCGATCGCCGCGGCGGTGAAGAATGCGCATCTGGTGATCGGCGCGGTGCTGGTCCCGGGCGCGGCGGCGCCCAAGCTCGTCACGCGCGAAATGCTCAAGACGATGAAGCGCGGGTCGGTGCTGGTCGACATCGCAATCGATCAGGGCGGGTGCTTCGAGACGAGCCACGCGACGACGCACGAGGATCCGGTGTTCGAGGTCGACGGCGTGATCCATTATTGCGTCGCCAACATGCCCGGCGCGGTCGCGCGGACCTCGGCGTTCGCGCTGAACAACGCGACGCTGCCGTTCGCGCTGAAGCTCGCCAATCTGGGTGCCGAGGCGGCGATGAAGGCGGACCCGCATCTCGCCAACGGGCTGAACGTCTACAAGGGCAAGATCGCCTATAAGGCGGTCGCAGATGATCTAGGTTTACCTTACGAAGCTTGGGTCGGCTGATCGGGAACGGATACGGAACATGGGTGTTGGACAAAGGAAAGGAATTTCCAATGTCCGACACCCCGAACCCCAAGTCCGAACCCTTCTCGAACGCCGAGAAGGATCCGCACGACTGGACGACCGGCGACGAGAAGATGACCGGTGCACAGGCGAGCTACCTCAAGACGCTGTCTGAGGAAGCGCATGAGGACTTCGACGAGTCGCTGACGAAAGCCGATGCGTCGCTGAAGATCGACGAGTTGCAGTCGAAAACCGGCCGGGGCCAGTAACCCCACCGAATTCCCTCCCCGTCATCCTGGGCCACGCCCAAGCTGACGGGGTCAGGGTTGTACCGCTCCAGCGTCCTGCATCGCCAGAAACCGGTCCAGGAGCGCCAGCCGGGTGGCGATCTCGCCACGATACGAAATGTCAGCGGGCGTCAACGCCAATGCTCTTGCCCAATAGGGGCGAGCCTTCGCGAAATCGCCTGCCCTCACATATGCCAGTCCCAGGAAGAACGGCGGTGCCGGGTGCTTCGGCGCCAGTCGCATAGCCTGCTGGAACGCGAACAACGCCGGCGGCGATACCTGGTTCGCATCATGCGCGGACAGCGCATTGGCCAGCCCCGTCCACAGGACCAGGCTCTTCGGCGCGATCCGGATCCCGCCCAGCAACACTTGCACCGCAGCCCGCCGATCGCCGATCCGGGTCATCGCATCCGCAGCGACGAGATAGGCCGCGGCGCCTGTATAGCGTTCGAGCATCTGATCGCGCAGATCGAGCATCGCGCTGTCGTCGGGCGTCGGCGCCAACCCAGGCGTCGCCGGGTGCCCGGCAAGCGCCGGCTGACCCTGCCAGGCATAGCCCGCCGCGCCCAGCATCAGCGCGGAGGCGACCATCGACCATAGCAGGCGATCGACCTTCATCGCGGCGAGCAGCGCGCAGACCGCCGCCGCGATCACGGCCAGCCAGAGATATCCCATCAGCGTGTCCTCCGCCGAAAGCTCGACCGTGCGATCCAGCCGCCGATGCCGAGCAGCAGGATCGGTGCGAGCCACAGCGGCCAGGTCAGCCCCGACAGCGGCGGATCATAGGTCACGTAATCGCCGTAGCGCGCGATCAACCAGTCGCGGATCGACGCGGGCTTCTCCCCCCGCTCGATCCGCTCGCGAACGAGCGCGCGCATGTCCGCGGCCATGTCGGCATCGCTGTCCGCGATCGACTGCCCCTGGCAGACGAGGCAGCGCAGCGTCTCCATGAGCGCGCGCGCGGACTGTTCCTTTGCGGGGTCGGCGAGCTGGACGTTCGCGTAATGGGCCGGCGGGGTGACGGCCTGCGCGGCGGCTGGCGCAATGCAAAGCAAAAGTGCCGCAAGCACCTCTCCTCCTGCGAGCGGAAGGGGAACTCGGTTGCGCTCGTTCACCGTGCGTCCTTCACGGCCTGGGCGATCTCGGCGATGTTCTCCGGTCGGATATCGCCGATGATCTGCTTCACGACGATTCCACGTCCGTCGATCACGAACGTCTCGGGAACGCCCGACGAGCCGAGCGCGAGCTGGACCTGGCTGGCCCGATCGCTGCCGATCCGCGCATAGGGGTCGCCGTTGCGGCGCAGGAAACCCGCAATCGCCGGTGCGGTGTCGCGGATCGCGATCGCGTCGATCGGTACGCCCATCGCCTTCAGCCGCATCAGCTGCGGCGCCTCGGCGATGCAGGGGATGCACCAGCTCGCGAACACGTTGAGCAGGCGCGGCTGGCCCTGCCGGAACGACGCGCTGGTCAGCCCCGGCTTGCCCGGGACCATCGGCGGCAGCGCGAAGTCGGGGATCGGCTTGCCGACCATCGCCGACCGAACGACCTTCTCCGCCGGCCGGAACAACCCACTCGCCACCACCGCGAACAGCAATGCGAAGATCGCAAGCGGCGCCCAGAGTGCGAACCGCTTCATGCCCATTCACTCCGTATCGCGGCGCGGCGCTCGCGCCGCACGCGGCCGAGCAGCGACAACGCGCCGCCCAGCGCGATCAGCACGCCGCCGAACCAGATCAACGTCACGAACGGCTTCCACCAGAGCCTGAGCTGCCACCGCCCCTGCCCATCAGGCTGGCCGAGCACGGTATAGAGCTGCCCGTCGAGTGCCGTCAGGATGGCGGATTCGTTCGTGCTGGTCGGCGGGTTGGCGAAGAAGCGGAGCTGCGGGTGCAGGATGGTCTCGCTGCCGCCGCGCGTGGCGGTCAACCGCGCCTCGAGTGCCGACCAGTTCTCGCCGATCACCGGCGAAATGCCGTCGAGCGTTACCGTGTAGGGGCCGATCCGGGCGGGCTCGCCGCTGCGCACGGCGACGAGCGTTTCCCTGGTGAACGCGCTGTCCGACGCCATCCCGGCGAGGCTGACCGCGATGCCGAGATGCGCGACGACCATGCCATAGGTGAACAGCGGGGTGCGCGTCAGCTTGCGCTTCCACAGCGGCGCCACGCTGGCGACCGCAAGACCGGCGGACAGCGACAGTCCCGCCCATGGCAGCACGCCCGGCCAGATGAACAGCAGCGCGATCGCCGCCACCAGCGTCGCGCCGATCGGCAGCATCACGCGGCGCAGCACGGCCTTTGCATCGTCACGCCGCCAGCGGAGCAACGGCCCGATTGCCATGATGGCGACGAGCAGCAACGCGATCGGCCCGGCCGTCTTGTTGAAGAAGGGCGGGCCGACCGACAGCTGTACACCGAAGCTCGCCGCGACGATCGGGTAGAGCGTGCCGATCAGGACGATGCCGAGAATGACCGACAAAAGCAGGTTGTTCGCGACAAGCCCACCCTCGCGGCTGACCGGATCGAACGTCGTGCCGGCCCGGACGGTGCCGATCCGCGCGGCGAACAGCGCCAGCGCGCCGCCGATATAGAGCGCGAGCAAGGCGAGGATGAACGCGCCGCGCTCGGGATCGACCGCGAAGGCGTGGACGCTCGTCAGGATGCCCGAGCGAACGAGGAACGTGCCGATCATCGACATCGAGAACGCGACCACCGCAAGCATGATCGTCCACGCGCGCAACCCGTCGCGCGTCGCCAGCACGGTCACCGAATGGAGCAAGGCGGTTGCCGCGAGCCACGGCATCAGCGAGGCGTTCTCGACCGGGTCCCAGAACCACCAGCCGCCCCAGCCCAATTCGTAATACGCCCAATACGACCCCGCGGTGATGCCGAGCGTGAGGAAGATCCAGGCGATCAGCACCCAGGGCCGCATCGCCTTGGCAAAGGCCGGCCCCACGTCGCGCGTGACCAGCGCGCCGACCGCGAACGAAAAGGCGACCGAGAGGCCGACATAGCCGGTGTAGAGCGTCGGCGGATGGAACGCCAAGCCGGGGTCCTGCAGCAGCGGATTGAGGCCGAGACCATCGGCCGCAGCCGGGTTCAGACGCGCGAACGGGTTCGAGGAGAAGAGAAGGAACGCGTAGAAGCCGAGCGCGATCGCCGCCTGCGCGCCGAGCGTCGCGGTGAGCGTGCGTTCGGGCAGCGAGCGCTCGAAGATCGCGACCGCTCCACCGGCCAGCCCGAGGATCGCCACCCAGAGGAGCATAGAGCCTTCGTGGTTTCCCCATGCGCCGGCGAACTTGTAGAGCCAGGGCTTGGCCGAATGGCTGTTCTCGACGACCAGCTTCACCGACATGTCGGAGTCGAGGAACAGCGCGATCAGCAAGGCCATCGCCAGCAACGCGAGCAGCCCCTGGACGATCGCCACCGGCCGCACGGCCGCAGCGACCGCGTCACGGTCGCGCGCGATGCCGATCGCCGCCATCACAAGCTGCAACGCCGCCAGTGCGCTGGCGAACCAAAGCGCGGCCAGACCTGCTTCGGCGATCATTGCTTGGCGTCCGGCTCGAGCGTCTTGGTCTCGTGCATCTTGCCCGCCATTTCGGGCGGCATGTATTTCTCGTCGTGCTTGGCGAGCAGGTTCGATGCGACGAAGTGACCGTTCGGCTCGAACCGGCCTTCGGCGACGACGCCGGATTTCTCGCGGAACAGGTCGGGGACGATGCCGGCGAAAACGACGGGCGTGGTCGCCTGGCCATCGGTGACGACGAAGTGCACGGTGACGCCATCCGCGGCGCGCTTCACCGAACCGCCCTCCACCATGCCGCCAAGCCGCACCGCCCGGCCGAGCGGCAAACCGTCACGACGCACGTCGGACGGCGCATAGAAGAACGCGGCCTGATCCTTGAGCGCGGACAGCGCGAGCAGACCCGCGACCACGACTGCGCCGAGCGCCAGCAGCGCCAGCGTCAGGCGTTGATGCTTGGCCTTCATTTCTCGGCCTTTCGCATCGCCAGATAACTTATCAACGCAATGATGGCGCCGCCGCCCAGCGTCACGACATAGGCGGCAGTCACGAACGGCCAAGGGTTCATGGTCTGGCCATCCGCCGCATGCGGGCTTCGGTCTTGGCGACCGCAAGTATCGTGCGCATCCGCATCAAGACGATCCCAGCAAATACGAACGTGAAGCCAGCCAGCATGATCGGGAGCGGCCACAGGATCGAGCCGGCGATCGTCGATTGCGTCAGGCCGATACTCGGCCCCTGATGCAGCGTGTTCCACCACACCACCGAATAGCGGATGATCGGCAGCAGCACCGACCCGGCGATCCCGTACAGCGCAGGGATCCGCCCGTCGCCGCCGCGGTCCGCATCGGCTTTGGCGAGGGCCATGTAGCCGAGATAGACGAAGAACAGCAGCAGCATCGAGGTCAGCCGGCCGTCCCATTGCCACCACGTGCCCCAGGTCGGGCGCCCCCAGATCGATCCGGTCGTCAAGCAGAGTGCCGCGAACACCGCGCCGGGCAGCGCGATCGCGCGCGCCGCCACGCTGGCGAGCGGGTGGCGCCAGACGAGGAACATGATGCTGGAGATCGCGATCCCGCTCCACCCGCCCATGCCGAGCCAGGCGGCGGGAACGTGAATATAGAGGATGCGGACGGTTTCGCCCTGGAGATAGTCGGGCGGGGTCTGCGTGAGGCCCGCCCAGCAGCCGAGAGCGACCAGCGCGACGCCGGTCCAGAAGAGCGCAGCCGTCATCGGCTTGGCGATCTTCAGGAAGCGCGCAGGATTGGCGAAGGCGTGTAGGGTGGCCACTGGGCATACCCAATATGGCAACATTACGAGGCTGTCACCTCGGACTTAAGCCTCGCGCCTTGCAGAGTAGAGGCATGGGGCCATTCCCGTCACACCCCGTCATCCTGACGAAAGTCAGGATCCAGAGCCGCATAGGGCAGTGCTTCGTCACTCTGGATCCTGACTTTCGTCAGGATGACGGAGGTATTCGAAGCACCGCCCTTTGGCAGGAAGAATGGTCGCCCGGGTTAGCGGCCGATCAGGCGCTTTGCGATCGAGTCCGCCACGTCGGAGGCTGGCTCACCCGAACGGTCGCTCTCGTTCCAGACCTCGATCAGGCGATCGGGGATGCGCGCGATCCGCGCCTTCACCTCGGCCTCGTCGCCATGGCCGAGATATTCAAGGCCGACGTTGATGATCCCGCCCGCGTTAATGACATAGTCCGGCGCATACAGGATGCCGCGCGCATGCAGACGCGCGCCGTCCTCGCGGACACTGAGCTGGTTGTTCGCGCCGCCGGCGACGACCTTGGCCTTGAGCGCGGCGATCGACATCTCGGTCAGGATCGCGCCCAGTGCGTTCGGGCTGAAGATGTCCGCGTCGGTCGTCAGGATCGCCTCTGCGGCGACCGCGGTCGCGCCGAGTTCATCGGCGAGCTTCTGCGCGCGCGCCTCGTCGACATCGGCCAGAGTCAGCACTGCGCCGTCCTTGGCGAGCAACCGCGCCAGACCACCGCCGACCGAGCCGACGCCCTGGATCGCGACGCGCACGCCCTTCATGTCGGTCGCGCCGAGGCCACGCTGTGCGGCCGCCTTCACGCCGAGATAGATGCCGAGCGCGGTGTACGGCCCGGGATCGCCGCCGGCGGCGCCGCTCGCGACCGGCAGGCCGGAGACGTAGCGCGTCTGCGTGGCGATCACCTTCATCCGCTCTTCGGACATGCCGACGTCTTCCGCCGTCACATAGCGTCCGCCGAGCGAATCAACCGCGCGGCCGAACGCTTCGAGCTGCGCCGTCGTGATCACGTCGCCGGGCTTGGCCGCGAGGACCACGCCTTTGCCGCCGCCGAGCTCGAGCCCGGCCATCGCGTTCTTGAAGCTCATGCCGCGCGACAGGCGCAGCGCGTCGGTCACCGCGCGACCGTTATCGGCGTAATGCCAGAAACGCGTGCCGCCCGCGGCAGGCCCGAGCTTGGTCGAGTGGAGCGCGATTACCGCGCGCAGACCCGATTCAGGATCGGTGAAGGCATGAACGCCTTCGTGGTCGTCGAAATCGGGAAGGTCCCAAACCGCTGTCATCGCCGGCTCCTGAGGAGAATAAAATTACCGGGGAGCGAAATATTATTTTCTGGGGCGTTTTACCAGCCCAAAGCGCCCGCGATGGGGGCTTCATTGAAAATACTGCAAAAAATGGGGCGACCGACGGGACTTGAACCCGCAACATCCGGCATCACAAGCCGACGCTCTAACCAATTGAACTACGACCGCCGCGTAGGCGTCGCCCCTAGCGGGGGTCGGCGTCATCCGTCAACCGCCGACTTGCACAAATCTGTCAAAAACGTCCTTCGATCGCGAGCCGGTACCCGTTTGGCCCCGCCACGAACCCGGCCTGTTCGAGCTTCTGGACCGCAAGGGGATCGGACGGACGCAGCGACAATTCGGCGCGGTAGGTGCCCGCACCCTCGATCCGCAGCGCGATGCTTTCCGTCCGGGCCTGGCTTGCCAGCGGCAGCAGAAGTGCGGTGCCGTCGCAGCGCGCGGTGCCGCTGACCGATTGCGGCAACGCGATCCCGCCGACGTCGCCCGCCAGCGTCGCGCGGACCCGACCCTCGGCCGCGTCGCACTGGCCGTCGCGGAACAGGACCGACACGTCGTCGAGATCGAGCGCGGCGACGGGCACCGGTGCGAACAGCCGTCCGGTCGCGACCGACGCGGTCATGTGGTCGACGCCGAAGCCGTGCCGGCTGACGCTCGCCGACCCGCGCAGCGGCTTTGCCGACACCGAGTCCGGCCCCGCGAAGACGATGGTCGCGCGGCCGACGAGCAGCGGCAGCGGCGAAAGCCGCGCGTGGAGATCGCCCAGCGCGAGATCGCCGAACCGTGTTTCGGTGAGCGTGGCGCCCCAGATCGTTCCCGACACGCGCCGCGCGACCAGTCCCTCGTCCCCGATCCCGGTCCAGCCGAGCACCGCGCGCATCGGCAGGAAGACGATCAGCGCGATGAGCAGCATCATCCCGAACAGCGCGGCGGGGCCGGTGCGCAAACGAATCCGCCTCATGCCGCGCGCGCCTTCAGCGTGAGCGCGACGCCGACGGTCTTGTCGCCCTTGTCGGTCATCGCCACCGAATCGACGAGGATGCCGAGGCGTTCGAGCCGCGCCAGCCACGCGACGAGCGCGCCGGGACGCGCCGACTGGATACCGATGCGCACCCGGTCTGCCCCGTCCTGATCGAGCGTGGCGAGCGCGAAACCGGCTTGATCGGCCTCCGCCCGCACCGCGTCGGCGAGCGTGCCGGTCAGCGGCGTCGCGCGGTTCCGCTGGATATCGCGCAACGTCGCGACCTGCGCGCGAGTCTCGCCGAGCCGCGTGACGGCGTTGGCATGGCGTTCGCGCGCGCTCGACAGGCCGTCGCCGACCGGACGGATGATCAGCGCCCACAGCAATGTCAGCACCGCGAGCGCCGCCATGACGAGCAGCAACCGCCGCTCCCGCAGCGAGCGGCCCTCGAACCAGTTACGAAGTCCGGTCATCGTCCACCTCCCGGCCCTGGGCTGATCGTCAGTTCACCCGTCACGCGGCCGGCCACCGCCTGGAACACGCCCGCGCGGACATCGAAGCCCGCGGCCTCAAGCGCACGCTTGAGATCGGTCGCCAGCGCCTCGCGTTCGACCGCGACCGACAGCCGCAGATCGCCGTTCGCCTGGAAATCGAGCGCGTTCACTTCGGTGCCGGGCGTCGCGCGGACCGCGGCGAAGACAGCGGCGGTCGTGGTGGTGAAGCCGAGCCCCGGCCCCCGGACGCGCGAGAGACGCTCGTCGAGCTGGCGGGCGGCATCGACCACCGTCTCGCCGCGCGGCAATCCCGTCACCGCGACCGTGTCCGCCTCGGCCTCCAGCGCATCGGCACCGAAGCTGAACTTGGCGATGCGGACGAGCGAGATCGCCAGCGTCACCGCCAGGATCGTCAGCGACAGCAGCGCCAGCCGCCGGATCAGCGCCCAGTCGATCGTGAACCGGCGACGGCGCGCAAACGGCCCCTGCCGCAGATCGAGCGGTGGCGACGCGACGGCCGCGACGATCGCGGCCTCCAGCGTGTCGCGGTCGATCGTCGCTGGCGCGGTACCGCCCGTCACCAGCTCGGTCAGCCGGGCTTCGTCGGCGAACCCGCTGGAGGTGCCGCGCACCACGCCGCTGCCAGCAAGCTGCGCCCGCGCATACCCCTCTTCGGGCCGCGGGAGGAGCATCGGCACGGGAATGACGGCGACCGGATCGACACCTGCGTCGGCCAGCATCCGCAGCCAGTCGCGCATCGTCGCCACGCCGACCACGCCGATCGGCCGATCGCTCGTGCCTTCGTCGCCGACCGCGACATGGAGTTCGGCGAGCGGCGATGCGCTCGCCTCGCTCGCCAGGATGCGCGCGGCCGCGGTCGCCTGCGCCACCGATCGCGACGGCAGCTCCGCCCAGTGCAGCGTGACCGCATCGGCGGGCGCCGCCGCGATCGTCGCGTCGTCGGTCTCGGGGATGCCCTCCCCCTCCCCGACCACGCGCGCGTCGACGACGCGCATCCAGCGATATCCGGTCTCGCCGGCGGGAAGGAATAACAGCGTGGTCATGATGGCTCGCCCCATTGCCGCGATACGAGCTGCGCGGGAAGCCGGTTCGCATCGACAAGCGCGCGTTCCTGCATCTGCGTGCTGCCCAGGGTCACGTCGATATCGAGCGTGAACCATGTCGACTTCACCGTGGCGACGGCACCGGGGGCTAGGTTGGCCGCCCCCTGTAATGCCGCCGCCTTCGTAATCGCGCCGACGTCCTCATAGCCCTGCGGCGGACGACGGAGCAGCATCTGCTGCGCGCTGCCGACCTGGAGCGTGTCGGGATAGAGCATCGCGAACAGCGGCGCCTGTTCGGGAAGCAGCGTGTTCACGTTGATCGGCGACGGCGCGGCGATCGGCAGGGTGCAGATCCAGGGCCTGAGCGTCGCGTAGATCACGGGCGTCATGCCTGCGACCGGGCGGAGTTCGCTCGGGTCGGTCATCAGCGTGCCGGCGGTGCGATAGGGCGTCTCGCGCCCCAGATACGCGCCGTCCTCCGCGCCCATCGCCTGCTGGTCCTGATCGCTGTCGATCCAGTCCGCGGTGCCCGACGCGATCTGTTCGGCGACCTGGACGGGGACGTCGAGCAACCGCATCAGCCGGACGAACTGCGGCCGGATCTCGGGATTGGTGAGATACGTGCCCGGCGCGCCCTGCACCTGTTTCACGAGCCCGTTAAGATTGAAGCAGTTGCCGCCGTCGCGCACGCGCGCGGTCGCGAAGCCGCCGGGGACTGGCAGGCCGAACGGCGTGTTGCTCCAGTTGCCGGCGAGCGTGACTCGCTTTGGGCTCTGCCCGAGCAGGTTGGAGACGCGAGTGAGCGCCATCGTCTCGGCGGCAAACGCATAGGCGCGCGCCTGTTCGCCGGTCGCAGCATTCCCCGCAAGCCGGGTCGACAGTCGCAGCTTCTCGAGCGCGGCGCCCGCCATCACCGCGATGATAGCGACGAGCATGAGCACGGTGAGCAGCGCGGCGCCGCGTTCCTGCCCGCGCGGGATGCCGCCGCGGTCAGGTGCGCGCACCGGGCGTCTCCTGCGAGGGGGTGCCGGCTGGCGGTGTCACGGATGGGCTGGTGTCCTCGGTCCGTGCCGGGACATAGCCGGTGCCGACGAGGAACATCTGGCGGAACTGCGTGCCGTCGTCGCGGACGATGCGGAGCTCCATCGCGTCGGGCAAGGGCGTGCCGCTCGCGCCATCCCAGCGATCGCTCCAGGCGCCCGCAATACGGTAGCGCAGCGCGATCTGGCGGACTCGAGTCAGGAGCGCGGCGGGGGGGAGGCCCTGCGCGCCGTCGACCATCGGGTAGGCGATCCGCTGGAGACTGCCGGCGTCGACGCGGTAGGCGATCTTTTGCAGGCTGGGCCGCGGCGCGCCGTCGATGTTGCTCCAGCCCGCGCGGACCAGGCGGAGCATCGGCGTGACGCCCGATCCGCTCTCTCCGACGAACGCGGGGACGCGAGTCCCGGCCTCGTCGCGGGTGGCGCGGTTGGCGGCTTGGGCGAGATCGGCGGACAGGATCGACATCGTCCGGGTGAGCGCGCCGATATCGTCGAGCTTGGCGCCGGTGCTGCTCTGCGCCCGGACGCTGAACGACAGGATCGCGACGCCCGCCGCGGCGATCATGCCGAAGATCATCAGCGAGACCATCACCTCGATCAGCGTGAAGCCGGCTTCATTGCGTGGTCGCATCACGTCGCGGTCCGGGGAGCGGGGCGGACCATCGTCAGGCGACCGAGCTGCGTACCCGACCGATCGGCGACCGACACGTCGATCCGGAGCACGCGCGATCCGCCGAGCGCGCTGACCTGCCGGGTCCAGGTCCAGGGCTGGCCGCCGTTCGTCTCGACGCCGGTGACTCGCCCCGCGGTCGGGGGCTGTGCGTCGGTCACCGCGTCGATCGCGACGTTGCGCGCGACCATCTGCGCGACCAGCGTCTCGTCGAGAATCGATGCGCCGCGGATCGTCGTGCCTTCGAGACGGACGAGCGCCATCGCGGCCAGGCTGAACACCGCCAGCGCGACCATGATCTCGATGAGGGTAAAGCCCCTCTCGCCCGGATGGGGCTCAGCCCGCATCAGCTCTTACGCTGCCGTCGGCGTCGATATGCACGGTCGCCGCGACGCCGCCGCGATCGAGGCGGATCTCGGCGGGGCGATCGACCAGCCCGGTCGGATCGAACGTCACGCGCATCCGGCCGCTGCTGTCACCGATGCTAGCGCGCGTACCCTCGTTCCAGCGCTCGACGCGCAGCGGTTTCTCGGCGATCGGGGTCCAGCCGCCGGACAGACGCCGGTCGAAGCCATAGCCGCCGCCGCTGACCCAGACGCTGACCGGGCGTGCCTCGACGATTGCGGAATCGTGCGCGGCGCGCGTACGCAGCGCGAACCGCGTGGCCTCATCGAGGACGCGGCCGCGGGGGTCCGGCATGACGAGCATCGCCACGGCCGAGGCAAGACCGATGACGGTGACCACGACCATCAGTTCGACGAGCGTGAAGCCCGTCTCCCGATTACTGCCAGCTGCCGATATCGGCATCGATCCCCTCGCCGCCTTCCTTGCCGTCCGCCCCGAAGGTCCAGACGTCGGCCTCGCCGTGCGTGCCGGGCGACGCATAGAGATACGGGCGACCCCAGGGGTCGTTCGGCAGCTTTTTCAGATACCCGCCACGCTGATAGCGCGAGGGATCGGTGAGGCCGGCGGGCGCGGTGACGAGTGCGTTCAGCCCCTGCGACGTGTTGGGGAAGGTCATGTTCTGGAGCTTGTAGAGCTCCAGTCCGCCCTCGATCTGCGCGATGTCGGCCTTCGCCTTCTGGATCCGCGCAGTGTCGCCCGAGGGCAGCACGTTGAGCGCGACGATGGTCGCAAGCAGGCCGATGATGACGATCACCACCATCAGCTCGACAAGCGTGAAACCCGCTTCACGACGCTTCTTTTTCTCTTCCGGACGCATACGAAACCTCATTGGCCTGCCAGCGTGTTGAGCTGGAGGATCGGGAGAAGGATGGATAGCACGATCGTCGCGACGATGCCGCCCATCACGACGATGATCAGCGGTTCGAGCAACGACAATGCGGTGGCGGTGAAGCGATCGAATTCGCGTTCGAGATAGTCGGCGGCGCGCTCGAGCATCTCGTCGAGGCGCCCCGCCGCTTCGCCCGATGCTGCGAGATAGGTCAGCAGCGGCGGAAAGACGCCCGCGCGGCGCATCGCGGCGGACAGGCTGCCGCCGCCGCGGATCGCCTCGACGATCTGGTCGGAGGCGAGCCGCAGGCGGCGATTGTGGATCGTGCTCGCGGTGAGGTTGAGTCCGTCGAGCAGCGGCAGGCGGCTGGCGACCATCGTGCCCAGCGTGCGCGCCATGCGCGCCGCGTGAAGATCGCGCAGCAGCCGCCCGAGCAACGGGATACGCAGCAGCCAGCCGTCAAAGGCGAGCCGGATCGTCGGATCCTTGAGCGCCTGCCACCCGCCTAGCGCGGCGAGCCCGACGACCAGCAGCATCACCCACCAATAGCCAACCAGAAACGCCGAGAACGCCATCACCATCCGCGTCAGCAGCGGGAGCTGCTGGCCGACCGTGTCGAACTGCTCGACGACCTGCGGCACGACGAACATCATCAGCGCGGTGACGACACCCAGTGCGACCAGCGCGAGGATCGCGGGATAGGCGAGCGCGGTGATCAGCTTGCCGCGAATCTCGGCCTGGCGTTCGAGCAGGGCGGCCAGCCGGTCGAGGATCGTCGGGAGCGAGCCGGAGCTTTCGCCTGCCGACACCATCGCGCGGTAGAGTGGCGGGAAGCTTTTCGGTTCGCGCGCCATCGCGTCGGCGAGGCGACGGCCTTCGACGACGCCGGCATGGACGTGCTGGACGATCGCGCGGACGCTGTCCTGCTCGGTCTGGCGCGTGATGGTGCGGAGCGATTCCTCGAGCGGCGAGACGCGGTTGAGCGTGGCGAGCTGGCGCGTGAACAGCGTGAGGTTCTTGCCCGACATCTTCGGCGTGCCAAGCTGGAGGCCGAACAGCGGGCGGCCCTTGGTCGCCTGTGGCGGGGCGCCGGGGGTGATCTTGACGACGTACAGCTTGCGAGCGTCGAGCGTCGCGCGCGCGACGTCGATGTCGGCCGCGGCGACGTGGCCGCGGCGTTCGGCGCCCTTCGTATCGATCGCGAGATAGTCGAAGTCAGCCATCATCCTCCCCGGCACGGGGAGGGGGACCGCCGCGCAGCGGTGGTGGAGGGGGCGTGCCCCGCGCGTTCCGGCTGTTGTGGCCGTGGGCTTACGGTGGTAGCGGTATACGGCTGGCGGTGCGCGCGGGGTGAGCCCCCTCCACCAGCTGCGCTGGTCCCCCTCCCCGTTCCGGGGAGGATTTGCCGGGCGCTATGCACTGGCTGTTTCCTCGACGACCTCGGTGGTGTCGCGGCGGGATACGCGGACGGCTTCTTCGGCTGTGGTCTGGCCGGACAGGACGAGGTCGCGCGCGGATTGAGCGAGGTTCGGAGACTTGGCGAAGGCGTGCGCGACGATGTCGGACTCGTGGCCGTCGGTGTTGATCAGCCGGCGGATCGTGTCGTCGATGCGAACAGCCTCGAACACGCCGATGCGGCCCTTGTAGCCGGTCTGGTTGCAGTCCTCGCAGCCTTGCGCGACGTAGACGACCGCGTCCGGGGCGATACCGAGCAGCGGCGCGACCGTGTCCGACGCGGGCACGGCCTTGCGGCAGGTGGGGCACAGCCGCCGGACGAGGCGCTGCGCGATTACCGCGCGCAGCGTGGACGCGAGCAGGAAGCTCTCGACCTTCATGTCGCGCATCCGCGTAATCGCGCCGATCGCGTCGTTGGTGTGGACCGTCGACAGCACGAGATGGCCCGTCAGTGACGCCTGCACCGCGATCTCGGCCGTTTCGCGGTCGCGGATTTCGCCGACCATGACGACGTCGGGATCCTGACGCAGAATCGCGCGCAGCCCCGCCGCGAACGTCAGCCCGACCTTCGGGTTCACCTGAGTCTGGCCGACGCCGTCGACCGCATACTCGACCGGATCCTCGACGGTCAGGATGTTGCGGCTGCCGTCGTTGAGCAGGCGGAGCGCGGCGTAGAGCGAGGTGGTCTTGCCCGACCCGGTCGGGCCGGTGACCAGGATGATGCCGTTGGGCTCGCTCAGCGCCTCGTTGAGCAGCGCGAACAAGGCGGGCGGCAGGCCGAGCGCTTCGAGGTCGATGCCGGCGTTCTCCTTGTCGAGGATACGCAGCACCACGCGTTCACCGGCGCGGCTCGGCAGCGTCGAGACGCGGACGTCGAGCAGCTTGCCGCCCAGCGTCAGCCCCATGCGGCCGTCCTGCGGCACGCGGCGCTCGGCGATGTCGAGCCGCGCCATGACCTTGATGCGGCTGACCACGACGGGCGCGACGTTGGGCGGCATGCGCAGCGTCTCGCGCAGCACGCCGTCGATCCGCATGCGGACGACGAGGCCGCTTTCGTACGGCTCGATATGGATGTCGGACACGCCGTTGCGCGCGGCGTCGGCGATGATGCCGTTGATGAGCCGGATCGCGGGCGCATCGTCGGCGGTGTCGAGCAGATCCTCCGCGGTCGGCATGTCGCCCGCGAGCAGGTCGAGCTCGTCGCCCATCCCGACTGCGGCGAGCGCATTGGCCTGGCCGTCCATCGCATAGACGTTCGACAGCAGGCGATCGAACGCGACCTGTTCGACGAAGCCGACGTCGAACGGCCGGCCGAGATAGCGGCGGAGTTCGAGCAGCACCTTGGGGTCCGCGCCCGCGCGCATCGCGATCGTCAGGTGCGAATCGGTATCGGTGTGGTCGACGACGACGCCGAACTTTCGGGCGAAGGCGTAGGGGATGGTAATCTGGGGGAGGTCGACCGCATCACCCCCCCGGCGAAGGCCGGGGTCCAATTGGGCAACGGGTTCGATCGAGGCGAAAGGTTCGCCCGATTGGGCCCCGGCCTCCGCCGGGGGGGTGTCGAGATCGGCGGGAAAGCCTTCGCGGATGATCATTTCTTCGGCCGCACGACCATCGTCGACGTGCGCACGGGCACCGCGACGCGGGGGTCCTCGATGTTGCCGGGGATCGGCGCCGACGGGATCGGCGGCGCAGCGCCCATGTAATCGCGGACGAGCTGGTCGATCGACGGCTCGGCACCCGGATCCTGCAACCCCTGTTGCAGGCGGACATAGCCGTAACGCTGCTCGGTCAGCTTGCGGCTGTCCTCCGCGGTGCGCAGGATCGTCGGGCGGATGAAGATCATCAGGTTGGTCTTCGAGCGCTGCTTCGCCTTCGAGGTGAACAGATGGCCGAGCACGGGCAGATCGCCGAGCAGCGGGATCTTCTCGATCGTGCGGCGCTCATTGTCGTCGAGCAGGCCGCTGATGACCGCGATCTGGCCGTCGTCGACGGTGCGGACGGTCTCGACCTCGCGCTTGTTGAGGATCAGGTCGCTATTGTCGCTCGATACCGGCCCCGCGATCGAGCTGACTTCGAGGCGCAGGTTGAGCTTGACCGTGCCGCTCGAGTTCACCTGCGGCCGGACGGTCAGCTCGATGCCGACATTCTGGCGCTGCGTGGTGCGGAACGCGTTGTCGAAATTGGTGCTGAGCGCCTGCCCCGTGGTGATCGGGATTTCCTGCCCGACCAGGCTGTGCGCCTCCTGATTGTCGAGCGTGACGAGGTGCGGCACCTGGAGCAGGTTGGAGGTCGTGTCGCTCTTCACCGCGTTGATGATCGCGCCGAAGAACGTGCTGCCGATCTTGCCGCCGAAACCGCCAAAGCCGCCGGCTGCCGCGAGGATCGAGGCGATCGCCGATTGTTGCAGCGTCTCGGCGGCGGGGCTCGTCGTTTCGGTAACCGTCGTGCTGCCATCGGTATTGGTAGTCGTCGTGCTTGAGGTGTTGAGCTGCGTCGCGCCGATCGCGCCGGCGATCTGGAGGATGTTGGGCGCGGAGTTCGAGAAGGTCGACGCGCCGAACGCGCCGCCACTGGGATCACCGACGATGAACTGCGCGCCGAGCGTCTTGGCGGTCGAATCGGAAACCTCCGCGACTATCGCCTCGACCAGCACCTGTTCGCGGCGGGTATCGAGCTGGCGGACGACCTCGTTGAGCTGGCGCTGGATCTCGGCGGGGGCGGCGATGACGATCGCGTTGGCGCCGGCAAAGCGCGTGACGACCGCGGCGGTCTTGCCCCCGGCCGCGGTGATCGCGGGTTGGCCCGAGCCCGCAGAGCCGCCCGAGCTCGGGATCTGCTGATTGATCTGTGGCTGCGAGATGTTCGACTGGCCACCGGATGCGCCGTTGGTGCTGTTCGATCCGAAATTCGAGCGCGACAGGGCGGTCTGGACGGGCTGCGTCGGGGTCTGCCCGACGAGTTCCTGGAGGACCGGCAGCAACTGTTCCGCATCGGCATTCTCGAGGAAAACGACCTTGATCTCGGTGCCGTTGCGCGCCTTCTGGTCGAGGTCGGCGGCGACCTGCGCGAGGCGCGCGACGGTGGTCGGATCGCCGCGCAGCGCGACCGCGTTCGAGCCCTCGACCGCGACGACCGAGGCGCTCGGGCCGGTCGCGGCGGCACCGCCCTGCCCGCCGCCGGTGCCCGTGCCGATCAGCCCCTGGAGCGCGGTGGCGATTTCCTTCGCGCTCGCATTCTTCAGCGCGACGACGCGGGTCGACGAGGTGTCGGCGTCGATCCGGCGCAGGACCTCGCGGATCCGGCGGATATTATCGGCGAAATCGACGACGACGAGGCTGTTGCCGCCGCGGTTCGCGCTGACCGAGCCTTGCGCGCTGACGAGCGGGCGGACGGTTTCGACCGCGGACTGCGCATCGATCGCGCGGAGGCGGACGATCTCGGTGACATAGCTGTTGCGCGCGGCGCCCGCGACGCCGATCCGGCTGGGCTGCGACGCGGCGTTGTCGAGCGGCTGCACGCGGAAGGCACCGCCCGAGGTCGGCACCGCGATCAGGCCGTTGGCGCGCAACGTCGAGAGGAAGACCTCGAAATATTCGGAGCGCGACAGCGGGCGATCGGTGACCACGGTCACCTTGCCCGCGACGCGGTTGTCGATGATGAACGTGCGGCCGGTGACCTTCGCGGCATCGGCGATGAACGCGCGGATATCCGCGTCGCGAACGTTGAGCGTGGTCTGCGCATGGACGCCAGCCGCCAACGCGAGCGCGACGACCGGACCGAGAAGAAGCTTTTTCATTGGGCCGTTTTCATTTGGGGGGCGCGATCGTGATGGCGAGCGGCAGGGTATCCTCGCCGCGTTCTACGGTGATGGGGACGTTGCCGCCGCCCGCGAAATCCTTGGCGATCCGGTCGAGATCGCCGGGGCCCGAGACGGGGCGACCGCCGATCGAGGTCACGACGTCGCCGTCCTTGAGCCCCGCCGCGCGGAAGGCGGCGCTCGACCCTTGCGCGCGGACGGTGAGCCCGCTGATCCGGCCGCCATCGATGCGCGGGATGAACCCGATCTCGGTGCGCAGTTGCGCGACCGGGATACCGATTGCGGGGGATGCAGCCCCAGCGGGTGCTGCACCGGGGACGACCGGCGTGACGGCGCCGGACTGGTCAAGGAACAGATCCTCGTCTGCGCCGCCGCGATCGATCGTGACGTGATCGAACGCGACCGCCTTGAGGCGCACGCCGGGCTGGATCTCGTCGCCGATCGCCACGCTCTGCTGGACGCCGTCGGGGCCCGCGATGATCGCGGAACTGCGCCCCATCGCCTCGTCCATGCGCGTGCCGAACAGCGTGAGTTGCAGCGACGTTACGGTGGCGGGCTGACCCGCGGCACCCCCGAGACGGAAAAACGGATCGAAGCCGCGCAGGATGTCGGCGGGCGCACCGACCACCATCGGCGTGGCCGGGCGCCAGTCGCCGAGCGGCGTGATCGGTGTCACGATCGTCCAGGCCAGCCGCGCGCACTGCACCGCAAGCCCGGCCAGCAGCGCGAGTTCGACGACACTATAGACATTCACGACCGGCATACGCCGCAAGATACGGCGCGCCCGCGCGTCCAGCTTCAATCGCATGCGCGATCCACCCCAATTCCCCGCATCTCGTCGCGTAGGCATGCCATGTTACAATTCCGCGTCAATGCCTTGCGCGTCGTCGGCGCCGATTCCGCGGGGTGGCGCAATGCCGTCCGGCTTGGCAGAAGACGCGGATGTCCGAGCATCTTCCCACCAGCGGCTCCGGCCTGCCCCCCGAACCGATCATCGCACGACTGTCCGTACCGGGCGTGCAACGCGTGCCGAGCGCGAAGCTCGACCTGTTCGTGCGCCGCGATTTCCTGCCGGCGGACCTGTGCGCGGCGTTGATCGAGCGGATCGATGCGGTGCGACGACCGTCGACGATCTCCGATTCGAACGGCGATGCGAGCTATCGGACGAGCGAGACGGGCGACCTGTCCGCGACCGACCCGGTGGTCATCGAGGTCGAACGCCGGATCCTCGCGCTGACCGGGCTCGACCCGGCGCATGGCGAGCCGTTGCAGGGGCAGCGCTACGCGGTCGGGCAGGAGTTCAAGGGACACACCGATTATTTCGAGCCGAACGGCGTCGACTATCAGCGTTATTGCGGGGTTGCGGGCAACCGGACATGGACCGTCATGGTCTATCTCAACCAGCCCGAGGCGGGCGGCGCGACACGCTTCAAGGCGATCGACAAGATCATCCAGCCGGAGACGGGCAAGCTGCTGGCCTGGAACAACCGACGTGCGGACGGATCGCTCAACGCGGCCACGCTGCATCACGGAATGAAGGTACGCGCGGGGGTCAAATACGTCATCACGAAATGGTTTCGGGAGAAGGAATGGCGGTGACGCGCAGCGGCGCTCACCGAATTACACCACCCCGGCAAACCCGGGGTGGTGTAGCAGTACAAGCCCGCCTTAGAACTGGACGCTTGCGCCCAGCGTGAAGACGCGGCCCAGCTTGTAGCGGTTGATGTCGACTTGGGTCCCGTTGTCGAACGACTGATATTCGCGGTAGCCGGTGCCGGTCAGGTTGCGGCCCTCGAATTTCACCTCGATCTGCTTGCCGTCGAACTCGATCCCCTGGCGCGCGACGACGTCGAAGCGGATGCCGGGTTTCTCGATCAAGTCGGGCAGGCGCAGGCCGCTGCCGCCGCCGACCGGACCGCGGTTGGTCACGCGGTTGCTGGCATAGTTGAACAACAGCGTCAGCTGCGACAGGCTCGACTTGTCCTCGATCCCGAGCTGCAGATTGACGAGGTGATCCGACTGGCCGACCAGCGGTGCGCCGTCCTGGAACAGCACGTTGGCGGGGAGCGTCTGGACCTGCGCCCCCGACTGGATCGGGCTGGCGATCAGCGTGTCGTCGGCTTTGATCGCCGAGTGCGTGTAGGTATAGTTCGCGATCAGCACGAGCCGGCGCGTCGCCAGCCAGTCGCCGCCGAGCCCATCGAGATTGACGTATTTCTGGAACTCGGTCTCGCCACCATACAGCTTGGCCTCAGGCGCATTGGCGAAGCCGGTCTGCAGGCGATCGCCGCCGGGGAAGAACGCGACCGCCTCGATCGGGTTCTCGATGCGCTTGTAGAAGCCGGCCAGGCTGAACTTCTGGTCGCGCGCGAAATACCATTCGTAGCGCGCCTCGGCGTTATACAGCTGTGAATCCTGCAGGAACGCGTTGCCGATGAACAGTCGATCGGAGTCGAAATCCTGGTACAGCTGCGGCGCGAGTTCGCGGAACTGAGGACGGGCCAGCGTCTTCGAAAAGTGCAGACGCGCCTGCATGTCGTCGGCAAAATTATAGGTGACCGTCACCGCCGGCAGGAAATAGTCGTTGTTCAGGCGCGTGCTGCCGCGGTTCGCCGATGCGGTCACGCTCTCCTTCGCGGTTTCGTACCGCACGCCAACGGTCGCGCGCAGCCCGTCGAGGATCTCGCCCTCGAGCTGGCCGTAGACGCCGTGGACCTTGAGCGCGGCATCATAGGTCGCCGCGCCCTGGTCCGACGAGGTGTTGCGCAGATAGATGCCGTTGGTCTGCACGGTGTAATCGGACAGCAGGTAATCGGGGCGCAGCTGCGACACCGCCAGCGACAGCCCGGCATTGTTCGCGCCGGCATATTGGAAGGTGTAGCGGCTCGAATCGCGGGTCGTGTCGTTATACGCATAGCCCGCGGACAGCGCGAACGGCCGGTCGAACGGCACGTTCCAGGTGAGGCTCGCCTGCCCCGACCAGAGCTGTTCGCTTAGTTCGCTGAACGCTACCGATGCGCTCTGGAGCCCTGCGAGGCTGTTGACATAGTCCTTCACGGTCGGGCTGTATTCGTAGGTGAACTGGCGCTCGTACGGCGAGTTGCGCTCGGTTTTCGCATAGCTGCCACGCGTGTCGAACGCGAAATTGCCGAACTTGAACTCGCCCGTCAGCTGCGTGTCGATGAGTTGGCGTTCGAACCAGCTGGTGTTCTGTGTGATGAACGCGGGTACGTCATAGGGCGACGGGATGCCGATGTTCGCGGTGTTGCCCTCGCTCAGCCGGCCCTGCTTGACGGTGTCGTGGATATACAGGTTGGTCCAGCGGATCTTGTTCTCGCCGAACTCCGCGCCGAAGCCGAGCAGCCCGTTCACGACCGAGCGGTTGTCCGTGAGGACGGTGCGGAAATCGTTCGTCAGGCCGCCGTCAATGTCGTCGGTCTGCTGCTGGCGGTTGTCGCGCGTCCGCCACGTGTTGCTGATCCCGCCCGCCGCGATCACGCCGAGCCGGGTGCTGCCGATATCGGTCGACGTGCCGAAGCTCGCCTCGCCCGACCAGTTGGCGGGCAGCTGGTTGTTGCGCTGGAGCAAGGTGGTCTTCGCGTTCGACATCGTCGTCAGATCGGCCGAGCTCGGCGACGTGCCGGCCTTGCCTGCCTGCTTGATGAAGCCGGGCACCTTGCGTTCGCCGCTGTCGAAGCCCGCCCAGTCGTTCTTGCCGCCATCATAGACATAGCCGAGTTCGCTGGTCGTAACGGTGTCCGCGCCGAGCGAACCGCCGATCTGGAAGAAGGACTTTTCGGGCACGGCCTTGGTCGTCAGGTTGATGACGCCGCCGCCGAATTCGCCGGGATAGTTCACCGAATAGCTCTTCTGGACCAGCGCGGAGGCGATGACGTTGGTCGGGAAGATGTCGAGCGGCACGACGCGACGCAGCGGCTCGGGCGAGGGCAGCGGCGATCCGTTGAGCAGCGACGACGAATAGCGATCGCCGAGACCGCGGACATAGACGAAGCCATTGCCGACCACCGACAGGCCGGTGACCCGCTGGAGCGCCCCGGCGATGTCGCCCTCGCCGGTGCGCGCGATGTCGGCGCTCGACAGGACGTTGACGACTTCCGCGGTGGCACGGACCGCGTTGGGCACGTTGCGGCCGAGCACGACGATGTCCTCGCCCCCTGCGTTGCCGCCGGGCGTCGAGACGTCGACCTGCTCCTGCTGCTGCTCTTGGGCGGCCTGCGGATCGGCGCGCTGTTCGAGCGGCGTGCCGGCTTGCGGCGACACCACGCTGCCGGCCGGGGCAGACTGCGCGAGGGCCTGCGCCGGGACGAGTGTCGTCGTCCCAAGCAGGACGGAGACGAGAACGGATGACTTCATGGATGCCCCGGCAACAAGAGGAATTCTGGTAAGGAAGACTGCGCGGAGGGCCCCCGCCCCCCGCGCAGTGTCCGACGTGCTGAAATCAGCTCGTCGGGAGCGCCGTGCAGGCGCTGCTGGTCGTGCCGAAGCTCGCGCGGTTCGAATTGCACGTCCAACCACGATACCAGGTGTCGGTGCTGCCGTTGACCGCGCCGACATAGCTGGTGTTCACCAGGAACGCGGTGCCCGACGGGTTGAGCGTCGAGGCGTTGAACGCGGTCGTCGTCGAGGCCACGCCGGCGGGCAGGAACGTGCCGGTCAGGACCGAACCGGCAGCCGCCGCCTCGGTGTTGTTGCTGCCGGCGCGGAACAGCGCCTGCTGCTCGGCGGTCGTCACCGTGATGCCGTTGACCGCGGTCTCGGCATAGGGCGTGGTGCAGCTGAACACGACCGAGTTGAACACCGGCGGGCCGTTGTCCTCGAGCGCGGCATTGGCGGGACGGATCGTGGTCTTGCCGCCGGCATCGGCACCGGCGATCACGTTCAGGCACGCGCCGCCCGGATTGCTGACGATGCCGTTGACGAACACCGCATCGGCACCACCGCGCAGGCGGATCGCCGCGTTGGTCGCGGTCGAGGTCTGGACGAAGGTGAAGTTCGCTAGATTGTAACGCTGACGCGGCAGCGCATCCTCGTTATTGTTCGAATCGATCTCGGTCGAATAATTGTCGCCGGTCGTGTTGCTCGGCTTCTGGATCGCGAGCACGAACTGGACGAAGCCCTGCCAGCCGACATCGGTATCCAGGCCGTCATCGTCCGCGCCGGTGATCGCGAGGTAGCGCAGGTTGCTGCGGCCGCCGAAGATCTCGATGCCGTCGTCCGAGCTGTTGTGGATCTGGATATGGTCGAGCACGGTCGCCGAACCGGTGCCGCCCAGCGTCAGGCCCTGCAGCTCGTTGTTCGGACTGATGACGGTACCCGAATAGCGGATCTGGACGTAGCGGACGGTGCCGCTGCTGTCGGTCGGCACGGCGCCGCCGTACAATGCCGTGCTGGTGCCCTCGACGACGTTCTCGCACGCGGCCGAACCGCCCGTGACGGTCGTGTTGCAGTTCGAGATCGGTGCGCGGCCGGCCAGGATGATGCCGCCCCACAGGCCCTGCGATTCATCGTTCACGCCACCGGTCAAATTGGCCTGCGCGGTGAAGATGATCGGCTGGGTCTCGGTGCCTTCCGCGATCAGCTTCGACCCGCGGTTGACGACCATGAAGTCGTTGTCCGAATTCGTCGTGTTGGCATAGATCAGCGAGCCCGCGGCGATCGTCAGCGTCGTCGGGATACCGCCGAGCGCGCTGCCGGCGCCGCCGACATCGACACCGACATCGACGCGGCCGTTGATCTCATAGGCGACGCCCGCGACCTTCGGCAGGCTGAGCGCCGAGGTGATCGCCGATGGCAGGCGGCACGAGCGGTAGTTGCCGATGATGCCGACATCGGTGGTGCCGGTCGGGCACGACGTGGCGGGCGTGCCCGCGGTCGGCGTGGGCGTCGGCGACGGAGTCGGGCTCGGCGTCGGCGTAGCGGGAACGACGATCACGCCTTCGCCCGGCGAGCCGACGCTGTCCGCGCCGTCGCATGCCGACAGCGCGACGCAGGCGGTGCTGGCCAGCAGGATAAAGCTCATGCGCTTGACGATGGTCATTCAAGAGACTCCCGGTCGGATCGTTATCTGATGGATCGACTCAGGCTCCCCCCTGCCGACCTCGATTAGGCGACTATGCGGGATGCGTGACGCTACGATGCGATTCGGATGACGCTTGCGTGACTAGGATGTGACGTATCGGTGACAGCGACACTCGCTGCGGGTTGAAATCGGCGTGCGCGAACACATCTCTTCCGATCCGGCGCGCGATGATTTACAGGCGCTGCCAGAATGACCGGCGACGCATCCCTGCGACCGCGCGGCCAAACCATCATTACGGGATTATTCGACGACAATGGCCTCTTTCAAGGACCCCAGTTTCCAGGACCGCACGAGCAGCGCAGCCGCCGCCAAGCAGAAGGCGCTTGAAGCGCTGCGCGCCAAGCCGCCGATCGACGAAGCCGTCGTCGCCGAGCGCCTTGCCGCGCGCGAAGCCAAGGAACTGGCCGAGCGCGAGAAGCGCGCCGCCAAGCGGGCTGCCGAGGACGCGGCCAAGGCCGCCAAGAAGGCCGAGGCCGAAGCGGCTGCTGCGAAGAAGCGCGAAGCCGAAGCCAAGGTCGAGCTGACCGACGCCGAGAAGAAGGCGATTCGCGACGCGAAATACGCGGCGCGCAAGAACAAGAAGAAGTAAGGCGCGGATGGGCCTGCTGCGGCGGGCCCATCGTTCCAAGTCGGTTCAAGATCGCATCGCGCGATCGCCCGTGCATTTCGCGATGCACGCACCCTCGGCCCCGGGCGCGAAGCCCACGCCGCACTTCCCTTCTACAGTTTCGAGAACGCCCTACCGGCGACCGCATCGAGCTTGGCGACGAGTTCGGGATCGCGTGCGCCGCGCGCGGTAATGATCGCGCTGTCCAGGCAGGTGTCGATCGGCGAGCCAGCGCGTGCTTCTGGCAGCGCTCGCAACAGCGTCATGACCATGGCACGCGCCTTGGCCGCATTGGCGTCCAACTGCGCGAGGACCTGCGCGACGTCGACTCCGGCCTCGCCTTCTCGCCAGCAATCATAATCCGTGACCATGCCGACCAGCGCGTAGGGCAGCTCCGCCTCGCGCGCGAGTTTCGCCTCGGGCATCGCGGTCATGCCGATCACGTCGCAGCCCCATTGGCGGTAGAGCAGGCTCTCCGCCCGCGTCGAGAATTGCGGGCCTTCCATCGCGAGGTAGGTGCCGCGGTCGTCGACCTGCGCGCCGGCCTCGCGCGCGGCGTCGGCGGCGTAGCGGGACAGGCGCGGACAGACGGGATCCGCCATCGAGACGTGCGCGACCAGCCCGGTGCCGAAGAAGCTCGACGGGCGTCCCTTGGTGCGATCGATGAACTGGTCGACGATCGTGAAGCTGCCCGGCGGGCGTTGCTCGACCAGCGAGCCGACCGACGACACCGCCAGCACGTCGGTGACGCCGAGCCGCTTGAGCGCACCGATGTTCGCGCGGGCGTTCAGGTCGGAAGGGGAGATGCGGTGCCCGCGTCCATGCCGCGGGAGGAATGCCACGCCGACACGACCGACGCGGCCGGTATAGATCGCATCCGACGGCGCGCCCCAGGGGGTGTCC
Source organism: Sphingomonas sp. BK036 (assembly GCF_004216825.1). Classification (NCBI taxonomy): domain Bacteria; kingdom Pseudomonadati; phylum Pseudomonadota; class Alphaproteobacteria; order Sphingomonadales; family Sphingomonadaceae; genus Sphingomonas; species Sphingomonas sp. BK036. The sequence continues at coordinate 477,068 of NZ_SGXR01000004.1, read as the reverse complement.
ACCGTCTGCCAGCGCCCGTCCTCGATCCCGTCGACCGCGTACAGCCCCGAGCCGCCGATGATCCCGATCGTCCAGCCGGTCATTCGGCGAGCGCCCGTGGGCGGGCGTAGACGAAGTAGATCACCAGCCCGAGCAGATTCCACAGGCCGAAATAGAGCTGCGTCTTCGAGGGCAGGCTGAAGAACAGATACAGGCAGCCGAGGATACCGATCGTCCCGACCAGCGTCGCTGCCGGTGCGCGGAAGGTGCGGATCACATCGGGGGCACGGCGGCGCATCACCAGCATGCAGGCGCACACCGCGACGAATGCGGCGAGCGTTCCGGCGTTGGCCAGCGCGGCGATTTCGGCGAGCGGCAGCAGCCCTGCGATCACCGCGACGATCGCGGCGGTGATCCAGGTGATGCGCACCGGGGCGCCTCGCTTGGAGACCTTGGCGAGGCTCAGCGGGAGCAGCCCGTCGCGGGCCATCGTGAAGAAGATCCGGCTCTGGCCGAACAGGAAGGCGAGCAGCACGGTCGGCAATGCGACGACCGCGGAGGCGCCGAGGAAGGTCGCGAACCCCGGCCGTCCGATCTCGCGAAGGATCAGCGCGAGCGGCTCGGCGCTGCCCGCGAACCGGGTGTACGAGAGCGCGCCCACCGCCGCGACCGCGACGAGGATGTAGATCGCGATGCACGCCACCATCGACCCGAGGATGCCGATCGCGAGGTCGCGGCCGGGGTTCTTGGTCTCCTCCGCCGCGGTCGAGATCGCGTCGAAGCCGTAAAAGGCGAAGAAGATGATCGCCGCCGCCGCCATGACGCCGCGCTCGGCGCCGTCGGGCTGGACCGCCTTGGGGAAGCCGTAGGGCATGAACGGGTGCAGGTTCGCGCTGTTGAAATAGTGCAGCGCGATGAACACGAACACGGTCAGCGCGATCATCTTCACAGCCACCAGTACCGCGTTCAGCGTCGCACTCTCGCGCGTGCCGAACGACAGCACGCCCGCGACGACCGCGATGATGACGATCGCGGGGACGTTGAGGATGCCGCCAAGTTCGGGGCTGAGCGTCAGCGCCTCGGGAAAGCCGAACGCGCCGCGTAGCAGCGGCGCGGCATAGCCCGACCAGCCGACCGCGACGGTCGACACGACGAGTGAATATTCGAGGATGAGGCTCCAGCCGATCACCCAGGCGATCAGCTCACCGAGCACGACATAGCTATAGGTATACGCGCTGCCCGACGCGGGGATCATCGTCGCCATCTCGGCATAGGCGAGCGCGGCGCAGGCGCAGATCCCGCCGGCGATGACGAACGACAGGATGACGGCGGGGCCGGCGAGCCCTGCGCCGACGCCGATCAGCGTCAGGATGCCGGTGCCGACGATCCCGCCGACGCCCATCGCGACCAGATGCGGCCACGACAATGTTCGCGCGAGCTGATGCTCGGGCGGCTGCTCGGTGACGATTTTTCGGCGAAACAGACTGGCCACATTGATCCCCTCGTCATCTGGACGCGGATCATTCCGTTCGGTCCAGCGCGCCACCCCGGCGCACGGCCGGGGTCCAGTTGGCGCCGCCCTTGTAGCGAGGTCCGTCCCGTGGGCAACCTTTGCCCTGGCCGGGCCGGCATCGCCTTTATGCGGTAAAAACCCCGTCATTTTCGCGCAGGCGGGAATCCAGACTGACAGCCCTCGCGATCGGTCACCACGCGCCGCCAGTATGGATCCCCGCCTCCGCGGGGATGACGGTCATAGGCGGAGGAACGCCCCTCGTACGCTCAGACGGTAAAGCTCTCGCCGCAGCCGCATGCGCCCTTCGCGTTGGGGTTCTGGAACACGAAGCCCGCGGTGAAGTCGTCCTCGACCCAGTCCATCGTCGAGCCGATCAGATACAGGATCGACCCGCCATCGACGAACAGCGTGCCGCCGGGCGTGTCGATCCGCTCGTCGAACGGTTGGGCTTCGGTGACGTAATCGACCGAATAGGCCAGCCCCGAACACCCACGCTTGGGCGTCGACAGCTTAACCCCGATCGCATCCGCCGGAGCGCGCGCCATCAGGTCCGCGATCCGCGCATACGCCGTCCCCGTCAGGTTCAGCGCCGCCGGCCGTGCTCGTAATGTCGTCGCCATGATCGTCGTCCTTCCTTCTGCTCCCCTCCCGCTTGCGGGAGGGGTCGGGGGAGGGCTTGAACGGCAATGCTCCGCTCTTCCCTCCCCTAGCCCCTCCCGCACGCGGGAGGGGAATGACCTACAGCATGCCCAGTTCGAGCTTCGCCTCGTCGGACATCTTCTGCGGATCCCAGGCCGGATCCCAGACCAGGTTCACCTCGGCGACGCCGACACCCGGCACCGCGCCGACGCGCATCTCGACCTCCATCGGCATCGATTCCGCGACCGGACAGTTCGGCGTGGTCAGCGTCATCGTGACGACCGCATGCCCGTCCCCGGTCACCTCGACGCCGTAGATCAGCCCCAGGTCGTAGATGTTCACCGGGATCTCGGGATCATAGATATCCTTCAGCGCATCGATGATCGCATCGTACACCGCGCCACCGGGCTCGCCCGCCAGATCGACCTGCGGCTTCTGCGCCAGAAACCCGGCGAGATAATCGCGCTTGCGCTCCGCATCGCCGTCGGTGTCCAGTACGACGCGTGCCTTGGGCGGCGACTGCACCGCTTCGACTTCCTCGATCTCGAACCGATCGCTCATCCAAATATCCTCGTTACTCGCGCGATACCGCGCACCAGCGCATCGACGTCGGCTGGCCCGTTATAGACCCCGAAGCTCGCGCGTGCCGTTGCCTCGACACCCAGCGCCTCCATCAGCGGCTGTGCGCAGTGATGGCCGGCCCGGATCGCGACGCGCTCTTCGTCCAATATGGTGCCGATGTCGTGCGGATGAACCCCCTCGATCGTGAAGGAGACGATCCCCGCCGAGTCCGCCGGCCCATACAGCCGCACAGAATTGATCCCCGACAGCGCCTCGCGCGTCGCGGTCACCAGCGCGGTCTCGTGCGCGTGGATCGCGCCAAGCCCGATGCTCTCGACATAATCGATCGCCGCGTGAAGCCCGAGCGCGCCGACGATATGCGGCGTCCCCGCCTCGAACCGTCCCGGCGGCGGCGCATAGGTTGTCTTCGCAAACGACACCTTGTCGATCATCGACCCGCCACCCTGGTACGGCGGCATCGCTTCGAGCAGTTCGGGCTTGGCCCACAGCACGCCGATCCCGGTCGGACCGTATAGCTTGTGCCCGGAGAAGACGTAGAAATCGCAGCCGATCGCCTGAACGTCGACCGCGATCCGCGGGACCGACTGGCAGCCATCGAGCAGGAGCTTGGCACCGACCGAATGCGCGATGTCGGTCGCGCGCTTGGCGTCGAGCACCGAGCCGAGCACGTTCGACACATGTCCGAGCGCGACCAGCTTGTGCGCCGGCGTGATCATCCGCTCCATCGCGTCGAGATCGATGCAATGGTCCGCGGTCAGCGGCAGCACGTCGATCGCGACGCCGCGCGCCTCGGCGATCATCTGCCACGGCACGATGTTCGAATGATGCTCGAGCATCGACAGCAGGATGCGGTCGCCCGCCTTTAGCTGAGTGCCCGCCCAGCAGGTCGCGACGAGGTTGATCGCCTCCGTCGCGCCGCGGACGAAGACGATCTCGTCGGGCGAGCCCGCGCCGATGAACCGCGCGACGGCCTTGCGCGCCTGTTCATAGGCGACCGTCATGTCGGCCGAGCGCTGGTACACACCGCGGTGCACGGTCGCGTAGGTTTCGCCATAGGCGCGCGTGATCGCGTCTACCACGACCTGCGGCTTCTGTGCGGTCGCGGCGGTATCGAGATACGCCCAGCCCTCGGGGATCGCCGGGAAATCCGACACACGATCAAGACACTCCTCCCCGGCACGGGGAGGGGAACCGCGACGCGAAGCGGCGGGGTGGAGGGGGGCTTCCACAGACGCGGCGCCAAGTGGAGAACCCCCTCCACCAGCTGCGCTGGTCCCCCTCCCCGTGCCGGGGAGGATACTCATAATGCCGCCTCCAGCCATGCATCCGCGTCCGCAACGAACGCGTCGCGCACCGTCTCGTCGGCGATCTGCGCGAACGCATCGCCGACGAACGCGCGCGTGAGAAGCGCCTGCGCCTTGGCATGCGGGATGCCGCGGCTCTGCATGTAGAACAGCGCACGTTGATCGAGCTCGCCGACCGTCGCGCCGTGCGCGCACTTCACGTCATCGGCGAAGATCTCGAGCTCGGGCTTCAGATTGACCGTCGCGGTGCGCTTGAGCAGCAACCCGCGCAACGACTGCACGCCGTCGGTCTTCTGCGCATCGCGCGCCACCTCGACGCGCGCCGCAAGGCTCGCCGTCGACGTATCCGCGGCGACCGCGCGCCAGATCTGCTTGCTCTGCCCGTTCAGCGCGGCATGCCGCACCGACAGCGCGCACTCCTGCTTCTGCGCCTTCCGCGTCAACAACGCGCCGCCATATTCGGCGAACGCATCGTCGCCCGACACGGTGACCGCACCGTCGATCCGCGTCCCCGCATCGCCCGCGCCGAGCACCGTCACGATCAGGCTCGCCTCCGCGCCGACATCCGCCTCGTCGCGCAACGACACGAACCCGCTCGCCTGCAGCAACCGCACCGAGCGCGTCAGCTTCGCGCCCGCACCCAACGTGATCCGCGTCGACCGGTTGGACCAGCCGGTGCCGACATAGGTCTCGACAACCGACGCCTGCGCACCACCCGCCAGCACGATCTCGGCGGGAAGCTGGTTGTCGCCCCCGGTCGAGATGTGGACGATCTGGATCAGCTCGGCCGACGCGTTCGCGTCGACACGCAGCGACCAGCCGTGGCCGGTCGTGCGACGGCCGAGCACATGCTCGCCACCCTCGAGCGGCGCGATCGCGACATGGCGCAGATCGCTCCGCGCCGTATCGAGCACGCCATCGACGAACACCGCGCGCGCCCCCTCCAGATCGAGGAACCACGCGCCCGCGAGCGCCTCGCCGCGCGGCAGGCCGGCCGCCGCGGCGATCGCCGCCGGATCACCCCAGCGCCACGATTCCTCGCGCGTCGAGGGAAGGTCGAGCAGCATCGTCACGCGGCGATCCCCACATAGCCTTCGCTCTCGAGCTGCTGCGCGAGTTCCTTGCCGCCCGAGCGGACGATGCGCCCGTCGGCCAGCACATGGACGAAGTCCGGCTCCACATAATCGAGCAGCCGCTGGTAATGCGTGATCAGCAGCACCGCCTTGTCGGGCGCGCGCATGATGCGGTTGATGCCGTCGCCGACGACGCGCAGCGCATCGATGTCGAGGCCCGAATCCGTCTCGTCGAGGATCGCGAACTTCGGGTTGACGATGCCCATCTGCACCATCTCGTTGCGCTTCTTCTCGCCGCCCGAAAAGCCGACATTCACCGGCCGCTTGAGCATGTCGTAATCCATGCCGAGCAGATCCGCCTGCGCGCGCGCGAGCTTCAGGAACTCGCCGCCGGACAGGGCCTTCTCGTCCCGCGTCGCACGTTGTGCGTTGAGCGCCTCGCGCAGGAACTGGACGTTCGACACGCCGGGGATCTCGACCGGATACTGAAAGCCGAGGAACACGCCCGCCGCGGCGCGCTCATGCGCCTCGAGCTCGAGCAGGTCGACGCCGTCGAACGTGATCGACCCCGCGGTGACCTCGTAGCCGGGCCGCCCACCGAGCACATAGCCCAACGTCGACTTGCCCGCGCCGTTCGGCCCCATGATCGCGTGCACTTCGCCCGCGTTGACGGTGAGCGACAGGCCCTTGAGGATTTCCTTGCCGTCGATCTCGGCATGAAGGTTTTCAATTTTTAGCATTTGTAACATCACCATATTTTTCTCTGAATGCTGCCTTGCCGGCGGCGGCGCCCGCGTCCGCGTCATTCAAAAGAGATTCACAAGTTTGCGCGAATTTCTCTGCCCGTTTCACTCCACGCTTGAACGTAAGTGGCCATGCTTTCTGTATGGCGAGCAAGGTAATTGATTCTCGACACAGCGTAGCTTTCTCAAAAGCTTTATCGGCTATCTCTAGGTAAAGGTCGGCGGAACCGCCCAAGCTCGATTTTATTGCAAGCCGTGCCTCATCGGTTCGGCTGACGGCGCGAAGACCGATCTGTCCAAAACGAGGTGCGAGCACTTCGAGTCTGGCGATCAGATCGGCGCGAGTCCGCTCGAACACTACCCCACGCTCCCCTCAAGGCTGATCCCCAGCAGCTTCTGCGCCTCGACCGCGAACTCCATCGGCAGCTGCTGCAACACCTCCCGCGCGAAGCCGTTGACGATCAGCGCGACCGCGGCCTCCGCATCCAGCCCGCGTGACATCGCGTAGAACAGCTGGTCTTCGGAGATCTTCGACGTCGTCGCCTCATGCTCGATCTGCGCGGAGGGGTTGCGGACCTCGATATACGGCACGGTATGCGCGCCGCACTGGTCGCCGAGCAGCAGGCTGTCGCACTGGGTGAAGTTGCGCACGCCCTCCGCGGTCGGCGCGACGCGCACCAGCCCGCGATAGGTGTTGTCCGACCGCCCCGCCGAAATCCCCTTCGACACGATCGTCGAGCGCGTGTTCTTGCCGAGGTGGATCATCTTCGTGCCGGTATCGGCCTGCTGGCGATTGTTCGTCACCGCGACCGAATAGAATTCACCGACCGAGCCATCGCCCGCCAGCACGCACGACGGATATTTCCACGTGATCGCGCTGCCGGTCTCGACCTGAGTCCAGCTGACCTTCGAATTCTTCCCCTGGCACAGTGCGCGCTTGGTGACGAAATTGTAGATCCCGCCGACGCCGTTCTCGTCGCCCGGATACCAGTTCTGCACGGTCGAATATTTGATCTCGGCATCGTCGAGCACGACGAGTTCGACGACCGCAGCATGCAGCTGGTTCTCGTCGCGCATCGGCGCGGTGCAGCCTTCGAGATAGGAGACGTACGACCCCTTGTCGGCGACGATCAGCGTACGTTCGAACTGTCCGGTATTCTCGGCGTTGATCCGGAAATAGGTCGACAGCTCCATCGGGCAGCGCACGCCCTCGGGGATGTAGACGAACGTGCCGTCGGAGAAGACCGCCGAGTTCAGCGTCGCGAAGTAATTGTCACGCTGCGGCACGACCTTGCCGAGCCACTTCCGCACGAGGTCGGGATATTCCTTGATCGCCTCGGAGATCGAGCGGAAGATCACGCCCGCGGCCTCCAATTCCTTGCGGAACGTGGTCGCGACCGAGACGCTGTCGAACACCGCGTCGACAGCGACGCGGCGCTTGGGCGTGCCGTCCTCGTTCAGCAGATCCTCGACCACGCCGGCCAGCATCTTCTGCTCGCCGATCGGGATGCCGAGCTTTTCGTAGACGCGCAGGATCTCGGGATCGACCTCGTCGAGCGAGCCCAGCTTCGGCTTCGCCTTGGGCTCTGCGTAATAATAGGCGTCCTGGTAATCGATCGGCGGCACGTTGAGCTTCGACCAGTCGGGCGCGTCCATCGTCTGCCACAAGGCGAACGCCTTCAGCCGCCAGTCGAGCATCCACTGCGGCTCGCCTTTTTTGGCGGAAATGAAGCGCACCGTGTCTTCCGACAGGCCCTTGGGCGCGAATTCCTGTTCAATGTCCGAGGAGAAGCCCCACTCGTACGTCTTGTTCGCGGCGGCATAGGCCTCTGCGTTCCGGGTAGCCATTACGCTAAAACTCCTCCCCGGCGAAGGCCGGGGTCCAATTGGATAGGTTGATGTAGTTGCGCGCCGTCTTCCGCCAATGCATGATCCCCAATTGGGCCCCGGCCTTCGCCGGGGTGGGGCGAGGACAGCGACGCGAGCGTCACGCCGGCGAGCGCGCCGCGGACCGCGCCGTTGACCGCGTTCCAGTGCGGCTTCACCTTGCACGTCTGGTCGATGCAGCAATCCTGCGCGGCGCCGTCGACGCATGCGGTCAGCGCGATCGGGCCCTCGACCGCCTCGATGATGTCGGCCAGCGAGATCGACGCGGGCGGTCGCGACAGGCGGAAGCCGCCGCCGGTGCCGCGCGTGCTCTCGATCAGACCCGCCGCCGACAACCGGCTGACCAGCTTCTGCACGGTCGGCAGCGGCACCCCGGTCTCCTCGCTCAGCAGCGTCGCGTTCAGCCGCGCGATACCACCGCAATGACGCGCGGCGGCGCTCATCATCACGACCGCATAGTCGGCTAGGCTGGAAAGACGCATGGTGCTTCGTGAGTCCAATCGGACCGATATGATCCGATTGCACAAATGGGCGTTGCGGGAGTCATCGTCAACCCGTCGGCACGTGCTAACGACTCGCAACTGGGGTGGGGGTTTTAGGCGCTTTTTGACCTGAGGCCGAACCGGTGCGAAGAGCGCGCATGGCCTTCTACCACCCGCTTCTCTTCCGCCTCGACGCCGAACGCGCGCATGGCCTGACGATTGCCGCGCTCGCTGCGTGGGGCAAGGCGGGCACACCGCTCGCCCCCAGCGTTCCTCGGCTTGCCACAACCGTGGCGGGGATCGCGTTTCCCAATCCGGTGGGGCTCGCGGCGGGCGTCGACAAGGACGGGCGCGCGATCGACGGGTTCTTCGGGCTGGGCTTGGGCAGCGTCGAGATCGGCACGCTCACCCCCGTGCCGCAGCCCGGCAACCCGAAGCCGCGGATTTTCCGGCTGCCTGAGGACCGCGCGGTCATCAACCGGCTCGGTTTCAACAATGGCGGCCTCGACGCGGCGCTCGACCGGGCGAAGGAGCATAAGCGCGGCAAGGGCGTGCTCGGCATCAACGTCGGCGCGAACAAGGACGCGGCCGACCGCACCGCGGATTACGTCCATGGCGTCACGCGCGCCGCGACGCATGCAGACTATATCACGATCAACATCAGCTCCCCCAACACGCCGGGCTTGCGCGACCTGCAGCATGGCGCGGCGCTGCGCGACCTGCTTGCTGCCTGCACCGCTGCGAAGGGCCGGACACCGATCTTCCTGAAGGTTGCGCCCGACCTCGAGCCTGCGGACATCGACGACATCGCGCGCGCCGCTATCGACAACCGCATCGACGCGCTGATCGTCAACAACACGACGATCACCCGCCCCGGGTTGCGCTCGGCCAATGCGAAGGAAACCGGCGGCCTGTCCGGCGCCCCGCTCGCCCCCCTCGCCCGCCAGCGCCTGGCCGACTTCCGCACGGCGACCGGCGCGGCGATCCCGCTGATCTCGGTCGGCGGCATCGGTAGCGGTGCGGAGGCCTATGCCCGCCTCCGTGCGGGCGCGAGCCTCGTCCAGCTCTACACGGCGTTGGTGTACGAAGGCCCCGGCCTCCCCGCGCGGATGCTGCGCGACCTGGACGCGCTGCTTACGCGAGACGGGTTCGCGAGCGTTGGAGACGCAGTAGGGGTCGACGCAAGCTGACACCCCCTTCCGTTATCCCGGCGAAAGCTGGGATCCAGAGCCGCGCGGGTCGCCCTGTGTGGCTCTGGATCCTGGGTCGAGCCCAGGATGACGGGGGAATGTACGACGACGCCTTGCCTCCTATTCGAACCGCGCTAGGTTCACGCGCGATGAAGACTTCTCTCCTAGCGCTCGCCCTCCTCGTCCCCGCCGCCACCGAGGCGCGCCAATCCACCCCCGCCCCGGCGAAAGACCAAGGCATGGTCAGCGCCGCCGACCCGCGCGCGGCGGCGGCCGGCGTCGAGATCCTGCGTGCAGGCGGCAGCGCCACCGATGCGGCGATCGCGACGATGCTCGCGCTCAACGTCGTCGAGCCGCAGAGCTCGGGGATCGGCGGCGGCAGCTTCTGGATCAGCCATGCGGCCGGCGGCGCGCTCAGCACGATCGACGCACGCGAAACTGCGCCGGCCGCCGCCGACGCGCGCTGGTTCTACGCCGCCGACGGCACCCCGCTCAGCCATAGAGATGCGGTCCCCGGCGGTCGCAGCGTCGGCATCCCCGGTGCGCTGCGCGGCATGGCGCTCGCGCACCGCGCCTCGGGCAAGCTCCCCTGGGCGCAGTTGTTCGCGCCCGCGATCCGCCTTGCGACCAACGGCTTCCAAGCCTCGCCGCGCCTCGTCAACGGCATGTCGGCCTATGGCGACCACATCACGCCCGAGACGCGCAAACTCTTCTCCGCGCCCGACGGCACGCCGATTGCGATCGGCGCGACGATCAAGAACCCCGAACAGGCCGCGCTCCTCCAGCGGATCGCGACCCAGGGCCCCGACAGCTTCTATGTCGGTCCGCAGGCGCAGAAGATCGTCACCGCGGTCAACACCGCTGCGCGCAACCCGTCGAAGATGACGACCGGCGACCTCGCCAGCTACGACGCCAAGAACCGCCCGCCCGTCTGCATCAAATATCGCGTCTACCGCGTCTGCGGCATGGGCCCGCCCTCGTCGGGCGGCATCACCGTGCTGATGATCCTCAAGCAGCTCGAACGCTTCGACATGGGCAAGCTCGGCAAGGACAGCGCGCAGGCGTGGCATCTGTTCGCTGAGTCCTCGCGGCTCGCTTACGCCGATCGCGACCTGTACGTCGGCGATCCCGATTTCGTCCGCGTGCCGGTTACGGGCATGCTCTCCTCGGGTTACCTGGCGTCGCGCTCGGCGCTGATCTCGCCCACGACGACCATGGCGAGCGTCGCGCCCGGCACGCCTCCCGGCGCCCCTGCCCGCGTCCGCGCGCCGGTCAGCGAAGTTCCCGGCACCACCGACCTTGCAGTCTCCGATGCGCGCGGCAACGTCGTCGAGGTCACGACCACGGTCGAAGGGTATTTCGGTTCGGGGATCAGCGTCGACGGCACGGTCCTCAACAACCAGCTCACCGATTTCGACATCGTCCCCGAGAAGAACGGCGCGCTGGTCGCCAACCGGGTCGAGGGCGGCAAGCGGCCGCGCAGCTCGATGTCGCCGACGATCGTCTATGGCCCCGACGGCAAGGTCCGGCTCGCGGTCGGCGCCGCGGGCGGCTCGACGATCATCGCGCAGGTGGCCAAGGCGATCATCGGCGTGGTCGACTGGAAATTGTCGGCGCAGGACTCGATCGCGCTCGGCCTGATCTATGCCCCCGGCCATGTCGCCGCGGTCGAGAAGGGCACCGAGCGCGAGGCGATGGTCCCGGCGTTGCAGGCGCTCGGCGAAACCGTGCAGGTCGCGGCACTCGGCCTGAAAGCAAACGCGATCGAACGCGTCGGTGGCAAATGGGTCGGCGCGGCGGATCCGCGCAGCGAAGGCGTGGCGATCAGCCAGGACGGCACCGTCTCGCAGATCCAGCGTGTCGGCAAGCTGCAGCGCGCGCCCGAATGACGATCGGCGCATCGTTCCGTTAGCCAGCGGGCTTCGGCATGGGGTGACGCGACACGAAACCGGACGCTAAGGGCGGCGCATGACCATATTACTCACCGGCTCCAGCCGCGGCATCGGCGCGGCGATCCATCTGGCGCTGACCGACGCCGGCGCCTCCGTCATCGGGCACGGGACCGCGAGCGGCATCCCCGCCGACTTCGCCGATCCCGCAGGCCCCACGGCGTTGTGGAACGCTGCGCTGGAGCAGGCGGGCGGGACGATCGACGTGCTGATCAACAATGCGGGCGTGTTCGAGGCCAGTCCGCTCGGTGACGACGACTGGACCGCGCAGTGGGAGCGGACGATGCGGATCAACCTAACCGCGTCCGCCGAACTGTGCCGGTTGGCGGTGCTGCACTGGCAATCGCGGGGACGCCAGGGCTGGAAGGGGGGTGGCCGGATCGTCAACATCGCCAGCCGCGCCGCCTATCGCGGCGATTCGCCCTCGCACTGGCATTATGCCGCGTCGAAGGCCGGAATGGTGGCAATGACCAAGACCATTGCCCGAGGCTATGCCCGCGAGGGGATACTGGCGTTCGCGGTGTGTCCGGGGTTCACGATGACCGGGATGGCAGACGACTATCTGTCGAGCCGCGGGGGCGATGCGTTGCTGGCGGAAATTCCGCTGGGCCGGGTTGCGGCGCCTGAAGAGGTGGCGGCGGCGGCGAAGTTTCTCGCGTTGGAGGCGCCGGCCTCGATGACGGGATCGGTGATCGACGTGAATGGAGCGAGCTATGTCCGATAGTTGGAAGCTGACTCTGCCCTGCACGCGCGCGGAGGCGGAGGCGATCGATGCAAGCGACGACCTCGGTAACGCGATCCCGGGCGACGCCGTGCTGATGACGACCGAGGAGATCGAGGACGACGTCGAATCGTGGCGGCTCGATGCGTATTTCGAGCATGAGCCGGCGGCCGACACGGTCGCGGCGGTGCGCGCGCTGGTGCCGAGTGCGGCGGGCGCCGAGATCGCGGTCGAGCGGTTGGGCGATGCCGATTGGGTGACGATGAGCCAGGCGGGGCTCGAGCCTTTGTCGGTCGGGCGGTTCTTCGTGCATACCGGCGCGCATGCGGGCGCGGCGCCGGCGGACAAGCGCGCGTTCCTGATCGAGGCGAGCCGCGCGTTCGGGACCGGGCATCACGAGACGACCAGCGGGTGTCTTGCGATGCTCGACGGGATGGCGGACGCGACGTTCGCGAACGTGATCGATATCGGGACGGGGACCGGGCTGCTCGCGTTCGCGGCGGCCCATCTGTGGCCCGAGGCAGCGATGATGGGGACGGATATCGATCCGGTCTCGATCGACGTCACGCGCGAGAACGCGGATCTGAACGGGGTTTGCGGGATCGAATTGATCGTGGCGGATGGCACGCTCGACGATGCGATCGTGGCGGCGGCGCCGTATGACCTGGTGATCGCGAATATCCTGGCGGGGCCGCTGGTGTCGATGGCGCCCGAGATCGCGTCGATCGCCGAATCAGGGGCGACGATCGTGCTGGCGGGGTTGCTGGAGACGCAGCGCAGTGGCGTGGTCGCGGCGTATGAGGCGTGCGGGTGTTCGCTCGAGGCGGTCGACCGGCGCGGGGATTGGAGTGTGCTTCGGTTGAAGGCGGGGGCTGAGCGGTTCGTGGCCGATGGGCCGTTCGATCCGAAGGGGCGCGATGGGTGGGCGCTGGATATTTAACGGCTGCCGGAGGCGTGTTCCCCCGCGGAGGCGGGGGTCCAGTCTGGGCCCCCGCCTTCGCGAGGGAACAGGTTGGTAAGGGTGCCCTCCCCTCACCCCCAACACCACCCCGGCGGAGGCCGGGGGCTAATTGGGATGGCGGTGCGGCTCTATTCCAGAGGTTCGCCCAATTGGGCCCCGGCCTTCGCCGGGGTGGGGGGGGAGCGCGCCGGGGTGGTGGTGTTATGCCGGGGTGGTGGATGCTATGCGGTGAGCGTTGTTAGCTTCGCGGTCGCGTAGTGCTGCGTTCCCTCGGTCAGCACGACATCGCCCGGCTCGATCTGCGCGACGGGGATGTCCGGCAGCGCCTTCAGTTCCTCGTACAACGGCGCGAAGTCGGTCTCGACCGTCAGCCGCAACAGCTCGTCGAAGCTGGGGATGACGAAGTAGTTCTGCTGGAAATCGTCGATCCGATACTCGGTCCGCATCACGCGCGCGAGGTCGAGCGCGATGCGGTTGGGACTGGGATCGTCGAGCGCGAACCGCGTTTCCGCATAGCTGGAGACGATCCCCGAGCCATAGATCCGCAGGCCCTCGGGTTCGGCGATCAGGCCGAACTCGACCGTGTACCAGTAGAGCCGCCCGAGATATTTCAGCGCGTCGAGCCCGAGCGCGCGCTGGCCGCCGCGGCCATAGGCGGCGAGGTAATCAGCGAACACCGGGTCGGCGAGCATCGGCACGTGGCCGAAGACGTCGTGGAAGACGTCGGGCTCCTGGAGATAATCGAGCTGGTCAGGACGACGGATGAAATTGCCTGCGACGAAGCGGCGATTGGCCATGTGATCGAAGAACACGTCGTCGGGGACGAGGCCGGGGACCGCGACGACCGACCAGCCGGTGAGCTTCATCAGGCGTTCGGACAGCTCCTCGAAATCGGGGATGCCGGGTTTCGAGAGCTTGAGCACGTCGAGCCCGCGCAGCCACGCGTTCGAGGCGCGGCCGGGGAGCAGTTTCGACTGGCGCGCGAACAGCGTGTCCCAGGTCGCGTGATCCTCCGCGGTATAGGCCGCCCAGTTTTGCGGGATCGTCCAGTCGGGAGCGCCTTCGGGCGGCGTGCTCAGCACGTGCGTTTCTTCTGCCATGCGCATCGTCTAGCATGACGGAATGAAGACGGAAATGCGCGCGATCAGGCTGATTTTAGGGGGTATCGCGGCAGTGTTGGTGCTGGTCGCGAGCTATGCCGTCGCGGGTCTGGTGGGAGGTGCGATCCCGAGCAATCGTGACTGGGCGCCGCCTGCGCACGGGATCCGCATCTTCGTCGAAAGCAACGGGGTGCATACCGGGATCATCGTGCCGAAGGTCGCGGCGGGTGTGGACTGGCGCGGCGTCGCACGCGCGGAGGACCTGCGCGATCCGCGGTTTGCGGGCTATGATCATGTGTCGTTCGGATGGGGGGAGAAGACGTTCTACCTCGAGACGCCGACCTGGGCCGAGGTGAAGCTGCGCACGGTGCTGGCGGCGGCGACCGGAAGCACGCGGACGTTGATGCATGTCGAGCATCTGCCGGTGCCGCGGGCGGGGGATGGCGCTCGGGAGATCGTGGTGACGCCGGCGCAGTATCGGCGGCTGGCAGCGTATATCCGGGCGAGCTTTCGCGACGGGCGCGCGCGGTATTGGGGCTACGCGGGGTATGACGCATTTTACGACGCGAACGGCCGGTATGATGCGGTCCGGACTTGCAACAGCTGGACGGGGGATGCGCTTCGGTTCGCCGGGGTACGGGTCGGGGCTTGGACGCCGTTTCCGGTTACGGTGATGGGGTGGTTCTGAAGACTGTTCTCCCGCGAAGGCGGGAGTCCAGACTGGGCTCCCGCCTTCGCGGGAGAACAAGGCCGTGAAAAGCACCATATCCCGGGCCACCACCCCGGCGGAGGCCGGGGTCCAGTTAGAGGACGTTGCTGACAGAGGACTGAGCGCCGTTACCTCTGTTTCCCAACTGGGCCCCGGCCTTCGCCGGGGTGGTGTCGAGGGGTTGGCGCGCCGCTTAGTTCCCCGCGCGATAGCCCTGATACTGCCCGCATTCCGAGCGCTGCGGGTCCTTCCTGCACCGCTTGGCGAGTTCCTTGCGCTGCTTGCCCTCCTCGGCCTCCTGCTTGCGCATCTTGCGGCCGTAATTGCGGTCCGATTCCTCCTGGCTTGTCGTCGTCCAGTCGACCGCCTTGCCGGCGACCTGGAACGGCGCCTTCACGATCGAGGTAGCGGTGCTGATGCAGCCACTGACGAGGAACGGCAGGACAGCCAGCACGGGAAGGACTTTACGCATTTACTTCACTCCTGTGCGCACCCTGTCGCGCGCCTGGGCACCGTATAGCGGAAAATCGGTGAAGAATCCGTC
The DNA here is from genome assembly GCF_004216825.1 of Sphingomonas sp. BK036. NCBI lineage: Bacteria > Pseudomonadati > Pseudomonadota > Alphaproteobacteria > Sphingomonadales > Sphingomonadaceae > Sphingomonas > Sphingomonas sp. BK036. The sequence goes on along the minus strand of NZ_SGXR01000004.1, from coordinate 461,692 downwards.
GATACCTTGGGCGAGGCCGGCGTCGATCTCACCCGCGATGTCACCGTGGGCCGCCGGGTCCGCGCCGCGGCGGAAGCGTTCGGGTTCGAAGTAATTTTCGGCGCGGTAGGTCCAGGGGTGGACGCGCAGACCCGCCGCATGCGCGTCGGCGACCAGCGTCGTCGGTGTCGCGCCGGACCAGAGCATCTCCTTGCCCGGGCCGATCCCATAGGCATAGGCCGCAACCGCCTTCAGGCCGTCGGGCGTGATCATCGCCTTGTAGCTCGGCTGCGCGCGATCGGCGGGGGCGCCCTGCCCGTCCATCAGCTGGATCAGCCGGACCTTGGTCATCGTATGGAGCCGCTGGAGGTTCTTCACCTCGAACGACTGGATGAAGACGGGCGCCTTGGCCGAATCCCAGCCCGCCTCGCGCAGTTCGGCGACGAGCTTAGCGTCCGTCGGGTGGCCGATGCTCGCGAAATAGGTAGGGTGCTTCGTCTCGGGATAAATGCCGATCGTGCGGCCCGTCTCCTTCGAGCGGCGTTTTGCCAGCGCGATGATCTCGGCGAGCGTCGGGATCTCGAACTGGCCGTCATAGGCGGTGTTCGCGGGACGTAGCTTGGGCAGGCGTTCCTTCGCGCGCAACGTCTTCAGTTCGGCGAGCGTGAAATCCTCGACGAACCAGCCGGTCATTGCCTGGCCGTCGATCGTCTTGGTGGTTTTGCGGGCGGCGAATTCGGGATGATCGGCGACGTTGGTCGTGTCCGCGATGTTGTTCTCGTGCCGCGCGACGAGCACGTCGTCCTTGGTCGGGACCAGATCGGGCTCGATGAAGTCCGCCCCCTGGTCGATCGCGAGCGAGTAGGCGGCCAGCGTGTGCTCGGGTCGCAACCCGCTCGCGCCGCGGTGCGCGATGACGATCGGGGGCACGATCGGGGGCGACAAGGGGTGCAGGTCCGGGGTCATGGCAGCAGCTTGCCCGCTCGCGGCAATGAACGCCAGCGTACCAAGGCGTGAGAGCCAGTCGCAATAGGAAACCATTGGTCGCATCGGCGTTCAGTCCTCGTATTTCCGAAATTCCCAGCGCTAAACTAGGGGTCCTCCCATGCATTTCACGATCAATGGTCAATCATATGACGCAGAGCCTGATATTCGTACGTCGGTGCTTGATCTATGTCGCGAACATCTCGGGCTGACGGGCTCGAAAAAGGGTTGCGACCATGGCCAGTGCGGGGCGTGCACCGTCTTGATCAACGGGCGCCGGGTCAATTCGTGCCTGACGCTCGCCGTCATGCACCAGGACGACGAGATCACGACGATCGAGGGCATCGGCCAGCCGGGCAACCTCCATCCGCTGCAGGACGCGTTCGTGCGGCATGACGGCTATCAGTGCGGCTATTGCACGCCGGGGCAGATCTGCTCGGCAGTCGGTATGCTCGACGAGGTCAAGAAGGGCTGGGCCAGCCACGCCTCGGGCGACCTGACCGATCCGCAGTTCGACGATGCCGAGATTTCGGAGCGGATGAGCGGCAATTTGTGCCGTTGCGCCGCTTATCCGAACATCGTCGATGCGATCCGCGAAGTCGGCGACACCGCGCCCAAAGGCCGGTCCGCGGACGAGAAGGACGCGGCGATGGACGCCAATGCGCGCGGGGAGCTTGTAGCATGAAGACCTTCACCTACGAAAAGCCCGCCACGCCCGAGGCTGCGGCGCAGGACGCCGGCACGACCGGCGCAAAGTTCATCGCGGGCGGGACCAACCTGCTCGACCTGATGAAGCTGCAGGTCGAGACGCCCGATAAGCTCGTCGACATCAGCCGCCTGGATCTTGCAAAGATCGAGGAGCGCGAGGATGGCGGGCTGACGATCGGCGCGCTGGTGCCGAACAGCGATCTGGCCGCCGACCGCCGCGTCGTCGCCAAGTACGAGGTGCTGAGCCGCGCGTTGCTCGCCGGCGCGTCGGGGCAGTTGCGCAACAAGGCGTCGACCGGGGGCAATCTGCTCCAGCGGACGCGCTGCTATTATTTCTACGACACCGCGGCGGCGTGCAACAAGCGTGAGCCGGGCAGCGGCTGTTCGGCGATCGGCGGCTTCAACCGCATCCTCGCGATCCTCGGCACCAGCGAGCAGTGCATCGCGACTCATCCGAGCGACATGGCGGTGGCGATGCGCGCGCTCGACGCGACGATCGTGACGCTGAAGGCGGATGGCGATCGTCGACGGATCTCGATCCATGAGTTCTATCGCCTGCCGGGCGACACGCCGCAGATCGAGAATGCGCTCGAGGCGGGTGAACTGATCACGCATATCGAGCTTCCCGCGCCGCCGAAGGGCAAGCAGGAATATCGCAAGGTGCGCGATCGTGCGTCCTATGCGTTCGCGCTCGTGTCGGTGGCCGCCGTCGTCGACGTGCAGGACGGCGTGATCGCGTCCGCCTCGCTCGCGTTCGGCGGGCTCGGGCCGATGCCGTGGCGCAATCCCGCGGTCGAGGCCGCACTGGTCGGCAAGGCACCGTCGGACGAGGCGTTCGAGGCTGCGGCCACGGCCCTGCTCGCCGATGCCAAGGGCTATGGCTCGAACGACTTCAAGATCCCCCTCGCCCGTCGCACGCTGATCGCGGCGCTGCGCACCGTAACGGGAGCATAAGCATGTTCGGTTTTGGAACCACCAACAGCCTGACGATGGACAAGCCGCATCCGGACAGTCTTCTGGATACCGGCGTTCAGGGCGTTATCGGCAAGCCGCTCGACCGGATCGACGGTCCGCTGAAGGTCACCGGCACCGCGACCTATGCGGCGGAATATCAGTTCGACGACATGGCATACGGCGTGCTCGTCGGCACGAAGATCTCCGCGGGTAAGATCGTCTCGATCGACGTCGATGCCGTGAAGAGCATGCCAGGCGTGCTCGACGTCGTCACCGACTTCGACCAGTTCATCCGCGTGTCCGCACAGGGTGGCGCGACCGATGCGCCGACTCAGGGCGTGAAGGACGTCGCGTTCTTCGGCCAGATCGTCGCGATCGTGCTCGCCGAGAGCTTCGAGGTTGCGCGCGATGCAGCGGCTCGGCTGCCGATCGTGTATGACGAGGCGGGGGGCCAGTATGACTTCGCGGCGCACCGCGACGAGACGCGGACTCCGCCCGACGACGCAGCGCCTGCGCATTTCAAGCAGGGCGATGTCGACACGGCGATGGCCGATGCGGCGGTGACGGTTGACTCGACCTATGTCACGCCGAGCCAGAATTCGGCGGCGATGGAGCCGCATGCCTCGACCGCGGTGTGGGAAGAGGATGGCTCGCTGACGCTGTACGGCGCGTACCAGATGCCGACGTCGGATGCGCAGCAGCTCGCCAAGTCTCTTGGCCTGTCGGCGAAGAAGGTCCGGATCGTCGCGCGGTATATCGGTGGCGGGTTCGGGTCGAAGCTCGGCATCGCGCCCGAGAGCGTCGCGGCGGCGATCGCCGCCAAGCAGCTTGGCCGTCCGGTCAAGGCGGTGATGTCGCGTCCGCAGGTGTTCGAGGCAACCGTGCGTCGCTCGAATACCGAGCAGCGCGTGCGGCTCGCGGCGAATGCCGAGGGCAAGCTGACCGCGATCGGGCACGAGACGCTCGCATCGAACCAGTCGACCGAGGATTATTTCGAGCCCGCCGGCATCGGCACGCACCTGTTGTACGGCGGCGAGAACCGGCTGATCACGCATGATCTGGTCGATGTGAACCTCGTGCTGTCGGGCTCGATGCGTGCGCCGGGCGAAGCGGTCGGGATGCTGGCGCTCGAGGGTGCGATGGATGAGCTGGCGGAAAAGCTCGGCATGGATCCGATCGAGCTGCGCAAGCGCAACGATCCTAAGATCGACCCCGAGAAGGACGTCCCTTATTCGTCGCGCAACCTGACCCGCGCGCTCGACGAAGGTGCGGCGAAGTTCGGGTGGGACAAGCGCCAGAAGGCCGGCACGCGTCGCGAAGGCGAGTGGCTGATCGGCATGGGCGTATCGTCCGCGGTGCGCGGCAACATGATGATGGAATCGTCCGCCAAGGTCGAAATCCATCCCGACGGCTCGGCCACCGTGTCGTCGGCGATGACCGATATCGGTACGGGCAGCTACACGATCCTGGCGCAGATCGCGTCGGAGATTCTGGGTATCCCGGTCGCGAACATCACGATGGCGCTGGGCGATACCAACGATCCCCCCGCGGCAGGTTCGGGCGGGTCGTGGGGCGCGGCCTCGTCGGGCACCGCGGTGTATCTCGCCTGCGAGATGCTGCGCGGCAAGCTCGCCAAGGCAATGGACGTCGAGGAAGACGGCCTGACGCTGAAGGACGGGAACGCGATCGGTGACAACCGCTCGACCCCGATCGGCGAGCTGGTCGGCAAGGGTCTCGAGGCGACCGGACACATCAAGCCGGGCAAGCAGGAGAAGGAAACGTCGCAGGCGGGGTTCGGCGCGCATTTCGCGGAGGTCGCGGTCAACGTGATCACCGGCGAGACACGCGTGCGGCGGATGCTGGGGTCGTTCGCGGCGGGGCGTGTGCTCAACGCGAAGACCGCGCGGTCGCAGTGCCTGGGCGGGATGACCTTCGGGATCGGTACCGCGCTGACCGAGGACCTGATCCACGACACGCGGACCGGCAAGCTGGTGAACCACGATCTTGGCGAATATCACGTGCCGGCCAATGCGGACGTGCCGCAGATGGACGTGCATTTCGTCGACGAGCGCGACATCCATGCGAACCCCATTCACGCGAAGGGTATTGGCGAGCTGGGGATCTCGGGTGCGGGCGCCGCGGTGGCGAACGCGGTGTATAACGCCACCGGGATCCGGGTGCGCGAGTTCCCGATCACGCTCGACAGGCTGCTGGATCAGTTGCCGGCGGTTTGAGGCGAGGCCTGTTCCCCCGCGGAGGCGGGGGTCCAGGAGCCACGAACGCCTCCGGCTGTAACTCTGGATCCCCGCCTCCGCGGGGAAACAGAGATGGCGGCGTTGACCTATAAAACTACTTCCCCGGCGGAGGCCGGGGCCCAATTGGCAAGGCTTTGATAACGGCTTTCAGCACGTCGTTATTGTCGTCCCCCGATTGGGCCCCGGCCTTCGCCGGGGTTGTATTGGGTGATGGGCAACGCCCCTCGTCAAACGCGCCGCCCGATCCTATCTCAAGCACTCCACCCGAGGATGCCAGAATGAACGAACACGTGATGGATGCGGCGTTTCGGCCTGCGGGGCTTGGCCGCGCGAAGCAGGGCGTTCTTGGGCTGGGACTGGACCGGATCGAAGGGCCCGCAAAGGTCACCGGTGTTGCCGATTATGCATATGAAGGAACACCCGAGGGCATCGCCTATGCCGCGATCGTCGGCACGCCGGTCGGCAGCGGACGCATTCTCGGGATCGACGTGAGCGCGGCGGAGGCGTCGCCCGGCGTCATCGCGGTCCTTTACGGCGACCCGCGGATGCCCGCGGGCGAGTCCAATTCGCGCGCGATGCCGTTGTTTGATACCGACGTTATCCTCCACCTCGGCCAGCCGGTCGCGATCGTCGTTGCCGAGGATCAGGTGATCGCGCGCGACGCTGCCGCGCTAGTCATGGTCCGTACGGAAGCGGGCGAGGACCGCTTCGACGTCGAGGCGCAGCCGGTCGATACCAAGCCCGAGATCGGCTTCCTCGCCCCCGTCGACAACGGCGATCTCGACGCGGTGATGGCGGGTGCGGCGGTGACGTTCGACCGGACCTACACGACGCCGGTGCATTTCCCCGCTGCGCTCGAACCGCATGCGACCACCGCGTGGTGGGAGGACGGCAAGCTAACGGTGCGTACCAGCAACCAGGTGATCGGCGGCGCGCGCAAGACGATCGCCAAGGCGCTCAAGATCGACGCGGACTCGGTGCGCGTGCTCGCACCTTATGTGGGCGGCGGGTTCGGCGGGAAGACCGGCGTCGGTGCCGAGGCGATCCTCGCGGCGATCGCGGCAGAGGTCGTCGGGCGACCGGTGAAGATCGCGCTGCCGCGCCGCCAGACCGCGTACATGGTCCACCACCGCTCGCACACCACGCAGCGTATCCGGATCGCCGCGGACAAGGACGGCGTGATCCTCGGGATGGGGCATGAAAGCGTCGTCGCACAGAACGACGATGGCGAGTTTCTTGAGCCGGTGCCGTTCGGGACGCTCCCGCTGTACCGGGGCGAGGCGCGGCGGTTCAAGACCGACCTCGTTCGCGTCGACCTGCCCGCGAGCGGTGCGGTGCGCGCGCCAGGCGAGGCGGTCGGCACGTTCGGCATCGAGTGCGCGATGGACGAGCTGGCCGAGCAGCTCGGGCTCGATCCGGTCGAACTGCGCCGCCGCAACGAACCCGAGACCGATCCGGTCAGCGGCAAGCCCTTCTCCACGCGGCGGATGCTCGATTGCTATGACCAGGGTGCCGCGCGGTTCGGTTGGCCCGCCACGCTGCCCGCGCCGGGATCGGTGCGCGAGGGCGAATGGCTGATCGGGATCGGCATGGCGGCAAGCCTGCGCGGCAATTTCACCGTCGAGGCGCAGGCGCGGGTGCGGCTGGAGGCGGATGGCCGCGCGACGGTCGAGTGCGACATGACCGATATCGGCACGGGGACGTACACGATCCTCGCGCAGACCGCGGGCGAGATGCTCGGCCTGCCGGTGGCTGACGTAACCGTGCGGCTGGGCGATACGGATTTACCGCCTAGCGCAGGCTCGGGTGGGTCGTTCGGCGCGGGGAGTGCTGCGTCCGCGGTGATGCTCGCCTGCGAGGATATCCTCGGCGAACTCGCGCTGCGGATGAACGCGGCGCCCGAAGAGCTGAGCCTGCACGACGGCTGCGTGAGCGCCGGCGGGCGACAGGTGGCTCTGGCCGATCTCGTCCGCGGCGACCCGATCGTGGCGATGGGCAAGACCGGGCCGGGCAAGGAGAGCAAGCGCACGAGCCAGGCGAGCCACGGCGCGCACTTCGTCGAGGTCGCGGTGAACGCGGTGACGGGCGAGACGCGCGTGCGGCGGATGCTCGGCGTGTTCGATGTCGGCCGCCTTCTCAACCGCAAGACCGCGACGAGCCAGATCACCGGCGGGATGGCGTGGGGGATTGCCTATGCGCTGAGCGAAGAGGGCATCGTCGACACGCGGACCGGCGCGTTCGTGAACCCCGATTTCGGCGAATATCACGTCGCGGTGAACGCCGATATTCCGCAGCTCGAGGTGCATTTCATCGAGGAGATCGACGACTCCGCCAATCCGGCCGGCGCGAAGGGCGTCGGCGAGCTTGGCATCTCGGGCGCAGGCGCGGCGGTGGCGAACGCGATCTACAACGCGACTGGGGTGCGGGTGCGAGACTTCCCGGTGACGCTCGACAAGCTGTTGGCAGGATTGCCCGCCGTTTGATCCTCCCCGGCACGGGGAGGGGGACCGCGCCTCTTGGCGGGGTGGAGGGGGTGGCCCCAAAAGCGTAACGTTTGCGGCTGGCCCCCTCCACCAGCTGCGCTGGTCCCCCTCCCCGGTTCCGGGGAGGATTAGAAAGAGAACGAGACATGGCCGAAAACGATAGCGTGATTGCCGCCGCCAAGGCGTGGAAGGGCGAAAAGATGGCGATTGCCACGGTCGTCTCGACCTGGGGATCCGCGCCGCGGCCCAAGGGTAGCCATATGCTCGTCCACGCCGATGGCCGGTTCGAAGGATCCGTGTCGGGCGGGTGCGTCGAGAGCGATATTCTCGCGACCGCCGCCGAGGTGATCGCTGGCGCGCCGTTCCAAGTGCGCAACTACGGTGTCGCGGACGCGGCGGCGTGGGAAGTCGGGCTGCCGTGTGGCGGCGAGATCGCGGTGATGATGCAGCCGGTGTCGGTCGAGGGGTTCGATCCCGAGCTGTTCGACCGGATCGCCGACGCGCGCGACCAGGGCGATGCGCTGACCGTCACCACCGACCTCAAGACCGGGCATAGCGACGCGCGGCCGCTCGAGACGGGGGAGGTGTTCGTCAACCGCTACGACCCGCCGCGCCGGCTGCTGATCGTGGGCGCGGTGCAGATCGCACAGGCGCTGGCCGGCCTCGCGCGCGAGCTCGGGATCGAGACGATCGTGATCGATCCGCGCGCGCGCTTCCTGACCGAGGAGCGCTTCCCCGGGGTAACGCTCGACGATCGTTGGCCCGACGAGGCGATTACGGCGCTGCGCCCCGGCCCGTCGACCGCGGTCGTGACGCTCAGCCACGATATCAAGATCGACGATCCTGCGCTGATCGCTGCGCTCGCCACCGACGCCGCCTATGTCGGCGCGCTCGGCAGTCGCAAGAGCCATGCGGCACGGCGCGAGCGGCTTGCCAGCGAGGGCGTTACGGCGGAGAATATCGACCGGATCGATGCGCCGGTCGGGCTCGACATCGGCGCGATCGGGCCATCCGAGATTGCGCTGTCGGTCGCGGCGGCGATGATAGGAGCGTTCAATGATCGCCGCTGAAAACGTCTTTCTCATCCTCCTCGCCGCGGGGCGTTCGGAGCGGTTCGGCATCCCCAACAAGCTCGAGGTGCCGTTCCTCAACAAGCCGCTGGGGCTGCACGTCGTCACCGCGTTCGAGAACATCCCGTTCAAGCGGCGGCTGGTCGTCACCGATGGCTGCAAGCTCGATTTCATCAGCGAGCGGTTCGACGTAGTCCACAATGACGACCCGTCCTCGGGTATGTCGCAGTCGGTGAAGCTCGGCGTGCAGCGTGCCAAGGACGAGGGTGCGGAGGCGGTACTGATCGCGCTCGCCGACATGCCGCGCGTGACCGCGGCGCATATCTACCGGATGCTCGATGCCGCCGACAGCGCGGACGCGGTGGTCGCGTCGAGCGATGGCGAGAAACCGTCGCCCCCTGCCCTGTTCGGGCGCGAGCGATTCGATTTCCTGCTGACGCTGGACGGCGATGCGGGCGCGCGCGATCTTGTGAAGGCCGGGCGGCACGTCGTCACCGCGCCCGCCGAACTGATCGATATCGATACGCCGGAGGACCTGGAGCGGCTACAGGCACTCGTCCATGATCCCCGCGCGGCGATCACTCGTGCCTTAACGCGTCGATAGGGTTCATCGCGGCCGCGCGGCGGGCGGGGAAATAGCCGAACACCACGCCGATCACCGCCGAGATGACGAAGGCGAAGATGTTGATCTCGGGCACGAACAGCCACTGAACCTTGATCAATGGCGCGATGATCGCGATCGCGAGCTGCGCGATGACGAGCCCGATGACGCCGCCGAGGCACGACAGCGCGATCGCCTCGACGAGGAACTGCATCAATACCTCACGCGCGATCGCGCCGATCGCGAGGCGGATGCCGATCTCGCGCGTGCGTTCGGTAACCGACACCAGCATGATGTTCATGATGCCGATCCCGCCGACGACCAGGCTGATCCCGGCGACCGCGGCGACGATCCCGGTGAGCAAGGTCGTGGTGCCGGTCAGCGTGTCCGAAATCTGCTTGGTATCGAAGATGTTGAAATTGTTGTCCTGCCCCGCGGCGAGATGGCGACGCTCGCGCAGCAGATCGGTCAGCGATGCCTGGACCTGTTGCGTGTCATAGCCCTGATCGACGCCGACGAGGATCGCCGCGACGTTCTGGTTGCCGGTAAAGCGGCGCTGGACGGTCTTGATCGGCATGACCACGACATCGTCCTGATCGCCGCCGAAGCCGGCCTGCCCGCGCGTGCTGAGCGTGCCGATCACGTCGCACGAAATGTCGTTCAGGCGGATCCGTCGGCCGATCGGATCGACGCCGCGGAAGAGGTTCTGGATGACGGTGTTGCCGATGATGCAGACCGCCTTCCCCGCGGCTTCCTCCTGGCCCGTGAACAGGCGGCCGCCCGCAAGCGGCCAGGGCTGCACCTCGAAATAGGCGCCGGTGGTGCCGTTGATCGAGGTCGTCCAGTTCGCGCCGTTGTAGATCGCGGTGGCGCTGCGTTGCTCGGTCGGGGCGACCGCGGTGACGCCGGCGATCTGCCGCGCGATCGGATCGATGTCGTCCATCTTGAGCGGCGGCGGCGGTGGTCCGCCACCACCGCGGCCGAAGCCCTGGCCGGGACGGATCTGGAGGATGTTGGTGCCGAGCGACGAGATCGACTGCTGGACCGCGGCGGTGGTCGCCTTGCCGAGGGTGACCATCGTCACCACCGCGCCGACGCCGATGACGATGCCGAGGATGGTCAGGAACGAGCGCAGCAGATGGCGGCGGATTGAGCGGAGCGCGAGGACGAGCGTGGTGCCGAACATTAGTGCGTCGCTCCGGTATCGAGGACGCGGACTTGCTGCTCCCCTTCCGCTTGCGGGAGGGGTCGGGGGAGGGAATGACGTACGTACTGGCGTCCGGTGAGTGGGGCACGCCCCTCCCCCGTCCCCTCCCGCAGGCGGGAGGGGAGAAGATAGGTTGTCGTAATGGGGGCGCTCACGACTCCACCCTCTCGCCTTGGTGGTGCTGGCTGTCGATGCGTTCGACCAGGCCGTCCTTGAAGTGGACAACGGTGCGCGCAAACGCAGCCATGTCGGGTTCGTGCGTGACCATCAGCACGGTGATGTTCTTCTCCGCGTTGAGGCGCGTCAGCAGCTGCATGATCTCGATCGAGCGTTCGCTGTCGAGGTTGCCGGTCGGTTCGTCCGCCAGCAGCACGTCGGGGCTGGTCACCAGCGCACGCGCGATCGCGACTCGCTGTTGCTGGCCGCCGGACAGTTCGGCGGGGGTGTGATCCCACCAGTCGGCGAGGCCGACGGTATCGAGGCTCGCCATCGCCGCATCGCGCCGCGCGCGCTTCTCGTCGCCGCGGTACAGCAAGGGCAGTTCGACATTCTCCAGAGCGGACGTGCGCGAGAGCAGGTTGAAGCCCTGGAACACGAAGCCGAGATAATTGCGACGCAGCAGCGCGCGCTGATCGCGGTCAAGCGTCTCGACGTGGTGGCCGCGGAACGTGAACGTCCCCGCGCTCGGCACGTCTAGACAGCCGAGGATGTTCATCGTCGTCGACTTACCCGACCCCGACGGCCCCATCACCGCGACGAAATCGCCTGCCGCGATATCGAGGTCGACGCCTTTGAGCGCCTGGAACATCGTCGCGCCCGTGCCGTACGTCTTGGTGACGCCGCGTAAGGAGATCAGAGGGGGCGTATTACTGGCCACCGCCTGCACCCTTGCTGGCGCCGCCCGACCGTCGTCCGGCGGTCTTGGTGGTGTCGGTGCCGCTGGCGAGCTGGCCGATGATGATCTGCGCGCCGGGCTGGAGATTGCCCGACAGGACTTCGGTCATCGTCCCGTTGGTGTCGCCGGTCGTGATCTGCACCGGCTGCGGCGTGCCGTCGGCGCCCTTGACGTAGATCGTCTGCTGCGACCCGCGATCGAGCTTGGCGGTCCGCGCGTTGCCGCCGGCGCCGCGGCGCGGGCGGAAGGTGAGCGAGCCGGCGATGCCGCCGCCCGAATCCTTGGCTGCGTCGGCGCTTGGCTTGAAGCGCAGCGCGGCGTTGGGGACGAGCATGACGTTGCGCTTGTCCGAGGTGACGATGTCCGCGGTCGCGGTCATGCCGGGGCGCAGCGTCAGCGACGGATTGGCGACGGTCAGGTCGGCGGCGTAGGATACCACCTGCCCGGTGGTGGTCGTCGTGGTCGTCGTCGAGGACGTAGCCGAGCTGACGGTCAGGTTCGAGCCCAGATCAACCCGCGTGATCGTCGCCGGGAAGGTCTGGCCGGGGAACGCGTCGACGGTGAAGCTGGCCTTCTGGCCGACCTTCACCTCGCCGACGTCCGCCTCATCGATCGCGACCTCGAGCTTCATCTTGGTCAGGTCTTCGGCGATCACGAACAAAGTCGGCGTGTTGAACGACGACGCGACCGTCTGGCCGGGATCGATCTGGCGCGCGAGCACGACGCCGGTGACGGGCGAGCGAATGATCGCGCGCGCGCGCTGCGTCTGGTTCTGCGCGAGCGCTGCACGACTGGCGACGACATTGGCCTCGGCGACCTTCTGCGCGGCGACCGCGCGCGCGTAGTCAGCGCGACCGGTCTGGAGTTCGGTCTTCGACGGCACGCGGCCGCCCGACAGGCGCGAGACCTCTTCGAGGCGGTTCAGCTGCGCGCGCGATTCGGCGACGGTGGCCTGCGCCTGCGCGACCTGCGCCTGGTTCGCGGCAAGCTGTGCGCTGGTCTGGCGGATCTGGTCGTCGAGCTGTTCGGGATCGATCAGCGCGAGCGGCTGACCGGCTACGACGCGGTCGTTGACGTCGACGACGACCTTGGTGACGAGACCCGACAGCTGCGAGCCGACCGTGACCTGAGTCGTCGGCGCGAGCTTGCCGGTCGCCGAGACGGTGACGGTCAGGTTGCCGCGCGCTGCGGCCTGCGTCGAATATTGCGTCTGCTCCTTCGCGCCGAAGCAGCGCGTGAGCAGCAGGCAGAGCAGGACCACGCCGATCGCGATCGCGACCCATTTGACGTATCGCCGCCAGGGCGCTTGCGGCTTTACACCGAGGAAGTCGTCGATCGATGCGTCGGCCATCAGCGTGCCTCTGGATTGGTTGGCGCGCGAACCGGCGCTTCTGGAATGACGGTCGAATCCCAGCCGCCGCCGAGCGCCGCGTACAGCGCGATCAGCGCGGTGGCGGCGTCGGCGCGCGCCTGCGTCGCGCCGTTTCGCGCGGACAAGAGCGCGGTTTCCTGCTGGTTGAGCGTGGTGAAATCGGTGAGGCCCGTGCGATACTGGCTGCGGCTCAGGATCGCGGAATTGTTCGATGCGTCGAGTGCGATCGCGAACTGGCGTTCGCGTTCCTGTGCGGTCTGCAAAGCGACGACGGCGTTCTCGACATCCTCCAGCGCGGTGAGGACGGTCGATTTGTAGAGCGCCAGCGCGCCATCGGCGGCGGCTTCACTGGTGCGGACCTGGGAGCGAAGGCGTCCGCCGTTGAAGATCGCCTGGGTGAGCCCGGCAAACAGGCTGCCGGTGATCGCGTCGCCGATGCTGCCGATCGACGTCGCGTTGGTGTTGAGGTTGCCGGTGATCGCGAGCGCCGGATAGAGCTGCGCCTTGGCGACGCCGATCCGCGCGGTGGCGGCGGCAAGCGCGCGTTCGGCCGAGCGGATATCGGGACGCTGGCGCAGCGTGTCGCCGGGAATGCCGACGCCGACCGCTGCGGGGCCGGTCGGGATCGCCTTGACGGGCGCCATCAGCGGACGCAGCGCGCCGGGGGCCTGGCCGGTAAGGATGCCGATCCGCGCGACGGCGGCGGCATATTGCTGGTCGAGGCTGGGGATCGTCGCGGCAGTCTGCGCACGCTGGGCACGGGCCTGTTCGGCGTCGACGCTGGAGACGAGCCCGGCCTGGACGCGGAAGCCCGCGATTTCGAGATTGTCGTCCTGGATCGCGAGCGACGCGCGGGCGTTGGCGAGCTGTTGCTGGTACAACCGCGCGAGGACGTAGTTGCGCGCGACCTCGCTCTCCACCGAGATCAGCACGGTGGCATAATCATAGCCCGACGCAGCATAGTCCGCGCGGCTCGCCTCGACGGTGCGGCGGATCTCGCCGAACACGCCGACTTGGTAGCTCGCGCTGGCACCGACGGTGAAGCTGTTGGCGCCGCCGCCGCCGGTATCGACGACGGTGCCGTCGGGCAGCGTGAACGAGCGCCCGCCGCCCCGCACATTCTCGTTGCGCTGATACCCAGCGGAGCCGCTCAGCGTGGGGAGCAGCGAGGCGCGGTTCTGGATCAGGCTCTCGCGCGCCTGGCGGAGGCGCGCGACGGACTGGGCGAGATCGAGATTGGTCGCAGCGGCCTGCTCGACGAGCTGGCCGAGGACGGGATCGTCGAACTTCTGCCACCAGCGGGTCAGGTCTTCGGGCGTGGTCGCGGGGGTGACCGAATAGGCATCCGGAACGCCAAGTTCGGCCGCGGCCTTTGGATGATAATCGGGGCCGACGGTGCAGCCTGCGAGCAGGATCCCCCCGGATACGGCGGATGCGATGAGAAGAAGCCGGACTCGGGACATGGGCGGCAGGCATGGCCAAGGGGCCTTTGCTAGTCCAGCGCTTTTGTGTCGCGAGGTGTCGCAGGCGGGATGGGTGCCGTGGTATAATGGGGTCGCGCGGCGTGGCAGCACGGGACGCAACCACCCCGGCGAAGGCCGGGGCCCAATTGGAGAGGTCGATGTGACGACGGACATCCATCATTTCGCCAGCGCCTCCCATTTGGGCCCCGGCCTTCGCCGTGGTGGTGCTCGGGTTTACGAGGCCGTCCATCCTCTCCGTTCCCCCGCGAAGGCGAAGGTCGAGCAGCCCAAAACGCGGTTTTGCTTGGTCCTGGGCTTCCGCCTTCGCGCGAATACAAGGCGAGGGCGAACGGCGCTTCAGCACCCGAAACAGCAATCGAACCGCACCCGTTCCAATTTTGCAGTGCAGCGGAACGTAGCGGCACCCCCGGGGGTTTGACGATGATGCTAGCCGAACGCCAGCCCGCGACTGAAGTCCTCGCGCCGCCGCCTGTCGCGCTCGATCCGCCACCCGTGGCCCTCGACACCGTCAGCCTCTTCTTCGATTTCGACGGCACGCTCGTTGATCTCGCCGCGACCCCCGATGCGGTCGTCGTCGACCAGCGTCTGCGCGATACGCTCGACAGCCTCGCCGAACGCTATCCCGGGCGCGTAGCGATCATCAGCGGCCGGTCGATCGAGCAGCTCGACTCAATGCTCGGCGATCATGCCCGCCGGTTCGCGGTCGCAGGCAGCCATGGCGCCGAGCGGCGGACGCCCGAGGACGGCCATGTCGCCGCCGAACGCCCCGCCTCGCTCGAAGCCGCCGCCGAGGAATTCGCCGCCTTCGCCGCCGCGAACGACCTCGTCTACGAGGCCAAGAGCCTCGGTGCGGGACTCCATTACCGGATGGCCCCGGCGTTCGAGCCCGACGCCGTCGCGCTCGCCGAGACGCTGGCCGACCGCCACGGCCTCACACTCCAGCGCGGCAAGATGATGGTCGAGCTGCGCACCCCCGGCGACAAGGGTGCGGCGCTCCGTTCGCTGATCGACGCGCCCCCAATGGCCGGCACCACGCCCTATTTCTTCGGCGACGACGTTACCGACGAAGACGGGTTCGAAGCCGCCCGCAATCTCGGCGGGGCCGGTGTGCTGATCGGCGATGCGCGCCCTACCGCCGCCACCTACCGCCTGAACGACGTTGCCGCTCTCCGTGACTGGATCGCCGCCATATTGGAAACACGATGACCGCTACCCCCCTCGCCCATCCGCCCAAGGCCGACATGAACCTCTGGCCGATCGGCAATTGCCAGGTGTCCGCGCTGATCGACAAGACCGGCACGTTCGTCTGGGGCTGCGTGCCGCGGGTCGATGGCGACCCGGCATTCTGCGCGCTGCTCGGCGGCGATGCGCCCGAGACCGGCTTCTGGGCGATCGAGCTCGAGGGCGGCGCGAAGACCACGCAGAGCTATATCCGTAACACGCCGATCCTTGTCACGCGGCATGAGGACCAGGCCGGCAACGCGGTCGAGGTGACCGATTTCTGCCCGCGCTTCGTGCGCGAGGGGCGGACCTATCGCCCGACCAGCTTCGTCCGGATCGTGCGCCCCGTCGCGGGGTCGCCGCGCATCCGGATCCGCCTGCGCGTCGCGACCAGCTGGGGCAAGCCGACCAGCCATACGCAAGGGTCGAACCATGTCCGCTTCCTGATGGACGACCAGACGCTGCGGCTGACCACCGACGCGCCCGTCGGCCATGTCGTCGGCGAGAGCTGGTTCCGGCTCGAGCGGCCGATGCACATGTTCCTGGGGCCCGACGAGAGCTTTGCCGGCGTGCTGCACGAAGCCGCCGAGGCGATGCTGTCGCGGACCAAGGAAGAATGGCGCCACTGGGTGCGCGGGCTCGCGACGCCAGTCGAATGGCAGGACGTCGTCATCCGCGCCGCCATCACGCTGAAGTTGTGCCAGCATGAGGAGACAGGCGCGATCGTCGCCGCGCTCACCACCTCGATCCCCGAGCACGAGGGGTCGGAGCGCAACTGGGACTATCGCTACTGCTGGATCCGCGACGCCTATTATACGGTGCAGGCGCTCAACCGGCTCGGCGCGCTCGACGTGCTGGAGGGCTATCTCGAATATCTGCGGAACATCGTCGATGCGTCGAAGGGTGGCCATGTCCAGCCGCTCTACGGGGTCGGCGGCGAGGCGACCTTGGTCGAGCGCACCGAGACCACGCTGCCTGGCTATCGCGGCATGGGTCCGGTCCGCGTCGGCAACCAGGCGTATGAGCAGATCCAGCACGACGCGTATGGGCAGATCATCCTGTCCGACGTCCAGGCGTTCTTCGACCAGCGGCTGTTCCGCATGTCGAGCCACGAGGACTTCAGGAGCCTCGAACTCGTCGGCGATCGCGCCTGGGAAACCTATGACAAGCCCGATGCGGGCCTATGGGAGCTGCGCACCAAGGCGCATGTCCACACCTATTCGGCGGCGATGTGCTGGGCGGCGTGCGACCGGCTTGCCAACGCGGCAGGCGTGCTCGGGCTCGAGGATCGCCGGACGTTCTGGAACGCGCGCGCGGACACGATTCGCAGCACGATCGAGACGTCGGCGTGGCGCGAGGATACGCAGCGTATCTCCGCGACGTTCGGGGGCGACGATCTCGACGCGAGCCTGATCCAGCTGCTCGACCTGCGCTTCTTTGCGCCCGACGATCCGCGCTTCCAGTCGACGCTGAAGGCGGTCGAGGAAGGGTTGCGGCGCGGCAGCCACATGCTGCGCTATGCGACCGAGGATGATTTCGGCCTGCCGCATACCGCATTCAACGTCTGCACCTTCTGGCTGATCGAGGCGCTGCACACCACCGGCCGCACCGCCGATGCTTGTGCGCTGTTCGCCGAGATGGTCGCGCGCCGTACCCCTGCGGGGCTGTTGTCGGAGGATATCGATCCTGCGACCGGCGAGCTGTGGGGGAATTATCCGCAAACCTATTCGCTGGTGGGGCTGATCAACTGTGCCGTCCTGCTCAGCAAGCCCTGGAGTGCCGTACGATGAGCCGCCTCGTCGTCATCTCTAATCGCGTCCAGTCGGTCGACGCGCCCTCGGGCAACCAGGGCGGCCTCGCGGTCGCGCTGCTCGCGGCGCTCCGCGAAAAGGGCGGCGTGTGGTTCGGCTGGTCGGGTGCGACCACCGAGACCTTCACGGGCCATATCAACTTCCAGCAGGGCAAGGGCGTCACCACCGCGACGATCGACCTGGAGGAACAGGATTTCGACGAATATTATAATGGCTATGCGAACCGCACGCTGTGGCCGCTGTTCCATTACCGGATCGACCTGACCGAGTTCGAACGCGATTTCTCCAGCGGCTATGCGCGGGTGAACACGCGCTTTGCCGAGACGGTGCTGCCGTTGATCGAGCCCGACGATCTCGTCTGGGTGCATGATTATCACCACGTCCCGCTCGGCCGCGAACTCCGAAAGCTGGGCGTCGAGAACAAGATCGGCTTCTTCCTCCACATCCCGTGGCCGCCGATGGCGATGCTGTTGTCGCTGCCGAGCCACCGCGCGCTGGTCGAATCGATGTTCGCCTATGACGTCGTCGGGTTCCAGACTCAGGACTGGCTCGACAGCTTCCTGCATTACGTCACCAGCCAGCTCGACGGCGTGGTCGGTGAGGATGGCTGGGTGACGGTCGGCGATCGCACGATCAAGGCGATCACCACGCCGATCGGCATCGAGACCGCGGACTTCGAGAAGTCCGCGAGCAGCGACACCGCGCGCCACGCCAAGGAGCGGATGTACATGTCGGCGACCGGGCGCAGCCTGATCGTCGGTGTCGACCGGCTCGATTATTCGAAGGGCCTCGCCGAGCGCTTCTCGGGCTATGAACGCTTTCTCGCGTCGCATCCCGATCACCGCGGGCTGGTCTACATGCTCCAGATCGCGCCGCCGAGCCGCGAGAAGGTGGATACCTATCAGGAGATTCGCGCGAACCTCGATTCGATGTCGGGGCGGATCAACGGCGAGTTTTCGGATATCGACTGGACGCCGATCCGCTACGTCAACCAGGGCTTCCCGCGCGACGTGCTGGCGGGGATCTACCGCGCTGCGCGCGTCGGGTTGGTGACGCCATTGCGCGACGGGATGAACCTGGTCGCGAAGGAATATGTCGCGGCGCAGGATCCCGACGATCCCGGCGTCCTGATCCTGTCGCAGTTCGCCGGCGCCGCCGCGCAGCTGTCCGACGCGGTGCTCGTCAATCCGTACAGCCCGGAGGAAATGTCCGACGCGATCGCCCGCGCGCTCAAGATGCCGCTGGCGGAGCGCAAGGCGCGCTGGAAAAAGCTGATCGACAACGTCCGCAAGGAGGACGTGATGTGGTGGTGCGAACTGTTCATCACCGCGCTCGAAGCCGCGCCGGAGCATGTCGAGGCATAACAGCGATCGCCTCTACCCCAGATCCCGTCATCCCCGCGCAGGCGGGGATCCATATTGGCTACCGCAAGCGGTTTATCGCGGTGCTTAGCCAGTATAGATTCCCGCCTTCGCGGGAATGACGGCGTGAAGAGGTGCTGGCTACAATCTTAGTTAGGCGGGGCGGCTGCCCATGCCACCCGCCGGGTCCGCTGCCATCAGCAGGCGGTTGCGCGGCATTGCCTCGGGCATTTCGTCGCGCATATAGCGCAGCAGCGCCTCGCGCACGTCGCAGCGCAGGTCGAACGCGATCGCCGCGTCCTTTGCGGTCATCAGGCCGCGCAGCTCGATGCAATCGGTCTTCACGTCGGTGACCTGGAGGTTGAAGAACCGCTTGTCCCAGCGCGGATTGGCCGTGACGATTTCGCCCAGTTTCTCGCGCAACCGTGGCACGTCGGTCGCCGGATCGACATACCAGAATACCGACCCCAGCAACTGGCTCGTCTCGCGTGTCCAGTTCTGGAAGCTCTGTTCAAGGAACTTCGAGACCGGCACGACGAGACGCCGCTCGTCCCAGATCTTGATGACCACGAACGTCAGGTTGATCTGCTCGACCCGCCCCCATTCGCCATCGACGATCAGCACGTCGTCGAGCCGGATCGGCTCGGTAAACGCCATCTGCACACCCGCGATCAGGTTCTTCAGCGCGGGCTGCGCGGCGGCACCGACGACGAGGCCGGCGATACCCGCCGACGCCATCAACGTGACGCCGATCGAGCGGATGCCGGGGACGCTCAGCAGCATCAGGCAGACGCTGATGAAGACGATAAAGAACGTCCCGATCCGCCCGAGAATCGCCGCGCGCGTGCGCTTGCGGCGCGCGCGCAAATTATCCTCGACGGTGATGTCGGCGCGGATCTCGATCACGTCCTGGAACGCGCGCAACGCCGCGGCTGCGAGCCAGCCCAGCAGCGCGGGGACGAGGAAGCCGAGCAGCTGCTTCCACAGATCCTCTACGTCGTTGTCCATCGGCAGGATCCGCGCGACGAACGCGACGGACACCGAGACGAACACCGCGCGCAACGGACGACGGACGCGGGCGAGGACGAGCCCGTCGGTCTTGGCGGTGGTGCGGCGCTGGGCATGGCCCGCGATCCGCATCGTCAGCCAGTGCGCGACCAGCGCGACGAGGATCGCGGCCGAGACGACGGCGACGCTCTCCAGCCAGACCCATTCGGGCGGTATGTGAAGCGATCGGAACATGCGCATGAAGGCGCAACGGCGGGCAACGGGGGATGTTCCGCTGCGGTGCAGCAAATGCCCTCTGTGCTGCCACCACCCCGGCGAAGGCCGGGGCCCAGTTGGAAAGGTCGCCATGATGGCGCGCTGTCCACCGTTACTCCCGTCCCCCAACTGGGCCCCGGCCTCCGCCGGGGTGGTGACTTACTCGTTACATTGCCCCCCATCATCAGCGTTCCTGGATGACGCCCGCCCCCGATCGTGCCAAAACGACGCCCGATGATAGCGCGGAGAATCAGAGACTTCCTGAGCGAGGAGGACTGGCAGTTCGCCGAACACGAACGCCCCGTCCTGCCCGGCTCTCCCGGCTCGCCACTCCATCCGCGCCACCGCCAGATCGCCTATGCGCTGATCGGCATCCTGCTCGGGCTCACGGTCGGCTTCGGTAACGCGTTGATCAGCGCGAACACCTACACGCTGCAGGGCGCACTCGGGCTCGATCCCGCCGAGATCGCGTGGCTGCCGACGGTCTATGTGATGACCAACGTCAGCATAAACCTGCTGATGATCAAGTTCCGCGCGCAGTTCGGGCTCAGGCCGTTCGCGATGATTTTCCTGATCCTCTACGTGCTGATCACGCTCGCGCACCTGTTCGTCCACGGCTTTGCGACCGCGATCGCGGTGCGCGCGATCAGCGGGATGGCAGGGGCGGCGCTCAGCAGCCTGTGCCTCTATTACGTGATGCAGTCGCTGCCTGCGAAATGGCGGCTGAAGGCGGTCGTGCTCGGCATCGGCATCCCGCAATGCGCGACTCCGCTCGCGCGCCTGTTCTCGCCGGACCTGCTGGCGATGTCGCAGTGGCGCACGCTGTACCTGTTCGAGCTCGGCCTGGCGCTGCTGTCGCTCGCCGCGGTGGCCGCGCTGCGCCTGCCGCCGACGACGCGGAGCAAGGCGTTCGAGCCGCTCGACTTCCTCACCTTCGTGCTGTTCGCGGGCTCGACCGCTTTGTTCGCCGCGGTGCTCGGGCTCGGGCGGATCGTGTGGTGGACCAATGCGCCGTGGATCGGCTGGGCACTGATCGCGGCGATCCCGATGTTCGCCGCCGCGCTGGTCGTCGAGCATCACCGCGCCAACCCGCTGCTCAACACGCGCTGGCTGGGCAGCGCCGACATCGTCCGCTTCACGATAGTCATCGTCATGGCGCGGATCGTGCTGTCGGAACAGACCTATGCCTCGGTCGGGCTGCTGACCGTGCTGGGGCAGAACAACGACCAGCTCGTGCCGTTCTTCCTGATCATCTTCGTCGCCTCGGTCGCAGGCGTCATCGCAAGCGCGGTGACGCTCGATGTCGAGCGGCTGGGCCACCCGATCATGCTCGCGATCGGGCTGGTCGCGGTGGCGGCCTGGTTCGATTCCTACGCGACCAGCCTGACGCGCGCGCCGCAGATGTACGTGACGCAGGCGATCATCGGTTTTTCCGCGACGTTCTTCCTGGGCCCCGCGCTGCTGTTCGGCATGACCCGCGCGTTGAAGGAAGGCGCCGGCCATATCATCAGCTTCATCGCGCTGTTCGGGATCATCAACTCGTTGGGCGGGCTCGGCGGCACCGCGTTGCTCGGCAGCTATCAGGTGATTCGCGAGAAGGCGAACAGCGTGGCGCTGGTCCAGCAGATCTCGCCGACCGACCCGATCGTCGCGCAGCGCATCGCCGCGGGCGGTGCCGCGGTCAGCCGGGTGATCGTCGATCCGACGCTGCGCAGTGCCGAGGGGGCGGCGATCCTGTCGCAAACCACCACGCGCGAAGCAAACGTGCTTGCGTATGACGACGTCTTCCGGTTGATCGCCGTTCTCGCGGGGGGGACGTTCGGCTATCTGCTGTTCCTGCTGGCGAGACGCGCGCGACGCGAACGACGCGCGCGGCTGGAGGGGACAACATGACCGACGCGCGCAGCCCGGTGGCCGAAGGACCGGCGACCGAAGAAAAGATGGCAGAGACGGCGGCACCAGCGCCTGCCCCTGCCGCCGCCCCGGCATCCCCGGCCACCCCGGTCGGATCGGGCTGGCGACCGCAGCCGCCGAGCCGCAACGTCATCATCATCATCGCCCTGCTGGCGGTGGCGGGCGTCTGCGCGGTGCTCGCGGCGTGGCGGCTACCGCCGTTCGCGACCAGCTATCAATCGACCGACAACGCCTATGTCCGCGGCCGGACGACGGTGATCAGCCCGCAGGTCAGCGGTTATGTCACGCAGGTGCTGGTGCGCGATTTTGCCGATGTGAAGCAGGGCGATCCGCTCGTGAAGATCGACGACCGCATTTACCGCCAGCGGGTCGACCAGGCGCAGGCGCAGGTCGATGCGCAGGCCGCGACACTCGCGAACAGCCGCCAGACCGCGGCCAGCCGCGAGGCGACGTTCGCGGCACAGGATGCCGCGGTCGCCAACGCCGCCGCGCAGCTGATGCGCGCGCAGGCGGACATGGCGCGAGTCAATGATCTGGTGACGGACGGCTCGGTGTCGTTGCGCGAACGCGACCAGACGCTCGCGGCGTTCCGCCAGGCGCAGGCGCAGGTCCAGCAGGCCAAGGCCGCGCGCGAGATCGCCCGGCAGGACATCCGCACGGTCGAGGTCGGGCGTGGCGGACAGAAAGCGGGGGTCTCGGGGGCCGAGGCGGCGCGCAGCCTCGCGCGGATCGACCTCGCCAACACCGTCATCCGCGCGCCCGAGACGGGGCGGCTGAGCGAGGTCGGCGTCCGCCTCGGCCAATATGTGACCGCGGGGTCGCAGCTGATGTTCCTCGTGCCGCCCGAAACCTGGGTGATCGCGAACTTCAAGGAAGCGCAGACCGCGCGGATGGCGGTCGGCCAGCCGGCGTCGTTCACCGTCGACGGGCTCGCGAACGAACGGCTGACCGGGCATGTCGAGCGGATCGCGCCTGCCGCCGGGTCCGAGTTCGCGGTGCTGAAGGCGGACAATGCGACGGGCAACTTCACCAAGGTGCCGCAGCGGATCGCGGTGCGGATCCGCGTCGATGCGGGCCAGCGGCTGAGCGCCCGGTTGCGGCCGGGCATGTCGGTGCAGGCGCGCGTGGATACCGCCGGCGGACCGGGCGTCCGGTGATGCCCCGCAACCCACGCGTTGCCCCCAGCCCCTGTTCTCCCGCGAAGGCGGGAGCCCAGACTGGGTCCCCGCCTTCGCGGGGACACATGGGAAATGCCACCGCCCTCGGACAAACCAACTCAATCGAGTCCACCACCTCAACCGAGTCCACCACCCCGGCGAAGGCCGGGGCCCAGTTGGGGGACGGCAGTAACGAAGCGCAGTCCGCCGTTACTTCGACCTTCCCACCTGGACCCCGGCCTTCGCCGGGGTGGCGGTTGGTTCGGGATATCGGGATCCTCCCCCTAGCCCTCCTAGCCACCGCCTGCATCGGCCCCCGCCCCGAGGCGCCCGCGACCACCGCGGTCGCGCCGCCCCCCGCGTGGCGCACCGCGCTCGGGCCCGGCGCGCCGATGCGTGCGGATTGGTGGAGCGCGTTCGGCGATCCCGCGCTGACCGCGCTCGTCGCGCGCGCGCTGGCGAACAGTCCCGATCTCGGTGCCGCCGCCGCGCGGATCGACGAGGCGCGCGCCACTGCGCGCCTCGCCCGCGCGCAGCAGACCCCGCTCGTCAGCGGATCGGCGCCGAGCACCACCGGCCAGACGGTCAGCGCGTTCGGCCTGCCCTCCGACGCGATCGGCGCGCAGCCCTCGGTCAGCATCAGCTACGACCTCGACCTGTTTGGCCGCCTCCGCCAGGCTAGCCGCGCGGCGCAGGCGCAGCTGCTCGCCAGCCAGGCGGCGCAGGACACGGTACGGCTCGGGATCGCGAGCAGCGTCGCGACCGGCTACATCACGCTGCGCGCGCTCGACCTGCGGCTCGCAGTCGCGCGGCAGACGCTGGCAGCGCGCGCGGAGGGCCTGCGCATCGCCCGCCGCCGCGCCGAGACCGGCTACACCTCGAACCTCGAACTCCGGCAGTCCGAGGCCGAATATCACGCGACCGAACAGCTCGTCCCCGCCGCACAGCTCGCGATCAGCCGACAGGAGAACGTGCTCAGCTTGTTGCTCGGCGACAATCCCGGCCCGATCCCGCGCGGCCGCACGCTCGACCAGCTCGCCGCGCCCGCGATCCCCGACGGCCTGCCCGCCGACCTGCTCCGCCGCCGCCCCGATCTCTACCAGGCCGAGCAGACTCTGGTCGCGACCGACCGCTCGCTCGACAGCGCACGCGCGGCGATGCTGCCCAACCTCGCGCTGACCGGCTCGGCGGGCGTCGTCCTGTCGAGTGCGCTGGCGAACCCAATTGCGGTGTTCTCGATCGGCGCGAGCGTGCTGAGCCCGATCTTCGACGGCGGCAGGCTCGGCGCACAGGCCGACGCCGCCACCGCCCGCCGCGACCAGGCCGCCTTCGCCTATCGCCGCACCGCGTTGCAGGCGTTCCGCGAGGTCGACGACAGCTTGGCCGGGGTGCAGCGCTCGGGCGAACAGGCGGTCGCGCTCGCCGGGCAGCGCGATGCGCTGGCGGGAGCGTTGCGCAACGCCTCGAACCGCTACCGCGCGGGCTATTCGGCGTATATTGACCAGCTCGATGCGCAACGCGGCCTGCTGACCGCGGAGCTGTCGCTGGTGCAAGCGCGCGCGGACCGGCTGACCGCCTATGTGACGCTGTATCAGGCGATGGGCGGCGGCTGGTCGCGGGCGGACAGCGAGAGCGTGCAGCGATAACGCTCTCCCCCCCGGAGGCGGGAGAACGGCGCGCAACTGCATTTTCCTGCCACACTTGCCGCGTAAAGGCGCACCCCATGAAGGCCATCATCCTTGCCGCGGGCCACGGATCGCGGTTGCTGCCCCTGACGCTGACCACGCCCAAATGCCTGGTCGAAGTCGGCGGACGCGCGATCCTCGATCACCAGCTCGACGCGGTCGCGGCCGCGGGCTTCGATGGTGCGGTGATCATCGGCGGCTATCGTATCGACCAGATCGACGCGCACCTGCGTGCGCATGACGGCGCCCTGCCGACGGAGCTTGTCTTCAACCCGTTCTGGTCGAGCGCGAACAGCATCGGCAGCGTCTGGGCGGCGCGCGCCTATCTCGGCGCGCCGTTTGCCCTGATGAACGGCGACACCGTGTTCGACCCGACGATCCTGCGCACTGCGCTTGGCGGCGACACGGGGGGCGTGGCGCTGCTTGTCGAGCCGCTGGTCGACGCCGGGCTCGACGACATGCTGGTCGAGGCCGACGGGACCCGCGTGATCGCGGTCGGCAAGCACCTCGTCGGGCATGAGGCGACCGATCGCTCGCTCGGGCTGATCGTGTCGCACGGCGGCGGCGCCTATGCCGAGGCGTTGCGCGCGGTAATCGGCGAGGAGAACGGCATCCACGCCTATCACCACGCCGTCGTCGCACGCGTCGCGCAGGGCCCTGGCGTGACGGCGGTGCGGATCGCGACCGGCGCGCACTGGCAGGAGATCGACCGGCCCGAGGATATCGCGCTGTGGGAACGCGATCATCGGCCATGACCAGCCCCCCTCCCAGAGGCAAGGTCGCGTTCCTGTTCCTCGGCGAGACGCTGCTGATCCCGCATCTCTATCCAATCGTCGAGGCGCTCGCCGCGACATCGACCGTGCCGATCGACCTGTGGGTGAGCACCTCGGTCCACGAGACTCTCCTGACCCGGTGGACGGCCCCCTTCCCCACCGTCCGTATCCGCCGCGCGCCGGGGTTCCGCCGCGTTGCCGAGGATGGCACGGGGCGCAATCCCGTGCTGCCGGCCAAGATCCCGATGCTGGTGCGGCTGCTCCCCTATCTCCGCAGCGCACGCGTCGTCGTGTGCGCCGAACAGACGAGTCTGTGGTTGCCGCGGCTGTTCCCGATGCGTGCGAAGTTCGTGAAGACCTCGCACGGCGTCGGGTCGATGAGCGCACGCGACGACCCGCGCCGGCGCGCGGCGGCGTTGACGCTGGTGCCGAGCCAGCGCGAGCGCCAGACCTATCTCGATCGCGGGTTCGCGCCCGACCGGTTCGTCGCGACCGGCTATGTGAAGGCAGATTTCACGCACCGCACGCACGCCGCGCCGCCGTTCGCGGATACGCGGCCGGTGGTGCTGTACACGCCGCACTGGCAACAGCATCGCTCGTCCTGGTGGCGCTGGGGGGCGGAGGTCGTGCGGCGGATCGTCGCGGACGGGCGTTACAATCTGATCTTCGCGCCGCACCAGCGCCTGGTCGAGAAAGCCCCCGAGGTCGCGGATCTGATGCGCGAGATCGGCGCTCTGCCGCACGTGCACTGCGACATTGACGGCTTCGCGATGGTCGACGGAAGCTATACCGGCGTCGCGGACGTTTATCTGGGCGACACGTCGAGCCAGGTGATCGAGTTCCTGATGCGGCCGCGGCCGTGCGTATTTCTCAACGCGGCGGGCGTCGCGTGGGAGGGGGATCCGAACTACGCGATGTGGGCGTGCGGCGAGGTGGTCGACGACGTCGCGGATGTGATCGCGGCGCTAGACCGGGCGGCTTTGGTGCACGCGGAGTATGCGACGGTTCAGGCGGCGTTCGCCGGCAAATCGCTCGGCGCGGTTGAGGGCGGCGCGGCGAAGGCTGCGGCGGAAATCGTTCGCGTGCTGGAAGCGAGGCCAGTTCGATAAACCCCACCACCCCGGCGGAGGCCGGGGCCCAATTGGGGGACGATGCTGACAAGGGACTGTGCACAGTTACTCTGGCCGTCCCAGTTGGGCCCCGGCCTCCGCCGGGGTGGTGCCCTGCGGAAGCGTCGTTCTACCCCTCCCCTCTCGCTTTCACGACCAGATCGGCTAACGGGTGCGCCATGGTAGATTCTACAGCCCCCACGCCAGCGCTCCGGACCGTCCGGGCGAACGACACGCTGCTCTGGGGCATGACCAATGCCGAGCGGATCCGACGGATCGGCGTCGCGCAGGGGTTGGCAACCGACGATGCGGGCGACACGGGCCCCGTCATCCTCGCCAACCTCGCTTATGCGTTCGATCCGGTGTGGATCGCGCATCTGAAGACCCGCCCCGGTACGGTCGTCACGCGGACCGGCGTCCCCGTTCTCGCGCATGTCCGCAACGCCGACGAGCGTGCGCGGATGACCGCGGCGATGCTCGGCGAGGCGCCGCTGGTGTCCGGCCTCACGGTGATCGCCGCCGAAGCCGAGGATGGCATCCTCAACGAGGCGCTGCGCAAACGCGAGCGTCCGTTCGCCGAACTGCTGACTCCGCCCGCGGTGCCGGCGATCGAGCGCGCAAGCTATGTCGGGGCGTATAAGGGCGTCACCGATCTGCTGACCAAATATCTGTGGCCCGAATGGGCGCTGGCGATCACGCGGGTCTGCGCGCGCGCCGGGATCACGCCGAACCAGGTGACCGCACTCGGATCGGTGCTGTGCATCGTGGCGACCGTGGCGTTCTGGTATGGCTGGTTCTGGACGGGGCTCGCCACGGGGCTGTTCTTCATGGTGCTCGACACCGTCGACGGGAAGCTCGCGCGGTGTACGATCACCTCGTCCAAGCTCGGCAATGCGTGGGATCACGGCGTCGACCTGGTCCACCCGCCCTTCTGGTGGTGGGCCTGGGCGGCGGGGTGCGCGCCGTACGGTCGGCCGCTTGAGGACGGCGTGTTCTGGGCGGTGATCGGCACGATGCTGTTCGGCTATGTCGCGCAGCGGCTGATCGAGGGGGCGTTCATCGTCCGGTTCGGGATGCACATCCACGTCTGGGAGCGGTTCGACAGCTGGTTCCGGCTGATCACCGCGCGGCGCAACCCGAACATGGTGATATTGTTCGCGGGGCTGCTGGTGATGCGGCCCGACTGGGGGATCATCGGGGTGGCCGCGTGGACCGCGATCTCGCTGGTGGTGCACATGGTGCGGCTGGTGCAGGCGATGGCGCGCAAGGCCAAAGGTGAGACGCTGGTGAGTTGGCTGGCTTAGGCGTCACGCCGTCATCCTGACGAAAGTCAGGATCCAGGGTCACAAAGGTGGACGTCCGTGGCTCTGGGTCCTGACTTTCGTCAGGATGACGAATTAGAGTATGCCGACCGCAACGGCCTTAGGCCGGCCGATCCACCACAGGCAGTAGATCGCCAGCGCGTACAGGAATCGGCTGTAATCCCGCTTCCCCGCGCGGTGATCCGCGAACACCTTGTCGACCGCGCCCGCGCGCCACATCCCCTGTTCGCGGACGCCGCTGTCGCGCCAGAGCTGTTCGGCATAGGCGCCGAAATCGCCGGCGAACCAGGCGGCGAGCGGCATCTGGAAGCCCTGCTTGCGGCGATCGAGGATCCCCTCGGGCAGCCACGGTGCGATCGCCTGTCGGATGACGTATTTGCCGACCTTGCCGTGCAGCTTCATGTCGGCGGGCATCGACAGCGCGAGGTCGACCATCCCCTGCCCCAGCATCGGCACGCGCACCTCGAGCGAATGCGCCATGCTCGCGCGGTCGACCTTGGTCAGCATCGCGCCGGGCAGGTTGAGCGCGAGATCCGCCAGCCCGAACTGCTCGAGCGTGTCGGCCGAGATCGCGGCGGGATCGGGGAAGTATTCCGCGACCAGCGCGGCGATTCCGCCCTCTTCCTCGGCGATGAACTCCGCCGAGAAGATCTCGCGGCGGAAGGCTTCGTTGGTGATCTGCGTCTTCGCGAAGAACCGCGCGACGCCGTTCGGAAGCGCGGCGCTGCCCGTCGTCTTGCGCCAGCGCTGCAACACCGCATTCGCATGCCGCGACGGCAGCGTCGGCACCGCGTCCAGTGCGCGCGCGAGCTTGCGCAACGGCGCTGGCAACGCCCCGATCCGGCGCTCGGTCGCGTGGCGCTTGTAACCGAAGAACAGCTCGTCGCCGCCGTCGCCCGACAGCGCGACCTTCACCTCCTGCGCGGCGATCTGGCTGACATACCAGGTCGGCACCGCGGACGGATCGGCGAACGGCTCGTCATAGCAATGCTGGACTTCGGGCAGCATCGCCTGCGCATCCGCCAGTTCGAGCGTCCGCGTAACGTGGTTGCAGCCGAGATGCCGCGCGATCGCCTCGGCATGCGGCGATTCGTCGAAGCGTGGGTCGGGGAAGCCGATCGTGAACGTGCGAACCGGGCGGTCCGACACCTGCGCCATCGCCGCGACCACCGCGGAGGAATCCACGCCCCCCGACAGGAATGCGCCGACATCGACGTCCGCGACCATCTGCTTGCCGATCGTGTCGAGCCATTGATCGCGGAACTGCTCGATCCACTGCGCTTCGGACCGCGGCTCGGCCGGATGATAAGCGGGCGTCCAATAGGCGCGCAGCGTCGGCGTGCCGCTCGCCTCGACGGTTATCACATGGCCCGGCGGCAACGTGCGGACCTGCGTGTAGATCGAGCGCGGCGTGCGGACATGGCCGAAGCTGAAATAATCGTGGAGCGCGCGGGCGTCGACGTCGAACGCCATCCCCGGCAGCAAGGTCAGCGTCTTGAGTTCGGAGCCGAACGCGAACCCGGCGGCCTGGTCGGTATAATAAAGCGGCTTGATCCCCACGGGATCGCGCGCGAGCGTCAGTCGCCGGGCGTGCATGTCCCACACCGCGACCGCGAACATGCCGTCGAGCCGGGTCCAGACATCGTCGCCCCAGCGTTCGTAGCCTGCGAGGATGACCTCGGTATCGCCCGCACTCTCGAAGATGCGGCCGAGCGCCTGCAGCTCCTGTCGCAGAGCGCGGAAATTGTAGATCTCGCCGTTGAAGACCAGTGCATAACGACCGTCGGGCGAGTGGAACGGCTGGTGCCCGCCTTCGATGTCGATGATGCTCAGCCGGCGCATCCCGAAGCCGAAATCGCCATCGGTCATCACGCCCTGGTCGTCGGGCCCGCGGTGCAGGATCGCGTCGCACTGCGCGGTGATCAGGGGTGCGGTGACGAGGCGGGGCGAAACGGCACCGCCACCCCGCGCGTAAAGGCCGGCAATTCCGCAGATGACGAACGATCCCTCGCATGACGGCGGCGCTGCCGCCCGATCGCGCGCGGTCTAGGAGCCGCCCGCCGCTTTGTCACCTCCGGGGCACCTTGCCGCACCCGCGATCGCGCTCTAGGGGCCGGTCGCAGATGGTTCAGGACCCCGCTCCTTCTCCGGCCCCGGCGGATGCACCGGCACGCGCGGGCACGACCGGGATTTTCCGGGCGGCGGCGCGCAACCTCGGCTGGCTGCTCGCCAGTCGCAGCGTTCTGGCGGTCCTGTCGCTCTTCTATCTCGGCTTTGCGACACGCACGCTGGGCGTGGTCGATTTCGGCCGGTTCGCGCTGATCTCGGGCGCGGCGCAGGCGCTGGCGACCTTTGTCGGCTTCCAGACCTGGCAGATCATCGTCCAATATGGCGTCGAGCCGATCCAGCACGGCGACACGCCCCGGCTCGCGCGGCTGCTCCGGCTTTCGGCCGTGCTCGACCTGTGCAGCGCGCTGGTCGGGGCGGCGCTCAGCGTCGTCATCCTCTGGATATGGAGCGACCGCTTCGGTATCCCGCCAGACCTGATGCGCGACACGCTGATGTTCACCGTCGTCCAACTCGTCACGATCCGCTCGACCCCGCTCGGCATCCTGCGCCTGCGCGACAAATTCTCGCTGTCCGCGCTGGCCGACAGCATGACGCCGATCATGCGGTTCGTCGGCGCGGGCGCAGCGATGCTCTTTGCGCCCACCATCCGCGGCTTCATGCTCGCCTGGGCGATCGCCGAGATCGTGACCGCGGCGACCTACTGGATCATGGTCGCACGCAGCGGCGACCTCGGCCTGCTCGCCCGCGGCCGCGGCGCGTGGCGGCAGTTGCGCGACGAGAATCCGGGCATCGTCCGCTTCTCGCTCAGTACCAACGCCAGCGCGACGCTCGGGCTGTCGAGCAAGCAGATCCCGTTGCTCCTGGTCGGCGCGTCGATCGGCCCCGCGGCGGCGGGCGCGTTCCGGCTCGCGACCCAGCTGGCGCAGGCGCTCGCCAAATTGTCGCAGATGCTCTCGCGCGCCGCCTTCCCCGAGATCGTCCGCGCGGTGCGCACCGCCGAGCCCTCGCGGCTGCGGCGTATCCTCATGCGGACCATGATGGCCAGCACCGCCGCTGCACTGGTGATCCTCGCGATCGTCGCTTTGGTCGGCGAGCCGATCCTGAAGCTGGTCGGCGGCAAGTCGTTCGGCGGCGCCTATCCCGTCCTGTTGTGGCTTGCCGCCGCCGGCTGTTTCGACCTCGCCACCGTCAGCCTCGATACGGTAATGACCGCGCTCCACCGGGCCGGCACGGTGTTCGCAATTCGTGCGGTCGGCGTCGTGCTGCTGTTCGTCACCGCGTTCATGCTGATGCCGACCTATGAGTCGACCGGCGTCGCGGTGGCGGTCGCGGTCGGGTCGGTGGCGGTCGCGATCCTGCTGGGGTTCGCCGCCGCGCGCATGACACGCGTGCCCCGCGAGGCCTGACCCGGCCACGACACCGCGACCGCGGAGGCTGCGATAAACGCCTCGTTCACGTCGCAAATGTCATCTGCGCGCCGCTCTATCGCCACTATTTTCGGGTCATGGTCTGCCGATGAACTACGGATTCCTTATCGCGCTCGGCGCCGCGGCGGCACTTGCGCCGACCCATGCCCGCGCCGCCGAGACGTGCGAGGGCACGCCGGGGAACGGCAACGCAAAACTGATCCTGGAGGCGACGACGCTGCGCAATAGCCAGGGCGAGGTCGCCTTCGCGATCTATCCCGATGACAAGTCCAGGTTTTTGGCAAAGGGCGCCAAGGTCGGGCGCGCCCGCGTCTCGGCGGCGAAGCCACGCGCCTGCTTCTGGATGAAGCCGGGACACTATGCCGTCGCGCAATATCACGACGAGAATGGCGACCATAAGTTCAACCGGACGCTGTTCGTGCCGAAGGAAGGCTTCGGCTTCTCGAACGACGCACCGACCTCGGTCGGGCTGCCGTCGTTCGATGCGGTCCGCACCGCCCTGCCCGCGTCCGGCACGGTGATACGGATGAAGATGCGATATCGCGGGTAATGTTCGCCCGGACCGCGGTAGACGCGGAACGGAAATCTTATTGACACAAAATTGTAGCGGTTCTTTACCGTGACGGGTATCTCTATAACGTGGCTGATGCTGTTTCGAACTTTGATGCCTTTGGCAGGCAATCGCTTACCCCTCCCGCGGCACCCGCGTGGTTGCCCGAGGGCATGTTCGATTCGGCGGCAACCGAACGGGCCAGCGTGAACCCGCGCGAGGCCGCCGCCAAGATCCGCACCGGAATCATCTGCAATCCAAAGAGCCACCGCAACCGCAGCAGCGTCGAGGCGACCAAGCCGTTCCTGTCGGGCACGGTGCTCGCCGTCACCCCGCGTACGCAGGACGAGCTGGCCGAGGTGCTCACCGACTTCGCGCGGCACGGCATCGAACTTCTCGTGATCGACGGCGGCGACGGCACGATCCGCGACGTGATGACCGCCGCCGCGCGCGTCTGGACGGGGGCTGCCCCCCGCGTGGCGATCGTCCCCTCGGGCAAGACCAACGCGCTCGCGCTCGATCTCGGCATACCCGATAGCTGGACGCTCGATCAGGCGCTGACCGCGGCTCGCCACGGGCGGGTCAAGTTGCGCAGCCCGGTCGAGGTAATCCGCAAGGACAGCGGCGCGAAGCTCTGCGGGTTCCTGTTCGGCGCGGGCGCGTTCGTCGACGCCACTGCGCTCGCGCAGCGCACGCACCGCGCGGGCGCCTTCAACGGCGTCGCGGTCGGGCTCGCTTTGTGCTGGGCGATCCTGCAGACTTTGTTCGGCGGCGCGAACAGCGCGTGGCGCGCGGGCAACCGGATGCGGATCCGCTTCCAGTCGCGCGGCGACGAGGGCGTCCATGCCGCTGGAAAGAATGCCGAAACCGATCGCGCGCGCTATATTCTCCTTGCGTCGACGCTGAAGCGCATGCCGATCGGGATCCGTCCCTTCGGCGTGCCGCGCGGTGGGCTGAAGACGTTGCTGGTCGATG
The DNA here is from genome assembly GCF_004216825.1 of Sphingomonas sp. BK036. Classification (NCBI taxonomy): domain Bacteria; kingdom Pseudomonadati; phylum Pseudomonadota; class Alphaproteobacteria; order Sphingomonadales; family Sphingomonadaceae; genus Sphingomonas; species Sphingomonas sp. BK036. Next base: position 429,062 of record NZ_SGXR01000004.1, on the reverse strand, counting down.
CACCACCGCGCTGGCTCGCCGCCGCGACGCCGTTGATCGTCGCCGGCTCGCCCGCCGCCTGGCTCGATCGCGCCGGCTATCACCGGATCGACACGCCGAGCTTCGACCTGTCGATCGACTCGGGCTTCATCCTCGACGGCGAAGTCTATGCCGGCGGGGACCTGATCGTCCGCGAAGCGCGCGCGCTCAGCTTCGTCGTCCCGTGATCACGCTCGGCGACGTCGTCCGCCGCCAGTTGCACGTCCCCACCATCGCCGCAGTCCGAGACGTCGCCTCGGTGCTGGCGGACGGGTCGGCCGACACGCTGGCAGTGCTGTTCTATGGCTCGAACCTGCGCACCGGCCTCATCGAGGGCGTGCTCGATTTCTACGTCCTGACCGCAGGCCCGCCCGAGCGGGGCATGTGGCCGACCGTCAGCTACCGCGAATTCGCCCATAATGGCGAGACGGTGCGCGCGAAGATCGCGACGATGCGGCTGGCGACCTTCGCCAAGGCCGCGGCCGCGCGGACGCTCGACACGACGATCTGGACCCGGTTCGTGCAGCCCTCCGCACTCGTCTGGGTCCGCGAGCCCGCCATCGCGACCCAGGTGGCGGCAGCGATCGGCGATGCGGCGCGGTCCGCCGCGCGGTTCGCCGCGGCGCTTGGCCCCGCGAGCGGTACCGCCGACACCTATTGGCGCGCGCTGTTCCGCCAGACCTACGCCGCCGAACTCCGCGTCGAACGCAAGGGGCGCGAGGGGCAGATCCTCGGCTTCGATCCGGCGCGCTACGACGACCTCCTGCCGCTCGCCTGGACGGCGGACGGCATCGCGTTTCGCGACGAGGCCGGCGTGCTGCGACCCGATCTGTCGCCGGCAAAGCGCGCGGCGCTGCAGCAGGCCTGGGCGCGCCGACGTCGCGCCGGCAAACCGATCAACATCGCCCGCCTGGTGCGCGCCGCCTTCACCTTCGAGGGCGCCGCACGCTACGGCCTATGGAAGGTCGAGCGGCATACCGGCGTCGCCGTGCCGCTGACACCGTGGCGCGAGAAGCATCCCATCCTCGCGGCGCCCGGCGTGTTCTGGCGGGTCTGGCGCGCGCGGTCGCAGACAGGCACCACGACGCCATGAGCACCCCCGTCAACGCGCTGATCCTCGCCGGCTCGCGCGGCGGCGTCGATCCGGTCGCGGCCTATGCCGGCGTCGCGCACAAGGCGCTAATCCTGCTCGACGGCCAGACCCTGCTCGCCCGTGTCGCGCAGGCACTGCGCGATGCAGGCGCAACGCATATCGCGGTCTCGGTGTCCGACGATACCGTCCGCGCGGCGGCGACCGCGCTCGGCCTCACAGTCCTGACCGCCGCGTCGGGCCCCAGCCGCAGCGTGCGCGACGGTATCGAGGCACTCGGCACGCCGCTGCTGGTCACGACGGCGGATCATGCGCTGCTCCAGCCCGAATGGATCACGCGCTTTCTCGCCGACGTGCCGGCGGACGCCGACGTCGCCGCGCTGCTCGCACGCCAGGACGTGATCGAAGCCGCGGCCCCCGGCACGCGCCGCACCTATCTCCGCTTCGCCGATGGCGCCTGGTCGGGGTGCAACCTGTTCCTCTTCGCCACGCCGCGCGCGGTCGCCGCGCTCGACCTGTGGGCGCAGGTCGAGGCGGATCGCAAGCGCCCGTGGCGGATCGTCCGCCGGCTCGGGCTCGGCACGCTGCTCCGCTACATGTCGGGTCGGCTGACGCTGGTGGCCGCGATCGCGCATCTGGGTCGTCTCGCAGGTCTGAACGCGGCAGCGGTCTCGACGCCGTTCGGCCTGGCGGCGGTCGATGTCGACAAACCCGCCGACCTAGACCTTGTCCGGGCCCTGATCGCGCGTCCCTGAAGCCAGTCCGGCCCGCAGATCGGGCCGCTGGCCCAGCCATTATTCGCGGAGAAATTGCCTCGGGCTGCCGCTGCCCCCTGTCCCCAAACCGCCACTTGGTGCAAAGCGCAGGCATGCAGACGCACGCGCCCCAACTCGCCCCGCCCCCCAGCGGAACGACCTCGATCGGCATCTACGGCAGCGCCGGACGCATGGGCCGCGCGATCGTCGATGCGATCGAGGCCGCGGGCGCCTCGCTCGCGGGCGGCGTCGATGCCGGCGACGATCCGACCCCGCTCGCCCGCAGCGCCGACGTTCTCGTCGATTTCTCGACACCCTCCGCAATCGAGGCGCATCTCGCCGCCGCGCGCGCCGCTGGTACCGCTATCGTGATCGGCACGACCGGCCTGTCGCCACAGCATCAGTCGATGATCGACGCCGCCGCCGCCGACATCGCCATCCTCCAGACCGGCAACACATCGCTCGGCGTCACCTTGCTCGGCATCCTGGTCCGCGAGGCCGCGGCGCGGCTTGGCGCGGACTGGGACGTCGAGATCGTCGAGATGCACCACCGGCACAAGGTCGACGCGCCGTCCGGCACCGCGCTGCTGCTCGGCGACGCCGCCGCCAAGGGCCGTGGGTCGTCGCTCGCCGAGCTGCGCGTCGACAGCCGCGCGGGCCTGCACGGCGCACGGTCCGAGGGCACGATCGGCTTCGCATCGCTGCGCGGCGGGTCGGTGATCGGCGACCACAGCGTGATCTTCGCCGGCGAGGGTGAGCGGATCGAACTCAACCACCGCGGCGACGATCGCTCGATCTTCGCGCGCGGGGCGGTCCGCGCGGCGATCTGGCTCGCCGGCCAACCCGCCGGGCGCTACCGGATGGGCGACGTGCTCGGGCTGTGAAAAAGGCGGACGTCATCGCGTTCTACGCGCGTCTGGCCGAGGCCGATCCGCACCCGGAGACCGAACTCGAATTCGTCAATCCGTACACGCTCGTCGTGGCGGTCGCCTTGTCCGCGCAGGCGACCGACATCGGCGTCAACAAGGCGACGCGTGCGCTGTTCCGCGAGGTCGATACGCCCGCCAAGATGGTCGCGCTCGGCCTCGACGAGCTCAAGCGCCACATCAAGACGATCGGCCTGTTCAACACCAAGGCGAAGAACGTCATCGCGCTCTCGCAGATGCTGATCGACGACTATGGCGGCGAAGTCCCGAGCGATCGCGACGCGCTCGAACGCCTGCCCGGCGTCGGGCGTAAGACCGCCAACGTCGTCCTCAACGTCGCGTTCGGCGCGGAGACCTTCGCGGTCGACACGCACATCTTTCGCGTCGGAAACCGCACCGGCCTCGCGCGCGGCAAGACCCCGCTCGCGGTCGAACTGAAACTCGACAAGGCGACGCCGCAACCCTTCCGCCTCCACGCGCATCACTGGCTCATCCTGCATGGCCGCTATGTCTGCAAGGCACGGACACCCGAATGCTGGCGGTGCATCGTCAGCGATCTCTGCGCCTTCAAACCCAAGACGCCGCCGCCAAAGGGGAAACCCACAGACGAAGTGAAGCCCCCGCATCAAAACGGCTAGCGCCCCGCCCCGGCCTTTGCTAGGCGCATGTCACCGGCACCCGTAGCTCAGCTGGATAGAGCGCTGCCCTCCGAAGGCAGAGGCCACTGGTTCGAATCCAGTCGGGTGCACCAAACATCATTTATTTCCCTGTACAGTCAGTGCCTTGGGGGCATCTTTGGCCAACCTTTCCGCAAGGTTAGCCAAAAGCTCGTCGGCGGCAGTGTCGGACAACGTGCGCTGATCAGCCGCAGCGGCGTCCGGGGCGACCTCACTGTCGTGTGACCGCCCCACGGCTTGATCTCTGATGGGAGCAGAAAGCCTCCGCGCCGCGCTGCGGCCTTGCGCAGCGCGTGCGCCGAGCAATTTGGCAAACCAGCTTTGTCGCACCATTACCAGAACTTGCTGCCGAACCCGGTGACCACGAAGATCGCGCCGATTGTCGGCGTCGCCAGAATGGACTCGGCCAGGCCGGGCATGATTGGCAGCGTCGGCCGAGTCCATCGCGTCGATCAGATGCGGGTGGAGGATCGGCTGCGTCACGCGCGGTGCTACTGGTGATAATCCATCCGGACCAGGCCGCCGCGATTCACGCCGCGCAGGGCGCCGCCCATCCGCTTTCGGACATGAATCCGCGTAACGGTCGGCAGCACGACCTTGCCGGCGACTACGATGTCGTAATCGAACGTGACGTCGCCGGGGGCGGCGGGTGCGGAGTTTGGCGTGTTCTTCTGGTCGTTCATCTTGTCAGCCCTCGGATTCGGGTCGCGGCGGCGCGGCGCTGGTGGTGAGAGGTTTAAAGATCGAGCGCCATGCGGTGCGCGGCCATCTCCGTCTCGCAAACATGCGAGCGCAACCCGGAAGGGAGGCTGTCTATAGCTTCGCGATCGACGACCCAAGCCAAGGAGCCATCCATTCGGCTCCCACAAGCGTGAGGTGAGCGCGGTCGAAGTAGAGCGGCCTGCCCGCGCTGTCCTTGACCGCGCAAACGGGGTCACAAAACGCCGGGGCAACATCAATGAGATGAAACCCGAGCGCTGCCGAGCGGGCGGCAAGATCCTTAGTCGCTGAATGATATTTCGCTAAGGTAGTGGCCGCCATCGCAGGGCCGCCATGCCGGCTTAAGTAGATACTCTGAGGCACGTTCTGCACGTATGTCGGAGGCGGCAAGATCACGATCACCGGAATGTGGGAAGGTGCGGCCGCCTCTTTGGCGGCCTCCAGCACACCATCTGCGAGATGCTCGGCCGTGTAGTGCAGATACACCGCCTTCGGCCGGAGATCGCGTATTTCGCCGGCAAGCCACGTTGCGTCCAGACCACGCGTAATCAACGGCTGATTGTCGACCGCGAAGTAGCTTCCAAACCCATGGGATTTAGCAGTAGAGGCGAACGCCTCCTTGATGGAGTCCGAAAAGCTATCGCCGATCAGTAGGATGTTTCCGCGGGGGCCCGCGCCAGTCTCGCAGAGTTGTTGCTGAGGGTGCAGGATGCGAAACGCCTTACCGCATCTATTGTACGATCGATCCTTCATGGCCGCGAACGTGACGCCATCGATCGCGTCGAATTGGCGGAGTTGCAGTGGCATGAGGATCGCCGTTGCCAGGGACAGGACTGCGGCGGCGAGTACGGCGCGGCGCGCAGAGAACAACCGCGGTCCGGGCCTCTCGAATACAAGGTAGAGCAACGCCGTGGCGACGGCGGTAACCGCAATCACGCTTGCGGCGTCAATGATGTTCAAAGCGTGCGGCGTGGTACCGCCGAACGGCTGGTAGTGGAACAGCACAAGGACGGGCCAGTGCGCCAAGTAGAGGGAATACGAGATATTGCCGAGCCGCTGGGCTACCCGCCCTGGAGCCGAGTTGACCAGCGTTGCGGGCTGACCGATCATCAGCGCCGCCCCAGTCGCAAGGCAGACCATGACGGCGCCAAGCGCGGGATGACCAAAGACGAGATCGCGAAGCTTTCCGTTGAGAGGCATCAACGGAATAACGGCCATGGCTACGAGCGCCATCGCGCCCCATCGCCCTGCCCTACTCGTCCGCGAAGGCCGTAACGCGACCCACATCCCGATAGCGAATTCCCACATTCGCATCGGAAGCATGAAGAAGGCATATTTTGGACTGATGAGCACGAAGGCCAAACACAGCACCAGCGATGCAAATGCTATTGCAGCGAGCGCGAACCGCCACCGCACCGCTACTTTGATGATGAACGGGAACAGCAGATAAAACTGGCACTCCACCGCGAGCGACCAGAGGTGCAGGAGTGGGTTGAACTCAAAACTGCTAAAATAAGAGTTCTGCAACGCGAACCCGAAGTTCGCCGCTAGCGCGGCTGCAAAGAACGTTTGCTCGCCGACTTGGACGAAATCACTTGGTACAGTGATGAAAAATGCGGTGCCAAGCGTCACCGCGACTGTCGCCGCGTAAGCGGGCAATAGTCGGCGGGCGCGACGTTTGTAAAAAGCGAAAGCGCCGTCATCTTCCGCGTGCAGCTTCGTCATCAGATAGCCACTGATGACGAAGAAAATATCACCCCCTAGAAATCCAGACGAGAATCCCGGGGCGCCCAGATGAAACAGCACCACCAAAATGACGGCAAGCGCTCGAAATATTTGGATGTCACCCCGGTAACCCATAGATTGAACGCCCACCCTTAGTTTCCCGAACTGTATCAATGTAACTTATGTTGGGAAAGAGATTATGGTCTTGAGATAACGAGACGGAAACTCATCTAAGTTAGCCGGCTAATCAGTGATGTTGATGGTTCGTTCAACGGAAATTTCTCTGCCATCGTTGCGTCTGCAAGCTAGGTGGCCAATGTGACTGTCCCGGCGGCGATCAAACGGTAGCTGACGACGTCGTAATCGGGGTCATCGTCACTCCAGTCACAATCGAACTCCGCCGATTTGCCGGTCGCGAAGTCGGGCGTGCCCTCCATGACGATACGGCGACGGATCACGAGGACGTCAGCATCAGAATCGCGTGGGCAAGGGCCGCTGTCGTGGCGTCCAAACGACGATCGCGCTTGATCCTCCAGGTTGGGGCCTCGGTGATTGGCTTTAGTGCCGCGGTGATCGAGCCGCTGAACGCCGTCCGCACGTCGGTCGCGAACGCGCCGGGGGGTCGAAATTGCCGTTGGCAGGCGTAGGCCTAAACGGCTGGGCGGGTCTGAACTTGGCAGCAACCGCAGCGAACAGGCGGTCCACGATGCTGTCGGCTTTCTCCTGTTCGGTCTGCTTCGCTTCGAACTCGATTGCGACGACGTCGATGCCTGAGGCAAAGAGACTGCCAGACGCGGGGTGCAAGAATTGCAGCCGCTCGGCGCCGATCGACGCGGGCGCGTAGGTGAAGGCCAAGCCGATGACTCCGAACGTGCCGCTGCCAGCATAATTGGGGGTCAGCTTGACCGAGGGGAACGGCTTCTGGTTGGCTCGGGCGAGCGCGACCAGTTGGTCGTTGCCCTCGACGGTCGCATACGACCTGCAGCGCTACTCACTCTTGCCGCCGATGACGATGCCATAGGTCTTGGATTCGAGCGCGACTACGTTGCAATAGCCGTTAAGGTCGCCTCGGGACTGTATCACGAGACATGCTCGAGGTTGATCCGTGGCGAGTAGGTCGCAGGCGCAAAGGTCGCGACGCATTCGTCGATAATCTCCGGCGCAACCTTGCGGCCATCGCTGATGGTCTCGCTTTCGACGAGGGTGCGGAACCGCTTGCTCTTGGTTCCAATGGCGGCAGGTCCTCGATCGATTGGAGCGCGCCGGGCGCCGTTTGACGAATCGAACTGGGACGAAGACGGCGGCGATCTCAAGCGGCCAATCTTGTAGAATTCATTTCTACAAAAAACGCGAGCTGAAGCGGGCGCTTGCACTTGTGTACGTAGTCCACGTCCGGCTCGGTCAGCACCGAACGACCTAGATGTACGGCTCAAGCTCGTTCACCTCGTTCGACAGCCCCCGACTTGCTCAGTAGCGCTCGCCGGATCCTCAACCGGTCAAAGAATCCTGATAAAATTAACTTAATGCAGTTGCCAGATATTTCCGTTTAACGACAGATATTTACCGATTTTATTTCAGCTGGCGGAACAGTAGATTTTTTACAAGATCTAGGTGGTTACTGCTACCCCATGACAATCACATATGCATATGTTATTGCTGAAAAAACTGTGATAGATTAGTTTTACCATGCTTATCCGTAAATCGTTGTCCGTAATTTTGATCTTCGCGGCGGTACTGCTGATAGCATTTCAGTATTCGCCGAGCGGTGTAAGAACGCCTTTGAGGCCCCAGAACGAACAGTGGCAACCTAGTTTAACATCGATAGATACGATGGATAAGTCCATGCCCATCGTAACTCGCTTAATTTAGGCGCAACAAGGTTCTCGTGAAGAGAAGATAGTCAAGGGCATTGACGAATTTGTTCGCAATAGGTTTGTTCACGGTATTTCCCACACTTCTTGGCGGGAGAACTGGGCGCTCGCGGCTCTAGGCGGAGCACCCCCCTATGGATTGAGCGTTCCACTCGGCACCGATAGTATCCTGCGTCATCGCCATGCCATGTGCAGTCAGCAGTCGATAATCTTTATGGAACTGTTGCGTAGGTTTGACATGCACTATGCTGCTGTACGTTTCGCTTGGCCTAGCGCTGATCCGACTGGGCGCGGTCATTTTGCTGTAGCGGCGAAAGTCGACGGCCGCTGGAGATATTATGATTCCAATTTGGAGGCGGCAAACGCGCCACTGATACGAGATATTGTGAACGGTAGCGCAGCCTCTACCACATATCCGGGCAATCCCTGGTGGGTGCCCAAAATGCAATATGCCGCGAAACACGGGGGTATCATCGTTGATAGTTTTGATACTCATCCGGGACCTCGCGGATTGTTGTTACAACAGTTTACATCGATCATTAGCGAGCTCACCCCAGCAATTCTGGCGCTCATAGCGCTCCTCAATTGGCCAAGTGTAGTGACAAGGCTTCGCGGTATATATCCTGGCTTTCGCAACCGGACGAGGTTGACGGGGTCATTAACCAGGCAGAATCCAGAGATATTTAATACTAATGGATTAGGCTCCAATTCTTAATCGATCGCTTTCTTTAACCTGACACAGCTCAATTATCTCTTATTTCTCGTGGATAAGGTAGACTACTGGACGGACGCTCTTGTAGAACGCCATTTTACAAGATTCATGGGAGGCGGCAGGCGTCGGGGCGTGGCTAGCATCGCCTTACCATGTCGATCTTATCCGACCCTCTCACGCTACCCGTCGAAGAACGGGTTCGCCCGACACGCAGCCCGTACTGGCGCGGCTGGAGCAGCGCGCAGATCGCCGACGGGCTCGCAGTCAGATACGACACCGTTAAAAGCCGGCGACGGTGTCATGCTTGGAACGATGCGCCGTCGATCCGCAAGCTGGAAGACTGCCTTGAGACCCGCTTGATGGTGCTGATCTGCAAGGAGAAGAAGACCGGCGCCGATTATACCGAGCTGGATGCGCTGCGCCGCCAGGTCGAGATCCTGGCCAAGGTGCGCCGCTACGAGGCACCCAGCGGGCATTCCGGCGGCCTGAACGACAAGGTCGCCAACCGCAATGCGGGCGAGAGGAAGAAGGCGAAGAAGAACCACTTCACCGCCGACCAGGCGGCCGAGCTGAAGGCAATCTTCCTCGACCAGCTCCATGGCTATCAGGAGGCTTGGTTCGCGGCACTGACGCTCCGCACGCGGATGATCCTCCAATCGTGGCAGATCGGCGTCGAGGCGGTCGCCTTCGCTCGACGGAAGGCCCACGCGCGCGCAAGTTTCCCGTCCGGTATAGCCGGGCGGGGGATGCCGGGGTGCAGCCCGGCAAACGGACGCTGCCAGTATTGAGTGCACCCCGGTGAAGTGCCCAACACCGCAGTTCTGCGAGCTCTATCGGGTCAAAGGACTTTGATCAGTTTGGCGGGGATGCCTCCAACAACCTCCCTCGCCGCCACATCCTTGCTGACGACCGCCCCTGCGGCAACAATCGCACCCTCGCCAATCTTCACGCCTTTCAGGATCGTCGCGTGCGCGCCGATCCAAGCGTTCGAGGCGATGCTTATCGCATCGGCATCGAGGCCCTGGAGGCGGTATGGGCTCGCATCATTTGTCTGATGGTTCTGATCCCGAATAGTGACATTCTCGGCGATGAGCGCATCAGCGCCAATGGCGATGGCAATAGCCGCGACGATCGTCGACCCTGGTCCAATGAATCCGTCCTTCCCGATCGACAGGACCCCATCGGATCTCAGGAGGCAGTTACGCTCGATCACCGTCCTGTCTCCGATCGACATCGTGGCGCCATTCAGCACTCGCAGGCGCGCTCCCGTGCGGATCAGTACCCCCGTGCCGATGCTCAGCCCTGGATAACTCGCCTTGAACCACGTGGTCAGAACCCACGAATTGGCCCTTTCGAACGTCTGAGTAATGCCGCGAAGAACACGCGCTACCATCAATTCATCCCTGCCATGTCGTCGGGCGACCCCAAGAATCGAACATGACAACTAACTTAGATTAAAAGCATTTGATAGCGTTCTGATGACCCGGCGTTCCCGGCAATGCCGGTCGTTTTCAATATTGCCCTGCCCCAACACACCGCGGGTCATAAGAACAAATTCGGAATATGCTGCAGCCGGCCGCGTTGGATCAGACGAGGATTCGCCGGCATGCAAACCGATGATCAAGAAATTGAAACGCGCCCCGCATTCGGGGTTTGGCTACTCAATCGGCGCGATCGGATCGACCGGGTCGACGGCATTGCCGACGCCGCGCGCGCCAGTCGCGCCCTCCCGCGCAACGACGATACTCAAGCAGTGCGAAGGCGACTCCAGGAGATGGGGGGCGGATGGCGATGCGTTCGCGGCGCTCGATGATGCTGAACTCGACTGGATGAGTTACTGATGGACGCGCTGCTTTGGGCGCGTTGTGGGTAATCGGACTACCCTACCCTCCAGTCGCTGCGCGCAGGAAAGCATCGGATCGCTCCAGTATCTGCGCACGTGCGGCCGAGTCGTAGATTTGGTGATCCAGCCCGTCGAACGTTATCAATTCGGATGATTTTCCCGCAGATTTCAGCCTGTCGTTCATCAGCTTCGACTGGCTGTACGCGACATTGCTGTCCAGCGTCCCATGGAACAGAAGCACCGGCGCGGCGATCTGCCCAGCATTCTTTGCAGGGGACGCACCCGCTTCGAGCGTGCCGATATAGTCTTTGTTCACGCGGTAATTCGCATAGTCGCGTAACTGGTCGGTCAAGCTCGCCGGGTCGGTAACCGGTGCGATCGCGACGATGGCTTTGAACAATTGCGGGTCGAGCACGCCTGCTTCCAACGCGGCGTACCCCCCATAGGACCAGCCAACGATCGCCAGCTTGCCAGGGTCGGCGATGCCCTGCTTCACGAGCCAACGCCCCGCGTCGCTCGTGTCGCCAACCGCCGTGCGCCAGGCCCGAAATCCATTCTTCATCAGGTAGGCGTCACCATATCCCGACGAGCCGCGGTAATTGGGCTGGATGACCGCATAGCCACGCGCTGCATAGAATTGCGCGAGCCAGTCGAAACCCCATTCGTCCCGCGCGCTGGGGCCGCCATGCGGCATGACGATCGCGCGAAGCCCCTTTGTCGCCCCGGTAGCCGGCATCGTCAGATACGCCGGAATCATCGTACCGTCCTGCGCGGGATATGTGATGGCCTGGACGCTGGCGAGTTTACGCCCGTCAAGCTGAGGACGATCCTGCATCAAGACCTTCAGCGTCTTCGTAGCCTTGTCGAAGAGATAGTAGCGGCCGGGATCGGTATCCGCGGCGGCGTGAACGAGAAGTTGCTTCCCGTCGCTGCTGGCATCGACAATATCGATGATCGGCAGCGCGGGCAGCGCCCGGTGCAACGACGCAAGATCGGCTTTTACTGCAGGGTCGAAATAGACCGCGGTTCGCTTGTCGGTGACGTAGGTTGCGCCAACGATATGCCGGTCTCGGCCGACGCGGATCAATCCATCGATGTCGACATCAGGGCGCGAAAGAACCAGAACCTCGGTGTCGCTGCCGTCCAGCGCACGAGTGAACAGCGCCTGCCGCCCGTCCTTCTTCCGCAGGCCATAGACGATGTTGGCGACCGGATCGATTCCGTATGGATTGAACCCCTCCTCCTTGATGCTGTCGTAGACGCCCATCTCCAGCCAGTCGTTCGACCCGGCCTTGCGATAGCGATAGCTGATCCGTCCATCGACCTGCCCGGTACCGGCTGCCAACTGGTAGCCGGCGATGCGGATCGTCCCGCGCCCGTCCGAGATAAAGTCGACGGCATTGGGTCGGGGCGCCTCGACGGTGCGATGCTGCCCCGTACGGGTGTCGACCCGATCAACCCCGGTGCCCGAGCGGGTCGTGCCAATGTTCGTGTCGATCGTGTCCGTGCGACTATACTCGCGGTCCATCAGCACCTGCCCGTCCTCGCCCGGCAGCCAATCGCGCACCGCACCGCCATAGAAGGTCGCGGTGCGTTGATTAACCTGGCGGCCGGTCAGCATCTTCTGATTGCCGCCGGCTTCGTCCGTCGCGACGATTCGGGAATAGCTCATCGGCCGGGTGTACCCCGGCGCAATGAACGAGCCCCAGATGGTGCAAACGAGTCGCGAGCCCGACACAAATCGACACCAGGACAGACGGTCCGGTGCGCCACTTACGGCGAGCGCGCCCCTCGGCTCCGCCCCGTCGCCGATCGCGACCGTGTACAAGGTAGAGGATAGACCGCTACCCGGCGCGACAAACGCGATCCGCTTCCCGTCGGGCGAGAGGCTGATGTCTTCGATAGCAGGACGCGCGCCAAACGCCCGCGCATCGTCTGCCACGCTTTGCGCGTTCGCGGCCACCGATGTCAGCAACGCGATCGTCGTTATGCCCCGTTTCATCCTGCCATCCCCCATCGGCGCCAAATTGGTCGAGTCTTGGCTGCCGTACCAAACTGTATCGCTGGGCCGGTTTTAAGCAACTGACCCTTTCGCCTCGACCGCTGCTGCCGAGACAAAATGAACGGTTCGACGACAGCCCGCCGCATCGCTCGAAGCGCCGTTTTTTTTGCCAACGACCGTGTCTTTTTATTGTAATGAATCGCACAGCGGTTATCGTCCCAGAACGATCGACAACAGTCGACGTTTGAGAGGACGATGGCATGTCTATGATGATTATCGCATTGGGATGGCTTGGTGGTTCGCTGGCTGCAACCGCCATCTTCTGTACGGTCGGAGCACGCGTGAAGGTGCTACCCTTTTAACCCTGAATCGTGCTTTTTTGGATATGTGTCGCCCTTGGTGTCATCTGGGGCGGCACGTTTATCGCGGTGGTTCTGGCCGCCGTGGCGTCGCGTTGCAGCACGAGCATTCGTCGCATCTTTCGGGATGACTGACCCTCAGGCGTAGCATCGCCCCCCCCGACCAGCCAATTGGTTGGCAGCACCTCGAGGTCGGCGCTGGGTTTTCAGACCGTCCTGACCGAGCTTGAGCGCGGTCCATGCTCAGGTTGCTCCAACGTTAGGTGGTGAAGGACCCGCCCGATAGGGGTTCGCCACCACCGGTTGAACACGTCGCGGCCGGTTGAGAGCGACCGGGCAGCGGCAGGCGAGCGCAACGAGCTCGCAGTGCTCGGAACGATTTAGCGCCCCCCCCTACCCATCGACACCTGCCACGAACATCGCGCCATAGCTGATCGCTCCGGCAGCCACGTCTCCGCCCTGGATACAAAGACGATCCGGCCGAGCGCGGTCTCGATACCTACGGGAACGCGGAGTTTCGCCATCGGGCGAAAACTGCCCGCAAGGCCTGCTTGCCGCACGACCGCGCTCGCGCCGACGGATCGCAAATCCGACGGAGAATGATCAGCGACCTGCCGGTTTGTGGGCCGGCAAGACCGTTTGACGGAGGCGCTTGCCACACCTTCCAGATAAAAATACGCCCTCGTACATTCTATCGAACAACAGATGGAATAACTCTTGCCGTCCAACCGTATAAACAACCCAATCCCCTGGATAATTTTACAGTCGGTATACTGTATCACTAGACATTGAGCGCATGATATCCATCGCATACTCTTCAATGACATTTTAAGTATCGATTAGTCGTGGTAGACTGATTACCTCACAAGTAAGTGTCGAGTCGCGTCCTTCTTTGCGTGAAAGCTGATGTCGCCTGCTCCGCTTATGCTGATCCGGTCTGAAGGGCCGTGCAGTCGGAGTGTGTCTGAACGCCTTCCAACCGCTTTAGGGAGCCTGCAGCCATGACCGAAATCATCGACAGCACTGTCCTGCCCGCCGCGTTCGTGCCCACGCCGACACGCGAATTCAATGCCGCCTCCGTCAATCGCGGCGCCGCGCGTCCGCCCAGCCGGCCTGCGCTCGAGCTGGTCCGCTCGACCGACGATCAAGCCGCCGCCGGCCCGGTGATCGCGATCCCGATCCCGCCGCTGCCGATCTCGTTTGCTTCGCGCGTCTTGCTCTACAAGCAGGATCCGAGCGTCGCCGAGATCGGGTTGCGCCGGATTCTGTTGCGCGGCCTGTTCGGGACCGGCCCGAGCAACAACCGGATCCATCTTGCGGGCGTGCCGCCAGTCGCTCCGAACAGCATGAACGATTTCATCCAGACGCCCGACACGCCGACGTTCGACGCGGTCCATACCTTCTCGGTCGTCCATCTCACGCTGGCGATGTGCCAGCGCGCAGTCGGTGCGGCGATCAAATGGCAATGGAATAGTGGCTCCAACACCGATCCGATCACGGTGTTCCCGCACGCCGGCGTGACGATGAACGCGTTCTACAGCCGCGGCGAAAAGGCGCTGAAATTCTTCTACTTCAACAAGCCGGGCGCGCCTGCGCCCGCACCGGTGATCTACACCTGTCGCTCGCTCGACATCGTCGCGCACGAATGCGGCCACGCCGTGCTCGATTCGCTGAAGCCGGGCTGGCTCAGCGCGAGCGCCAATCCGCAGACTGGCGCACTGCACGAAGCGTTCGGCGATCTCGTCGCGGTCTTCCTGGCGCTTTCGCAACTCGACCAAGCCGAGGCGCTGATCGTCCAGACCAAGGGCAATTTGCACAACAAGAATTTCCTCTCGGACGTGGCCGAGCAATTCGGACTGGCGCTCGGCCGCGATAATGGGCTGCGCAACGCCGACAATGACAAGAAACTCAGCCAGGTGACGAGCGAGGTCCACGATCTGAGCCAGGTGTTTACCGGCGGCGTTTACGACATACTCGCCGACATCTTCCTGCTGGAACGCAATCTTGGCGTCGCCGGCGAGGATGAAGCGCTCACGCTGGTGAACTGCGCCCAATATGTATTCCGCCTGCTCCTGCGGGCGATCCAGGCGGCGCCGGCGACGAACGCGACCTTCGCCGATGTCGTCAACAAGATGCTCGTGATCGCCGCCGCGGATGGGAAACCGGTCGCCTACCGCAACGCGATCCGCAACCAGTTTACCGCGCGCGAGGTGGTGGTCTCACCGACCCCGCTCACACAGGACATGGCCAGCGACGATGTCCTCGAGGCGGTCGACCATCCGTTCCTGAGGGTCAAAGAAAATGGTCTTCAGGACCGATCGGGGTGCTGCGGGACGATGCGACTGCGCGAACATCAGTTGGACGAACGCTACCTCGAGGACGAGCTGCGGCAGCTGCAAGGCGGGATCGGCGGGGAAGAGGATCCGCATGAGTGGCCCAAGGCAGCTGAATGAGCGGCCGAACGTGTGCGCCGCCGAGACAGGCGCCCGTGCACACATCGGATCCGGGTGATCGGATCCAAGGCCTGACGCGCGGTGGCCGAGCGCCGCCGCGCGTCCTGTGCTATCACGGTTCGGCAGCAAGTGAGGATGACATGACCGAGGGATGCAGCAGACTGACGGTGACACAGGTCGGCGGCTTTGCCGGCAACATCGCCCTACCGCCGCTGGTCGATCTCGACCGCACACGACTCGACGAAGCGGGCCGTGCGGCGATGGACGATGCAGTCCGCCAGCTGAGCGCGGCGGCGCAGTTCACGGCGGCCGAGCCGATGATCGGCGCCGATCTTGGCGGCTACCGGGTCGAAATCGTCGGCGCGGACGATGAGACCCGAAGCTTCTCGTTACCCACGTCGGAGGCGACAACCAGCCTGACCGGCCAGACCGACGTGCCACAGCTGCTAGCGCCGTTGCTGGCACTGTCGGGCGGCAGCAGCTGACACGAGGCTCCAATGACGATCGCGGCCAAGGTCATCTTCTTCGACATCGGCGCCACGCTGGCGACGCCAGTTCCGGGCGACCCGCCGGGCTCAATCACGGCGTTTGCTCTGCTGTCCTGGGCAGTCCCGATGCTAGAGGCCGCGCAGCGTAGCGGTGCCCGGCTGGGGATCATCTCGAACACCGGCGACCTTCCTGGTTCGGCTATCACCCCGCTACTCGACAATGCAGGAATAAAGAAATTCTTCGAGAAAGATCTCCTGATCTACAGCAAGGATGTCGGACACAGCAAGGCTACGCCCGAGATCTTCAGGCTGGCAGCAGCGCGCGCGGGCTATGCCGATGAGAAGGACGCATGCCTTTTCGTCGGCGAAGACGCTGCCGAACGCCAGACCGCGGTGACGGCTGGACTAAGATCGGCCGCACCGCCTGTGTTCGATTTCGCGAAAGCAGACTGAACGAATCTCAGCCAGCCGATTGTCGGCAATAACCGTGAAGGCAGTCCACCGAGGTGTCGCCACACCGAAGACGAGCGAATTGTAGATCACGGGCACGAACGCCACGTAAAAATAAGTTCGTTACGAGCGCTGGATGCGTCACTGACACGATCGACCGCCCAAACTATCGTAATTGGGTATTGCCCGGATACTTGCGCCGCTGAGCGCTCGTCGCGAAAGCCGCCTGGCCGCCTGGCCGCCTGGCCGCCTGGCCGCCTGGCCGCCTGGCCGCTTGGCCGCTTGGCCGCCCCTGAACGCGCCTACTGGAACATCACCGGACGCCGCGTGGCGGAGCCACCATCCGCAGGTGCTGTAAGCGGCGCGCAAAGCTAAAATTAACCGTGCACTGCCAAATGCTTGACATGAACAGCCGACGAACACCGCACGATACGACGCCCCCATTGCTGAAGTTCCTGATTGGACTCGGGGTGTTTGTCGCCGTGCTTACCGGTTGGACTTACCTTCGGCCATGGGTCATCAATCATATCCCACTCCCCGATTCCGTCGCCGCATCCGACGCGAGCAGATGCGGGTTATGGTTCATCGGTAGTTCGTCCATCGAGAAGTGGCGCACGCTGGACCGCGATTTCCCCGGATGGCAGACGCACAGACGCGGCATCGACGGCGCCCTGATCGGTCAGATTGCAGCACGAGCACTCCGTACCGACAGTGCAGTCGCTCCGGCCGCACTGATATTTTATGCCGGGGAAAACGACATCGCGTCCGGCGCATCGGGAATCGATACCGCTCGCAAGGTGGCACAGCTGGTCGACGCGATGAGCCGAAAATGGCCGTCGGTTCCGATCTTCGTCATTAGTATGAAGCCAAGTCCGGGACGGTGGCCACAGCGTGGTGAGCAATTGCGATACGACGCCGCTTTCCCCCAATTCATTCGGGGCAACCAGAAAATTACATTCATAACGGCGGGAAAAGTTCTGCTCCGCCACGGACTGCCCGATAACAGCCTGTACGTCGATAATATCCACCTCAATGCAGCGGGTTACGCATTATGGTCGATCAATATTCGACAGGCCATCGATCGATCGATGGCAAGTAGCGTGGTTGCATCATGTCGTAATAGAGTACACCCGTCATGAAATGGCGAAGTCCGCACCACCCGTCGGCTACATTATAGGCCTTGACGCTTGGCGTGCGGCTCTAATTCTTGGCGGTATTATTCTGCACGGATCGATTGGCCTGCCGCCACTCGGCCTGTTCGGCGCGATCGACATCATTTCCCAGACATTCCGGATGGGCGCCTTTTTCGGCATAGCGGGCGTATTGACTGCCATTTCGCTTGCCAAGCGGACACCGAGCATCTGGCTACGCCGCCGACTAGTTCAGCTGGGCTTCCCATTGGCGTTCGGCCTTTTTGTACTTTCCCCATCCATCTGGCTGATGCGTACGGCGGCGGGCGATACCGCTGCGACAGGTATGCTATTCAATTGGTACCATTTGTGGTTCCTTGCAGCATTGATCGCCTATTCGATCGTCATCTACGCGATGATACGGTTACGACTTGATAGGACGCTGGAGGCCTGCATCGTCGACCTGATCGAGCGAAGGCTGGTGCGATCGTCTACGGTACTTCTGTTTACGGCCGTAATGTCCGCCGTCCTGTTCGGAATCGCCCCCACCATCATGGCGGCGGCGATGTCGGAATCGGCGTTCGCCGCGTTCCGCACGCTACAGCTTGTCGCCGGCTATCTGCCGATGTTCCTTCTGGGATATCTCGTCGGCCGCATCCCCGAACTCAAGTCATTACTGCTCAACCAACCAGCGAGCGCGATACGTATCACCGCCGTGGTGGCGTCGAGCTATCTAATCTGGTTTGCGCTAATCGCACCCAATGCAAATTCGGCCTTCGTCGCAATGGGGACAGCCGACCTACGCTTTGTAGCAGCGTCGCTATGCCCGCCCGCGGCATTTGTGCTCATATTGCGCTCAGCGCTTCGGGTTCGATCGGTTCCTGCACTGGTACAGCGTGTATCCGCTGCATCTTACACGATATATCTATTACACCTGCCGCTCGTAGTATTGATCAACCTGTCGCTTCGCGCAGTTTTGGTAAATGCCTATGTGACCTATATCACGTCGGTCATTTGTTCGGCCTTGACATCCTTCGCGCTTCATGAGCGTGTGGTCGTGAGATCCTCCATATTGCTGGTTGTCTTGAACGGAAAAGTAATCGGTCGCCCAGTGATACATGCAGGTGCCAACGCTGCACCGGTCTTACACGCGCCCGCAGATGATATCGATGCTGTGCAGCGCCTGTAGTGCTTGCCGGCGCACTGGCGCTGTTCGTCGGATGCCCGCCCCGGCGAAAGAACGCAGTCGGAATCGCCACGTTCGTTCCGCGTGTCAGGGCCGAGATGCCGCGAGCGAACGCCCCGCCGGTCAACGCTCCGCCAGGACACGCCGGGCTTGGTCCGCCTCCACGTAACGCTCGATCACCTGCTGGAAATCCTCGACGCTCATGCCGCGAACGCCATAGGCGCCGATCGAAACCAGCCGCTTGCGTTTGTGGACTTTGGTCCCCCGCGCAAAGCGCTGCGCGTGAGGTAGCACGACGCCGTCCTCCAATATCAGATCGAGAGCGAAGCGGGTGCCATAGACGACGCCCCAATTCTCCACGTCACGCCATGCGATCGGCGCACTCAGCTTGGGGGCGCTCAACGTCTCGGGCAGCAGGATCAGATAGGGCGTCTGCCCGCTGCGGCGGGTCATGATGCCGGCAACAACGCCGATGACGACCGCGGCGCTGCAGATGCCGAGGATCAACCACACCGCGAAGGCGTCATGGCCGAAGCCGATCGCCCGGCGGAAGATCCAGATCGCCACACCGATGGCGGCGAACATCGCGGCCACGCCAAACTGCACCCAGCTGACCGAAGCGACATTGTTGTACAGCGTCACCGCCTCCTGCGGCACGGCGGCCACGGTGTCCTCCAGATACTGGCGGTGGCGCGCATGCGCCCCGCGGGCTTCGGCGAGGTAATCGCTGCTCAGGCGTCGGCACACGACGTGCCAGTCGTCGATCAGGCGCTCGCCCGCAGGGCGCAGCCCCTCGCGGGGCGCGCGCAGCGCGGTCTCGAGCAATGTAGCATCGAGCGCCACGTCCAGCCGCTGAATGCGTTCAGGCGTGGGCGGATGCGTATCGGTCGGGTGTGACTGCACGTCTTCCAGATAGGCGCGGATATCGGGCCACCCCTTCTCGTCGACCATCTGCGCCATCATCGCCACCAGATTCGCGTCATCCTCAGGCGGGTAGGCGAAGGCGTTTTGCAGCACGGTATCGACCGGCGGCGCGACCACCGCCGTCCGGACGAGCGCGGACGCGGCCGGCCGCCCTCCGGATACCAGCGCGCCCAGCCGATCAGCCTCGAACTCGCGCAGCCGGCTCCAATGGCGCACCGTGAGATCGAACCGCTCCATCATGTGATCGGCCAGCTGCAGCGGCCCTCTCAGCAGCAATAGCCCGTTCGCGTCGGCATGCATCGCCGCAAGCGCGCGCTCCATCCCGGCATAAAGCGGGGCGAACCGTCGGCTGTACGCCGTGTCCTCGCCGGTAAAATGCGCCAGCTCGTGGCCGACGATCGCCGCCACCTCCTCTTCGTCCAAGAACTGCAGGTAGGGCGCCGGCAGGTAGAGCGTGCGGCCCGAAACAGCCCGGTCGCGCGGCGACAGCACCAGGTCCTGCTCGGTGACATAGAAGCCCTGCGTCAACCCCAGCACCAGCGTATCAGGCGCGATCGCCTGCTGCCGACGGGCAATGTCCTCCACGAAGCGCCACAGCGCGGGCGCCTCGTCCACACTGACCGCGCGTCCCGTGACCGCGCCCGGTTGCGGCGTGTAGAGCGCCACCACCTCGCGCAGCGCGGCGATCGCGGACCAGGCGGTCCATACCGCCATCGTCGCCAGCACCACGCCCGCGAACATCAGCTTCACGCCGCCGCCCGACAGCGACACCGACGACCACAGGCTGATCAGTTCGAACAGCACCCCGCAGACCACGGCGAGCGCAAGGCCGATCACCATCCCGCCCAGCACCAGCGGCAGCGCGCGCTGGAGCGCGGCAAAGCTCGCCACGAGCACGTCGCGCGACACCATCGCACGACGTGCGGCAATCTGCGCGGCCGCCAGCCCGATCGCGCCGCAGAGCAGCGCCAGTAACGACCCACCGATCACGCACCAGGCCAGCGGACCCTGCATCCGCGCAAGGACCAGACTGCGCCGGACCGACGGCAGGCGCGCCTCCACCATGTCGGCTGCGAGCGCGGGGGCGTAAACGGTGTCGGGATTGCCCAGGTCGATCGAGGCTGAACTGTCACGCGCGCCGAGTTCGCGCATCTCGCGAACCTGTTGCGGCAAGGACACCACCGCGGTCGCATAGTCGACGACCGAGCGCTGGGCCCGCACGCGCTCCCAACACCCGAGCATGCCAAGCAGCAGCGGCACAAGCAGGATGCTGATCAGCATGGCATATGGTTGTGGCAACCGTCGCATCGCGTTTCCCCCTTTGCCGAACGATCGGGCCCAATCGGAACGCGGCCTGCGCGGCCTGTTTCCGCACAGGCCCCCTTGATCGACGAAAGGCGCTCGTTGCTTCTAACCTAGATTAATTTCAACCATGAATATAGTCGTTCTGCATCCGTCAGATTGCTCGCCCCCTCCTCCGCCCAAACGTCAAAACCGAGAGGTCGTGCACGATCAAAAGCTTACGGAGCGCACGGCAGGCGCGTTTCGATCATGGCGTACCGACGCCGCGCCATTGTCTTTAGGCAAGTACGGCAGTCGTCGTTCAGCCTCGCCATCGGCGAAGCGCAACCCATTGGTGCGGCTGCTCCTAGCCCATCCCCAACCTGAATACGTATGTGCGATACTTGGTTTAGCGGGCATCGACCGGCACAGCAGGCGCCAAGAACCCGGGTCGGCGCAAGATCGGCCATGCGATGATGGAGAAGATTGCATGTCGACGCGCGCTACGAAATTCACGGTCGCGCTGGCGATGGCACTCGCCGCGCCGCATGCGCTGGCAAACCCCGTCCAGACGTCCCCCGCCCAGGCCACGCCCACGCCGCCTGCGCCCCCACTCGATTACCGCGCGCGACTGCCGCAGGACGAGGTGATCTATTTCGTGCTGCCAGACCGGTTCGAGAACGGCGATCCCTCCAATGATCGCGGCGGGCTGACGGGTGGCCGGGACAAGACCGGCCTCGATCCCACTGCCAAGGGCTTCTTCCACGGCGGCGATCTCAAGGGGCTGACCCAGCGGCTCGACTATGTCCAGAGCCTCGGCGCGACCGCGATCTGGGTCGGCCCGGTGTTCAAGAACAAGCCCGTACAAGGCGCCCCCGGTCACCAATCCGCCGGCTATCACGGCTATTGGATCACCGACTTCACGCAGGTCGATCCGCATCTCGGCACCAATGCCGACTTCGCAGCACTGGTGAGCGCCGCGCATGGCCGCGGGATGAAGGTCTATATGGACATCATCATCAACCACACCGCCGACGTGATCCAGTACCGCGAATGCGTCGGCCAGCGCGCCTGCCCCTATCGCAGCCGGGCGGACTATCCGTACCAGCGCCGGCTCGGGCCGAACGGCGCGGCGATCAATCCGGGCTTTGCCGGCGACGACGTCCGCACCGCCGACAACTTTTCCAAGCTCGTCCGCAACGACTATGCCTACACGCCGTTCGTGCCCGCCGCCGAGCGCCGCGTGAAGGTGCCCGCATGGCTCAACGACATGCGCTATTACCATAATCGCGGCGACACGACCTATCGCAACGAGAGTTCGACGATGGGCGATTTCGTCGGCCTTGACGACCTGATGACCGAGAATCCGCGCGTCGTGTCGGGCATGATCGACATCTTCGGCGACTGGATCGATCGCTACGGCGTTGATGGCTTCCGGATCGATACCGCGCGGCACGTGAACCCCGAATTCTGGGCCGCCTTCGTCCCCGCGATGCAGGCCCGCGCCGCCGCAAAGGGCATCCCCAATTTCCATATCTTCGGCGAGGTATCGGACCATGAGGTCCGCCCCGCCGTGCTCGCACAGCACACCATCGTCGACAAACTGCCCGCCGTCCTCGATTTCTCGTTCCGCCAGGCGGTGGTCGACACCGTCGCGGGCACTCGCGGGACCGATGCGTTCGAGGCGCTGTTCGACGGCGATGCACTATATGCCCATGGCTACGACACCGCCGTGACGTTGCCGACCTTCACGGGCAACCATGACGACGGCCGGTTCGCGACGTTCGTCCGCACCGCGTTTCCCAAGGCGGGCGACGATGAGGTGCTGGGGCGCGTGATGCTGTCCAACGCGATGTTGCTGACGTTGCGCGGCGTGCCGACGATCTATTCGGGCGACGAGCAAGGGTTTGCGAGCGACGGCAACGACCAGGATGCGCGCGAGGACATGTTCGCCAGCAAGGTCGCGGTGTACAACGACAACCGCTTGCTCGGCACCGCGAGCACGACCGCGACCGCGCATTTCAGCCGCGACAACCCGCTGTTCCGCCAGACCGCCACGCTGGCCCGGCTGCGCACCGCCACGCCTGCCCTGACGCGCGGCCGGCAGATGCTGCGCGCGCGCGAGGAAACGCCCGGGCTGCTCGCGATTTCGCGCTTCGATCCGGTCACGCAGGCGGAGGTTCTGCTGGCGTTCAACACCTCGACGACCGCATTGACGCGCCAGGTCGAGATCGGCGTCGAGGCGACCGCCGCGCGGCCGCTCGCGGGGGCCGGATGCGGCAAGGTCGCCGCGCCTGGCAGCCTCACCGTCACGCTCCCGCCGCTCGGTTTTGCGGTCTGCGCGCTGACCAGCCCGCGCTGACCGATCGGCGGACGCAGTCCTGCGCAGTCCTGCCCGGTCCGACCGACGCCGACCTGCCGGGCAACGCCGCCATCGCGGCCGCGCCGCCGGTCAGGCACGGCGGCTCATAACGGCCGCCCCATGCTCGATTGCCCTGGAGCCAGGCCGTCAAGGGCACCTCCGCGCATAATCCGGCAGCGGACGATCATATCGCCACCGGCTTGCATCGTGTCCGGTTGCGCGAGATCAACTTTGCGCAAGGATGACGCGACGCCCCGTGCAACCGCTGTTGTCGCGCAACAGCGGAGCGTTCATGGCCCGCGCGTCTGGGTGTCACGGAGAGCGTCATGAGAATTGCGATCGTTGGTGCCGGCATCGCCGGTCTGTCCTGCGCGCTGCGGCTGCAGGACGCGGAGCATGACGTCACGCTGTTCGACAAGGGTCGCGGCGCCGGTGGGCGGATGTCGACGCGGCGGGTCGAGACGTCTGCAAGCAACGCGGCGTTCGATCACGGCGCGCAATATCTGACCGCGCGCGATCCCGCCTTCGTCGCCGCGGTCGACACCTGGGCTGCGGCCGGCGTGGTCGCGCGCTGGCCGGCGGCGGGGGACGATGCCTGGGTCGGCACACCCGGCATGAACGCGATCGTCAAGCATCTCGCGGACCAGACGCAGGTCCACTGGCAGCACCAGGTCACCGCGCTCCGCCGCAGCGACGCCGGCTGGCACGTCGATCCGCTCACGCCTCCGCCACTCATGCCCACCCTATCAGCCGACGCGCCGTTCGACGCGGTCATTATCGCCGTTCCCGCCGAGCAGGCCGCGGCGCTCTTGGCCGATCATGATCCGGCCATGTCGGCCCAAGCCAAGGCCTGCCGCTCGTCACCAAGCTGGACCGCGATGCTGGCCTTTGCCGAGCCCGTCCCGATCACCGAGGACGTCGTCCGCCACGCCGGGATCATCGGTTGGGCCGCGCGCAACAGCGCCAAGCCGGAGCGCAGCGGCCCGGAGACCTGGGTGATCCAGGCCACGCCGGACTGGTCGACGACGCACCTCGAAGACTCGATCGACAGCGTCGCCGAGCGACTGCACACCGCGCTGGCAGACCAGGCTGACCGCCCGCTTCCCACGCCAATTTATCGCACCGCGCATCGCTGGCGCTACGCACGCGCGACCGCGACCGATCGCGGTGCGCTGTGGAATGCCGGGACGCGTCTCGGCGCCGCCGGCGACTGGTTGCTGGCACCGCGGATCGAAAGCGCCTGGCTCTCCGGCCGCCTCCTCGCGGACCAGATACTAGCGGAATAGTCCGGGTCGCTGAGCGGCGTAGAGTGGCGCATCACGGATCCGTTCCCCGCACGCAAAATTCGTCGCCCTGACCGGATACCGCAGGCGCCAGGCGCCGCTCGAGCCAGCGCGACAGGAGCAGGTGCGGCAAGGCGACGGCGGCGAGTAGCTGAAAGGCCTGAGCGGTCATGTCGGCGGGTAACGCCTCGACACCCGATGCGAAGAGCCACCACCCCCCGATTGCGAGCGCGCTCATCGCCGCGCCCGTCGTCAGCCACTTCGCACGCGGCATATCGTCGAGCAGCGCGCGCGCGTCGCTCAGGTGGCGCGGCGAGTGCAGGAACACGAAAAACAGCGCGAAGCCCGCGACCGGGGGCAGGACGATCAGTGCGATGATCGCGACCGCGGTCGCCGCCGCCCATTCGCGCGCGCCCTCGCGCCACGCGACCCAGATCCCCACGCTCGTCACAAGCAACGCGACGGGCGCCACCGCGATCGCCGCGCGCGCGACCACCGTGCCGCCCGCGCCGCCTGCCATGGTGACGAACAGCGCGGCGACCTCCGACGGGTGGCCGATCGCCGCCGCGGCGATGATCGCAGTGCCCGCCGCCATCTTGAGCAGCGGCTCGTCGAGCATCGTCCAGTCCTCGCCAAAATGGATCGCCGCGACCGTCAGGAACAGGATCAGCGCGACCACCGGCGCGACCACCCACAGCACCGCCATGCCGATCGCGACGCCGACATAGCCCGCCACCGCCAGCCAGAGCCAGCCGTTGCGCAGACACGTCGCGCGCGTGAGCAACGCGATGTCATAGGCGCCATGCGGCATGCCACCCACGATGAAGACCAAAGTCGCGATGCTCGTCGCGGTCCGCCCATCGAGCGGAATCCCCGCGGCGAGCGCTGTTGCGAGATACATCCCCACGATCCAGAACGCGACAGGCACGACACCGCCGCGCCCGATCCGGGTGCGGCGGTGGTTGAGGCTGTCAGCGGCCATCATGTGCCGCCGGGTCGTCGGTCACGCGGCGTGGACCCCCGCGACATGACCCTCCGCCTGCGACTTGCGCGACGAGATCATGAAGATCAGCACGCCGACGCCGGCCTTCGCGACGATGTCCGCGATCGTGTAGCCGAGCTGGATGACGGTCGTCACATTGCCCCCGGTCAGGCCGGCATAGGGGGCCATGTAGACGATCGGATAGAAGCCCCACGACGCGAAGGTCAGCAGCCGTGCGCGCCGCACCAGATCGCGTGCGGCGGCCGGCTGCTGTTCGATGGATTCGCCAAGCCCGCGGAACAATTCCCAGACGATGTAGACGAACGGGATCGACGACAGCGTGCCCCACAGCGCGCGGGTCGGGATGTCGAGCGCAATCTCGCCGGGATAGCCCAGCACGATCATCAGCGCCGCCGCGAACCCGAGACGGACTGTCTTGGACGATGTCTGTTCGGGCGACAGCCGCATGACGAGGACGAGCTCGATGAGCAGCAGCGGCACGGTCAGCAGCCAGTCGACATAGCGATAGGCGTCGTTGAACGCGAAGCCGGTGGCGGTGATCACGCCGTCCTTGAAGTCATAGGCGGCGTTCCAGCTCTCAAAGATGCGGAAATAATGATAGGCAGCGATTGCAGTCACCAGCCCCGAGATCGTCACCGCTGTCCGATACGCCGGCGCGACCTGCGACCGGCTGAGCCAGAGAAACGCGGTCGCCGCGGCCATCGTTGCGAAGGTGAACGAGAACGCGTTGTACACAAGCGAGAACTGGAACGGGGTTACGATATCCATCAGGATCTCCATCACCTTGCTGCGCGGGGCCCGCTGCGGTGGCGGACCGGGCTAGTTGCAGGCACCCCGAGCCATGACGAGACCGGCTCGGATACACCCGATAGTGGCGCCACAGCGGCCTTTAAGGGCAACAGAGGGAGTTCCACCCAGGACACGCGACGTGGCTGAAACACCGCGAGTCCCGGCCGCTGTGACGGCCTGTTTGAGACTACGCCTCAACCGGTCGGCCCGCGATACGGAACATGGTCCATATCGGTCGTTATGCCGGTCGCCTGATACGCCGCGACGCGCACACTCGGCCGCTGTTCGACACGCGACCCCTTGCCTGAGTCACCGCTCTTGGGCAGTGCCTGTCCTTTTCCAGGAGACCCACGCCATGCCCAGCCGTATCACCGTCGACCAAGCCAGCCTCACCGACAACGACATCGCGCAGCAGATCGAGTTCACCGCCGAAATCGACGGCGACGAGCGCGACTTTGCCGTCAAATATGCCGTTCTCCAGGAACTGAGCGGCGACGAGCCCGACAACGACGCGCTCGAACTGTTCGAACGGTTCAGCGACGAGATTCTCGACGTCTGCGCCGATGTCGCCGATCAGCGGCCCAACGCCAACGTCGTGGTCATCGACGACGACGATCTCGAATAAGCCGTTTCCTGCCCGCCGCCCAGAACGGCCGGGCAGCCGATCGACATCCCGCGCGTTCACGCCGTCCACCACGGAGAGAAAACCGATGAAGCTCTATTATGCGCCCGGCGCCTGCAGCCTGGCAGACCATATCGCGCTGCATGAAGCGGGATTGTCGTTCGAGCATGAAAAGGTCGATTTGAAGGCCAAGCGGACCGAGAGCGGTGCCGATTACACCGCGATCAATCCCAAGGGCTATGTGCCTGCGCTGACGCTCGATTCGGGTGAGACGCTGAGCGAGAACATCGCCATCCTCGACTGGATCGCGCATCAGGATACCGCGCTCAAACCCGCGGGCGCGATGGGCCACACGCATCTGCTCGAAGCGCTCGCGTTCATCTCGACCGAGATCCACAAGAGCTTCAAGCCGTTCTTCTCGGGCGCCGGTGACGACGAAAAGGCCAAGGCGTCCGACATGATCGTCAAGCGGATGACGTATCTGGCGAATACGATGAAGGGCGATTTCCTGCTTGGCGCCGACGTCAGCGTGGCGGATTTCTACCTGTTCGTCATGCTGCTCTGGGCGAAGAAGAACGCGATCGAGGTTCCCGCCAAGCTCGCCGCGTTCCGCGATCGGCTGATGACTCGCCCCTCGGTGCAGACCGCGATGCAGCATGAAGGGCTGATCTGACCCGGCGATCGCCGGCACGGACCAGACACTGCAGGACGGTACGGGCGTAACGAACGCGCACGCACCGTCCTGCGGTGTTTCAAATATGACAGACACGCCAGGACACGCCGCGCGACTGTGTCGACACGCTATCCATCGCGGGATCGAACGGCGGATTGCAGGTGTTTGAACCCCCTGGGTATGTCACCAGGCCCTTCCCCGCTTCTCCTGTGCGATGCCCGATCAATGTCGACGTTTCGAGCCCGGCTCGCCCTGGCGCTTTCCCTGCTGACCGCGCTCCAGCCACCGGTCATGGCGCAGGCTCCGACGGCGCCCGTCCCGCGCGTCCAGATGCCCATCGACGCACTGATGCAGGATGCGGCCGAATATGCGCGCGCGTTCGGCGTGACGCTCGACGAGGCGATGCACCGGCTGCGCGCCCAGGCCGATAGCGTCGCCGTCACCGATCGCCTGCGCGAGACCTATCGCGAGCGCTGGGCGGGGATCGTGATCGAGCATCGCCCGAGCTATCGGATCGTCATTCTGCTGACCGGCACGGACCCAGTCGCGGATCAGTCGATCGTTGCCGGTGGCATCGACGTCCCGATCGTGTTCCGCACCGGGGCCGCGATGAACCGAACGGGGATGCTCGCGGTCATCGCCGCACATCAGGCGCAGATCCGCGCGGCGCTGCCGCATCCGCCGGGGCTCGGGATCGATCCGCGCACGGGTGCGCTGGTCGTGATGATCAGCGGCCGCGATGCCGAGCGCGATCGCGACGGCGCGGTCCAGACGCAGATCGCGGCTATGACCGGCGTTCCCGTCCAGATCGAGGCGATCGACCAAACCACCAGCGATCTCAGCCCCTCGTCCCAGACTATCTCCAGCGACGCGGCCCCCGCGGCGATTGCCCCGACGCCAACGATTGAGGGCGGCGCACGGGTCGTCGGGACGGTCGATGGCAAGCGCTATGCCTGCACCACCGGGTTCGTCGTCACCGACGGAGCGCGCTCGGGCATCGCCACCGCGGCGCATTGCCCCGACGCGCTCACCTATGTCGACCAGCGCCAGGGCAGCGTGCCGCTCGAGTTCGTCGGGCAATGGGGCTGGGGCTATCAGGACGTCCAGATCAACACCGTCGCGGCGGCCGTTCCATTGCCCGCGTCCTTCCCCGCGACCTTCTACGCCAACACGGCGAAGACGCTCGCGCGACCCGTCTCGACCTGGCGCAACCGCGAAAGCACGCGTGCGGGCGATTTCGTCTGCCATCGCGGCGAGCGGACCGGCTATAGCTGCGCGCTGGTCGCGATGGTCGATTTCGCGCCCGCCGGCGATCTATGCGGCGGTGCATGCCTGCCCACCTGGGTCGCGGTCGAGGGCCCGACCTGCAAGGGCGGCGACAGCGGCGCACCGGTGTTCGACGGCACGGTCGCGCTTGGCCTCGTCAAGGGCGGTACCTACCGGCGCGACGGGACGTGCCTGTTCTATTACTACATGTCGACCGACTATCTGCCGCCCGGCTGGTCGCTGTCCTATGCCGCGCCGAGGGCGCCGCCGATTACGATACCGGTCGCTCCGCTGACGCCGGCCGCGCGTTGAGATCGTTGGACGTTTTGCCCACGCTACCCGATCGCGGGGTGGCGCGTTACACCGCGACATGACCGACATCCCGCCCCTCACGCCAGCGATCCCCGCCGCGACGCTCGTGCTATTCCGCGACTCAGTCGCCGGGCCGCCCGAGCTGCTGTTCGTCGAGCGGGCAAAGGCGATGATGTTCGCCGGCGGCGCACTGGTGTTCCCTGGCGGCCGGATCGATCCGGGCGACCATGTCCTCGCCGCCGCGTCGGGCCACCCCGATACCAACGCCGCCGCGCGCATCGCCGCGATCCGCGAGACGATCGAGGAGGTCGGGCTGCCAATCGGCCTCTCGCCGACGCCCCCCCCCGCGGTCTTTGAGCGGTTGCGCGCGATGCTCCACGCCGGAACCGTGTTGGGCGAGGCGCTGGCGGAGGCGGGTGCCAGCCTCGACCTCGACTCGCTCGAATATTTCGCGCGCTGGCGGCCCGCGCACGCGCATGCGCGGATCTTCGACACGCACTTCTATCTGGCGCGGATGCCGGCGGACGCGCCCGAGGCGCGGGTCGATGCGACGGAGAATGTCCGGCTGTTCTGGGCGACCGCCGCCGACGTGCTCGCGCAGGCGGACGCGGGCCGCGCGACGATCATCTTCCCGACGCGGCGCAATCTCGAGCGCCTCGCGCAGTTCGCCTATTTCGACGCCGCGGTCGCGGACGCGCGCGCGCACCCGGTACGGACTGTCACGCCCTGGACGGAGATGCGGCGGAGCGCGGCGGGAGGCGAGGTCGAGCATCTCTGCATCCCGCACGATCTCGGCTATCCGATCACGTCGGAGCCGATGTCCGACGCGGTGCGCGGCTGAGATGCGCGCGGTGCGGCGGATCCTGGGCTGGCTCGTCGGGCTGGCGGTCGTCGCGACGCTGGCGCTGATGCTCTGGGCGATGACTCGCGGCCGCCCGCAGGACCTGCCCTGGGCACCGCTCGATCTCGGCCAGCCGATCGGGATGTTCACCGGACGCAAGCTGGCCGCGCTGACCAGCGATTTCCCGCAATGCCGCGCGCTGCTCGATCGCGCCGGGGTGCGCTACACTGTCCTGCCGCCACGCAAGGGCGAAGGACAATGCGGCTATTCGGACGGCGTCAGGCTGACCGGCGGCGCGCGCAAGATCGCGTTCGTACCGCCCGGGCTCGGCGTCGCCTGCCCGGTCGCGGCGGCACTGTCGGTTTGGGAATGGAACATCGTCCAGCCTGCCGCCGAGCGTCGTTTCGGGGCGCGGGTCGCGAGTATCGATCATTTCGGCAGCTATAGCTGTCGGCGGATCTATGGTCGCGATGCCGGCAACTGGAGCGAGCATTCCACCGCCGACGCGGTCGACATTGCCGGCTTCCGCCTGAACGACGGCACCCGCATTACCGTCGTGCGCGACTGGAAACGCGGCGATGCCAAGTCCGCGTTCCTGCGCGAAGTCCGCGACGGCGCCTGCCCGCTGTTCGCGACGACCTTGTCCCCCGACTATAACGCCGCGCATGCCGATCACCTGCATCTCGACCAGGCCGATCGCGGATCGATGGGCTGGCGCGCCTGCCGATAGCGCGGTGCGATCAGCTGGCCAGCGTCGTCCCCGAATCCACCTTCTCAACCCAATAGGGGAAGAAGGCCGGCTGCCGGTTCGACCAACCCGAGGCGGTCGCTGCCGCCTCGCTGATCGACTGGAGCAGCTTGCGCCGCAATTCGGGATGCAGATGCGGCAGCGCCGCCGCCGCACAAAAGGCCGATGGCAGCCACGGCCGGACCTCGGCACCGATCAACCGCTCGTACAGGAAGCGCAGCGCCGAGAAGCTCGTCAATCGCCCCTGTCCCAGGTCGAACGCGACGAGCGTCATCAGCGGCGCGAGGAACGGTTCGATCGAGTCGAGCCCACTGTCGTCGGGCACCAGCGCGCGCAGATCGGGGAGCGAGTTGTACAGCCGCGCCTGAGCCCGAATGCTTGCCGCCTCGACGACGTCGCGCGACCAGCGGAGCATCGCGTCCTCGCGGTCCAGCCCGACATCGAGCGACCGGCGGATATAGCGCTGCGTGGCGCCGGGAAAGCCTGCGAATTCCTTCATCTCGGCCAGCGTCGTCGAGCCCTGTGCCGGTGTCATTCTGGAAGCCATGTCGTCACCCCGCTCTGTCAAGGAACCTGCAGACTATGCGCTCGGATGGTTAACAACGACCGAAATGCGCGTCATCTTTCCGTAACGCCAAGCGACCATGAAAGCTGTTGCGCTGCAACAAGCGTGCGACGAACCGAACCAAATCGAGCGATTCGATTACGTTGCGCGACGTTCGGGCAACAAAAAGGCGCCGGTCGTTTCCGACCGACGCCCATTCGTCAGGCAATCACAGTGCGTTATGCCTGCTTTTCGCGCAGCGCCCGCTCCGCATCCTCGTCATAGCCCGACGACTTGGCCGGCTCGTTGCCCGACCCCGGCTGAGTCGCCGAGATCGGATCGCTGCCGTCCATCGACTCGTCCAGCCCGTTGTCGAGGCGCGCGTCGGCGCTGTCGGGGTTCTTCTGCAGGCGCTTGGCGATCGACTTGTCCTGGCCCGCTTCCTGGCGCGGATCGCGGCCCGAGGTCTTGCCCTCGGCATCCTTGTCGTCGGGTGCGACCGAAAGGCTGTCGAGTGCGCTCTTGTCTATGTCGGTCATCGCGATTGTCCCTCTTTGAAAACTTTGCGACGACCAACGGTCCAGCGGCAAGAGCGTTCCTGCCCCCCGCCCCCAAACGTCAGGATGACGGACGGCTCTTCAGTCGAGCGGCGTGACCGTGACCCGCTGCTCCCACAGATACGCCTGCCCGAACACCGTCATGAACGCGATGTCGGTCGCATCACGGCCGACGCACACGCGCGCGATATCGCTGCACGTCGCCATCTTCGTCGCGTCGATCAGCCGCCAGTCGCCCGCCAGCCACAGCTCCGCCACCGCATGGAAATCGGGCGGATCGACGCCGGGGGCATAAGCCGACACGCACCGCGCCGGGATCCCGCCCGCGCGCGCCAGCGACACGAGCAGATGCGAATAATCGCGACACACGCCCGATCGCGACGCGAACGTGTCGAGCGCGGTCGTCTCGCCGCTGCTCGATCCGCACCGATAGTCGAGCGACTGGTACACCCATTCGGTCAGCGCAGCGGCCAGCGGCCCGCCTTCCAGCCCACCGAACTCGCGCCCGACAAAACCCTCGAAACGGTCCGAAGGGCAATAGCGGCTGGGCATCAGATACGGCGTCAGCTCGCCATCGAGCATTCGCGGCGGAGTTGCGGGATACAACTCGAGCTGGACCCGCTCGCGCGACACCGCGACGATCGACTTATACTCTGCGGTGAATCGGCCATGCCCGCGCGACCAGCAGCGCTGGCCGATCCCGTCCTCGCCGCGGACTGCGCGGATCGGACTGTCCGACCAGATCGTCAGCGATTCGGACTCGATCGTCTGGTCGGCCATCGCCGCGGCTTCGATCTGGAGCAGCACATCGGCATCTCCGCTGATCCCGTAATCCAGACGCACGTCGATCGAGAGCCGCATCGCGCGTCCCATTC
The DNA here is from genome assembly GCF_004216825.1 of Sphingomonas sp. BK036. Taxonomy (NCBI): domain Bacteria; kingdom Pseudomonadati; phylum Pseudomonadota; class Alphaproteobacteria; order Sphingomonadales; family Sphingomonadaceae; genus Sphingomonas; species Sphingomonas sp. BK036. The sequence goes on along the minus strand of NZ_SGXR01000004.1, from coordinate 396,577 downwards.
CTGTCCTGAAGCCAAAAGAAAAGGGCCCGGCGGTGTCCCGCCGAGCCCTGCGTTCGTCACACCCTTAGCGGGAGTTAGTTGCGGCTGCTACCGAACAGACGCAGCACGAACATGAACATGTTGATAAAGTCGAGATACAGGCTGAGTGCCGACATGATCACGACCTTGCCGACCATGTCGGTGCCCGCGACCTGCGCATACAGGCTCTTGGTACGCTGCGTGTCATAGGCGGTGAGGCCAGCGAACAGCAGCACGCCGACGCCGCTGATGACCAGCTGCATGACGCCCGACTGCAGGAACATGTTGATCAGGCTGGCGACGAGCAGGCCGACCACGCCGATGATCAGGAACGTCCCGAATGCCGACAGATCACGCTTCGTCGTGTAGCCATAGAGGCTCAGCCCGGCGAAACCGGCAGCGGTCGCGAAGAACGCACCCGCGATCGACGTGCCGCTATAGACCAGGAAGATGGTCGACATCGACAGGCCCATCAGGACCGCAAAGCCCCAGAAGAGCATCTGCATCGTGCCGGTGCTCATCCGGTTCTGGCCGAAGCTCATGCCGAACACGATCGCCAGCGGCGAGAACATGATGACGTACTTTAGGATGCCGCCGCTCATGAACACCTGTGCGGCAGGCGACTGGGCGCCGCCCCAGGCGAACAGCATCGCGACGATGCCGGTCAGCAGCACGGCCGAGCCCATATAGTTGTAGACGGACAGCATGTACGACCGGAGACCAGCGTCATAGGCCTCGGTACGCTGCCCCGTGGCCGTCGTTCCGAACGACGTGGCGCGGGGCCGGGGGTCAGACCAATTAGCCATGGTGAAATCAGCTCCTTTGTCCGGCATCGTGCCGGTTACGATGAATATCGTCTCTTGCACGACGCTTTTCAAGCAGAGTGGTTGCATCGGGGGCCATAGTGACGGTTAACCTGTTGATGCCCATGATCCGTCTTTTCGTCGCCCTCCGCCCTCCGCCGCCTATCCGTCAGAGCTTGCTCGACATAATGGAAGGCGTCCCCGCCGCGCGCTGGCAGGACGACGACCAGCTTCACATCACGCTGCGCTTCATCGGCGCGGTCGAGCGGCCGGTCGCGGAAGATATCGCGGTCGCGCTGAGCCATGTCGCAGCCCCCGCGCCGGTCGTCTCGCTCGCCGGAGTCGGCCGATTCGAGGAACGCGGGCGGACCGATACGCTCTGGGTCGGCGTAACGCCGCACGATGCGCTCGCTGCACTCCACCGCAAGGTCGATCAGGCCTGCGTCCGCGCGGGTCTTGAGCCTGAACGCCGCGCCTATCTCCCGCATCTGACGGTCGCGCGGCTCGCGCGCTCGGCCGGCGTCGGGTTCACGGTCGATCCATGGCTGGCGGAGCATGCCGGGCTTGCCAGCGCGCCCTTCCCGCTCCCCCATCTCGTGCTGTACCAAAGCCATCTCGGGCGCGACGGCGCGACCTACGAACCCGTCGCGCGATGGGCGCTCGATACGCCGCGGGGAACCTGAGCCACGGCGAAGGGTTCGCAAGAGAGATCAACAGGGAGAGACGATATGCGGATTGCGACACTGGCACTGCTCGGCGCGGCAACGATGGGCCTCGGCGCCTGCGCCAAGAGCGGAATGGACACCGGAACCCCGATGGCGGGCGGCCAGCGCGCCACCGCGACGCTGACGACCGCAAACGGTGTCGATGTCGGCCGCGCCACCGCGACCGAAGTTGCAGGCGGTGTCCGCTTCACGCTCGACGCGAAGGCGATGCCCCCCGGCACGCACGGTGCGCACATCCACACGGTCGGCCGCTGCGACGCACCCGACTTCACGACCGCGGGTGGCCATTGGAACCCGACCGGTACGAAGCACGGCAGCATGAACCCGCAAGGCCCGCACGAAGGCGACCTGCCAAACCTAATTATCGGCACCGACGGCCGCGGCACGATCGGCATGACGATCCCCGGCGCGACGATGGCCGGACTGCTCGACGCAGACGGCGCGGCGTTCGTGGTGCATGCAGCACCGGACGACCTGATGACCGACCCGTCCGGCAACAGCGGCGGCCGCATCGCCTGCGGCGTGTTCCAGGCCGGCTGAGTACCAGCGCCCCTCTCGAGACGAGAGGGGCGCCCTTTTCCTAACTGCGTCAGGCCGTCGGCAGGCCGGACGGAAGGAAGATCCCCTAAACCGCCTCCCCCGCAGCCCGAGCCCGCGCCTCCCGAGTCGCCTCGGCGCGCGGTGCCAGCCGGTACGCCGCCACTGCACAGGCCAGCGTGATCGGCGTCACCACCAGCAGCGACAACATGCCGATCGACAGGCTCCCCGTCAGCGTCGACACCCGCCCCGCCATATACGGCCCGAGCGCCAACCCGATCAGCGTCGTCCCGATGAAGAACGTCGCGGTCGCCGTCCCGCGCATCCGCGGCAGCACCATGTCCTGAGTCGTCGCCGCCGCCGCACCCAGCGCGCACGACGCGGTCAGCTGCGCGAGGAATATCCCGGTATAGAAGGCGGTCGGCGCACTGGCGGTGAAGGCGAGCACCAGAAACGGCACCGGCACCACCGCGCCGAAGATCACCACCCACAACCGCCCCGCCGGATTGCCGCGCCGCAACCGGTCCGACACCACGCCGCCGATCGTCAGCCCGAGAAAGCCCGCGGTCGCGCCAAGGCTGCCTATCATGAACCCCGCGGATGACGGCGTCACGCCAAGCTCGCGCAACGCATAGGGCGCCGCCCAGAAACTCGCGGCATAGCTCAGGAACGCGTTCAGCCCATACGCCACGACCGTGCACAGGAACGCCGGCGTCCCCACGATCAGCGCGAAGGTCGGCGGATCGCGGCGCTTCAACGCCGACGCCCAGGAGAACACTGCATACACGCCGATCCCGATCGCCACCCATTGCGGCCACGGCTCGCCCGCCTCGATCAGCCCGGTCACCGCCGCCGACACCAGCGCGAGCGCCAGCAGATTATACCCGAGCGCGCGCGCCCCGCCCATCGCCGCACCGATCAGCGTCAGCGGCGGCACGATCGTCACCAGCTCGGCGCCGAATGCGCGGAACGGCGCCGGATGCTTCTCGGGCTCGGGCAGCCCCTCGACCAGCCCGCGGATCGGCTCCTTCAGCGTCGCAATCCACACCGCCAGCAACAGCCCCGGCAGCCCGACCGCCATGAACGCCGCCTGCCAGCCGACCAGCCCGAGCGGCCCGCCGCCCGGATAGGCCGTGTTCCAGCCCTGCACGATCAGCCCGCCGATGAACAACGAACAGCCCCCGCCGACGTACAGCCCCGCGGAGTAGATCGAGAGCGCGGTCGCGCGCAGCCGCTTCGGGAAATAATCGGAGATGATCGAATAGGCCGACGGGCTCGCGGTCGCCTCGCCGATCCCGACCCCGATCCGCGCCGCGGCCAGATGCCCGCCGGTCCGCGAAAACCCCGACAAGGCGGTCATCACCGACCAGAGCGACAACCCGATCGTCATCAGCCGCACGCGGTGCCAATTGTCCGCCAGCCGCCCCAGCGGGATCCCGAACAACGAATAGAACACCCCGAACGCGGTGCCGTACAGGAAGCCGAGATCCTGATCCTTCAGCCCCAGGTCGCGCTTGATGTCCTCCGCCAGGATCGAGATGATCTGCCGGTCGACGAAGTTCAGCACGTAGACGAGGAACAGGATCGACAGCACGTACCAGGCGTAGCGGGTCGCGCCCTGCTCCACGGGCGCACCGTGTTCGGCCTCGAGTGCCGGCCCAACAGTTTTGGTATCCGCGCCCGCCATGATCCCTCCTCGATGTTTTCGAGCTATGGGTATCAGAGCAGATCAGGGAGAAACAGCGGTTTCAGCAGGGTCCGGTACGTTCGTATAGCGGAGGATCGCCGGCCTGCGCGTTCAGTGCGAGCCGATCAGTCCGCGGCGCAGCGCGCCCTTCTCGAGCCGGGTCAGCAGCGCCTCGATCGTCGGGGGCGACGCCGGTTCGGCCACCGCGCGTGCCGGCCGCGCGATCGGCGTCGGCGCGGCGATTTCGACGACGTCCTCCTGCACCAGCACGTCGCGTGCCTCGACGACCGGCTCGACCGGCACTGCAGCTGGCGTCTCGACAACGGCCTCGACGGGCGCGACCGGCGCCGGTGCCGACGGTGGTGCAGGCGCGGTCAGGAACGTCTTCGCCTCCGCCGACGATTCGACCGCGATCAGCGGTGCCATGATCGCCTGTTTCAACGGCGACACAGGGCGCACCGGCTCCATCGGTACCGGCGGGATCGCCTTGGGATCGAACGCCGCGAGCGGCAAATCGAGATCGGCCGGGATCGTCCGCTCGTCGCGCCCGCCAGACCCCACGCCCACTTCCATCATCGGCGTGCCCAGGTCGGCCGCCGACATCGGCTTGCGCGGCGGCGCGTCGGGATGCGCGTCGGCGCGGCGGATCACCGGCACGCCGTCCTCGCGCGGCGCCCGGCGGACCAGGAACCCGCCCGGTCCGAACAGCAGGAACAGCGACGACCACAGCAACGCCGCGACCAGCAGCCCGCTGCCCAGCGCCAGCAAGGCGCGCGCGGTCATTCCGAGCGGCGGTGCGGCGGCGGGGACGAGCGCGGCGACGCCGGTGGTCCACACCAGCGATTCCAGCGTGTCGGTCGAGATCGCCACCACGCCGACGGCAGCGAGCAGCCCGCCGGCCACCGCGCCGTACAGCGGCAGCGATCGGATCAGGGGGTAGCGACCAAGCGCAGTCATCGATTTTCCCGTGCAGCAGCTGCGATCAGCCGTCCATAAAGCGGATCATAGCGCCGAATGTTTGACGACCAGTTACGCTCTGTCCTGACGAAATCCCGCCCGCGCGCGCGGCGTTCTTCCCAGCCGGACCTGTCCGCGAACATGCCCGCCAGCGCATCCGCGATCGCCTGCGGATCGTCGGGCGGAAACAGCGTCCCCGTCTCGCCGTCGCGGATCAGCTCGCGGTGCCCGCCGACGTCGGACGCGGCGACCAGCCGACCCTGCGCCATCGCCTCGAGCGGCTTGAGCGGCGTGACGAGATCGGTCAGCCGCATGCGCTTGCGCGGATAGGCGAGGATATCGACAAGCCCGTAATAGCGTTCGACCTCCTCGTGCGGCACGCGCCCGACAAAGCGGATCGCATCCGCCACCGGAGACGCCTCCGCTTGCGCGCGCAGCGCCGCCTCCATCGGCCCGCCACCGACCATCAACAGCCGCGCCTTGGGCCGCACCGCGACCAGCGCAGGCATCGCCGCGATCAGGTCGTCGAGCCCTTCATAATCGTAGAAGCTGCCGATGAACCCGACCACGTCTGCACCGTCGAGCCCGAGCGCCGCGCCCAGCGCATCGTCGCGCGGCGGCGCGGTGCCGAACAGCTCGAGATCGACGCCGTTGGGCGACACCGTAATCTTGTCCGCGGCGATCCCGCGCGCGACCAGGTCGCCGCGCAGCCCCTCGCAGATCACCGCGACCGCATCCGCGCGCCGCACCGCCCATGTCTCCAGCGCGCGCGTCGCCCGGTAGCGCAGCGACGTCGCCGTCCCCGTCCCGTTGCCGACCGCCGCATCCTCCCAGAACGCCCGGATCTCGTACACCAGCGGCAGCTTGCGCTTGCGCGCGACGATAAGCGCGGCGAGTGCGTCGATCACCGGCGAATGCGCGTGGAGGATGTCGGGCTTGAAGGCATCGACCGCCGACTCGATCCGTTTGGCGAAGGCTGCGATCCCCGCAACCTCGCCGACCGGACCCGGCTTCACGCCCGCCGCCGTCCGGTGGAACGTCAGCCCGTCGATCGACTCGACCGAGGCGGGCGCTGCGCCGTGGCGCGGGCCGGTAACCGCCGCGACGGTCCACCCCAGCCCTTCCTGCGCCTTGAGGATCGCGCGCGTGCGGAACGTGTAGCCGCTTTGCAGCGGCAGGCCGTGGTCGAGGATATGAAGGATACGCATTGTGGACCGCGTCTGCCACAGATCGCTTAACGGCGCGTCAACCGACTATGGCTACGCACAAATCTCGAGAAACCCGCTACGCAAACCCCTGCACGCAAAGGAGGCCGTCCCATGATCGACAATCTCGCGCTCGGCCTCAGCCACGGGCTGATGATGCTCGCCGCATTCCTGCTGCTCCGGCGGCCCGATCTCGATCGCGAGCCCGGCCCGCACGACGCCGCCGACAAGACTCGCCGCCCCGACCGGACATCCCGCCGCGATGCGTGATCTCGCGTTCATCGCCTTCCTGCTCGCGTTCTTCGGCATGGGGTTCAAGCGGCCGTTCCTGCTCGTGCTCGTCTATGTCTATATCGACATCGTCTCGCCGCAGCGGCTGACCTATCTGCTGCTCAATTCGGTGCCGATCTCGCTGATCGCGGTCGCGCTGGCGGTCGGCGGATGGATCCTCGCCGACGACAAGCGCGACACGCGGGTCGGCGGGCGGCAGGTGCTGATCGTGCTGCTGCTGCTCTATTGCTGGGGCACGACGATCGCCGCCGATTTCCCTGCCGAGGCCAAGGAGAAATGGGACTGGGTGTGGAAGGCGCTCGCCTTTGCCGCCTTCCTCCCGCTCACGCTGCGCACGCGGTTGCGGATTGAGGCGCTGTTAGCGTTCATGATCCTCGCGGCGTCTTCGATCATCGTCGTCGGCGGCATCAAGACGATCGCCAGCGGCGGCGGCGGCTATGGCCAGTTGAACCTGATGGTCGACAATAATTCGGGGCTGTACGAGGGCAGCACGATCAGCGCGGTGGCGATCGCGATCATCCCGATCATCATCTGGTTCATGAGCCACGGCACGATCTTCAAGCGCGACTGGCGACTGAAAGGCTATTGCCTCGCGCTGGTCTTCGCATGCCTGCTGATCCCGGTCGGCACCTCGACCCGCACCGGACTGCTCTGCATCGGCCTGCTCGCGCTGCTGTCGATCCGCAACGTGAAGCGGAAGTTTGCGTATCTGGCGATGCTCGGCGTGCTCGGCGTCGCGGCGATTCCGTTCCTGCCCTCCACCTTCACCAACCGCATGAACACGATCAAGACGTACGACGCGGACGAGTCCGCCTCGACCCGGCTCGCGGTGTGGAAATGGACGATCGAATACGCCAAGACGCATCCGTTCGGTGGCGGCTTCAACGCGTATCTGGGCAACCATATCCGATACGACCTGAAGACCGCGCCGGATGCAGGCAGCGCAGGCGCCCCCGCCGCCGCGGCCACCCCCAAGGTCGAGGTCGACAAGGCGCGCGCCTATCACAGCGCCTATTTCGAGATGCTCGGCGAACAGGGCTATTTCGGGCTCGCGCTGTGGCTCGCGATCAACCTGATCGGCCTGGTCCGGATGGAGGTCGTTCGCCGCCGCTACCGCGATCCCGACGGCACGTTCGCCTGGGCCGGCCCGCTCGCGGCCGCGCTGCAGAGCGGCCACATCGTCTATCTGCTCGGCGCAGCGTTCATCGCGATCGCGTTCCAGCCGTTCATCTACATGCTGATCGGCGCGCAGATCGGCCTCGACACCTATCTCGCGCGCAAGCGGAGCGAAGAGTCGTTCCGCCCGATGCGGCGCGCGGCGCCCGCCGCCCCGGCGGCATGAGCGCACGCGCGTCCATCGGGGAACTGCGTGCGCTGACCGGCGTACGCGGGATCGCGGCGTGGTTCGTCGTCTTCTACCACATCCGCCTCTCGATCGCCGGCTTGCCCACCGCCCTGCGCGACGTCTTCGCCAAGGGCTATCTCGCGGTCGACTTCTTCTTCCTGCTGTCCGGCTTCGTGATCTGGCTCACCTGGAACGACCGCCTGCGGATCGGCGGCATCGCGGGCGTGCCGCGTTTCCTGCAAAAACGCCTCGCGCGGATCTGGCCGCTGCATCTGGTGACTCTGGTGGGCGCCGTCGCGCTGGCGCTCGTGCTGCGCGCGACCGGCCGTAACGACCCGCAATTCGTGTTTTCCGAACTCCCGCTGCACGTCGTGCTGCTCCAGAACTGGGGGTTCACCCGCCACCTCGCCTGGAACGATCCTGCCTGGTCGATCAGCGCCGAGCTCGCCGCGTACCTGCTGTTCCCGCTGCTCGTGATGGCAGTGGACTGGCGCCGCGTACCGACCGCGGTGCTGCTCGCGCTTGCGGGCCTGCTGCTGTTGGCGCTGCACCTGGCAATCGACTCCCCGACGCTCGGCACCGACATCCCGCGCTACGGCCTGCTCCGCTGCCTGATCGAGTTCACCACCGGCAGCATCGTCTGCGCGCTTTGGTTACGCTGGCGCACTGCGCGTGCGGCGATCGGAGCGGCCATATTCACCGCCATGGCGCTCGCCATCATCTGGATTGCCGGCGCGCCCGAAACGCTCGTCGTCCCCGCGCTGTTCGCAACGCTGCTCCTGTTACTGGCCCTCACGTCGGGCCGACCGGACAACCCGTTCGAGATGCGCACGATCCACTATCTCGGCGAGATCAGCTACGCCACCTATCTCAGCCACTTCATTCTGTGGAAGGCATTCAAGCTCGCCTTCGTCAGCGATGCGAACGCCGTGTCGCCCGCGAAGCTCGCATTGTACCTCGGCCTGGTCCTGCTGGCCTCGATCGCACTCTATCACCTAATAGAACGCCCCGCCCAACGCTGGCTTAACAGGCACTAGACCACCCCCTCCTTGTTCTCCTGCGAAGGCGGGGACCCAGTCTGGGCTCCCGCCTTCGCAGGAGAACAAGGAAGAGCGTGCTTCACTCTTGCAATCAGTCGACCGGTTCGTCGGCCAGCTCTTCCTCCAGCGCGGCGATGATCGCCTTGTTGAACGCAGGGATATCATCGGGCTTGCGGCTGGTGATCAGATTGCCGTCGACCACGACCTCCTCGTCGACCACGTCGGCGCCCGCATTCTCCAGATCGGTGCGGATCGACGGGTAGCTCGTCACGCGGCGGCCATCGATCACGTCCGCCTCGGCCAGCAGCCACGGCGCATGGCAGATCGCCGCGACGATCTTGCCGTCCTCCATGAACTCGGTGATGATCTCGATCGCGCGCTCTTCCTGACGCATCGTGTCCGGGTTGGCGACGCCGCCCGGCAGCACCAGCGCGTCGTAATCGTCGGTATCGACCTCGTCGAGCGTCAGCTCGGGCGTCGCCGTCTCGGCCTTGTTGATGTCGCCCTTCATGCCCTGGATCGGGTCGGTCTTGATCGACGCGAGCGTAACCTTCGCCCCCGCCGCCTCGAGCGCCTTCCTGGGTTCGAACAGTTCGACGGTCTCGAAACCATCGGCAGCGAGCATCAGTACGCGAGCTTGGGAAAGATCGGTCATGGCATGTCTCCAGTGAAATCCAGTGCCCCCTCAACCACGGGCGGCCCGCGTCGTTCCGGAACGATGCGCCTTGCCGAACATTTCCAGAAGACTTCATACGGCGCCCCAAGGACCACCGCATTGCCCACCAGAATCGTGTATTCGGACGACTCAAAGCCCGGCATAACCCGCAAGAAGATGCGGAACGGCTGGGGCTATTTCGACGCCAAGGGCGAGCGCATCACCGACCGCGACGAGATCGGCCGGCTCAACACGATCGCCCTGCCCCCCGCCTATCGTGACGCCTGGTTCTGCCCCAAGCCCCACGGTCATATCCAGGCGGTCGGCTGGGACGAAAAGGGCCGTAAGCAATATCGCTATCACCTCGGCTTCCGCGAAGCGCAGGAGGCGGCCAAATACGAACGCTGCGCCGACTTCGGCAACGCGCTCCCGAAGCTACGCAAGGCGGTAGAGTCCGATCTGCGCAAACGCTCGCTCACCCGGGAGCGCGCCGTCGCCGCCGTCCTCCGGCTGCTCGACGGCGGCCATATCCGCGTCGGCAACGAAGCCTATGCCGAGGCGAATGAGAGCTTCGGTGCGACCACTCTGCGCAAGCGCCACGGCGCGGTGAAGGGCGCGACGCTCAAACTCCAGTACAAGGGCAAGTCGGGCAAGTTACGGACGCTCAAGATCACCGATCGGTCGCTCAGCAGCTTCGTCAAGAAGTGCCAGGACCTCGACGAGCAGCATCTGTTCGCCTGGCTCGACGATGCGGGCGTCGCGCATCCCGTCACCTCGACCGACGTGAACTGCTATATCCGCGACGTCACCGGCACCGAATTTACCGCAAAGAACTTCCGCACCTGGGCCGCCAGCGTCGCCGCGTTCGAGGCGCTCGCCTCCGCCGAGGTGGATCTCAGCCTCAAGACGATGCTCGAGCCCGTCGTCGCACGGCTCGGCAACACGCACGCGATCGCGCGGAAGAGCTATGTTCATCCGTCGCTCATCGCGCTGGTGAAACAGGGACAGTCCACCTTTCGCAAGGCGCTCCGCCTCCCGCGCGCCAAGCGCTATCTCAGCCGCGAGGAATGCGGGCTGATCGCCTTCCTCGAAGCCGGCACGCCCGCCACCGCGGCGCCCATTCTGACCGCACGCGCAAACGCGGCCTGACGAGTATTTCCATGTCCAACGCAACCACCCCCGCCAAACAACCGATCTTTGACGCCGGCGACGTCGGCAACCAGGCGCAGGGCTTCGTCACCGCCAGCATCGCCTGGGTGCAGGCCTATTGGCTCCAGATCCTGATCGCGGTCGGGATCGGCGCGGCGATCGTCGTCGCGCTCCACACCGCGCGCCGGTTCGGCAGCAAGCTGTGCGAACGCCCGCGCGCGCTGAACGGCTGGGGGATGGTCGTCGGTAAGGCGATCGCGCGGACCGGTAATTTCTTCATCGTCATGCTCGCGGCCAAGCTCGTGTCGGGCTATTCCGCCGCCCCCGGCGAGGTCGCGACGACGATCAATTTCCTCTTCACCGTCGCCGCGGTGTTCCAGGCCGCGGTCTGGGTGCGCGAGATCATCCTCGGTGCGATCGAGCATCGCACGCAGTCCGAACATTATTCGGGCGAGGCACTGCTGTCGGCGATGGGCCTGATCCGGCTGCTCGTCACGTTCGTCGTGTTCGCGGTGGCGCTGGTCGTCGTGCTCGACAATCTCGGCGTCAACGTCACCGGCCTGGTCGCCGGGCTCGGCGTCGGCGGCATCGCGATCGGTCTCGCCGCGCAGGGTATCTTCGCCGATCTGTTCGCAGCCCTCGCGATCATCTTCGACCGCCCGTTCCGCCGCGGCGATTCGATCAGCTACGACACCGCCTCGGGCAGCGTCGAGGCGATTGGCCTGAAATCGACGCGAATCCGCGGCATCGACGGCGAGGAGCGCGTGATCTCGAACAAGAACCTCCTCAACAAGGAGATTCTCAACAACACGCAGCGCAACCACCGCCGCGCGAAATTCATCATCGGCGTCACCTATTCGACCCCGCCCGAGGTCTGCTCGCGCATCCCCGCGATGCTCAAGGAGATAGTCGAGGCCAACGACAAGATCTTCACCCGCGCGGGCTTTACCGGCTTCGGCGCGTCGAGCCTCGATTTCGAGGTCCAGTTCGACAGCAAGGGCCCCGATTACGCCAGCTTCTACGACGGCCGCACCGCGGTCGGCATCGCCATCCTGAAGCGCTTCAACGACGAGAAGATCGAGATCGCCTTCCCGACCCAGGTCAACATGATGGCCGCGCCGGATGGTTCGATTGTGACGCCGTATCCGGAGATACGCCGGCCGAAGACCGAGGGCGTGACGGCCTGAGCCCCGGCTACCTGGGCCAGCGCTCGCTGCCGCTACTGGATACACGTGTCCCCAAGATCACGCCTCCACCCCGGCGGAGGCCGGGGCCCAGTTGAGGAGGTCGCGGTAACGTAGCCGAACCTCAGTCAGCAACGTCTCCCAACTGGACCCCGGCCTCCGCCGGGGTGGTACCTTAACCACTCGAACCAGCCCGCAAATGTTTCCCCGCGAAGGCGGGACCCAGACTGAACTCCCGCCTTCGCGGGACAACCGCCCTACGTACGCCGCCCCCACCCTCCTTTGTAAAACCACCCTTTAGAACATCGGGTTCGCCGTTCCACGTAGACAAACTCAGCATTTTCCTCTTTCCGGTCAACGCAAGACTTGCGATACTAGCACCGCCGCGCCTAGAGACGCGTCAGCGCACCGCGCCAACCAGAAAGGACCCCCGTGGCAACGATCACCACCGCAGAGATGCAGGCCCGCATCGGCACCGAAACGGTGTCCGACTGGGTCGAGGTCACGCAAGCCATGATCGACAAATTCGCCGTTGCGACGGGTGACCACCAGTTCATCCATATCGACCCCGCCCGCGCGGCGCAGACCCCGTTCGGCGGCACAATCGCGCACGGGTTCCTGACGCTGTCGCTGATGCCACTGTTGTCGTCGAAGGTGCCCGACGCGCCCACGATCGAGGGCGCCAAGATGGGCGTCAATTACGGCGGCAATTCGGTGCGCTTCCTCTCGCCGGTCCGGTCGGGCTCCAAGGTGCGTGGCAAGTTCAAGCTGCTGTCGTTCGACGAGAAGCGCCCCGGCCAGTGGCAGCAGACCAACGCCTTTACGGTCGAGATCGATGGCCAGGAAAAGCCCGCCCTGATCGCCGAATGGATCAGCCAGGTCTTCGTCTAAGTCCGCCCAACCATCGACGTCATGCCAGCGCACGCTGGCATCTCCCGGTTCGAGCCACGACGCCCGCCACCCAGAAGACCCCAGCATTCGCTGGGGTGACGATCCAAATCCAAAAGGAGCAAATCCATGCGTTCAGCCGTCATCGTCTCCACCGCTCGCACCGCCATCGGCCGCGCCTATCGCGGCGGGTTCAACAACACGCCCGCGCCGACGCTCGCCGCGCATTCGATCCGCGCCGCGGTCGAGCGCGCCGGCGTCGATGGTGCGGAGATCGACGACGTCGTCTTCGGCTGCGCGCTCCAGCAGGGTCATCAGGCCGGCAACATCGCGCGCACGTCGCTGCTCCGCGCGGGGCTTCCCGTCACCGTGTCGGGCATGTCGGTCGACCGCCAGTGCGCGTCGGGCCTGATGGCGATCGCCACCGCCGCCAAGCAGATCATCACCGACAATATGGACATCACGATCGGCGGCGGTGTCGAGAGCATCAGCCTCGTCCAGACCCCACAGATGCGCGTCGCGCCCGACCCCCAGCTGGTCGCGATGCACAAGGACGTCTACATGCCGATGCTGCAGACCGCCGAGGTCGTCGCCAAGCGCTATGGCATCAGCCGTGACGCGATGGATGCCTATGCGCTCCAGTCTCAGCAGCGCACCGCCGCCGCACAGGCCGCAGGCTATTTCGACGCGGAGATCGTCGCGGTCGACGCCACCATGGCGATCGTCAACAAGGAGACCAAGGAGGTCACCTACAGGGACGTGATGATCGCCAAGGACGAGGGCAATCGCGCCGACACCACGCTCGAGGGGCTTCAGTCGCTGAAACCCGTGATGGGCCCCGACTTCACGATCACCGCGGGCAATGCGTCGCAGTTGTCCGACGGCTCCTCGTCGTCGGTGCTGATGGAGGAGAAGATCGCCTCGCAGCGCGGTCTCCAGCCACTCGGTCGCTATGTCGGCATCGCGGTCGGTGGCACCGAGCCCGACGAGATGGGAATCGGCCCGGTCGTCGCGATCCCGAAGCTGCTCAAGCGCTTCGGCCTCAAGATGGACGATATCGGCCTGTGGGAGCTGAACGAGGCATTCGCGGTGCAGGTGCTTTACTGCCGCGACAAACTCGGCATCCCCGACGAGCGGCTCAACGTCAGCGGCGGCGCGATCTCGATCGGCCACCCCTACGGCATGACCGGCGCCCGCGCGACCGGCCACGCGCTGATCGAAGGCAAGCGCCGCGGTGCGAAGTATGTCGTCGTCACGATGTGCGTAGGCGGTGGCATGGGTGCCGCCGGGTTGTTCGAGGTGCTGTGATCTTGAAAAACTTGCCGCATTCGCGCATGTAGCAAAACGGCGTTGCATACACCGCCTTTCTTGTTTGGGCCCCGGTCGTGTCAGCGGCCGGGGCCCAATACGTTTGGGACTTGGGTGTCAGCCCAAGCCCCTCCCGTGCACCTAGCCTTTGCGCGACACTTCGATGATCTTCACGACCAGGGTCGCGAAGGCGAAGAGCATGCCGAGGATCAGGCACAGATCGGCAAGTTGCATACACCTTACCTTTCTTGTTTGGCAGCAGGACTGCTGCCGCCACCATCATGGCGCGCCGTCTGCGCTTTCACCAAGCAGCATCGCATCGGACCGCGCAGCGCAACCAACGCCCGCCCCACCCGTTCTCTCAGGCAATCCAAGCCCATAGGAGAATGACGATGGCCGACAAGGATACCCCGCAGGAAATCGCAGCGAAGTTCATCGACAAGCTGAAGTCGAGCCCGTTCGTGATGATCGGCCTCGAGGATGGCCAGCATTCCGAGCCGATGACCGCGCAGATCGACGACGATCAGCCCAACACGCTGTTCTTCTTCGCCGGTCGCGACAACCGCATCGCCAAGGGCGGCGCGGCGATGGCGCAGTTCGTCGGCAAGGGACATGATTTCTTCGCCTGCATGTCGGGCGACGTTTCGACGTCGAACGACCGCGCGCAGATCGACAAGCTCTGGAACAACCAGGTCGAGGCATGGTTTCCGGGCGGCAAGGAAGACCCCAACCTGACGCTGCTCCGCTTTGACATCGACAGCGCCGAGCTGTGGGAGACGGACATCTCGATCGGTGGTCGCCTGAAGATGCTGTTCGGCGGCACCATCCGTTCGGACGAGTCGAGCAGCCACGCCGTCGTCGACTCGGTCGCCTGACCTACCGATGGGCAGCCCCGCCATCGGGGCTGCCCATAATCATCACCCGTTCGCGGTAATAAACTCTTCGACGACCGGCGCGATCTTGTCGCGCCAGCGCGATCCGTTGAAGATGCCGTAATGTCCCGCGCCTTCCGCGATCAGATACCGCTTCTTCGCATCGGCCAACGCCGTCGCCAGCGTCAGCGCAGCCTTGGTCTGGCCCAGCCCTGAAATATCGTCGCGCTCGCCCTCGATCGCCAACAACCCGATATCGGTGATCGCCGCCGGATCCACCAGCCGACCCCGATGCGTCAGGATCCCGCGTGGCAGTGCGTGGGTCTGGAACACCACGTCGATCGTCTGGAGATAGAATTCCGCGGTCATGTCGCAAACCGAGCGATATTCCTCGTAGAAATCCTGGCTCTGTGACGCGCTCGCATCGTCGCCCTGGACGAGATGCTTATACATCTCCCAATGCGAGACCATGTGGTTGCCCAGATTCATCGACATGAACCCGGCAAGTTGCAGGAACCCAGGATATACCTTGCGCCCCGCACCGGGATAATTGCCCGGTACCGTCGCGATCACATTCTGCTCGAACCAGGCGTGCGGCCGCTCGGTCGCCAGCGTGTTGACCGCGGTCGGCGCCTCGCGCGTGTCGACGGGACCGCCCATCATCGTCAACGTCTTGGGTCGGCACGGATTCTTGTCCGCGCTCATCAGCGCCGCTGCGCCGTAGCAGGGCACCGAGGGCTGGCAGACCGCGAGCATGTGCGTACCGCCCTGCCCTTCGTTCGCGCCGATCTGCTCGAGGAACGCGATCAGGTAGTCGACATAATCGTCGAGATCGAAGCGGCCCGCCGACAACGGCACGCTGCGCGCATCGCGCCAGTCGGTGATGTAGACGTCCGCGAACGGGAGCATCCGCTCGACCGTCCCACGCAACAGCGTGGCATAATGGCCAGACATCGGCGCGACGATCAGGAGCTTGGGACCGCCCTCGACGCCCTCACGTACGAACCGCTTGAGCTGGCCGAAATCCTTTCGCAGCACGATCTCCTCGCGCACCGCGACCTCACGCCCGTCGATCACCGTCTGGTCGAGCCCGAATGCGGGCTTTCCGCGAGTCGCATTCGCGTGTGCGAACACCTCCAGCGCCGATCCGATCACCGCCCCGCCGCCTAAATAGGAGAATGGGTTTGCCGGGTTGTTGAGCATTTCCGCGCCGAAACTCGCCAGTTTGCTAGCACCTGACATCATCGACCGTTGGAATTCGTAAGCATCGTAGAGCATGCGGTATCCTTCGCCTTTATATAGGCTATAACGGTCGTAACGCAAAAGCGCCGCAGCGCAACGCGCGATCATTACCTATCGCGTAAGGCCGGCCTGTCTCCACGGCCACCGCGCACGGCGGTTGTCGTTGAGCGCCACCCCCACGGCTGCTAGGCGGTGCCGCATGGCCAAGCCGAACCCCGAAGAGAAGACGTCCCGCCGGATCGGCGATCTCGCGATGGTGTGGCGTCATGCCGCCAACTATCCGCGCCAGATCGCGTTTGCCGGCCTCGCGCTGATGACCACGTCGGCGGCGACTATCGGCATCCCTTACGGTTTCAAGCGTGTGATCGATCGCGGCTTCGGCCCCGGCGCCAGCGGATCGGTCGGCACCTCGTTCCACTATCTGCTGATGATCGTCGTTGTGCTCGCGCTGGCGACCGCGGTGCGCTTCTATTACGTCTCATGGCTGGGCGAGCGCGTCGTCGCGGATATCCGCACCAATGTGCAGCGCCACCTGCTCCGCCTGACGCCGCGCTTCTTCGAGGAGAACCGCCCGTCGGAAATCGCCTCGCGACTGACCTCGGATACCGCGCTGATCGAACAGGTCGTCGGCAGCACCGTGTCGATCGCGCTGCGCAACACCTTCACCGGGATCGGCGGGCTGATCTATCTGTTCGCAATCTCGCCGAAGCTCGCGGGCATGCTGATGATCGGCATCCCGCTGATCATCCTGCCGATCGCACTGCTCGGCAAACGCGTCCGCAATTACTCGCGCACTTCCCAGGACCGGGTCGCCGATGTCGGCTCGATCGCGACCGAGACGCTCGGCGCGATGAAGGTCGTGCAGGCGTTCGGGCAGGAAGACCGCGAGGCGATCCGCTTTGCCGATGCGGTTGGCGCAACCTTCGCCGCGGCGCGCGCGCGCATCCTGCTGCGCGCGGTGATGACCGCGATCGTCATCGGGCTGGTCTTCGGCTCGATCACGCTCGTCCTGTGGGAGGGCGCGATCGACGTCGCTGCCGGGCGGATCAGCGGGGGCGCGATCGCCGCGTTCGTTCTTACCGGCGGCATCGTCGCGGGCGCATTCGGCGCGCTGACCGAAGTCTATGGCGACCTGTTGCGCGGTGCCGGCGCCGCCGGGCGGCTGTCCGAGCTGCTGCGCGAGACGCCCGAGATCGCCGCCCCCGCCAATCCGGTCGCACTCCCGCAGCCGCCGCGCGGCGCGCTCGCGTTCGAAAACGTCCAGTTCCATTACCCGACCCGCCGCGACGTCGCCGCGCTCAACGGCTTCTCGCTCGACATCAAGCCGGGCGAGACGGTCGCGGTCGTCGGTCCCTCGGGCGCGGGCAAGACGACGTTGTTCCAGCTCGTCCAGCGCTTCTACGATCCCGATGCGGGCCGCGTGACGCTCGACGGCGTCGACCTGCGCGACGCCGATCCCGCTGCGGTGCGCGCGCGGATCGCGATGGTCCCGCAGGAGACGATCATCTTCGGCGCGTCCGCGCGCGACAATCTGCGCTATGGCGACTGGACCGCGACCGACGACCAGCTCTGGGCCGCCGCCGAGGCCGCCAACGCGGCCGAATTCCTGCGCAAGCTGCCCGAGGGGCTCGACACCTTCCTCGGCGAGGGCGGCGCGCGGCTGTCGGGCGGCCAGCGTCAGCGCGTGACGATCGCGCGCGCGCTGCTCCGCGATGCGCCGATCCTGCTGCTCGACGAGGCGACCAGCGCGCTCGACGCCGAAAGCGAGCGGCTGGTGCAGGAGGCACTCGAGCGGCTGATGGCGAACCGCACCACGCTCGTCATCGCGCACCGCCTCGCCACCGTGCGCGCGGCCGAGCGGATCATCGTGATGAGCGACGGGCAGATCGTCGAGGAGGGCTCGCACGGCTCGCTGATGACGAACAGCGGGCTCTACGCGCGGCTCGCCAGCCTCCAGTTCAACGAGGCGGCTTAGCCTTTTTGGGTTTCGGCAGCGGCAGTTCCGCCGCCGAGATCCGGACGAGTTCGGCAAGCCAGTCCGCATCGTCCCAGCGGTCGGCGTCTACCAGCAGGCAGGGCTTCGCGCCGGGATAAGGCGGCGCCTCGTCGATCGTGCCCGCGAACGCGCGGCCACCGGGGGTCGGCTTGACGAACAGCTGGTCGTCGCAGACCATCGCCACCATCCTACCGTCGCAATAGACGCCATATTCGCCGAACATCGGCTTTGCGGAGACGTTGCCCGCCGCGGCGAGCTGCTCGACGATGAACGCGACGGTTTTGCGATCGGAGGCCATAGCGCGATGCTCGCAGATCGAAGCAGCCATGGCGAGTCACTGCGTTTCGCTTGCGATGCCATCAGCGGAAGCGCAAACCGGGGGCAAACAGGAGGCGGATATGCGCGACTTCGACATCTTCATCTATGGCGCGACGGGCTTCACCGGTCGGCTGGTCGCCGAATATCTGACGCAGACCTATCCGAGCGGCGTTCGCTGGGCGATGGCGGGTCGGTCGCTGGCGAAGCTGCAGGAGGTGCGCGACCTGATCGGTGCGCCCGCCGACACGCCGCTCGTCACCGCCGACTCGGACGATCCCGCCAGCCTCCGCGCGATGGCCGAACGCGCCACCGTCGTCATCTCGACCGTCGGCCCCTACCAGCTCTACGGCAGCGCACTTGTCGCCGCGTGCGCCGCGACCGGCACCGGGTATGTCGACCTGTGCGGCGAGCCCGCCTGGATGCGCCACATGATCGACGCGCATGAGGGCGAGGCGACGCGTACGGGTGCGCGCATCGTCTTCTCGTGCGGGTTCGACAGCATCCCCTTCGATCTCGGCGTGCTGACGCTGCAGGATGCCGCGAAAGCCAAATACGGCATGCCAGCGCCCCGCGTGAAAGGTCGCGTACGGAAGATGCAGGGGACGTTCTCGGGCGGCACCGCGGCCAGCCTGAAGGCGACGCTCGCCGCCGCCGCGCGCGACCCCGGCATCGTCAAGCTGCTGACCAGCCCGTTCGCGCTCACCCCGGGCTTCCAGGGCCCGCACCAGCCGACCGGGCTGCTCCCCGAATATGACACGACGCTCTCGGCCTGGGTCGCGCCGTTCGTGATGGCGCCGATCAACACCAAGAACGTCCACCGCACCAACTTCCTGCTCGGCGAGGCCTATGGCGCGGACTTCGTCTATGACGAGATGATGGTCGCGGGGCTCGGCGATCTCGGCAAGGTGGCGGCCGAAGCGATCGCCAAGTTCAATCCCTTCTCGGGCGACAAGGGCCCCAAACCCGGCGAAGGCCCGTCCAAGGAAGAGCGCGACGCCGGTCATTACGACCTGTTGTTCGTCGGCATCATGCCCGATGGCGCGCGGATCGACTCGGTCGTCACCGGCGACCGCGATCCGGGCTATGGCTCGACCAGCAAGATGATCGCGGAGGCGGCCTTGTGCCTCGTTCAGGACGTGGCTGGCGATGGCGGCATCTGGACGCCGGGCGCGCTGATGGGCACGAAGCTGCGCGATCGCCTCGTGGCGAAGGCAGGGCTCACCTTCACGGTCGGCTGATCACAGTCAGGACCTCAACCCCGCACCCTGCTGTTCTCCCGCGAAGGCGGGAGCCCAGTCTGTTTCCCCGCCTTCGCGGGGAAACACGCTGCGATCTCGGCGGCGCGCCCGGTTACTCCGCCAGCGCGAACACCGTCGCTGCCGCCGCAGCACTCGCCACCACGCCCGATGCCGCCGCGATCGCCGCCGCCCGCCGGCGCACAGCCCCGCGAAACGCCCCGAGCTTTCGCGCATCGAGGTGATAGCGCCCCGCCCCGTCGTCGACGATCGCACCGAACGCGCACAGCCGTCGAAACGTCCGCAGGTCCTGCGCGTCATAGGCGATCGCACGATCCGCCGCCGTCGCCTTCGCCGCGACGAAATCGCTGACGATCCGCCGCCGCGACCGGCCTAGAATATATCCCCGCATGCCAGTCTCCCCTGCGCCACGCTCGCATAGCGCGGGGAGCTTGTCCAAATCCTAACGGCGCTTGCCCTTGTGACGGATGTTCATCGGCCGCCCGCGATGCTTGATCTCGCGTACCGGCTTGCGCCCGCCGCGCATCGGAGGAGCAGCCCCCTTCCCCTCGGGCATCTCGAACCGCAGCGCCCCCGATACCGGGTTCGCCTCCGCCAGCCGCAGCTCCAGCGTCTGGCCTTGCGCGAAGACGTCGCCGCTATGCTCGCCGGTCAGCGTGCGCGCGCCCTCGTCGAAGCGGAAATACTCGCCGCCCAGATCGCGTACCGGCATCAGCCCGTCGCCGCCGATCCCCTCGACCGTCGCGAAGAAGCCGAAATTGGTGACGTCGGTGATCCTGACGTCCATCACCTGCCCGACTCGCTCCGACAGGAACGCCGCGACATAGCGATCGGTGGTATCGCGCTCGGCCTCCATCGCGCGGCGCTCGAGCCGGCTGATGATCTCGCCGACCGACTCCATGTTGGCCGCGTCGTCCGCGGGCAACCCGCCCTCGCCCAGCCCGTAAGCGGACACCAGCGAGCGATGCACGAGCAGATCCGCATAACGCCGGATCGGCGAGGTGAAGTGCGCGTAGCTGCCGAGACTCAGCCCGAAATGCCCATGGTTGCCCGGCGCATAATAGGCCTGGGTCTGCGTGCGGAGGATCTGCTCCATCACCTGCGGGCGGAAGTCGGCATCGCCGATCCGCTCGATGATGTGGTTGAACGTCGCCGGACGGACGACCTGCCCCAGCGCGAACGGCACGTCGAACGTCTCGAGATACTCCTTCAGCGCCATCAGCTTCTCGCGGCTGGGCGGCTCGTGGATGCGATACATCACCGGCGCCTTCTTCGCCTCGAGCGCCTTGGCGGCGGCGACGTTGGCGGCGATCATGTAATCCTCGATCAGCCGGTGCGCATCGAGCCGTTCGCGCGGCGACACCGACATGATCCGCCCTTGCTCGTCGAGCACCACGCGCCGTTCGGGCAGGTCGAGATCGAGCGGCGCCCGCGCGTCGCGCGCCTTCGCCAGTGACTGCCAGCACGCCCAGAGGGGACGCAGCACTGCCAGCATATCTCGCCTCCCGTCTACGGGAGGGGTCTGGGGAGGGGCTTCCTGACTCTCGACTGCATCAAGTGGGGCACCGCCCTCCCCCGCCCCCTCCCGCAAGGCGGGAGGGGAGGACGCATCGATGATCGCCTGCGCCTCTTCATAGGCAAGGTTCGCCGCGATCCGCACTACCGCGCGCGTGAAGCGCCACGACTTGAGCGATCCATCCTTGCCGATCCGCAAATGGCAGGCCAGCGCCGCGCGATCCGCGCCTTCCTTCAGCGAACACACCTCCGCCGACAGGATTTCGAGCAGCATCGGCACGACCCGGTCGGGGAAATACACCGAGTTCCCGCGCCGCCGCGCCTCGCGATCGACCTCCGATTTCGGCCGGACGTAGAAGCTGACATCGGCGATCGCGACGATCGCTTTCCAGCCGCCCGCATTGGCGGGATCGTCATCCGCCTCCGCCCACACCGCATCGTCGTGATCGCGCGCATCCTCGGGATCGATCGCAACGATCGGCACGTCGCGCAAATCCTCGCGCCCCTCCCCCAGCGGCAGCTTGGACACCCGCTCCGCCTCGGCGAGCGCCTCCTGCGAGAACACGTCGGGAATGCCCAGCTTGTGGATTGCGATCAGCGAGAAGCTGCGCGCCGCAAACGGATCGCCCAGTTTCGAGACGACGCGCGCGGCGATCTTGGGCGGCTTGCCCGCGAGTTCGGCCAGCACCAAGTCACCCGGCGCCGCACCGCCCGCATCGGCCACCGCAAACTCGCGCCGCTCGCGCTTGTCGACGCCGGTCAGCCACAGCCGCCCACCGTCCTCGCGCAGCACGCCCAGCACCTGCTCTGAGGCCGGCGCGAGCACCTTCATCGGATGCGCGATCCAGCCATTCCCGGCCTCCTCGGTGCGCGCAAGGATCCGCTCGCCGACGCCCAACGCGCCGCGCTTGCGTTCGCGCACACGCAGCCGCGGCGGTGGCACACCCTCCGCCTCCCAGCGCTCGGGGACCGCCCACACATTGCCGCCATCGTCGACATCGGCGATCCGCAGCACGGTGACCTTGGGCACGCCGCCCATCTTGTGGAACGCGCGGCCGGGGGCGCTGTCGATCAGCCCCTCGTCGGCCATGTCCTTGAGCAAGGCCTTGAGCCCGATCTTGTCCTGCGCGCTGAGCCCGAAGCCCTTGGCGATCTCGCGTTTGCCCGCGGGCACGTCGGAGGTGGCGATGAAGTCGAGGATCTGCTCGCGCGTCGGAAGACCGGCTTTTGGTTTGTACATGGACAAGAGATAGTCGGTAGGCTCGGCTTTACCAAACGGCTAAGTAGCGGGACATGACGCAAAGTTATGACATTCTCATCGTCGGCGGCGGCATCAACGGCGCAGCGATTGCCCGCGAAGCCACGCTGAACGGCCTCTCCGTCCTGCTCGTCGAAAAGGGTGACCTTGCCGGCGCGACCTCGTCCGCCTCGACCAAGCTGATCCACGGGGGCTTGCGCTACCTCGAATATTACGACTTCAAGCTGGTCGCCGAGGCGCTGCGTGAGCGCGAACGCCTGGTAAAGGCCGCGCCGCACATCATCCGGCCGATGCGCTTCGTGCTGCCGCAGGAAAATGCGGTGCGCCCCTGGTGGATGGTCCGGCTCGGGCTGTACCTCTACGACTTTCTCGGCGGTCGCATGACGCTCAAGCGCTCGCGCGGCCTCCGCAAGGCCGACACCGCCTATACCGCGCCGCTCAAGAACGGCGCGCGCGGCTTCGTCTATTCCGACGCATTCGTCGACGATTCCCGGCTTACCGTGCTCAACGCCATGGACGCACAGGACTCGGGCGCGGAGATCGCCGTCCGCACTGAGCTCGTCACCGCACGCCGCGATGGCACGGTGTGGCGCGCGACGCTGTCCGACGGACGCGACATCACCGCGCGGGCGCTGGTCAACGCGGCGGGCCCCTGGGTCGCGGAACTGCTCGGCCGCCTCGGGATCAACGCCAGCGCCGGGGTCCGGCTGGTCAAGGGCAGCCACATCGTCGTGCCCAAGCTGTACGAGGGCGATCACGCGTATATTCTCCAGCTCGCCGACCGCCGCATCGTCTTCGCGATCCCCTATCAGGGCCAGACCGAGATCGGCACGACCGATGTCCCGGTCGATCGTCCCGAGGATGCGGTGATCGACGACGGCGAGATCGCGTATCTCTGCGACGCCGCGAACCAGCATTTCACCCGCCAGATCACCCCCGCCGACGTCACCTCGACCTGGTCCGGCGTCCGCCCGCTCTATGATGACGGTGCCAGCGAAGCCAAGGCGGTCACGCGCGACTATGTCCTCGAGCTCGACACGCTTGGCGACACGGGCGCCGCGCCCCTGCTCTCGGTGTTCGGCGGCAAGATTACCACCGCGCGCCACCTCGCCGAGGAAGTCCTGGAAAAGATCGCCCCTACCCTCGGCATCACCGCGCGCCAGACAACACGCGACCGCGCCTTTCCGGGGGGCAGCATCCCGCCGTTCGCAACCTATCTGGCACAGGTCCGCAAGCGGTGGCCGTTCCTCGGCGATGCGCGCAGCGAGCGCATGGCGCATGCCTACGGGGCGCTGCTCGACGAGATGCTCGCGGGCGTCACCGACGAAGCGGGCCTCGGCGCCGATCTCGGTGCCGGGCTGACCGAGATCGAGGCACGCTGGATGCACGATCGCGAATGGGCGAGGATACCCGAAGATGCATTGCTGCGCCGCAGCAAGATCGGGCTTGCACTCAGCCGGGAGCAGCGGGACTCGTTCGAGGCGTGGTGGCAGCGCAGTTTCGCTAGGTAATTCTTACAGCTTGCTTGTTCGCGCATTCGGCATATCCTCTGCATATTGGTGAGAGGAAACCTCAGATGGCTACATACCCGGACCTCCAAGCCGATCCCGAGGACAAGAACCTCGTGATCCTGCAGAGCCTGATATGCCTGTTGCGCGAGAAGAACGTCCTGACGCGCGCCGATATCGAAGAGCTGTGCGAAACCGTGAAGCGCCGTGCGAACAACCACGACAGCGATCCACTGCCCTGCCAGGTTACCGGCGCGCGCGCTGCTGCGACCGAAGTGGCGCAGATCGGCGATTACATCGGCCGCAAATACGGCGGAAAGCATCGCCGCTCGATCTGAAGCCGAACCAGGGCACAGACCCGACCCGGTTGGTCACAAGGACAGGATGCGCTGCGGTGTTATCCTGAAAGGTGCCCTCACCTGCGCGACGGAGTCGCGCAGACTGTTGCAATCCGCGAGTTGGGGTCGAACCTAACGCGGCTCGGATGCGGCTCGTTGTAGAGCGAGGCGCAGTGCCCGAGCGACGTGCCCCGGCTAAGCCCTGCGGCGGCTCAGTTCGCTATCTTATCAAGGTCAACGCTCATTGAGCGGACCGATCCGGTACACTTGCACGCCAGAGTCGCTGACTGCCTCGTAGGCCTGTTCGCAGCGCTATCGACCGACACGGGGACAGCCGACCGGGCGTTCACCGCTCGAACCTCACACCATCATCAAACGATCGATTTGCACCCGCCAAAGGCGGCGCCGACGAACGAGCGTCGGCGCCCTAACCCAAAACTCCGATCCCCCGACGATACCGTCGCGTCAGCTCGCGACGAAGCAGGTCTCGCCGGCGACACGCAGACGACCACAGATGTCCGCCGCCTGGTTCGCGCTGCCCGCATTGACGCGCAGGCGATACAGCGTGCGACCACCCGTCGCGACCGGCTGGACCGACTTGCCGAGCGCACCGACGTAAGCGAACCGCTTCGAGAAGTTCGTCCACGCCGCATTGGCGACCGCCTCGCTCGGATACGCGCCCAGCTGGACCAGCGATCCACCCGTCCCGGCACCCGCGCCGTTCGCCTTCGCCGCGGTCATCGGCGCGGCGGCGACCAGTCGCCCGCCCGACGCCGGCACCTGCGCGACCGCGTTGCGACCCGCTGCGTCTTCGGCCTTAGGCGCAACCGCGCGCTTGCCCGCAACCGGTGCTTCCGGCACGCCGCGCAGGTCGATCGCGCCGTTGCCTGACTTGCCCGCGCTCGTCGCGATCGCCGACTCGCCTTCGCCCTTGACCTTCATGCCACCGGCATCGTCGGGCTTGACCTTATAGTCGCCCTCCTGCGCCGCGATCAGCTGGCCGTCGCCCGTGGGCGCGCGCTGCTGCAGCTTGTAGATGCCGAAGATGATCGCCGCGAGCACCGCGAGGCCGAGCACGACGAGCGCGATCACGCGGCCGATGCCAACCGTGTCCTGATCGTCGGGCTCGACGGTTTCGAGCCAGGGGAGCCGGTCTTCCTCGCGCAGATCCATGTCTTCGGCCATCACTTCATCTCCGAAACCGCTTCGACACCCATGATGGCGAGGCCGTTATGAATAATCTGCCCTATAGCGGACGCCAAGAAAAGCCGTGCCGCGGTCGCCTGCGGATCCTCGATCACGAGGAAACGGCGATCGGGACGGTCGTTGCCGACATTCCAAAGCGCATGAAACGCGGCAGCCAAGTCATAGAGATAGAACGCAATTCTATGTGGCTCGCGCGCCGTCGAGGCAATCTCGACGAGCCGCGGGAACTGTGCCGCGAGCTGCACGAGCGCCAGTTCGTCCGTATCAAGCCGGGACAAATCGGCCGAAATCGGCGTAATTCCCGCCTCTTCGGCGCGCCGATGGAGCGATGCGATCCGTGCATGCGCGTACTGGACGTAGAAAACCGGGTTGTCCTTCGACGCCTCGACCACCTTGGCGAAGTCGAAATCCATCTGCGCATCCGACCGCCGCGTGAGCATCGTGAAGCGCACGACGTCCTTGCCGACTTCGCGCACGACATCGGCGAGCGTGACGAAATTGCCCGAGCGCTTCGACATCTTCACCGGCTCGCCGTTACGCAGCAGCCGGACCATCTGGACAAGCTTCACGTCGAACCGAGTCTTGCCGCCGGTCAGCGCCGCGACCGCCGCGACGATCCGCTTGACCGTGCCGCCATGATCCGCGCCCCAGATGTCAATCAGCTGATCGGCGCTCTGGCTCTTCTGGAAATGATAAGCGAGATCGGCGCCGAAATAGGTCCACGACCCGTTCGACTTCTTGATCGGGCGATCCTGGTCGTCGCCGAACTGCGTCGAGCGGAACAGCGGAAGCTCGACCGGCTCCCAGTCGTCGGGCGTCTCGCCCTTGGGCGCCTCGAGCACCCCGTCATACACCAGGTCGCGCGACCGCAGCTCCGCCTCGGCCGCCTCGGGCTTCTTCGCCGCCTGCAGCTCGGCCTCGGACGAGAACACCTCATGCTCGATCCCGAGCAGTGCGAGATCGGCGCGGATCATCACCATCATCGCGGCGACCGCCTGCGTGCGGAAGATCGCGAGCCATTCGCTCTCGGGCGCGCCGACATAGCGATCGCCATATTCGGTGGCGAGCGACTGGCCGACGGGGACGAGATAGTCGCCGGGGTAGAGGCCCTCGGGGATCTCGACGGTCTCGCCCAGCGCTTCGCGGTAGCGCAGGTGGACCGAGCGCGCGAGCACATCGACCTGGCCGCCCGCGTCGTTGACATAATATTCGCGGATCACGCGGTGCCCGGCGAATTCGAGCAGGCTGGCCAGCGCATCGCCGACCACCGCGCCGCGGCAATGCCCCATGTGCATCGGCCCCGTCGGGTTGGCCGAGACATATTCGATATTGACCGTGATCCCCGCGCCCTGCGTCGACCGACCATAATCCGCCCCCGCCGCCGGGATCGCCGCCAACTCGGCGCGCCACGCGTCGTCGGTCAGCTTCATATTGATGAAGCCCGGCCCTGCGACGCTCGCCGAGGCGACGTCCTCGAGCTTCGACAGCTCGGCGACCAGCGCATCCGCCAGCACGCGCGGATTGGTCTTGGCGGGCTTGGCGAGCACCATCGCGGCGTTGGTCGCGAGATCGCCATGGCTCGTGTCGCGCGGCGGCTCGACCGTCACGTTCTTGCGATCAAGCCCTTCCGGCAGCGTTCCGGCCGCGGTCAGCGTGTCGAGCGCCGCATCGATATGCGCGGCGAAACGGGTATAGAGCGTCATGGCAGTCCCGGTACGTCAAGGAAACGCGCGCTCTAGACCAAAGCCGGGTGCCGCTCAATTTTAATCCCGTCCGCGCGCCCTGCACTCAGACTCGCACCAGCCCCTCGATCGCCGCCGTCCTCGCACTTGCCGGGAACAACGCCGCCATCGCCCGCGCCGGATCGACCCCGAAATGCGCCGACACCGCGCCGCCGATGAACGCATCGAGCTGCATCGTCGGCTTCAAGTCGCGCGCCTCGTACAGCGCGGCGGGCGCGAGCCCCGGCCAGTCGGACACGACTCGCCCGCCCTTCACGCCGCCGCCGAACAGCATCGCCGCGGTACCCGTGCCGTGATCCGTACCGCCCGTGCCGTTCACCGCGACGGTCCGCCCGAACTCGGTCGCGACCAGCACCATCGTGTCCGCCCATAACGGCCCCAGCCCAGCCCGCAGCGCTGCGATCATCGCATCGAGCCCCTTCAACTGCGCGGTCAACCGCCCGCGCTGGCTGGTATGCGTATCCCATCCGCCCGTCTCGATCATCGCGATCCGCGCGCCCGTATCGGGCTTCAGCAACCGCGCGGCGAGTGCGCCCGTGGCAGCGGCGTTGCGCCCGCCGTCCTGCGCGAGATCGCTGGTGAGCTGCCGCGTCGCCATCGCCTCGCTCCACAGGCCGTGGAGTTGCTGGTCGCCCTCGTACAGCATCGTCACGCGTTGCAGCAGGTCGTCGGACGCATCGGGCAGGTTCGACGGCGCATAGGACGCCACCTCGCGCCGGCCGCGCAGCGCCATCGGCACGGTCGCCGCCACCGCGATCGCGCGCGCCTGATCCGCGGGCAGCACACCGAGCAGCCGGTTCAGCCACCCGTCGCGCACCTGATATGCGCTCGCGCCACCCGTCTCGAGCACGTTCTGCCCATCGAAATGCGACCGATCGCGATAGGGCGAGGCGATCGCGTGCGCGAACAGCGCCTGACCCTGCGTGTACAGCCCCGCGCTCGCCACCATCGCCGGGTGCAGCGCGAACATGCCGTCGAGCTTGGTGCCCGCGGCCAGGTCCGCGGCAAGATCGCCGCGCACGCCGGCGAACGCAGGATCGCCGACCGCACCGATCATGCCCAGCCCGTCGGCCGCGCCGCGCTGGATGACGAACACGAACCGCTTGTTGGTCGCGGCGCGCGCAAACGCGATGCGCGGTGCGAAGGCGGACCCCAGCACGCCGAGCGTACCGGTCGAGAGAAAGGAACGACGGTCGAGCATGATCATCTCCGCAACGATTCGGGGGCTACCAGCAGCAGGGCGAGCGCCTGCGCCGGGCTTTCCGCGCGCGCGAGCCCTTGCGCGGTGGCGGCACTCAGCGCGCCCGGGTACAGCGTCGGCGCGAGCGCGCGCGCATCGACCGGCCCCGCGCGCGCCGCGAACCGTTCCGCCGCCTCGACCCGGCGCAGGATCGCATCGGGCCCCGCCCAGGCGGCGGCGATATCGTCATAGCCGACCGGCTGCCCCGGCTTCCAGATCGGCTGGCCAAGCTGGTTCATCATCCCCACCGTCACGCCCGGCTGGACCGTCGTCGTCCCCAGCGCACGCTGCGTCGAGACATACCATTCCCACGGCGACTTGAACTTTACCGGCGGCGTCACCCACGCTTCGGGCGATGCCACCAGCGCGCGATAGACGCTGGGGAGGTCGCCCCCCGATGTCCGGAACGCCGCCGCGATCCGCGCCACCATCGCCGGCGGCGGCGTATCGCCCGCAAAATGCCGCGCGAGCTTGGTCGCGATATGCGTCGCGGTCGCGGGATGGACCGCGAGATCGGCGAGCACCGCCTGCGCCTGCGCCTCGCCGCCCGCGGGATAGCGTTTGCCCATGACGATCCGGTCGCCCGGCTGGTGCACGTCGGCGAGGAACACGAACGCGCCGGCCCGCGAATCGTCCTGCACGCGCGCACCCGGCCCACGGCCGATCCCCGCCACCGTCCAGCCCGTCATCGCCCGCGCGATTTCGGTGACATCGGCCTGCGTATAGCCGCTGCGGACGCCGAGCGTGTGCAGCTCCATGATCTCGCGCGCGAGATTCTCGTTCAGGCCCGACCGGCGCTTCGCCCGGCGCGCGGCGAACGCGCTGTCGGGGCCGACCGACACCGCCTGGTCGAGATAGAGCAGCATCGCCGGATGCCGCTCGACCGCGTTCAGCATGTCGGCGAATGTGCCAAGCACATGCGGGCGGATCGCCTCGAACTCCAGCGGCCCGGCGAGCCCGGTGACTTCGAGCTTCTCGGTCGAGACCGCGAAATGGTTCGCCCAAAAATGCACCAGCCGCTCGACGAACGGTGCGTCACCCGTCAGCGCGGCGATCGTCCGCGCAGCGACCGCGGCCCCATAATCGTCGCGGCTGACTTTGCCCGCCCGTTGTCGCGCCGCCTGCCGCGCGGCCTCGCCCGGATCCGCAGCGGCCATGGCGGGCACCGGCGCGGCCATCGGATCGGGAGCCGGTCCGGCCGCAGGTTTCGGCGCACGCGGACCGAACTGCGTCCGGATCGCCTTCTGCTCCGCGAAATATGCGACAAGCCCCGCCGACACGCTCGCGGTCGAGGGCGCACCCGCAATCGCGGCAGGCCGCGCATCGAACCGGTCGCACTGCGCGAGCACCCACCGCGCGGGATCGCCCGAGACCACGTCCCCGGGCCTCGCCCCGAAACCGAATCGATTGAGCGCAATACTGGAAGCGGCCACGAACCCTCTCCTTCCCCGCCGATCTGCGCCCAATGTGTCGCGCAACTATGTCGGGCCAGCGGTTCACCGCAACGGCCGGCCGGCCCATCGTTGCACCGCACGCAACCGCAATCGAGGGCTTTGCAATTGCGACTCATGCTGCAGTGCAATATTTCCCTGGCTCGAGAGTTGGGAGAAGACCTGATCCGGCTCGACGCACAATGCGGGAGACACGATCATGCGCAATACCTTCAAGATTATCGCCGCCGCCGCCGCCGCACTCACTTCGACGATCGGCATGGCCGCCGCCGACAAGCAGAGCTTCGTCCACGAGGGCAGCACCTATGTCTACACGACGACGCAGGACGGCGGCCGCCAGGTCATCGACGGCCGCAGCTATCCGTCGGGCCAGAAGTTCCACCTGATCGTCCGCGGCGATCGCGTCTCGGGCGTGTCGGGCGGTGTTCCGGTCGCGTTCAAGACCGCCGAAGCCACCGGCGCTGCGGGCGGCATCGCGTCGGTCACGCGCTGACCTGACGCTGTCGCACTGACGGCCAAGACGGCGGTCGGACCTCGGTCCGGCCGCCGTCTTGCGTTACCGGCCGCCCCTTGCCCCGTTACACGCGATCATCCACCATATCCGCCTCCGTCATCCTGACGAAAGTCAGGATCCAGAGTACCAAACGTTGCGCCCGATGACCCTGGATCCTGACTTTCGTCAGGATGACGGAAAGGGCGAAGCTGAAAGCGTGCGGTAAAGCCGTGGATCACACCACGCCCCCCTCAAAACCCCTCGGGCAGATCGATCGGCCCGACCAGCTCCCGATACCGCGACACCGCATACCGGTCGGTCATCCCCGCGATGAAGTCCGCGATATGCCGGCTCCGGTCGGGCTCCGCCTCGGGCAACCGCTCGCGCCACTCTTCGGGAATCGTCCCCGGATCATCGCGATAGACCGCGAACAGCCCAGACACGATCCCGTGCGCCGCATCCGCCGCCGCCAGCTGTCGCGGATGATGATAGAGGTTGGCGTACATGAACCGCTTCAGGTCGCGCTCCGCATCCCTCATCTCGGGCGAGAACCCGACCAGGCATTGCCCCGCCGCGCGCACGTCATCGACAGTCGTCACGCCGCTCGCCGCGATCCGCCGGCGGGTCTCGGCTATCAGGTCGTTCACCATCGTCCCGATCTGCGTGCGGACGAGCTCGCCCACCAGCCGCTTCGGCGCGACATCGGGAAACCGCCGCCGCACATCGTCCCAGCCGCGCGCGACCAACGGCACCGCCAGCATCTGGTCGAGCGTCAGCAACCCCGCGCGCAGGCCATCGTCGATATCGTGATTGTCATAGGCGATATCGTCGGCGATCGCCGCGACTTGCGCCTCCAGCGACGAGAAACTGGTCAGCGCCAGCGGAAATTCCGCATCCGCCGCCGCCAGCGCCCAGCCCGGATTCCGGACCGGGCCATTATGCTTGGCCAGCCCCTCGAGCGTTTCCCAGGTCAGGTTCAGCCCGTTCCACAGCGGATAGGGCCGCTCGATCGTCATCAACGTGCGCAGCGTATGCCCGTTATGATCGAAGCCGCCCTGCCCGCCGTCCTCGACCGACGGCATCAGCGCCGCCTTCAGCGCATCCTCGCCCGCATGGCCGAACGGCGGATGGCCGATATCGTGCGCCAGGCACAGCGCCTCGGTCAGATCCTCGTTCAGCGCCAGCGTCCGCGCGATCGTCCGGCCGATCTGCGCCACCTCCAGGCTGTGCGTCAGGCGCACGCGGAAATGATCGCCATCGGGCGCCATGAAGACCTGCGTCTTGTGGCGCAGCCGACGGAAGCTGATCGAGTGGATGATCCGGTCGCGGTCGCGCTGGAACGCATCGCGCGGCCCCCGGACGGACCCGTTCTGTTCTTCCTGAAGCCGTCCTTTGCTGCGCGCCGGGTCCGATGCCCAGGGCGCGCGGTAGCTCACTTCGCCGGCAACTTCGTGATGATCTCGCCCGGATCGCTGGTGAAGGTGAACGTCGAGACGCCTTCCTTGGCGAGCTGGTTGACGAAGGTGCGCGCCTCCGCATCGGTCTTGAACGGCCCGGCGAGCACGCGGTTGGTCGCCTTCCACGGCGCAGTCCAGCCGCCGCGGCTGCCGAACACGGTCGGCGCCTTGGCCTTGGCCTTCTTCCACGCCTTGGGCAGGTCGCCCTCGGTCGCGCCGGTCGACACCTGCACCCAGACGCGCTCCGGATTGGCGCGCGCGATGCGCTTTTCCTCGGCCGCAGCCTTGTCCGCCGCGAGTTTCTCGGCAGCCGCCGCCTTTTTCTCGGCGAGCGCCTTCTTGTCGGCGATGGCCTTGCGTGCGGCGACTTTCTTGTCCGCGGCCGCCTTCTTGTCGGCCGCCAGCTTGTCCGCCGCCAGCGTCTTTGCCGCGATCGCCTTGGCCGCGGCATCGCGCTCGGCCTTGGCGTTCGCCTCGGCCACCACGCGCCCGGCCTCCTCCGACATCGGCGAGGCGGCCGGCAGGACGCCAGGCGTCACCGCAGGCGCAGGACGCATCGGCGCGACGTCGAGCTCGGACGCCGGGATCGACAGCCCCGCGACGATCCGCGCAAGGATCGAATCCTCGCTAGCCGCCACGGCATGGGGCCGAGGCGTCGCGACCGCAGCTACGGTCGTCGGGGCAACAGGCGAAACCATAGGCGAACTGGAGAAGCCCGGCGTCGGCGTACCGGTGCTCGCAGTCTGAACCGGCGCGAATTGCTGGCCCAAACCCTGCTGAACAGGTGCCTGCTGAGCAGGTGTCGGCTGGATCGCAACCGATGGCGACGCCGACGCCGACGCCGCAAGCGCATTGGCCGAGCGCGTCGGATCGGTCCGCCCCTGTCCAACCGGGATGGCCGCCATCTGCGAGGCAACGCTTGGCGGCAGCGTCCCCACCATCGCCGGTGCCGGCACGACACGCGCCGTCGTGGTCACCGGAACCGATGCAGCGGGCACGCCCGGCTGCACGGTAGCGGCAACCACCGAATTCGCCTCGGCGGCCGGGTTGGTGCGGACACCCTGAACCGGACTGTTCGCCACATAGTTCGGCTGCGGCGTCGGCACCGTCCGCGGCGGCAGCGTCTGCACCATCTGCATCGGCGCCGCCGCAAGCTGGACCGGCGCAGCATCTATAGTCGTCAGAACCGTCGGGGCGGCACGCGCGGCGTTGGGCGCAACCGTCGCAGTCGTAGGTACCGGTGTCGCTGCCGATCGCGTTACCGCCGCCATCTCGACCCGATCGGGCTTGCCGCGCCGATCGCGCTTGCCCTTCTTGCCCGAGGTCGCCGCGACCACCGGCTGCGGCGTCACCGCGGCCATCATCACCGGCGCGGTCGGATCTGCCGTGAGCATTCCCATCGGCGGTGCCATCCGCGCATCCGCGAGCCGCGCGGGCGTCGCATGGACCTCGCCGAAATGCACCGCGAACGCCCGGTCGCTCGCCGGCAGAGTCGGCAGCCGCTGGAAAAAGGGTTGCAGCCCTTGCGCGGTCCCGGCGGGCATCATCGTCGTCGCGATCTTCTCCGCGCCCGCGACGTCGCCGTTCATCGCCATGATGAACGCGCGCGACCGCCACGCACCCCGATCGCTCTTCAGCAACAAGGGCGCAAGCTGCTGCAACGCAAGCTCCTGCTTGCCCGAAATCCCGAGTGACAAGGCGTAGCGCCGCGTCGTCTCGTCATCGGGGGCATCGCGCAGTGCAACGCGGTAGTCGCGCTGCGCCCGGTCCTGCTGCCCGATCAGATCATAGGCCAGCCCGCGATCCGCCGCGAACGTGCGCGGATCGAGCCCGAAGCCCTCGGCCTGCGCATAATAGCGCAACGCCTCACCCGGCCGCTCGGACCGCACCAGGATCGACGCCATTCCCGCCTTTGCGCGACCATCGCGCGGGTTCACCTTCTCGGCGCGCGCGAACAGTGCGGCCGCACCACTCAGATCGCCCAGCCCCATCGACAGGTCACCCGCCCGGATCAACGCGTCGATGTTGCGCGGGTTGCTGGCCAGCTTGCGCATCTCGTCGCCGAGCCGGTCCGCATCGGTCGTCCCCGGGATCGCCTGGATCATCGCCTGCCCGGACGCCGCGCACGGCACCGCCGCCAGCACGAGCGCCAGCGCAGCAGTCAGGAGATGATGGGACGAGCGGGTCATGAGGATCATCTGTCTAGACGCCAGCCCGACGGAACCGGCAATGTCCGCGACGCAGGGGCGCGGCGAACCGGGCTGGTGCGGCGACGAGTGAAGTGCCGAGGAGCAAGCAACGGGCGAGGGTTACAATTTGCGAATTCGACATATGAGATCTTGGAGAAGCGTTCACGCTGAAACACCGCCTCTCCCGCCTTCGCCCGGGAGGTGATGTTGGAGAACGAGACCGCCACCAATCCATCTGGCCCCGCCGTTCTCCCGTCAGACCGGGAGAACGGCGCCCAGACTTACTGGTTATTCTGCCGATGCAGGAAGCGCGGGATGTCGAGCGGGTCCTGCGGAGCCGCATCGCCCTCTTCCTTCGCTGCGCCCCGCGCCGCATTCGACATACGCTCGAACAGCGTACCGCCGAGCTTGACGCGCGGTGCAGCCGGAACCGCCTCGGGCGCAGCCTCGGCACCCGGCGCGAGCCAGCGGCGACGCGCGCCACCCTCGTCCGCGGCCGGGGTCGGCACGGGGATCGCGGGGGCGATCGGGGCGCGCGCCGGCGGCATCGTCGAGGCCGAAGCCGGACGCGCGATCGGGCCGCGACCATAGGCTTCGTCCGCATAGGTGCGCGGCGCAGGCGCCGGCTGCGGCGCGGGGGCGACCGGCGCTGGCGCCGGAGCAGCCTGCGGCACCATCGTCTCGGCACCAAGCACAAGCTCGTCATCCGACGTCGACGCGGTCTCGACTTCCGACGACGCGGTCAGGTCGAGCGGCTCTTCGCCCGCCTGGCCAGCGGCAGCAGCCGGTGCGGACGGCTCGCTCGGACGGAACGAGGTATTCTCGTCGGTCTTGCGCGATCCGAAGCTGAACGAGCGGGTCGGCTCGGGCGCAGCTTCGGGCGGACGCGCATCCGCGTCGATCCCGGTCGCGACGACCGAGACGCGGATCTTGCCTTCAAGCTCCTGGTTGAAGGCCGAGCCCCAGATGATGTTGGCGTCGGGATCGACCAGGTCGCGGATGTGGTTCGCGGCCTCGTCGACTTCGAGCAGGCGCATGTCGTCGCCGCCGGTGATCGAGATGATGACGCCCTTCGCGCCGCGCATGCTGACGCCTTCGAGCAGCGGGTTCGAGATCGCCTTCTGCGCGGCCTCGAGCGCGCGGTTGTCGCCGCTCGCCTCGCCGGTGCCCATCATCGCCTTGCCCATCTCCTGCATCACCGAGCGGACGTCGGCGAAATCGAGGTTGATGAGGCCCGGCATCACCATGAGGTCGGTGATGCTGCGGACGCCCTGCTGGAGGACCTCGTCCGCCATCGTGAACGCCTCCTTGAAGGTCGTGTTCGCGTTGGCGATGAGAAACAGGTTCTGGTTCGGGATGACGATCAGCGTGTCGACATACTTCTGCAGCTCGTCGATGCCGCCCTCGGCCGACTTGGCGCGACGGTTGCCCTCGAACGCGAACGGCTTGGTCACGACGCCGACGGTCAGGATGCCCATGTCGCGCGCCGCCTTGGCGATGACCGGTGCCGCGCCCGTGCCCGTGCCGCCGCCCATGCCGGCGGTGATGAAGCACATGTGCGCGCCTTCGAGCATCTTGGCGAGCTGGTCGATCGTCTCCTCGGCGGCCGCGCGGCCGATCTCGGGACGCGAGCCGGCGCCGAGCCCTTGCGTGATCTTGGTGCCCAGCTGGATCCGCTGCGGTGCGGTCGACTGCTTCAACGCCTGCGCGTCGGTGTTCGCCACGAGGAAGTCGACGCCCTGGACGTCGGCCCGCATCATGTTGGCGATGGCGTTGCCGCCTGCGCCGCCGACGCCGATCACCGCGATGCGGGGGGCCAGATCGTCCACTTCGGGACTAAGGAATTCGATGCTCATCGCCGTTCTCCGCACAACCCGGTAGATACGCTACGGCCGGGCCCCTGATTAATCTGTGTGCACCAACGTTACGGCCTGTTCCAGCCGAAATAACGCCAGCACCCTCGAAACTCTTAATAATTCGCGCGTGCCGCCTGAATCAACTTGCGGACCATGCCCATGCCCTTTGGTCGGTGCACCGTCGTCCGCTGCGGCGCGAGCCCGCGAAGGTCGATCGGGTTGGTCGCCGCATAGAAGGCCAACCCCGCTAGCGTCGCAAACGCCGGTCCGCCATGCGCTTCCGGCAGCGCGGTCAACCCGCGCGGTCGACCGATCCGGACCGAGCGTCCGAGCGCCTGCTGCGCATAATCGGCGACCCCCTTCAGCTCGGCGCCGCCACCCGTCAGCACGACCTGCCGCCCGACCGGCCCCTCGAACTTCAGCTTGGTGAGTGCATTGCGCACCTCCCCCATCTGATGCTCGAGCCGCTGGCGGATCACGCCGATCAGCTGCGCCTTGGTGATCTGCGCCCCCTCGCCCGCGCCGTCCTCGGCCGAGATCGGCATGACCGGGATCATGTCGTGATTGTCGCGCGGCGACGCATTGGCCGATCCGTGGAAGCACTTCATCCGCTCGGCATTCTGCCGCCGCGTCCCGAACGCGCTGGCGATGTCATCCGTAATGTCCTGCGCACCGATCGGGATCGAGGTCAGCCCGACCAGCATCCCCCCCGCGAACAGCGACACGTTGGTGATCCCCGCGCCCATCTCAACCAGCGCGACGCCCAGCTCGCGCTCCTCATCGCTCAGGCACGCCAGCCCCGTCGCGACCGGTGAGGCGATGATCGACTTCACCTCCAGATGCGCCGAGCGCACGCACAGGTCGAGGTTGCGCACCGGCGATCCGTCCGCCGCCACCACATGGATATGCACGCCAAGCCGATCGGCATGCAGCCCGAGCGGCGTCTTCACGCCCGTCAGCCCGTCGAGCGTGTAGAGCGCGGGCTGCGCATGCAGCACCATCCGCCCCTGCGGATCGATCGAATTGCGCCCTGCTGCCAGCAACGCATCGATATCCTGCTGCTCGACCCGGTGGCCGCCCAGTTCGAACTCGACCTCGGCGACGTCGGACACGAGCCCGCCGGCCGAGAAGCCGACCCAGACATTCTCGATGTTGATCCCCGCGATCCGCTCAGCCTGCTCGACCGCCTCGCGCACCGCCGCCTCGGTCGTCGCCATGTCGGCGATATAGCCGCGCTTGACGCCGCGGCTCTCGCGCTGGCCGGTACCGAGCACGATCAACTCGCCCCCGTCCCCTTTCTGCGCAATCATCGCCGAAACCTTCGACGACCCGATATCGAGCGCCGTGATCAGCCCTTCCGGTGCCACCTTCGCCATGTCATCCCTCCCCGCCCGTTACGTTCGCGCCCGCCGTTTGCGACGGAATAGTCGTATTCTCGCCCGTTTCCGGCGCGCTAGCTGGCGCCGGCACGTCGACGCTGTGCGCCAGGCTCGCGCCAGGCTTGCGCGCGACCAGCTTGGTCGGATCGCGCATGTCGAACCGGATCCAGCCGCGCCCCAGCAACGGCCGCGCGCCATCCAGCTCGGCGAACTTCACCAGCGCCCGCGGCGCGCCATCTTCGGGCAGCGCCAACGTCTCGCCGCTCTCGAACGTCAGGTCCCAGCGCCGATTGCCGACCCAGGTCGCGGCCTTCACGCGCGGCTTCAGCGCAGGGGCGGCTGCGAGGAGCGTCTGGTACGACGCCTCCTGCCGATCCGCACCCGGCCCGATCACCAGCGGCAGGTTCGGGATCGCCTCGGGCTGGACCGGTTCGAGCAGCACGCCCGACGAATCGATCAGCGTCAGCTGGCCATTATCCTGCCACACCGCGGCCGGCGTCCGCTCGACGATATCGACCAGCATCGTGTTGGGCAGCCGCCGCGAGACATGCGCGTCGGCGATCCAGCCATAGCGCAACAGCTTCTGCCGCACCGCCTCCAGATCGACCGACAGCATCGACGTCTGGTTCTGCTTGTCCTCCAGCGCGACCGCATAGACCGACATCCGGTCCATCCGCTTGAGGCCCGTCACCTCGATCTGCTCGACCTTGAAGCCCGCGCGCCCCGCGCCTTCGGCCACCGCCGCGCCGATCATGCCGGGGATGCCGATCCACGTCGCCGCCGCGATCGCCACCGCACCGCCCGCGCCGAGAATCGACCAGGTCGCGATCTTGCGCAGCGTATCCTCGCTGACCGGGAGCATCCCGACCAGCCGGTCCATCGCCGACACCTTCTTGACCGCGACCTTACGCCGCGGGGCAGGCCGCTTGGGCGGCGGGCCGCGCTTGATCGTCCGGCTCATGGCGCGCCGGCCTGCGCCAGCGGATGATCGGCCAGCGCCTCGTCGACGATCGCCTGCACCAGTTCGGCATAGCTCATGCCGATATGCCGCGCCTGTTCGGGCACGAGGCTGAGCGGAGTCATTCCCGGCTGCGTGTTCACCTCGAGCAGGAACAGCCCGTCGACGCCGCGCTCGTCGTCCCAGCGGAAATCCGACCGCGACGCGCCCTTGCAGCCGAGCAACCGGTGCGCCTCGAGCGCGAGGCTCTTGCAGGCGTCGGCGATCTCGTCGGGGATTTCCGCCGGGCAGACATGCTCGGTCATCCCGTCGGTATATTTCGACTCATAGTCGTACCAACCGGTCTTGGGCTTCAACTCGGTGACGCCGAGCGCCCGGTTGCCGAGCACCGCGGTCGTCAGCTCGCGCCCGCGAATATAGGGCTCGGCGAGCAGCTCCTCGAAATCGATCCACGGCCCGACGCTGTCGCGCGCGATCGGGTTGCCGTAATTGCTGCTATCGGTGACGATCGCGACGCCGACCGACGACCCTTCGTTGACCGGCTTCAGCACATAAGGCCGCGCCATCGGATCGCCCTCGAACAGGTCCGCCGACTTGACGATCCGCCCGCCCGGCATCGGCACACCGGCCGGGACGAGCAGCAGCTTGGTCAGCACCTTGTCGATCGCGATCACCGACGTCGCAAGCCCCGAATGCGTGTAGCGCACGCCCATCAGGTCGAGCAGCCCCTGCACCGAGCCATCCTCGCCGGGCGTCCCGTGCAGCGCGTTGAACACGAGATCGGGCTTGGCGTCAGCCAATTTGGCCGCGACGTCGCGCCCCATGTCGATCCGCGTAACCCGGTGCCCGAGAGACTCCAGCGCATCGGCACAGCCATTACCCGACATCAGCGAAACCTCACGCTCCGCCGACCAGCCGCCCATCAGCACCGCGATGTGAAGAGGCGTACTCACTTCGCCACCCCCTCGTCATCCTGACGAAAGTCAGGATCCAGGGTTACCGAGCGCGCCGCTTTTGGCTCTGGATCCTGACTTTCGTTAGGATGACGGGCGACACCAACCCGCTGGATTTCCCATTCCAACGTCACCCCAGAATGCGCCTTCACCTTGGTCCGTACCTCTTCACCCAGCGCCTCGATCTCCGCGCTCGACGCGGACCCGAGGTTCAGCAGGAAATTGCAATGCTTCTCGCTGACCTGCGCATCGCCGCGCGTCAGCCCACGACACCCGGCCGCGTCGATCAGCGCCCAGGCCTTGTGCCCCTCGGGATTCTTGAAGGTCGATCCGCCGGTGCGCGACCGCAAAGGCTGCGACGCCTCGCGCTCGGCAGCGATCCGGTCCATCTCGGCCCCGATGACCGAAGGCTCGCCCGGCGTGCCCGAGAACACCGCCTCGACCACCACCGCACCCGCGGGCAAATCCGAATGCCGGTACACATAGCCGAACCGCGCCGCCGGCCACGTCTCGACCGCCCCGTCGCGCGTGACGACGGTCGCCTCGATCAGGATATCGCTGACGTCGCGCCCATAGGCCCCCGCGTTCATGCGCACCGCACCGCCCACGGTCCCCGGAATCCCGCGCAGAAACTCGAGCCCCGCGATCCCCGCGTCGCGCGCGGCGCTAGCGACGGTAATTCCCATCGCCCCAGCCCCGGCGCGAACGCGACCGTCCTGCACCGAAACCTTCGCCATCGCCTTGGGGAGGCGTACGACCACGCCCGGCACGCCGCCGTCGCGGACGATCAAGTTTGAGCCGACGCCCACCGGCAGAACCGGCGTCGAAGGATCGAGACCCTTCAACAACCCAGCCAGATCCTCGACATCCGCAGGCCGCACGAGCCACTCGGCCGCCCCGCCGGTGCGAAACCAGATAAAGTCCGCCAGGCTGCCATTCGGAGTCAGAGACCCCCGCAAATCCTCCCCGGCACGGGGAGGGGGACCGCCAAAGGCGGTGGAGGGGGGCCCGCCCGAAACGGCACGCCCGTGGCCAGCCCCCTCCACCATGCCCTGCATAGTCCCCCTCCCCGTACCGGGTAGGATTTGCGCGCCATCACTCACGCCGGCACCTTCGCACGCTCGACCGCGATCGCATCGGCCAGCCCAGACGCCCACTTGGTAATATCGCCAGCGCCAAGGCAAACGACCATGTCGTCAGCCTCGATCGTCGCCGCCAGTTCGACCGCCAGAGCATCGGCGTCCGCGACCGCGCCGGCAAACCGGTGCCCGCGCCGCTTCAGCCCCTCGACCAAAGCCGCCGCATCGACGCCCTCGACCGGCGCCTCGCCCGCCGCATAGACCGGAGTCACCAGCACCCGGTCCGCGTCGTTGAATGCGGTCTGGAAATCCTCCATCAGATTGCCGAGCCGCGAATAGCGATGCGGCTGCACGACCGCGATCACGCGCCCCTTCGCCCCCTCGCGCGCGGCGGCCAGCACCGCGCGGATCTCGACCGGATGATGCCCGTAATCGTCGATGATCGCCACACCGCCACCCTCGACCGGAACCTCGCCCACCTTGGTGAACCGCCGCTTCACGCCGCCGAACTTGGCAAAGCCCTGCTGGATCGTCGC
Source organism: Sphingomonas sp. BK036 (assembly GCF_004216825.1). Classification (NCBI taxonomy): domain Bacteria; kingdom Pseudomonadati; phylum Pseudomonadota; class Alphaproteobacteria; order Sphingomonadales; family Sphingomonadaceae; genus Sphingomonas; species Sphingomonas sp. BK036. The sequence continues at coordinate 355,943 of NZ_SGXR01000004.1, read as the reverse complement.
ATCCTCGATGCCCAGCTCGAGCGCGACGCCGATCGCGGCCAGCGCGTTCTGGACGTTATGCCGGCCTGGCATCGGCATCTCGATCCCGTGGATCGTGCGCGTCGCGCCGTCACGCGTCCGCACCACGCAGTCGAAGCGGTTGCCGCCCGGGATCGGCGTCACCTCGACACCGCGGACATCCGCCTGCGCCGAGAAGCCATAGGTCACGATCCGCCGGTCGCGCACGCGCGGCAGGATCCCCTGCACCTCGGGATGATCGAGGCACAGCAGCGCCGCCCCGTAGAAGGGCACGTTCTCGACGAACTCGACAAACGCATCCTTCACCGCGTCGAACGATCCGTAATGATCGAGATGCTCGGGATCGATGTTGGTGACGACCGCGATCGTCCCGTCGAGCCGCAGGAAGCTGCCGTCGCTCTCGTCCGCCTCGACCACCATCCAGTCGCTCGCACCCAGTCGCGCGTTCGAGCCGTAGGAGTTGATGATGCCGCCATTGATCACCGTCGGATCGACGCCGCCTGCGTCGAGCAACGCCGCCACCATCGATGTCGTCGTCGTCTTGCCGTGCGTGCCCGCAACGGCAACCGTCGACTTCAGCCGCATCAGCTCGGCGAGCATTTCCGCACGCCGCACCACGGGCACGCGCGCGTTGAGCGCTGCCTCGACCTCGGGGTTCGAGCGCACGATCGCGGTCGACACGACCACCACCGCGGCATCGCCGATATTCGCCGCGGCATGGCCGATCGCGACCGGGATCCCCTTGTCGCGCAGGCCCTGCACGACATAGCCCTCGGCGACGTCCGACCCCTGCACGCGGTAGCCGAGATTCTTCATCACCTCGGCGATGCCCGACATGCCGATCCCGCCGATCCCGACGAAATGGATCGTGCCGATATCCGTTGCGACACCCCTCATGCGAAAATTCTCCCCTGCAAGGGTAGGGGGACCGCGACGCGCAGCGGCGGGGTGGAGGGGGCAAGCCACGAAACACAGCGCTGGAGGAGAGCCCCCTCCACCATGCTGCGCACGGTCCCCCTCCCCGTCCCGGGGAGGATTTTTGCGAGCGTCTTCATGCGAACTGCGCCTTTGGCTTGGACGGCGCACCGACCGGAATCCGCGACACCGGTGCATCCAGGCTCTCGACCAGATCCGCCAGATCGCTTGCGGCATTCGGCCGCCCGCAGCTGCGCGCGCGTCCCGCCGCGTTCTGCAACGCGGCCGGGTCGAGCCCGAGTTTCTGCATCTGCTTGGCCAGTTCCACTGCGGTAAAGTCTCCCTGCGCGATCGTCCGCGCGCCGCCTGCCCGAGTCATCTCGCGCGCGTTTGCGGTCTGGTGGTCGTCGGTCGCACTCGGCAACGGCACCAGGATCGCCGGACGCCCGGCCGCGGTCAGCTCCGAAATCGTCGACGCACCCGCGCGCGCGATCACAAGATGCGCCCAGGCGAGTTGTTCGGGCATATCGGGAAGATACGTAGCCAGTTCGGCCGGAATATCATGCTCGGCATATTTCGCACGCACCGCATCGATATCCTCGATCCGCGCCTGATGCGTCACCTGAAGCCGCCGCCGGAACGTCACCGGCAGCATCGCCAGCCCATCGGGCACCACCTGCGACAGGATGCTAGCCCCCTGGCTGCCCCCCGTCACGAGCACGCGGAAGATCCCGTCCTCCTCGAGCAGCGGATAGGGCCGCGACCGCAGCGCCAGCACCGCCTCGCGCACCGGATTGCCGACCAGATGCGTCTTGCCCAGCAGCTTGGCCGCCAGCCGCTCGGTCGGCTCGGACGAGGTCGCGATCGCATCGACGCGGCCTGCAACGAAGCGGTTCACGCGCCCCAGCACCGCATTCTGCTCGTGCACCGCGGTCGGAATCTTGTCCGCAAACGCCGCCAGCAGCGCGGGCAGCGCCGGATAGCCGCCGAAACCGATCACCGCCGCCGGCTTGAACGTCGCGTACAGTTCGCGCGCCATCGCCCGCCCGCGCCACATCTCGCGCGTCGCCTTCGCCCAGCCGAGCGGCCCACCGGCAAAGCGGCCCGCGGGCAGGACATGCGTCTGGATCTCGTCGAACAGCCCGGGAAAGCGCACGCCGCGCGCGTCGCTCACCAGCGCGACGCGGTGGCCGCGCTTGGTCAGCTCGGCCGCAAGCGCCGCCGCCGGGACCATGTGTCCCCCGGTGCCACCGGCTGCGAGGACATAATGCTTAGTCATTCACCACTCCAGCGGACGACATAGGGGCTCCGCGTGAGAAACGGATTGCGCCGGGTGAACGCCAGCAGCAACCCCATGCCGACCGAAAGCGCGATCATCGACGATCCGCCATAGCTGATGAACGGCAGCGTCATTCCCTTCGACGGCGCGAGCCCGGTGTTCACCGCCATGCTCACCAGCGCCTGCGCGCCGAACTGCGTGGCCAGCCCGGCAGACGCCAGCAGCTTGAATTCGTCCTGCTCGTCCAGCAGCTTGACGAACACGCGCACGACGATCGCCAGGAAGATCACCGCGATCACCGAACACGCGATCAGCCCGAATTCCTCGCCGATCACCGAGAAGATGTAATCGGTATGCGCCTCGGGCAGCCCGAACTTCGCCGCGCCCGCGCCGGGCCCGGTCCCGGACCAGCCCCCCGCGGTCAGCGTGTTGTGCGCCGCGTTGGTCTGGAAATGGTCGCCCGCGCCCTCGCCCTCGACGCCCGGAAACAGGAACGCGTCGATCCGCGACCTTGCCACGCCGTAGAACACATAGGCCGCGACCAGCCCCGCCGGCGCCATCGCGATCAGCCCGATCAGCACCTTGGCGGGCGTCCCCGCGATCATCAGCAGCGCCAGCCACACCGAACAGAAGATGATCGTCTGGCCGAAATCGGGTTGCAGCATCAGCAGCACCGCCACGCCCGCCGTCATCGCGCCGGTGATCAGCACCGTCGGCAGTTCCGAATCCTTCGCGCGCAGCGACAACAGCCACGCGACCGTCACGATGAACAGCGGCTTGAGGAACTCGGACGGCTGGAATTGCGCGAAGCCGTAGCCGAGCCAGCGCCGCGCCCCGTTCACCTCGACCCCGATAAACGGCGTCACCATCAGCATCAGCACGAACGCCGCACACCCGCCGATCGCCATTCGCCGCGCCATCGATACGGGCATCATCGACACGCCGATCAGCACCGGCAACGACACGCCGACCCACATCAGCTGCCGCCAGAAATAATAGAGCGGTGCGATCTTGCGATGCTCGCCCGAATAGCGGACCGCGCTGGCCGGCGACGCCGCCGCCACCGCGATCAGCCCGATCGCGATGAGGAACAGCGTCAGCAACAGCAGCATCCGGTCGATATCCCAGAACCACGTGCCCAGCGGCGACTGATCGCCGCGCCCGCCACGCCGCTTCATCTTCGCGACGATCCCGTTCTTCTGTCCGGGCACACCCATATTTATGGTTCCAGCGCGCAAATCGGTCATGCCAGCAACTCTACCGCGGCACGGAACGCCGCCCCGCGCGCTTCGTAATCGCGAAACTGGTCGAAGCTAGCACAAGCAGGGGATAACAACACCGTGTCCCCCGGCTTCGCATTGGCGGCTGCTGCACGAACCGCGGCGTCGAGCGTGCCGACGGTCTCGACGGGCATCGACCCGCCCAGGATCTTGGCGAATTTCGGCCCGGCCTCGCCGATCGTATAGGCACGGACGACATGCCCGAATGCGGGACGGCACGCGTCGAGGTCGTCCCCCTTCGCGCGCCCGCCGACGATCCAGTGGACCCGCTCGAACGCGGCGAGCGCGGGCGCCGTGCTCTCGGGATTGGTCGCCTTGCTGTCGTCGACATAGGCGACGCCGCCATAAGACGCGATCTGCTGCATCCGATGCGGCAGGCCGGTGAAGCTCGCGAGCGCGCGATCGATATCGACCTCGCTCACGCCCAGCGCCTTGGCCACCGCGATCGCCGCGAGCGCGTTCTGTGCGTTGTGCGGCCCCTGCAGCGCGGGCCAGTCGCCCTGAAACAGGCACACGCCGGGCGCGATCTTGGTCAGATGCTCAGCCCTGCCGGACAACCCGCGCGCGATCGCGGCGGACGGCGCATCGCCGATCCCGATGATCGCGTCATGCCCGGCCGACTGCATCGCGAACAGCCGCGCCTTGGACGCCGCATAGCCCTCGAACCCGTCATACCGGTCGAGATGATCGGGCGTAATGTTGAGCAGCACCGCGACATCGCAATCGAGCGTCTGCGTCAGGTCGATCTGGTAGCTCGACAGCTCGAGCACATAGACCCCGCCCTCCGGTAGCGCCTCCTGCTCGAGGATCGGCAACCCGATATTGCCGCCCATCAGCGTGGGAATACCGGCGGTCTTGAGGATGTGATGCACCAAAGCGGTGGTCGTCGACTTGCCGTTGGTCCCGGTAATCCCGACGACCTTGTGCGCCGGCAGGTCCGCGCGGGCTTTGGCGAACAGCTCGATATCGCCGATGACCGGAACGCCCGCGTCGCGCGCGACCGCGGCCAGCGGATGCGTATTCAACGGAACCCCCGGCGACACGACCAAGGCGTCGAACCCCGAAAGATCCTCCAATGGCGCAACACGCAAATCCTCCCCGGCACGGGGAGGGGGACCGCCAGCCAAAGGCTGGGGGTGGAGGGGGCCATCCGCAGGCGCAACGCCCGGAACAGCCCCCCCTCCACCAGCAGAGCTGGTCCCCCTCCCCGTGCCGGGGAGGATTGCTTCACGCTTGGCCTCATCCGAATCCCAAGCCACAACCCCCGCGCCGCCAGCGACCAGCGCCCGCACCGTCGCCGCCCCCGACCGCGCGAGCCCCAGCACCGCATAGCGCTTCCCGCGCCAGGCCTTCGCGACGATCACCGCAGTTTCAACGTCGAGAGGCCGACCAGCGCCAGCACCAGCGCGATGATCCAGAAGCGGATCACGACGGTCGCCTCCGCCCAGCCGAGCTGTTCGAAATGATGGTGGATCGGCGCCATCCGGAACACGCGCTTGCCCGTGCGCTTGTAGAAGAACACCTGGATGATCACCGACAGCGCCTCGATCACGAACAGCCCGCCGATGATCCCCAGCACGATCTCGTGATGCGCGACGACCGCGATCGTCCCCAGGGCGCCCCCAAGGGCCAGCGAGCCGGTATCGCCCATGAACACCGCAGCCGGCGGCGCATTGAACCACAGGAACGCAAGCCCCGCCCCGACGATCGCCCCGCAGAAGATCGCGAGTTCGCCCGCACGCGGGACATGCGGGATGCCCAGATAATCGGCGAACTTCACGTTCCCGACGAGGTACACGATCAGCATGAACGCGACGCTCGCGATGATCACCGGCATCGTCGCCAGCCCGTCGAGCCCGTCGGTCAGGTTCACCGCATTGCCGAACGACACGATCGTGAAGGCTGCGAACACCGGGAAGAACCAGCCGAGATCGAGATACAGCCGCGACGTGAACGGCAGATACAGATGCGGCCCGTTCTGCGACATGATGATCGTCGCCGCGATCCCGGCGATCGCGAATTCCAGCAGCAGCCGAGTCCGCCCGCTGATCCCCGCGGTGCTCGCCTTCCGCACCTTGTCATAGTCGTCCATGAACCCGATCGTCCCGAAGCCGAGCGTCACGAACAGGCACGCCCAGACATAGGTGTTGCTCAGGTCCATCCACAGGAAGATCGCAAGGCACATCGACGTCAGGATCATCAGCCCGCCCATCGTCGGCGTGCCGCGCTTGGCCAGGTGCGTTTGCGGGCCGTCGGCACGGATCGGCTGGCCCTTGCCCTGCCGCACGCGCAACCAGCCGATGAACCTGGGGCCGATGATCAGGCCGATGATCAGCGCGGTCGCGACCGCCCCGCCGGTCCGCACCGTCTGGTACCGGATGAGATTCAGCAGACCGGGAAACCCCAGATGCTCGGCGAGCCAGTACAGCATTCAGTTTTTCCCGCTCAAGAGACCTGCCACGATCCGAGCGAGCCCAACCCCGTTCGATCCCTTGACGAGCACGGCGTCGCCCGGCGCGACAAACGTCCGTAGCGTGGCGAGCGCGGTCGCAGCGTCGCCCACATGGACGGTTTCGATCTGTCCCTCAAGCACCTGCGCAAGCGGTGCCATCGCTTCACCGACCAGCAGCGCCATTTCGACGCGCGCCGCAAGGATCGGTTCGGCAAGCCCGGCATGATAGTCCGCCGAGGCGTCGCCCAGTTCGCGCATCTCGCCGAGCACCGCGATATGGCGCCCCGGTTCGTGGGCGAGGACGCTGAGCGTCGCGCGCATCGATGACGGGTTCGCATTGTAGCTCTCGTCGATCACCAGGATCTCGCCGTCACCGACAGATGCCATGGATCGCGCGCCGCGCCCCTGCAGCCCGCCGAGCTCGGCAAGCGCCAGCCCTGCGAGCCCGAGATCGCTGCCCGCCGCCTGCACGCACGCCAGCACGCCCAGCGCATTCGAAACCCAGTGCGCGCCCGGCTGCGCGATCGTGAAGCTCAGCTCGTGGTCCGCGGCCTGCCCCATCCGCGCCGTGACGAACGTCCCGCCGGTCGGCAGCCGCATCGCCTCGATCGCGCGCACGTCGGCCCCCTTTTCGCTGCCGAAGGTCACGACATGCGCGGCATGCGGCGCGGCATGGCCGAGCAGCCGGTCGCGATGCGGGCTGTCATACGGGACGATCGCGGTGCCGCCCGGCATCAGCCCGGCGAAGATCTCACCCTTGGCATCCGCGATCGCGCTCTCGTCGCGGAAGAAGGCGGTATGCGCGGGCGCGATCGCGGTGATCATCGCGATATGCGGCCGCACCAGCTGCGTCAGTTCGGCCAGTTCGCCGGCATGGTTCATCCCCATCTCGAACACGCCGAACACCGCATCGCGCGGCATCCGCGCAAGGCTCAGCGGCACGCCCGTATGGTTGTTGTAGCTCTTGACCGAGCGATGCACCGCGCCCGGCGCCGCACGCTCGAGACACGCGAACAGCGCCTCCTTCGCGCTGGTCTTGCCGACCGACCCGGTGACGCCGATGATCGTCGCGCCACTGCGCGCACGGCTCGCGGCGCCGAGCGCGTTCAGCGCGACGAAACTGTCCGCGACGAGGACGTGCGGGTGGTCGCAAGGCTCCGACACGATCGCCCCGGCGGCGCCCTGCGCAAACGCCTGGTCGAGGAACAGATGCCCGTCGCTCGCCTCGCCCCTCATCGCGATGAACAGATCGCCCGGGCCAACTTCACGCGAATCGAACGCAACGCCGGAGACCAAGAAGTCGCCCGACGCCACACCGCCCGTGGCGACCGCGATCTCAGCCGAAGTCCACAGACTCACTGCTCCCCTCCCGCTTGCGGGAGGGGTCGGGGGAGGGGCTGACCAAACAGGCCGGACGCCAGTACGTACATCGCGCCCTCCCCCGACCCCTCCCATGAATGGGAGAGGAGCAGAAGTGCTGTCTCGTCCCGCAAGCAGGAAGGGAATGAAGATCTAGCCCCCCTCACGCAGCACACTCCCGCGCCACGCTCACGTCGTCGAACGGCAGAACCATGTCGCCGACGATCTGCCCCTGCTCATGCCCCTTGCCCGCGATCAGCACGATATCCTCAGGCCCAGCCTCGCGCACAGCAGCAGCGATCGCCGCACGGCGGTCGCCGATCTCCTCGGCCCCGCGCGCGCCCTTCAGGACGTCGCTCCGGATCGCCCGCGCATCCTCGGTCCGCGGATTGTCGTCGGTCACGATCACGCGGTCGGCATGCAGCACCGCCACCTGCCCCATCGTCTCGCGCTTGCCCGTATCGCGGTCGCCGCCCGCGCCGAACACGACGATCAGCTTGCCCCCCGCATGCGGCTTCAGCGCGGCGATCGCGGCCTCCAGCGCATCGGGCGTATGCGCGTAATCGACATAGACCGGCGCGCCCGACTTCGCGATCACCGCGCGCTCCAGCCGCCCGCGCACCGGCTGCAACCGCGCCAGGTTCGCGATCGTCGCGGCCACGTCGCCGCCCGTCGCGATCACCAGCCCGGCGGACACCAAAGCATTCGCCGCCTGATACGCCCCGATAAGCGGCAGCGTCACCTTGTACGTCCGCCCCTCGGCCTCGATCGTCAGCCCCTGCCCCAGCAGCGTCGGATCGCGTGCCACCAGCCGCAGAGTCTCACCCTGCGTGCCGACCGTCACGAGCCGGTTGCCGCGCTCGCGCGCCAGGTCGATCACGCGCGCCGCTTGCGGATCATCCGCCCACACCACCGCGGTGCCATCGGTCGACAGCACTTCGGAGAACAGCCGGATCTTGGCGGTGAAATACGCCGCCATGTCGCCGTGATAGTCGAGGTGATCGCGGCTGAGGTTCGTAAATGCCGCCGCGGCCACCTTCAGCCCCTCAGTCCGGTATTGCGTCAGCCCGTGGCTCGACGCCTCGAACGCCAGGTGCGTCACGCCTTCGCGCGCCAGCCCCGCCACGTTCGACAGGAACGTCACCACGTCGGGCGTCGTCAGCCCGGTCGTCACGCGCTCGTCGGCGGTCGTCACGCCCAGCGTGCCGATCGACGCCGCATGGAAGCCCGCCATCCGCCACAGCTGGCGCGTCATCTCGACGCACGACGTCTTCCCGTTGGTGCCGGTGATCGCCACCGACGTCTCGGGAAATGGCGCGAAGAATTTGGCCGCCAGTTGCGCGAACCGCTCGCGCGGGTTCTCGTCGGCGATATAGGCGGCGCCCTCGACGGTCAGCCCGGGCCGCGCGACCACCGCGATCGCGCCCGACCGGATCGCGTCGGCGATATAGTCCTCGCCGTTGACGCGCGCGCCTTCGAACGCGCCGAATACCGTACCCGGCGCAACCTTGCGGTGATCGATCGCGAACCCCGTCACCTGCGCCTCTTCCGTACCCTCGGTCAGCGCTGACAGCTTCATTTGGTCGTCCTCATTGCCCGGTTGGCTGCGTACGGGTCGGGTCCTGCCACAAAGTCGGCACGATGTCAGACACGTCGATGTCGCGGTGCGCATCGGGCACCACGCCCAGCATCGCGCCGACGCGCGAGATCGTCCGGCCCACCACCGGCGCAGTGTTCCACGCAGCCGTCTTCCACCCGGCGGTTTCCTTCGTGCCGAGCGGCGAATCGAGCATCGCCAGCACCACATAGCGCGGCGCATCCATCGGGAACGCGGCGGCAAACGTCGCCACGTTGCGCGAATGGTCATAGCCACCCGACACCGCCGCCTCGGCCGTGCCGGTCTTGCCGCCGACGCGATAGCCCGGTGCGTCGCCCTTGCGGCCCGTGCCGCGCTGCACGATCAGCCGCAGCATCTGCCGCATCCGCGCGCTGGTCTGCTCGCTGATCACACGACGCCCGACCGGCGCATGCCCCGGCGCGACCTTCAGCAACGTCGCCGGCCGCCAGATCCCGCCATTGACCAACGCCGCATAGGCGCTGGCCAGATGCAGCGGGGTCACCGCGATGCCGTGGCCATAGGCGGTCGTCATCGTCGTCGTGCGCGCCCAGTATTTCGGCCACAACGGGCGGCCCTTCTCGCGCAGTTCGATATCGGGCTTGGTGTCGAAGCCCAGCTTCTTGAACATCGTCTGCATTCGCGCCGGCCCGACTTCGTCGGCGACGCGCGCGGTGGCGATGTTCGAGGAATAGATCAGCGTCTCGGCCATGTTCAGCCAGCGTTTGGGATCGCCCCGCTCGTCATGGATCGTGAAGCGGCCGACCTGCAGCGGGTGCGTCGCATCGAACCGCCGCGCGAACGACGTAACGACGCCGGTATCCATCGCGGTCGCCATCGTGATCGGCTTGAACGTCGATCCCAGCTCGAACACGCTCTGCGTCGTGACGTTGCGCAGCTCCTCGCTGCCCGCCATCCCGACGCGGTTGGGGTTGAAGGTCGGCAGCGAAACCATCGCGATCACCTCGCCCGTCGCCACGTCGAGGACGATGCCGCCCGCACCGCGCGCGGAGAAGGTCGTCATCGCGCGGCCGAGTTCGCTCTCCATCGCCGCCTGGACTCGGTTGTCGAGCGACAGCGCGACCGGCGTGCCGTTGAGCGCAGGGTTGGTCAGCCGCTCGTCGAGCACGCGTTCCATCCCGCTCATCCCGTGCCCCGCGGTCGACAGGAAGCCCAGCGCATGCGCCGCCATCGTCGATTGCGGATACAGGCGCTGCGTATCGCGGTCGAACACGATCGCGGGCTCGCCGATCGCATTGACCTGCTCGACGAGCGCGGGCGACGCGCGCCGCTGCAGATAGATGAAGCTCTTGCCCGATGTCAGCAGCGCATAATAATGCGCCTGGTCGCCCGCCTCGGGCATCAGCGCGGCCAGCTTGCTCGCGACCTCGGTCGGGTCGCCGATCAGCTTCTTGGGGTGGACCGCGATCGTCCACGCATCGATCGTCCGCGCCAGCGGCGCGCCATTGCGATCGACGATGTCGCCGCGTGCCGCGATCGTCGCTGCGCGCGCCTGCGGATCGGCGAGCGACGCCTGCACCGCCAGCATCCCCAGCCGCCCGACCACCACCAGCACCGCCGCGCCGAACAGGAACATCAGCATCATCAGGCGCGTGTGCGCGGTCGCCACCAGCGCGTGACGCTGGTTGGCGCTACGATGTTGCGCGACAGGCCGGGCGACCAACGCGGTCACCGCCGCCGGCCGCTCTCGGAGCGCGCACCGCTCATGATGTCACCCAGAGTTGTGTCGGACAGCAGCTTGCGATCGAGCATCGCGACCGCCTGCGGCCGAACCTTGGCGACGGCCGCCAGGCGATCGGTCTTGGCCGCGCGGACAAGGGCCGCCTCGGCAGACCGCGGCGTCGCCACCGACGCACGGATCACCACCGGCTTCAGCGCGGTCTTCGACGCGGCCGCAATCGCGACGTTGATCGCGCGCGGCGCGCTTGCCTGCGCCATCTGCACCGGCGCGGGCGCGAGCTTCACGACCGCGGGCGCCGCGGTCACCGGAACGACCGGCGTCGACACGACCGACCCTGCCCCCGACGGCACCAGCAGCGCGGCGGTCTGGACCCCGTCCGCGCGCAGGCTGTTGACATCGAGCGACGCGAGCGCGGCCTCGCTCACCACGAACTGGCCCGCGGTCGGCGCCGACAGCGCCAGCGTGTCGCCGTTCCAGCGCTCGAGCTGCGCGAGGTTGCCGCGCGTGTCGAACTCGGTCTCCAGCGCGCGGATATCGCGCTCAGCCGACCGGATCTGCCCGTTGACCGCCTCCAGCTTCTTGCGCTCGGCGGCCACCTGCAGCGACACGAGGTAGAAACCGAGCACGACGGCGACACAGCCCCCGAACCAGCCCACACCCTTCATCCGATACGCCGCCGTCATGTCGTCACCTCTTCCGTCCAGGGTTGCGCGGAGGTCCGCCGCGCCGTCCGTAATGTCGCCGAGCGCGCGCGCGGATTGCGTGCGACCTCGGCCTCGCCGGCGCGCACACCGCGGCCGACATGAGAAAAACTAGGTTCTGCAACGGCTTTCGCCTGCGGAAGATGACGCGAACCTGAAGGCGCCCCGCCCGAACGCGTGCGCAGGAAGCGCTTCACCATCCGGTCCTCGAGGCTGTGGAACGTCACGATCGCCAGGCGCCCGCCGGGTTTCAGCACGCGCTCGGCCGCCAGCAACCCGTCCGCCAGCTCGCCCAGCTCGCGGTTCACATGGATGCGAATCGCCTGGAACGCGCGTGTGGCCGGGTCCTTCTTGTCGTGCGCCTTGTAGCCAAGCGCACGGCGGACGATGTGCGCCAGCTCGCCGGTCCGCGTCAGCGGGCGCGCCGCGACGATCGCGCGCGCCACGCGCCGCGACTTGGGCTCGTCGCCATATTGGTACAGCACGTCGGCGATCTCGTTCTCGTCCGCCTCGTTGACGAAGTCTGCCGCCGACATGCCGGCCTGCGCCATCCGCATGTCGAGCGGGCCGTCCGACTGGAACGAGAAGCCGCGCTCGGCCTGGTCGAGCTGCATCGACGACACACCGATGTCGAGCGTCACGCCGTCGACCGGCGCCAGTCCGCGCGTCTCGAGCTCCGACGCCATCGCCGAGAAGTCCGCGGCGATCAGCGTCAGCCCGTCTTCGGCATCCTCGATTCCGCGGCCGGCGGCGATCGCATCGGGATCGCGATCGAACGCGATCACGCGAGCGCCCGACTTGAGCAAGGCCAGCGTATAGCCGCCTGCGCCGAACGTGCCGTCGACCATCGTCTCGCCGGGCTCAGGGGAAAGCGCGGCCAGGACCTCGTCGAGCAGGACGGGGATATGCGGAGCGTCAGGACTGCTCACAGCTGCACCCCCTTCTCGGCCATGTAGAAGCGCGCCATCTCCTTGACGACGGGGGGCATGCCGTCGGTGGCGATCAGCGTCGCGGGGTCCCAGATCTCGATATAGTCGAGCACGCCGTAGAAGAACGCATGGCCCTTGATACCCGCATAGAAGCGCGGGAAGGCGGGCATGATGAAGCGACCGGAGCCGTCGAAGGGGACGGCTTCGCCGGACGCTGCGGCGCGCTTGATGTTATAGTCGTACTCGCCGTTCTCGGACGTGTTCTCGGATTCGCGGCGGTCGAGGCGCTCGGCGAGAATGTCGACATAGCCCGGATCATACGCGACCAGGCAGCGATTCTTCTGATGCGCGCCGATAATGATGGTTCCGCCGTCCTTGCCGTTCGCCTTGGGCGCATTTGCGGAAAGTGTCGTGCGGAGCGCCGAGGGGATGGCTACCCGGCCCTTGTCGTCGACAAGGCCGATACCGTCTCCTTGATAGCGACCCCGCACCGACACGCCAAAACCCTTCGAAATGGCGCACACGCCTCACCATCTCAAAACGCGACTCTCGCCGCGTTCCGACCGCGCTGACAGCTAACGGTGAACGTGCCCCTGTATTAACCTCCATCTACCATAGAGGTCCGGGGACGCAACGGGATTTTTGGGGATTGGACGGAATTGCGACGAGTTCCGCGCGCCGCTTCGGGGGGAATTTCGGTGCAGATCGGACTCGATCCGGGCAGTCTGCGGGGTGTTGCCGGGGAAATCCAGGGATTTGGCCGATATCGATGCGCGCTGGTGTCGCGAACCAGCTCTCGAGCCGAATGCGACAGACCGAATGCCGTACGCAGACTGCCGTACGCTGAATGCGCCACGTGTCAGGCCGGACACCGGACGCGAGACGACGGACGGCGGATGGCGGATGGCGAGCCCTTGACGGCGAACGGCGAGAACCGAGAATAAACTATCGCACCACATGCCCAAAACCGTCACCCCAGCGAAAGCTGGGGTATCCCCATGTGACTCCCGTCGCCTGCCACACTGGAGACCCCAGCTTCGCTGGGGTGACGATATAGGGGATGATCGGAGTAACGATCCATGTGGCGATCCGGGCAACGATCAGGCTAACGACACCCGCCACGCAATACGCTGCCACTCAGCCCCAAACCCCAACGCCCCCAGCGCCAGCTACTGCGCAGGCGCCTGCGAGTTAGCGCTCGGCGCAACCCCCATCTCGGCAAGCGGTTCGCCCGCCCCAGCCGGGTCGACCAGGTTCGAAACGCCCATGTTCGCGACCACGTCCGGCTGCGCGGTGCCCGCGGTCGCGACCGGGCGCTCGCGGTTGGCCGAGCCGATGATCGCGCTTGCCAGCCCGATCAGAAGGACGACCGCCGCCAGCCCGATCATGCCGACCTTGATGCGCTGCGCCGTCTGCGAGGGGTCATGTGGTAACTTCATCTTGCCGCGCCAGGATACCCGACCATCGCGCCGCTGTCGATTCCCGCGCATCCGGGCGATCAGCCGAGCCCCTTGGCCGCACGCCATGCCGGATCGTACAGCGTCGAGAGATAGCGGAATCCGGTGTCGCACAGGATCGTCGCGATCCGCTTGCCCGGCCCCAGATGCCGCGCGAGCGCGACCGCGCCCGCAACGTTGATCCCCGACGACAGCCCCAGGCACAGCCCTTCCTCGTCGAGCAGCCGGCGGACCCAGGCATAGCCCTCCTGGTCCGAGATACGGAACTGCGTGTCGATCGGCGCACCCTCCAGGTTAGCGGTGATCCGGCCCTGCCCGATCCCCTCGGCCGCCGACGATCCCTCGGACTTCAGCTCGCCATGCGCGTAATAATTATACAGCGCGGCGCCGTGCGGATCGCTCAGCGCGATGCAGACGGTTTCATCCTTGGCCTTGAGCCCCAGCCCGACGCCCGCGATCGTCCCGCCGGTGCCCGCCGCGCAGGTAAAGCCGTCGATCCGGCCGTCCATCTGCGCCCAGATCTCCTCGGCGGTGCCGACGATGTGCGCGCGGCGATTGGCGGTGTTGTCGAACTGGTTCGCCCAGATCGCCCCAGGCGTCTCCTCGGCGATCCGGCGCGAGGTGTGAACGAAGTGGCACGGTGACGAGAACGCCGCCGCGGGGACCAGCACCAGCTCGGCGCCGAGCGCGCGCAACGTGTCCATCTTCTCGCGGCTCTGCGTCTCGGGCATGACGATGATCGTCTTGTAGCCCTTGGCATTGGCGACCAGCGCCAGGCCAATCCCGGTATTGCCCGCGGTCCCCTCGACGATCGTCCCGCCGGGCTGGAGCAAGCCGCGCTGCTCGGCGTCCTCGACGATGAACAAGGCCGCGCGATCCTTCACCGACGCGCCGGGATTCGCATATTCGCACTTGCCGAAGATATCGCAGCCGGTGGCCTCGCTGGGGCCCTTGAGGCGGACGAGCGGGGTGTTGCCGATCAGGGCGAGCGTATCAGGTGTCGTTTGCATGGGGGGTATGTGGCGTCCCCGGCCAGCGCGGGCAAGCGAGCGAAACTTTGCCGCGCCAAAAACGACGCTTGGGGGCGGTCGTCGCGGATCTGCCACGCTTCGTCACTGGCCTTGCGACTGCGTGGCGCACGCCCGGCGCGCGACGGGCCATAAGCCTTGACGCTCCATGCTGCATGCGCGAAGCGATGTTCCGCTATGAAAATCCTCCCCATGACCGCCGTCGCCGCGCTGCTCGTGCTGGCTGCCTGCAACTCCAAGCCTGCTTCGCCCGAGGTGATCGATACCAACCCGGATCCGATGGCGAACACGCTGGCAAACGCCGCACCGGTCGTGCTGCCGCCCGCGATCAAGTCCGAGCAGACGCTGCGCTGCAAGGACAACAGCCTGCTCTACGTGACGTTCTTCCAGGGCGACAAGCAGGCCGTGGTCCGCACCAAGAAGGGCGGCACCCCGACCACGCTGAAGTCCGAGGTTGCCGGCGCGCCGAAGACCGCCGAGGGCGGCTGGTCGATGACCGGCGACGAGGCGAGCGTCACGCTCACCGCGCCGGGCAAGTCGGCCCAGACCTGCCACGCCTGATTGCCTGCCACGCCTGATTTCAGGTCGGCACCGAGAGTCCTGACGGCCGGCGGATCTTCCGCCGGCCCTTTCTTTGTGCCGCGCGCTCTTGCCCTTACTGCCCCGGACCGGCACCGTAGCGTGATGGCAACAGTCGCGATCTACAGCCTCAAGGGCGGCGTCGGGAAGACGACGCTATCAGTGAACCTCGCATGGTGCGCCGCAACGCTGTCCGCGCGCCGCACCTTGCTCTGGGATCTCGATCCGCAGGCGGCTTCGACCTGGGTGCTCGGCGGCCCCGGGAAGGCGGACCAGGCACAGGCGATGTTCTCGAAGGACGTCGCCGTTGCCAAGCAGGCGCGGCCGACTCCCTATCGCCACCTCGACCTGATCGCCGCCGACGCGTCGCTGCGCGGTCTCGACCAGCTGTTCCACGATCTCGACAAGAAGAAGCGCCTCGCCAAGCTGCTGGGCGAGCTTGCCGGCTATGACCGCGTGATCCTCGATTGCCCGCCCGGGCTGACCGAGACCGCGGACCAGGTGATGCGCGCCGCCGACCTGATCGTGATCCCCGTCATCCCCTCGCCGCTGTCGACGCGCGCCTATGACGCGGTCGTCCAGCATCTCGGCGGTCGCACCGCGCTGCTCCCCGTCCACGTCATGGTCGACAAGCGCCGCGCGCTCCATGCCGAGGCGTTGGCGCGGCACCCAGACTGGCCGGTGATCCCGATGGCCAGCGGGATCGAGTCGATGGCGGTCAGGCGCGCGCCCGTGGGCGTGTTCGCGCCCCGGTCAGCCGCGGCGCAGGCGTTCGCCGAGCTGTGGCGCCGGATCGAACACAACCTCGCCGCATGAGCGACATCCTCGATCCGCAGATCGTGCTCGGCGCCTATTCGGTCGGCGTGTTCCCGATGGCCGACAGCCGCGACGCCGCCAGCGTCTATTGGGTCGAGCCGCGCCGCCGCGCCGTCCTGCCGCTCGACGGTTTCCAGCTCTCGCGCTCGCTGCGCAAGACAATCGCGGCCGACCGGTTCCAGATCACCGTCGACACCGCGTTCGAGCGAGTCGTCGAGCTCTGCGCCGAAAGCGTCGCGGGCCGCCCCGAAACGTGGATCAACGACGGCATCGAACGCGTCTTCCAGACTCTCCACGCGATGGGGTTCGCGCATTCGGTCGAATGCTGGGACGGCGGCAAGCTCGTCGGCGGGCTCTACGGCCTCGCGCTCGGCCGCGCGTTCTTCGGCGAGAGCATGGTCAGCCGCGCCACCGACGCATCGAAGGTCGCGCTGGCGCATCTCGTCGCGCGCCTGCGCGCAGGCGGGTTCAGCCTGCTCGATTGCCAGTTCCAGACCTCGCACCTCGCCTCGCTCGGCGCGATCGAGATCGACCGCGCGGATTACGTGGCGTTGCTGGGGGCCGCACTCGACGGCGCGCTCGGCCCCGCATCGTCGGTCGCAGGCGCTGCGGCCGCGGGCGATTTCTTCGCGCTCGATCGCTTGGCGGGCAAGGCCTCGGCCGCCGGCGCGGTATCGGGCCCGGTCGCGGGGAAGGTCATCGCGCAGCTCTTGGTCCACACGTCGTAGATCGGATGCTGCACCGCGTTCAGCGCGGGGCGTTCCTTGTACAGCCAGCCCGAGAAGCTCCGCCGCCATTTCGTGTCGACGCCGCGCACCAGCACCTGGACGAACGCGCCGGTCAGCTGCTCCTGCTCCCATGGCGCGGTCTGTTCGCACGCGCGCAACCGCAGCACGACATCGCCCATCCGGGTCGCCTGGCCGGGCTTGAGCGTCACCTCGCGGGTTTCGCCGTTACGCTTGTTGAGCAGCCCGAGCACCGCCACGCGCTGCGCCATCGGCGTACCGCCGGTGGCGATCGTCGCCGTGCCGGTATCAAGCGTCTCGATCGAGGAATTGGCCGGCTCGTCGACGCCCGGCAGCTCCTGCTGGACCGCCGCCACCTTCGCCACGGGCGTGGTGAGCGCGCGGTATCCGAACCAGCCGCCCACCCCCAGCACCACGACCAACACGGCCGCGGCGAGCCAGCGCATGATCACCCTTCGGGCGTCCAGGCTTCATAGTCACCCGTCGCGGCAGCCCGCTTGCCACCCTTTTCGAGCGCGCCCGACGGCCGATAGGCAAGCGCAGTGCCGGTCATGTTGGGAACGGCCGGCTTCTGCCAGGTACGTACCGGCGGCAGCGCGCGCTCGGGCACGTCGTCGACCTGGTGATGCAGCCAGCTGAACCACGCGGGCGGCACACGGCTCGCGTCGGTGGCGCCCTGATAGATCACCCAGCGGCGCGGATTACCCGACGTGTCCTTGCCGCCCTGGTAATAGACGTTGCCGAGCGCGTCCTCGCCCATCTTCGCCATGCTGCGCAGGCCGAATTTGGTGCCGAGGGTGGCGCCGTTCCACCACGTGAAAGTCGATGCGAGAAAGCCCATGCGCCGCGCTTAACCCGAGTGGGGGCAGGCTTCAACCATGATGATGCGGCAGGACGGCAAAGTCCGCGATGGAGAGCGCAGCCGAGCTGACAAAACGCCGTCGCCCGCCCGCTCAGTCCGCGCGTTTGTCCCACGTCACCAGGTCGCCCTCGGCGATCCCCAGTTCGGCCGACCTGCCCCCCATCAGCTCGAGCACCGCCCCGACCGGCTCGCCCGACGGCACCGGCGTTTCCGAGAACGGCACCGTGTTCTCCGCGATCCGCGCGATCGTGCCGTCCGCACGGATATAGACGATATCCAGCGAGCTCGGCGTGTTCTTCATCCAGAAGCTTGCATCCACCGGCGCACCGCCGGTCGAGGGATAGGGCCAGAACAACATCCCACCATCGGGCTTCAGGTCGGTGCGGAACATCAGCCCGCGCGACTGCTCGTCCTGCGTCTTGGCACGCTCGACGGTAAACGCATGCGTCCCGTTCGTGCTCTTGATCGTCAGCTTCAGCGTCGCGACCTTCGCCGTTTCGGACTCATCTCCGCGGTTCATATACGCCACACCCCCGGCGCCGACGCCCAGCGCCAGCACCCCGGCCAGTACGGCCTTCGCAACCAAACTCATCCAAGACCCTCTTCGACTGCGACGGCGAGCGGCCCCTTGCGGCCTGCGACGACGCGGGCGCGCAGCGGCTGCTCGGGCTCGACCGTCTCGATCCCGGCACGACGCAGCGTTTCCATATGGACGAAGATGTCGCTGCCATCCGACCCCCGTACCAGAAAGCCATAGCCCTTCAACCGGTTGAACCATTTGACCGACACCGGCTCGAACGGTCCGGCGGCATCGATCATCGCGATCGGATCGATCCGGTCGGGCGATGCGGGCGCGCGGACGGGCTCCTCGACCGCGTTGGTCATGTCGATCGAGACGATCTCGCGCGCCTGGAACCCGCGGCCACGCTGGACCGACAGCGTCTCGACTCGCGCGCCCTCGGGCAGGCTGCGGCGGCCATGTGGTTGCAATACCGAGAAATGCACGAGGATGTCACCGACGGTCGCGTCGTCCGCGACCGCGAAGCCGAAGCCGCGCGTCACGTCGAACCATTTGATCACGCCGCCGATCGCGCGCACCTCGACGGCGTCCGGGGCAGCCACGAAGGCCTGCCCCGCAACGATGTCCGAAATCGGCCCCCCGACCGCGGTTTTACCCTCGTCCCCGACCGCGACACTTGCCGCGATCATCGTCGATCCGGTTTGCGTCGTCATGGCCGCACCCTGCTGCGTCTACGCATTGTTACACCCCTGAACCCTAGCTAGCATGCTTCGTCCCGGTCGCAACGAATCCGTTGCAATAACTCAGCCGAAATCGATCGATTCTGGGTCATCGGATGGCGGAGTCGCAACAATTTTACGCGCCAGATCGAACCGGTGCCCCGCCCGCAACATTGCGCCGAGCTGTTTGTCATGGAGCTTTCGATCGCCCTCGCCGCTGCCATAGGGCCCGATTCGCTTGCGCCGCGCGAAGGCGAGCGCCGATTCGACGGCGCGATCCGCGATCGCCGGCGCGACCGAGTCCGCATCGCCCTCGTCGATCCCCGCCTCGCGAAACGCCCCTGCGACACGCCGCGCGCCCAGCCCGCGTCGCTGCATCGCCGCCGCGCGCTGCTCGGCAAAGGCGCGGTCGTCGACATAGCCGAGATCGGCCATGCGCTGCGCGAGTTCGGCGGGATCGGCCGGTGCCGCCGCCGCGCCATCGTCCCAGCCGCGCTCACGGATCTTGCGCCCCAGATAGTCTGTCAGCCGCCCTCGCGTCGTCGCGAACCGCTCGACATAGCGCAGCGCCATCCGCTCCAGCGCCGCGGCGTCGAGCGGTTTGGGGGGCGCGCGCTCGCCGCCACGGGCTCCACCACGCCCGGCTGAGCGCGCTTTGCCGCGCTTTTCGGGACGCCCAGGCGCCTGATCGGGGTCGTCATCGTCGGACACGCCATCATTGTGCCACACTGACACCCGAAGTTGAACGGCTAGAGTTGAGATAGGCGTGGTGCGTTCAGCCGCCATGCCGGGCACGACGCCAGAGACAGGAACTGCGATGACGACCGAAACGCTTCATAAGGACGGCCAGACCGCGGCGACGATCGTCGCGACGCCGACCGAGGACGTGCTGCCGCGCCGTTTCGCCGATTTCGGTACGCTGGGCGAAGCGCTCGATTACGCCGCGACCGGTAACCGCGGGCTTAATTTCCATGATGCGCGCGGCACGTTGTCGCAGCCTTATCCCTATGCGCAGCTGCGCACCGATGCGCGCGCGATGGCCGATCGCCTGATCGCCGCGGGCGTCGGCCCCGCCGATCGCATCGCGCTGGTCGCCGAAACCGGTCCCGAATTCGCCGCATTGTTCTTCGGTGTCGTCTATGCCGGCGCATGGCCCGTGCCGCTGCCGCTGCCGACCTCGTTCGGCGGTCGAGATTCCTACATCGAACAGCTCCGCGTCCAGCTTGCGAGCTGCGATCCGAAGATGCTGATTTTCCCGCCCGAACTCGCGCAGATGGCGGGCGAGGCCGCTCGGCTGTCGGGCACCGTCGGGATCGACTGGTCCGAGTTCGTCGCCCGCGAGGCGCCGGTCGCGACCCTGCCCGAGGCGAAGCCCGACGACATCGCGTATCTGCAATATTCGAGCGGTTCGACGCGCTTCCCGCACGGCGTCGTCATCACGCACGCGGCGTTGCTCAACAACCTCGCCGCGCACAGCCACGGCATGGCGGTGTGCGACACCGATCGCTGCGTATCGTGGTTGCCCTGGTACCACGACATGGGGCTGGTCGGCTGCTTCCTGTCGCCGATCGCCAACCAGGTCTCGACCGATTATCTCAAGACCGAGGATTTTGCGCGGCGTCCGCTCGCCTGGCTCGATCTGATCAGCCGCAACACGGGCACGACGCTCAGCTATTCGCCGACCTTCGGCTACGATATCTGCGCGCGCCGCATGTCGAGCCAGACCAAGGCGAGCGACCGCTTCGACCTGTCGCGCTGGCGCGTGGCGGGCAACGGCGCCGACATGATCCGCCCCGACGTGATGCAGTCGTTCGTCGATGCGTTCGCCGATGCGGGCTTCAAGGCGACCGCGTTCCTCCCGAGCTACGGCCTTGCCGAGGCGACGCTCGCCGTCTCGCTGATGCCGCCGGGCGAAGGCATCCGCGTCGAGCTCGTCGAGGAAACGCAGCTCTCGGGCGGGAGCCGCGGCAATGACCGCCCGCAGCGCTACCGCGCGATCGTCAATTGCGGCAAGCCCGTCCGCGACATGCGGATCGAGATCCGCGAAGAGGACGGCACGCCCCTCCCCGATCGTGCGATCGGCAAGGTCTGGTGCAGCGGCAAGTCGGTGATGGTCGGCTATTTCCGCGACGATGCCGCGACTGACGCGTGCATGGCGGACGGTTGGCTCGATACCGGCGACATGGGCTATATGTCCGACGGCTATATCTACATCGTCGGCCGCGCCAAGGACATGATCATCGTCAACGGCAAGAACCACTGGCCGCAGGACATCGAATGGGCGGTGGAACAGCTTCCCGGTTTCAAGGCGGGCGATATCGCCGCGTTCGCGATCACCACGCCCGGCGGCGAGGAGACCCCTGCTGTGCTGGTCCAGTGCCGCAGCTCGGACGAGTCCGAGCGGCTGCGTCTGCGCGATGAGATCCGCGAGCGGGTCCGCTCGGTCACGGGGATGAACTGCCTGATCGAACTCATCCCGCCGCGCACCTTGCCGCGCACCTCGTCGGGCAAGCTGAGCCGGGCCAAGGCGCGCAACCTGTATCTCAGCGGCGACATCAAACCCTATGATATCGCCGCGTGACGGACTGACAGCGCCATAAGTGACGGCGTTTCCGTTAGATTTGACCAAAACGAGGTTAGTTGGATCCGAATTGGGGCAGTACATACGTTCTGATAACCAGCCGATCCGTATGACAGCAGCGTGACCAAGTCCCCGCCTCTTCCGTCGAGCCGCATTGCCGTCGACATCGCCACGCTGTTGGGGATGCGCGAGGGCGGCGATCCGGTGTTCTGGAGCCGGATTCGTGCCGGGCAATTGTTTGCAGGCCGTCGCGTCGCGCTGTTCCTGCTCGCCAGCAACGTCCTGGCGACGCTCGCGATCGCTTGGCTGGTCCGCGGCATCGTGCCGCACTGGCAGATCGCGGCCTGGGTGCCGTTGGTCGTCACCGCCGCGGTGTGGGTCGGGTTTCGCCGACTTGCCACGCATCCTCGCGGCGATGGCTATGCCAGCCTGCGCGATCTGCGCCGCACGATGTGGGACGGCTTCGTCCTCGCGCTCGTCTGGTCCGCGGTGCCGGTGTTCTTCTGCACGCACGCGCCGACCGGGACGACCGCGGGGCTGGGCCTGACGCTTGCGGTGCTGATGGCGACCGCGGCGCTGGCGATGGCGCCGCTCGCACTCGCGACGCTCGTGTTCCTTGGCTATCTCGGCGCGGCGATGGTCGTGCAGCTGGCGTTTGCGGGCAGTTCGGCCGCTGCGCTAGGGCTGTTTCTGTTCACCGGCTTGCTGATGGCCGCGTGCCTCCACCGCGCACGCGCGCTCGTCGTGATCCGCGCGGGCGAGCTCGTGCTCGACGATCGCAACGAGACGGTCAGCCTGCTGCTCGGCGATTTCGATGCCACGCGCGCGCACTGGCTCTGGGAGACCGACTCGAACCGCCGCATCGTCAAGGCCGGCGCGCGGTTCGCCTCCGCCTGCGGGGTCGATCCCGCCAGCCTCAACGGCCTGCCGCTGCTGCAGGTGCTGGCGGGCCCGTCTTGGGACACCGGCGAGTTTGATTCCGGGCTGCGAACGCTCGCCGAACGGCTGAAACGGCGCGAGAGCTTCCGCGAACTGCGCCTCCCCGTGCGGATCGACGGCGAGGATCGCTGGTGGGAAATGGCCGCCTCGCCCCGCTTCGACGACCACGGCGAATTTTACGGCTTCCTTGGTGTCAGCGCCGACATAACCCAACAACGCAATTTGGCGGACAAGATCAACCGGATGGCGCGCTTCGATACGCTGACCGGCCTGCCCAACCGGCTGATGGTCAACGAGACGCTCGTCAAGGCGATGGCGGACGCGGATCGCTGGGGTGGCCGCTATGCGTTCATGATGCTCGATCTCGATCGCTTCAAGGCGGTCAACGACACGCTCGGCCATCCGATCGGGGATCGACTGCTGGGGCGCGTCTCCGAGCGGGTCCAGCAGTTGATGGGCGTCAACGAGATTTGCGGGCGGCTCGGCGGCGACGAATTCGCGGTTGTGATCCGCGACGCCAGCGATACCGCCGCAGTCGAGCGGCTTGCCGAACGAATCATCGCCGCGTTGTCGCAGCCCTATGAGATCGACGCGCATACGCTCCATATCGGTGCGAGTATCGGGCTGGCGATGGGTCCCCGCGATGGGCGCACCGCCGAGATGCTGGTCCGGTCGGCCGATCTCGCGCTCTACCGCGCCAAGGATGCGGGACGCGGCGTCTTTCGCCGGTACGAGCCTGAACTACACGTGCAGGCGGAAGAGCGCCGGGTGCTCGAGGCGGCGTTGCGCGACGCGATCGAGAATGGCGAGATGCACCTAGTCTACCAGCCGATCGTCGAGACCGGCAGCCAGCTGCCCTGCGGGTTCGAGGCTCTGTTGCGCTGGACCAGCAGCGAATTCGGCAGCGTGTTACCGGCCAAGTTCATCGCGCTCGCCGAGGAGACCCGGCTGATCGGGCCGATCGGGGCGTGGGTGGTCCGGACCGCGTGCGAGGAGGCTGCGCGTTGGCCATCCGACATGCGGATCGCGGTCAACGTTTCCGCCGACCAGCTGCGCAATCCCGGTTTCGTCACCACGATCGCGTCGGCGCTGGCGAGCACTGGCGTTTCGCCCGAACGGCTCGAGCTCGAGGTGACCGAAAGCGTGTTCATGCACGAAGGCCTCGGCGCGACCCAGATTCTCGACCGGGTCGCCGAACTCGGCGTGCGCCTCAGCCTCGACGATTTCGGCTCGGGTCATTCGTCGCTCGGCTATCTTAGCCGCACGCGCTTTTCCTCGCTGAAGATCGACCGCAACTTCGTCCGCGACGCCGCCGGCGGGCTGCGCGAAGCCGTGGCGATCGTCCGCGCCGGGATCGCGCTTGCGACGAGCCTGGGGATGGACACGACCGCAGAGGGCATCGAAACCAAAGCCGAACTCGGCGTCCTTCACGAGCTTGGCTGCACGCATGCGCAGGGTTTCTTTTTTGGCCGACCGATGTCCGCCGAAGACGCCCGCGCGCTCGCCAACCGCGAGTGGAAGGACGCGGTCGCCGCCTGATCGCGCGCGATCAGCGGCGGCGTTCGCGCCCTGCAAAGCTCACCACACTCTCCGCACCATCGGCCGAAACCGCGGAGACACCGACAAAGCTGTCGTCTACCGGAACCTGCGTCAGTACAGTTTGCGGGTTAGCCCCGGTTGCCGGCACGTCGCGCGCGTTGGTCCAATCCTGCGAGTCGTTGCGCCGCCAGCGCACGCGGTACGTCGTCGCGTTCGGGACCGCGCGCCACTTGACCGTCGTGTCGCGCGACAATGCGCCCTCGATCGACACGTCCTCGGGCGCGGCGGGCGCGGCCGCGATCCGGGCGAGCGTCGCGACGTTGAGCGCGGTTACCTTTGTGAGATAGGCGAAGTCCATGCCCTCGATCGTGTCGCCATAGACCACGCCGTTCTCGGTCCGCAGGTCCTGGTGCTGGCGGTCCCAATTCTCCGCCGCGACCGAGAAACGGACCGCCGGATAGCCGAGCTTGAGGAACGGCTCGTGGTCGCCACCGCGGCCGAACCGGTCCGGCCGGCGGTCGAGCATCACGTCGAGCCCGCCCGGCACGTCGTTCGCTACCCCGTCGATCGCCTTGGCCAGCGCGCGGCTCGGGCCATCGTCCTCGCCGCCCTCTGCGCGCCGGCCCTGTTGTGCGACCAGATCCTCCGATGCGCGAATACCTTCGGAGAATACGCGAACCTTGTCGGCAACGCGCACGCCGCCTTGGCCGACGGTGTTGCCGACGATGTCGTTGTTCAGCATTGCCGAGACGTCCCAGCCCCGTGCCTTGACGGTGTCGGCGAGCAGTTCGGCGCCCCAAAGGCCCTGCTCCTCGCCCGAAAACACTGCGTAGACGATGGTCGCTTCGAACTGCCGCTGCGACAGGATCCGCGCCGCCTCCAGCACCAGCGCAACACCCGACGCGTTGTCGTTGGCGCCGGGTGCATCCGAGGTGACGTTCATCACGTCGGTCACACGGCTGTCGATATGCGCGCCGACGATCACGACGCGGTTTGGATCGCGCCCTTTCTGGATCCCCAGTACATCCTCGACCACGACGCCGGTCGGCGCACGCGGCCCCGTGAACCTGCGCGCGATCCGGTCGACCACGATGCACCCGCCGCACGAGGCGCCGATCTGCGTAAACCGCGCCGCCGCCCAGTTCCGCGCCGCGCCGATTCCCCGTTTCGGATCGGTCGTCGTCGACGCGGTATGTCGCGTTCCGAAACCGACCATCGTCGTAACATCGGCCTTTAACCGGATGGCCGACGGTGCGGGCAACCGGGTTGGCTGGGTAGCGGGAGAGGCGGCGGCTGCGAGAAGCAGCGGTACGGCGAAGATCGGCATCGCCGAACCGTGCCGCGATCGGCGCTGCGGCTCAAGCCCTTAGTGCGCTGATCGAGATTGGGCCCGCGATGCGTAACGCCCTCACAGCGAACGCATTGTAAGAGGCTTACAAAAACGCTGATTGATCGGAACATGATCGAAGTGTGATAGCTTCTTCATGATCTCTGCTAAACATATGTTTGGCTTGGAGGAACGGTCGATGGTGATAGGGCATTCAATCTCGAATGCAGACGGCGTTATCCAGGTGATCGATGCACCGGTCGCGACGATGTTGCAGCGCGATCGCGATCAATTGATTGGCATGTCCTATATGTCGATCACACATCCCGATGATCTCGCCGTCAACTTGACGAAGGTTGCCGCGTTACGGTCGAACGGACAGTCGGCGAAAATACGCAAACGCTACATCGGTGGCACGGGCAATATCATCCTGATGGAAGTCCAGGTCTCGCGATTGGCCGGATGTGATGGTGGCTATCTGGTCGGTACCCTGTCGACGATAGACGACACGGACGAACTCGAGATGGCGCCCTATCGTATGTGGCGCCGCGCGCGCGACTTTCTCGATGTCATGCGCGCGCGCGATGCCATCCTTGGGGCGGATCTGTTCGCCGATCATGCCTGGACGATCCTTTTGCTGACCTATGTCGCCGAAGCCGAGGGCCGGATCGCGTCGACCGCGACGATCGCCGAACATCTGGCGCTGTCGCCGACGACAATCTCACGCTGGCTGCGCGTGCTGCAATCCAAGGCGCTGTTCGAGCCGGCCCTGCCCGATATCGACGCGCTGCAACTCACCCAGAGCGGGATGAAAAAGGTCGAACAGCTCCTCGATCAGCGGCTTGCCTTACCGGTCGCCTGAGCAAGCCTGGCATTCGGTGCGGCGGGCCAGGCTCAACTCAACCGGTCAATCGCCTCGCGGGTCAGTGATCCCGGGATGATCATCACCGGCACGGGCAGCGCGCCCGCATCGGCGCCCGTGAAATGCGCGATCAGTTCCCCCGGCGCGCCCGTTGCCGCTGCTCCCAGCACCAGCGCCGCGATCTCGGGGTTCGCCGCGATCATCTCGCGGATGATCCTGGGCCCCTCGCCTTCGCGCACCGTGATCGACGGACGCAGTCCCGATTCTTCCAGCAACGTGCCCGCCGCCGCCGCGACCAGACCCTGCGCGTGAAGATTCGCCTCCTCCTCGATCGTCGCCTGGACGCCGCCGAACGCGATGAACTCCTGCGGCGGAATCACGGTGAGGATCTCGACGCCGCCACCGGTCTTCACGGCACGCCGCGCGGCAAAGCGCAACGCGATGCCCGCTTCGGGACTGTCGTCGATCACCACCAGATAAATGCGCATTTTCGCCCCCGTTATTAACCGTAATTGGGCCGCAGCGGGTCGATACGCAAGTGCGGCGGGGTTGACCCGAGCGGACGAGGGCGCGAGTAGGCATGCCGTTACGTCACGCCCTGGGGAAATCCATGTCGATCGAGATCAAGATGCCTGCGCTGTCCCCGACCATGGAGGAGGGAACCCTCGCCAAATGGTTGATCAAGGAAGGCGACGTCGTGAAATCCGGCGACCTGATGGCCGAGATCGAGACCGACAAGGCGACGATGGAATTCGAAGCCGTCGATGAAGGCACGGTCGTCAAGATCCTAGTCGCCGAGGGTACCGACAACGTGAAGGTCGGCACAGTCATCGCGATCATCGCCGAAGAGGGCGAGGACGCCTCGTCGGTGTCCGCACCGACCAAGAACGAGACGCCCGAGCTGGCCGCAAAGGAATCGGAAGCCAAGCCCGATCCGAAGGATCCCAACGATACCGGCAGCGAGGCCAAGCCCGTAGCCCGCACCGAGGCGTCGGCCGAAGATCACGGTCGTCCCGCAGATGCCGGCCCGGCCGCGTCGGGTGACCGCGTGAAGGCGAGCCCGCTCGCGCGTCGGCTCGCCGCCGACAAGGGCATCGATCTCGGCGCCGTGTCGGGGTCGGGGCCCAAGGGGCGCATCGTCAAGGCTGACGTCGAAAACGCGAAGCCGGGTGCCGCGCCGGCTGCTGTGCAGACCGAAGCCGCCGCGCCGACCGCGTCCACCGTAGCCCCCACGCCTGCCGCCAAGCCTGCGACCGTGCCCGACATCCCGCACGAAGCGACCAAGCTCAGCAACGTACGGAAGACGATCGCGCGTCGCCTGACCGAATCGAAGCAGACCGTTCCGCACATCTACCTGACAGTGAACATCCGTCTCGACGCGCTGCTCAAGCTGCGCGGCGAGCTGAACGCAAGCCTCGAAGCGCGCGGCGTGAAGCTGTCGGTCAACGATCTGCTGATCAAGGCGCAGGCGGTCGCACTCATGCAGGTCCCAACCTGCAACGTGATGTTCACGCCCGACCAGCTGATCAGCTTCCAGCGCGCCGACATCTCGGTCGCGGTCAGCACGCCGTCGGGGCTGATCACGCCGATCATCGTCGGTGCGGACACCGCCTCGCTATCGTCGATCTCGACTCAGATGAAGGACCTCGCCGCCCGCGCGCGCGACGGTAAGCTCAAGCCCGAGGAATATCAGGGCGGCACCGCCTCGATCAGCAACATGGGCATGTTCGGCATCACGCAGTTTGATGCGGTCATAAACCCGCCCCAGGCGATGATCCTCGCGGTCGGCGCGGGCGAGAAGCGTCCGTACGTCGTCGGCGACGAACTCACCGTGGCGACCGTGATGTCCGCGACCGGCAGCTTCGATCACCGTGCGATCGACGGAGCGGACGGCGCGCAGTTCATGAAGGCGTTCAAGCATCTCGTCGAGAACCCGCTGGGTATGCTCGCCTGAGATGGGCCTGATGTCGTCGTTCAAGTCGCTTTCGGGCACCACCATCGAGATCCTGCACATCGTTGCGGGGCTCGTGGCGGCGGTCGGGATCACCTGGGCGGCGGCATGGTCCTATCCGCTCGGATGGGACGTGATCTGGTGGTGCGGTGCTGCGGCGATGGTCGCGACGCTGGCGATGGGAATCCGCCCGCTGCGTCGCGCCCGCCGTCTCGACCGCGAGACCCGCAGGATTGAAGCATGACCGAACTCCCGCCTGAAATGGCGCCCACCATCCGCGTCACCGCGATGCCCGCCGACGCCAACCCGTATGGCGATATCTTCGGCGGCTGGCTGATGGGGCAGATGGATTTGGCCGCCGGCTCGGTCGCGTCGCGACGCAGCGGCGGGCGTGCCGTCACGATCGCGGCGGACGCAATGAAATTCCACATGCCCGTCGTCGTCGGCGACGAGGTGTCGGTCTACGCACACCTGATCGCGGTCGGCCGAACGTCGATGACGATCGAGGTCGAGGCGTGGCGCCGCGCGCGTCACAGCAACGACAGCTGCAAGGTGACCCAAGCGCGCTTTATCTTCGTGGCGGTCGGCGACGACCGCAAACCGCGGCCCGTGCCGCCCGAAACCAACTAATCCAAAGGACTCTACCGTGGCTGATACCTATGATCTCGTCATCCTCGGCTCGGGCCCCGGCGGGTACGTCGCCGCGATCCGCGCGTCGCAACTCGGCCTGAAGGTCGCGATCGTCGAGCGCGAGCGCCTGGGCGGCATCTGCCTCAACTGGGGCTGCATCCCGACCAAGGCGCTGCTGCGCACGTCGGAAATCTATCACTATATGCAGAATGCCGAGAGCTATGGTCTCAAGGCGGACAACATCGGCTTCGATCTCGCCAAGGTCGTTGACCGGTCGCGCAAGGTCGCGGGCCAGCTGAACGCGGGCGTCAAGGGCCTGATGAAGAAGAACAAGGTGACGGTCGTCGAGGGCGTCGGCACCGTCACGGCCAAGGGCAAGCTGAGCGTCAAGCAGGGCGACAAGACCGTCGAGCTCGAAGCCAAGACCATCATCGTCGCGACCGGTGCCCGCGCGCGCGACCTGCCGTTCGCCAAGGCTGACGGCAAGACGATCTGGACCTATCGTCACGCGATGGTGCCGACCGAGATGCCGACTAAGCTGCTGGTCATCGGATCGGGCGCGATCGGTGTCGAATTCGCGAGCTTCTACAATGACATGGGCGCCGACGTGACGATCGTCGAAATGCTCCCGCGGATCCTGCCGGTCGAGGACGAGGAAGTCTCCGCGTTCATGGACAAGGCGCTGACCAAGCAGGGCATCAAGCTGCTGACCGGCACCGGCCTCGAAGGTCTGGCGCCATCGGGCAACGGCGTCACCGCGAAGATTAAGCACAAGGACGGCAAGGTCACGGAAGAGACGTTCAGCCACGCGATCGTCGCGATCGGCATCGTCCCCAACACCGAGAATATTGGGCTGGAGGCGCTCGGCGTCGAGACCGACCGCGGTCACATCAAGACCGACGGCTATGGCCGCACCAATGTCGATGGCATCTGGGCGATCGGCGACGTCACCGGCGCACCGTGGCTCGCGCACAAGGCCAGCCATGAGGGCATCATCGCGGTCGAGAAGATCGCGGGCGGGTCGCCGCACCAGATGGACAAGGCCAACATTCCCGGCTGCACCTATTCGCGCCCGCAGGTCGCGAGTGTCGGCATGACCGAGGCGAAGGCCAAGGAAGCCGGGTATGAGCTGAAGGTCGGCAAGTTCCCGTTCATCGGCAACGGCAAGGCGATCGCGCTCGGCGAGGCCGAGGGTTTCGTGAAGACGGTGTTCGACGCGAAGACCGGCGAGCTGCTCGGCGCGCACATGGTCGGCGCGGAAGTCACCGAGCTGATCCAGGGCTATGTCGTCGCGCGCCAGCTCGAGACGACCGAGGCCGAACTGATGGAGACGGTGTTCGCGCACCCAACACTCAGCGAGATGATGCACGAGAGCGTGCTCGGCGCGTACGGCCGTTCGATCCACTACTGATCGCACGATCCTCCCCCGCGAGGGGGAGGGTCGGCATCCGTCACTTCGCCCGCAACCGGCCGACCTGACCGGACGAACCATCCCGTTTCGGCCCTATCGCCCTTGACCCCGGCGCATCGCTCTTCAAAGGGTCGCACCTGCCGCGGGGTCCGGTGCTCGGAGTCTCGCGGCCTGTAAGTCACCGGTGCGAGACCTGCGAATGTCGATCGACCCTCCACCGCGCGCCTTGGCCCGCTTAACTTTCATCGCCGCCGCCGCGCTGTGCCTCGCCTCGCTCGCGCTCTTCTGGCCGGGCACCGCGATGTACGACACCGTCACGCAATACCAACAGGTGCTGACGGGCGTGTACGACGACTGGCATCCGCCGGCGATGGCGCGAGTCTGGGCGTTGCTGGCACCGTTCGGCCCCGGTGCGACGCCGATGCTCGTCCTGCAACTCGTCACCTACTGGCTCGGCCTCGGGCTTCTCGCCACCGCGCTCGCGCGCGTCGGGCGACAGCGGAGCGCCGCCGCGATCCTCGTCATCGGCCTGCTCCCGCCCTTCCTCGGCTGGCAGGGCGTGGTCCTCAAGGACGCGCAACTCGCCGGCGCGCTGCTCGCGGCGGTCGGGATTATCGGCTGGTGGCGCCTCCCGGGCCGGCCGCTCCCCCGCGCGATGTGGATTCCGGTGACGCTGCTGCTTGGGTATGCGGTGCTCGTCCGCGCGAACGCGGTGTTCATCGTCGTGCCGCTCGTCGTTACCCTCGCGCCCCGCCCCGCGCATCCGCTCGCCAAGCTCGCGAGCGCGCTTGCCGGAATCGTCTTAGTCCTGGGCATCGCGCCGATCGTCAACCACCAGCTGCTCCACGCGCAGCGCAGCGGGGTGGAGGCGACACAGGCGCTCTACGATCTCGCCGGGATCGCCGCGCGTGCACCCGACAGCGACACCACCGGCCTGACCGGCCCGGAGGCGGCGACCGTGCGTTCACGCCGTTGCGCGACGCCGTTCTTCTGGGATCCGCTCGGCGACGACGCGCATTGCGGCACGACGATGGCACGGCTGAGGGCACTGCCCACCGCGACGCTGTACGTCACGCTCGCGTCCGCGGCGCTGCATCATCCGATCGCCTATGCCGGGCACCGCATGGCGCATCTCAATTCGACCGATCGCTGGCTCGTCCCGTTCCGCTGGCCCAGCGCCGCGCCGTCGGCCGCGTCCGAACCCAATACGCTCGGCCTCGCCAACCCCAACGCGGCCGCGCGCGCCTGGGAAAGCCTCACCGCCGCGATCGTCGAGACGCCGTTGGGCTGGCCGATCGCCTGGATCGTCGTTGCGATCGCCGCGCTGGCCGCCGCACTGTCGCGGCCACGCGGGCCAGCGCGCGACATCGCCACCGCACTGCTGGTCTCCGCGCTCGCGCTGGAGGCCAGTTTCGCGGTCCTGAGCATCGCGTCAGACCTGCGCTATCACCTGTGGCCGATGATCGCGACCGCGGTGGCAAGCGTCCTGCTGTCCGATCGTCCCGCGCCCCGGCGCGTCGCCCGCGCCGGCATCGCCGCGCTGCTGCTGGTGGTAGCAGGCGGCGTGGCAGCGCGCGCGATACTCCCGCTTCCGCCGCAGACCTATGCCGGCATGCTGGGCTGATCGCCCCCCCCTCCCCGCAAAAATCGATGAGGGTATGGTCGGTCGCGTGCGTATGGTGGCTGTGCAGCAGGAAAGGGCGTGCAATGGCACATGATGTCGACGATCAACTAGGCCGGCTGGCGCAGCGCCCGATACCCGATCTCGCGACGCTGGAGGCCGAGGTCTTTGCGACGATCGCCGAGAACGCCCGCAACCGTGCCACAGGCCGCGCGATCAGCATCTGGTCAGTCGGCGTGGCGCTGGCGACCGGCGTCGTCGGCGGCGCGACGCTGGCAGGCAGCACCGCCCCCGCGCACGCCGCGGCACAAGCGGCGGGCCCCTTCGGCATCGATACGCCGCTCGCCCCCTCCACATTGCTGCTCGGCCGATGATGTCGACCCGGCGGCGCACGCTCTGGACCATCGCGCTGGCGTTTCTCGCCGGAACCGCGGGAGTCCTGCTCGGTGCGTGGATCATGATGCCGCGCGCACCGCACGGCACCGAGCTCCACGCGCTGCTTCACCGTGAGATCGCGCTCGATCCCCGGCAGGAAGCGCAGCTCGATTCGCTCGAGACGCAGTTCGCGGTCGAGCGGGCGACGCTCGAGGCGCATATGCGCAGCGACAATGCCGCGCTTGCCGCGGCGATCGCGCGCGAGCATGACGATGGCCCGGCCGTCGCCGCCGCGGTCGATCGCGCGCATCGGACGATGGGCGCGCTGCAAAAGGCGACGCTCGCGCACGTCTTCGCGATGCGGCGGCTGCTTCGTCCCGATCAGACTGCGGCGTTCGACCGGCTCGTCGTACGGGCGCTGACCCCGGCATCGTGAGCGCGCCGCTCGACGACCGCACCGATGCCGATCTGGTCGCGCTCCACCGTTCCGGCGGACAGGCCGCGTTCGCCGCGCTGATGCGCCGGCACAAACAGCCGCTCTATCGGCTGATCATCTCGCAGACCGGCGATGCGGAGGACGCGTTCGATCTGCTGCAGGAGACGTTCGTGGCGGCGCACGCGGCGCTGGCACGGTTCGACGTCGATCGCTCACTGCGCGCCTGGCTCGCGCGGATCGCGATCAACAAATGCCGCGACTGGCACCGCCGCCGCCGCGTTCGCCGGGCGCTGGCCTGGGTGCTGCCGAACGAAACGCGAGACCAGGTCGCCGATCCCGCCGCCAGCGTGGAGACGCAGGCAGTCGACCGCGATGCGCTGACGCAGACGCTTGCCGCGATCGCGCGACTGCCTGCAGCGCTGCGCGAACCGCTGCTGCTGTGTACGATCGATGCGCTCAGCCAGGCCGAGGCGGCCGAGGCGCTGGGGGTCAGCGTGAAGACGATCGAGACGCGCGTGCGCCGTGCCCGCCACGCGCTGGGCGCGATGCTCGAAAATAACGACTGAAGCCGAGGGATCCCGTAGCGTCGTGCGTATGGACGATAGCGCGCCTGCGCGTTTCGGCCCCGAGGATATGCATGACCCGAATGACCCGCCGCCATTTCCTGCGCGATGTCGGCCTTACCGGCGGCCTTGTCGGGAGCGCCGCGACGATCCCGTGGCTGCCCGCTTGGGCGCAACCGGTGTCGGCGGGGATTGTGGCGCCGCTGCCGACCGTGTCGGGGCCCGACATCGCGCTGCGCGTCGCACACCGGATGATGATGATCGACGGCAAGCCCAGCCATGCGATCGGCATCAACGGCACGACGCCGGCGCCGCTGATCCGGCTCAGACAGGGCCAGACCGCGCGGCTGTCGGTGACCAACGATCTCGACGAAGATACGTCGATCCATTGGCACGGCCTGCTGGTGCCGTTCCAGATGGATGGCGTGCCGGGGATCAGCTTTCCCGGCATCGCCGCACGATCGACCTTCACCTATGAATTTCCGGTGATCCAGGCGGGGACCTATTGGTATCACAGCCATTCGGGCCTGCAGGAGCAGATGGGGCATTACGGCCCGATCGTGATCGATCCGGCGGGCGTCGATCCAATCGCCTCGGACCGCGAGCATGTCGTCGTGCTGTCGGACCATAGCCCGATGCACCCGCACCGGATCTTCCAGAAGCTGAAGCAGCAGGGCGGCTATTTCAACTATCAGAAACAGACGCTGGCCGGGCTCGTATCGGGCAAGGATCAGCCGCTCGGCGATCGGCTGATGTGGGGCGGGATGCGGATGGACCCGACCGACGTGTCCGACGTGACCGGATCGACCTACACCTATCTCGTCAACGGCCACGGGCCTGGGGACAACTGGACCGCGCTGTTCCAGCCGCGCGAACGCGTGCGGCTGCGGATCGTCAACGCATCGGCGATGACGACCTTCAACGTCCGCATCCCCGGGCTGAAGCTGACGATCGTCCAGGCGGACGGGCTGAATGTCCGGCCGGTCGCGGTCGACGAGTTCCAGATCGCGGTCGCCGAAACCTATGACGTGATCGTCGAACCCGACGCGCGCGCCTACAGCCTGGTCGCAGAGGCGTGGGACCGATCGGGGATGGCCCGCGCGACGCTTGCGCCCTCCGCGGGCATGGTCGCGCCGTTGCCTGCGCTGCGCAAACGCCCGCTGGCGACGATAAAGGACATGGGTATGGGGGGCATGAGCGGCATGGGCCATGACATGCCTGCAGCGTCCGCCGCCTGCCCGCCCGAGCATGCCGCGATGGGACATTGCAAGCCTGCCGCCTCGTCCGGCGACATGGCGGGGATGCAGCATGACATGCCCGGTATCGATCACGGTGGCGCCGGGATGACTCACGACGGGAAGGCCATGAGTCACTCGATGCGCGACTTCGCCAACGCGCCCGAGCTGCCCAAAACCCCGACGGTGCAGACCGTCTCGCCGATGCCGACGGATCGGACGGGCGAGCCGCCCCAGGGGCTCGCCGATATCGGCCAGGAGGCGGGGTACAAGGTGCTGGTCTATCGCGATCTCGTCGCGCTCGATCGCAATCCCGATCTGCGGGCGCCGTCGCGGCAGATGCGGATCCACCTCACGGGCAACATGGAGCGCTATATGTGGGCGTTCGACGGGGTGAAGCTGAACGAGGTCACGGCGCCGATCCCGTTTCGACAGGGCGAGCGAGTCCGCGTGACGCTGGTCAACGATACGATGATGGCGCACCCGATCCATCTCCACGGGCATTTCTTCGAACTCGTGACCGGGCATCGCGATCACGCGCCGCGCAAGCATACGATCAACGTCGCCCCCGGCGGCACCGCGACGTTCGATCTCACTGCGGATGCGGTCGGCGACTGGGCGTTCCACTGCCACATGCTCTACCACATGCATGCGGGGATGATGCAGGTCGTCACCGTCCGTCCTGCCGGCGAGACGGGAGCCGAGGCATGATCCGCGCGACCCGGGCGCTCGCCGT
This sequence comes from Sphingomonas sp. BK036, assembly GCF_004216825.1. NCBI lineage: Bacteria > Pseudomonadati > Pseudomonadota > Alphaproteobacteria > Sphingomonadales > Sphingomonadaceae > Sphingomonas > Sphingomonas sp. BK036. The sequence goes on along the minus strand of NZ_SGXR01000004.1, from coordinate 320,760 downwards.
GCTGATGACCGGCGGCGCGGTGTTCGTCGCCGATCCCGCTGCGGCGCAGATGCACGACATGCACGGCATGCACATGCCCGGCATGGCTATGCCTGCCACGCCCGCCGCGAAAAAGCCTGCTGCCAAGAAGCCTGCCAGGGCCAAGTCGCGCGCCGTGCGAAGGCCGACCCGCAAACCACCGGCCGTCGCAGCCCCGACCAAGCGCGCGTCGTCGCCCGAGCAACCGGTCATGCAGGAGTCCCACGCTGCGATGCCCGGTATGGCGATGCCCGGTATGGAACCCGGGATGACGATGCCCAGCGCGGCCGCGTGTCCCTCGGAACACGCGGCGATGGGCCATTGCACCCTCTCGCCGGCGCCCGGCCAGGATCCGACGACGCCCGTTGGAACCGATCAGCCGGCGGGCAACGCGCCGCCGCCCGCGCCGCCGACGACACTCGCGGCGGCGCGCTTCTACGACCCTGCGACGATGGCCGCCGCGAACCGGGCGATGCGCGACGAGCATGGCGGCATGCGGTTCAGCCAGATCCTGTTCAACCTCGCCGAGGTTCAGGTGCGCAACGGCCGCGACGGCTATCGCTGGGACGGCGAGGGCTGGTTCGGCGGCGACATCCACCGCCTCGTCGTCAAGAGCGAGGGCGAAGGCGATTTTGGCCGCAGCATCGAGTCCGCAGAGGTGCAGGCTTTGTATGCCAAAGCGATAGACCCCTATTGGAACCTCCAGGCCGGCGTCCGCCAGGATCTGGGGTCGGGCGCCAAACGCACCTATGCGGTCGTCGGCGTCGAGGGGCTCGCCCCCTATTGGTTCGACGTCGAGGGCAGCGTCTTCCTCTCGAACACAGGCGACGTGCTCGCGCGCGCCGAGGCCTGGTACGACCAGCGCATCACGCAGCGCCTCGTTCTCCAGCCCCGCGTCGAACTCAACCTCGCCGCGCAGGACGTGCCCGCCAGCCGGATCGGTGCGGGCCTGTCGAGCACCGAACTCGGCCTGCGCCTGCGCTATGAGTTTGCGCGGGAATTCGCGCCCTATGTCGGGCTGTCCTACACGCATGCGAACACCGCCACTGCGCGCTATTCGCGGGCAAGGCGTGAGCGTTCCGGGGATCGCGATACCGGCGGCCTGGCGGTTGCGGTGGGGATCAGGGGCTGGTTCTGATCGCGTCCGGCGAGGAGTGTAGGCCTAGCGTGATTATCTAACGGATGGCGGTTGTTTTTGTAGCAAAGTTATTGACTTAGCCTTCGACTTTCGCTTGCTTCGACACATTGCCTATCTTAACATAGATTATGCCAATTCGTTCGGACACTGCCGTTGTATTGATGAAGATGGCGCTTGCGCTGCTCGACCGCGATCGTGTGGAGCTTGCGGCCTGCCATCTTCAGCATGCGATCGAACTCGCCGAAGGCGATGACGGGCTCGGCGGCCTCGATGGCACGGCGCTGACCGATCGACCCGACGCCCCGCATTGCTGAGCGTTCGCGGCGCTCGTAGCGTAGACAAGGGCTGCGGTCCGCAGAACACCGCGCGCAATTCGCGCCACACCGAGGTACAAGCTATAGTATAGGCGATCTATTGATCCTCATCAGCGCGATTCACGAACTCTAGATGGACCCTATACGGGCGCAGGGTCGTTACGACCCCTGAACCATTTTACGGATGTTCCGGGCTCGATCATGCGTATCGCGATTATCTCTCATCTCAAGCACGCGATCGTCGAGCCGTTTGCGGGAGGGCTCGAGATGCACACGCATCTTCTCGCCACGAGACTGCGCGCACGCGGGCATGACGTCGTCCTGTTCGCGTCGACGCGCTCGGATCCCGCCACTGGATTGACCGCAATCTGCGACGAGACCGCGCTGATGGCGACCGGTGTTGCGGAGGCGACCGACATCGCGTTCTTCCGCGAACACCACGCCTATCTGCGGCTGATGTCCGAACTGCGCCGCGGTGGGTTCGATATCGTCCACAACAACTCCCTGCATTACCTGCCCGTCGCGATGGCGGATACGCTGCCGATGCCGATGGTCACGACACTGCACACCCCGCCCTTCTGCTGGCTGGAGAGCGGCATCCGGCTGTGCCGGGCTGAGGCGACCCGGTTCGTCGCGGTATCGGAAGCGATCCGCGCGATGTGGTCGCCGATCGTCCCCATCGACCGCGTCGTCGGCAACGGCATCGATCTCGACCGGTTTCCCTATCGTGCCGTGCCCGACGCCGACCGGTATCTGGTCTGGTATGGGCGCATCGTCCCAGAAAAGGGACTTCATCTCGCGATCGCGGCGGCGCAGCGCGTCGGGCTTCCGCTGCGGATCGCGGGTCCGATCTCCGATCCGGCCTATTACGCCGCGCAGGTCGCACCGCATCTGGGCGAGGCGGTGCGGTATGTCGGCCATCTCGATCATGGCGCGTTGTCGTTGCTGATCGGCGGTGCACGGGCGTTCCTGTGCACACCGTGCTGGGACGAGCCGTATGGGCTGGTCGTTGCCGAGGCGCTGGCGTGCGGGACGCCGGTCGCGGCCTTTGCGCGTGGTGCGATCCCCAGCCTGCTAGATGCGCGCAGCGGCGTGCTGGCGACTCCCGACGACGTCGACTCGCTGGCCGATGCCGCGCGGCGCGCGCTGCTGCTCGACCGATCGGACAGTCGCGCACGCGCGGTGGCGATCTGCGACGCTGAAACGATGATCGACGGCTATGAGACGCTGTACGAAGAGATGTGCGCGCACGACGCTGGCGTGAACCTCGCTACGCCGATGTGGCCAGCACTGGCCGCGGGCAGATCCGCGCCGCGCAGCGCACGATCGCTGTGAACGGGGTGCCGTTCTGCGTCTGCGTGCCGGCACGCAACGAGAGTGCGCGCCTGCCGGTCCTGCTCGACGCGCTCGCCGCGCAGACGATCGACGGGCGCATCTCAGTCGCCGTATGCATCAACAACAGCGACGACGACAGCGTTGCGGTCTTGGCGCAGGTTGCACGCCGCCATGCCGCGCGACTGGACATCTTGGTGGACGCTTGCACCCTCCCCCCACCCTTGGCGCATGCCGGCGGCGCACGCGGCCGAGCGATGGAGATGGGGTATCGCCACGTCAGCAGCGCGGCAGGTGGTAACGGCGTACTGATCTCGACCGACGCGGATTGCCGTCCCCCCGCCGAGTGGATCGCCGCCAACCTCGCCGCGATCGGTACGGGGGCCGATATCGTCGGGGGACGGATCATCCTGGACGATGCCGAACCGATCGATCCGGCGATCGCACGGATGCGCGACCGGTTCGATCTCTACTGGGCTGCGGTGCGCGCGATCGAGGACGCGAGCGATCCCGCGCCGCACGACCCGCCGCCGCGTCACGGCGACCATACCGGCGCCAGCATCGCGATCGACGCCGGCTTGTATGGCGCGATCGGCGGGGTTCCGTCGATTGCCTCGGGCGAGGACCGATCGATGGTGATCAACGCGGTCGCGGCGGGCGGACGGCTCGTTCACCCACCGTCGGTATGGACGCGGGTCTCTGCGCGGACCGAAGGCCGGGCTGCCGGGGGCATGGCGATCGCGATGGCCGAGCTTGCTGCGACGGTTGATCGCGGTGTCGATCCCTACGTGCCGGCTTTCGAACATTGGCGTGCTCGGGCGCTCTGGCGGCACGCGACACGGACCGCGTACGGCTTGGCGGAGATGCTGGCACGAGAAGCGGTTCTGCCGCCAATGCCTGCCGACATGCCGCTGCCCGCGTCCCCGCCAGAGCATGACGTCTCGCGCCTGCGGGTAGCAGCGCCCACCCCGTCATGACCCGGCGTCCGATCGGCTATTACGTCCATCACCAAGGTGCCGGACACGCCGCGCGTGCGTCGGCGATCGCGGATCATGCCGACGGGCGCATCACGCTGATCGGGACGAACATCGCCGGGCGGACCGGCGTGCGTCCCTATCTCGATCTTCCCGACGATCGGCTCGCTCCCGGGTTCGATGGCCGCGACGGCGCGGCGGAGCGGCCAACGGCGCTGCATTACGCACCGCTCGATCATGACGGGATCCGGCACAGGGTCGCCGCGATCACGGACTGGATCGCAGAACATCGCCCTGCACTGATGATCGTCGACGTATCGTGCGAGATCGCCATGCTCGCGCGGCTCGCATCGGTCCCGACGATCTGCGTGCGGCTCGGAGGCCGCCGCGACGACACGCCGCATGTCGAGGCGTTTCGCGCTGCGACCGCGCTGATCGCACCTTTTGCCGAAACGCTCGACGATCCCGCGACGCCGGACTGGGCTCGCCGAAAGACTTTTTACGCCCCCGGACTGGTCCACCGGAGCAACGCCGCCACGGTCGATCCAGCATCGGTGCTGGTCGTCGGCGGCCGGGGCGGCGCAGCGATCGAGGGTGCGGCCTGGGCCCGTGCGGCGCGCGCGACGCCTGACCGGACGTGGCGGATCATCGGCGACTGCGCGCCGCTTCCGGACGCACCGCCCAATCTCGAGGTGCTCGGCTGGGTCGACGACGCGGCGGCGCAGATGGCAGGCGCGGGCATCGTCGTCGGCAGCGCTGGCGACGGCGTGGTCGGCGCGGTGCTCGCAGCACGCCGGCCGTTCGTCTGCCTGCCCGAGGATCGGCCGTTCGACGAGCAGCGATCTAAGGCTCGACAGCTCGCCGCAACGGGCGCGGCATTGGTGTGCGAGGATGCCGGGACGGCGGACTGGCCAAGCCTGCTCGCGCTTGTAGAACGGCGCGATCCTGCGGCGCAGGCGGCGCTCGACGATCCGGACGGCGCAGCCCGCCTTGCCGTGCATGTGCTGGCCCTGGCCGATGGAGAGCGCGGATGAGCGACACGATGACGACGATACTCGAAGATCCGCTGGTCGGCGCGCTTGCCCGGCTCGGTGAACGCTATGACCGCGAGCGCGCGCACCCCGCCGACAGCATCGCGCTGCTCGTGGAGGCCGGGCTGTTGCACCGGTTCGCGCCGGTGGAGTCGGGGGGCGAGGCGTTTGCCGATGCCGCTGACCGTCACCATGCGATGTTCGACGCGCTGCGCCGGGTCGGTCGCGGCGACCTGAGCGTCGGCCGCCTGTTCGAGGGGCATGTCAACGCGATGGCGCTGTTTGGCTGGTATGCGACCGCGCGGCAGAAGGACTGGCTGCGTGGCGCGCTCGATCGCGGCGCGGCGTTTGGCGTGTGGGCGACCGAACCGGCACCGGGCGTTGCCCTGGTCGACACGCCGGCCGGACGCGCACTCGACGGCGCGAAGAGCTTTGCCAGCGGCGCGGGCGGGATCGGCTATGCGATCGTCACGGTCCAGCCCGAGAGCGGCGACCGCCGGCTGGCGATCGTCGGTGCCGATGACCTGTCGCGGACCGACGCCAGCGGGTGGCGGGTCCGCGGCATGCGCGCGAGCATGAGCGGCGCCTATGACCTGACCGGCTATCCGATCGACGACGAGGCGCTGCTCGGGGCGCCCGGCGATTATGATCGCGAGCCGCGCTTCACTGCCGGCGCGTGGCGGTTCACCGCGGTCCAGCTCGGCGGGATCGAGGCGTTGCTCGCCGAAACGCGGGCCGCGCTGTCGGGCGCGGCGCAGTCCGACCCGTTCGCGCGCGCGGCGTTCGGGCATGCGATCGTCGCGACGCGCACCGCCGGGCTGTGGGTGCGCGAGGCGGCGATGCGCGCGGCGCGCGAGGATGCCGATGCCGCCGCCTTCGCCCGCATGACGCGCGGGGTGGTCGAACGTGCAGGGCTGGACGTCATGGAACACGCCGCCCGGCTGATCGGCACGCGCAGCACCTTCGAGGGGCAGCGCGTCGACAAGATCATCCGCGATCTCAGCCTGTATCTTCGTCAGGCGGGCCCCGACCAGGTCCGCGATACCGCGGTGCGCGACTGGATCGATCATGATTGCTGGGGCGAGGATCGGCTGTGGTAGCCATCCCCCGCCCGCTCGCGACGAGCCGGTTCGCGCGCGTGCGCTGGCTGGTGCTGGCGCCGCATGCCGATGACGAGACGCTGGGCGCGGGTGCGCTGGTCGCGCAGGCGGCGGCGGCGCAGCGGCTTGCTGGGGTCGTCTATCTTACCGATGGCGCGGGATCGCACGATGCGGGTGGCGCGTGGCTGGCGCGGGTGCGACGGCGCGAGGCGGCGCTGGCAGTGCGAAGGCTGGCAGGTTGCGATGCGTCGCCACCGCTGTTCCTCGACTGGCCCGATGCACATCCGCATCAGCCCGGCAGCGCGGCGTGGCACGCGACGATGCGCCGGCTCGCGGCGCTGATCCGCTCGCGCCGCGTCGATGCGATCGCGGTCACGGGTGCGGACGAGCCGCATTGCGATCATACGGCGTGCCGGACGGTTGCCATCGCTGCGATCCGTGCCGCCCGGCGTAGCGTTACGCTGTTCGACTACCGGGTCTGGACGGATCCGGCGGTACCGCCTGCCCGGACGACGTTCCGCACGCAGGCGATGCCGGTCGGCCAGCGTCGTCATGCGCTCATGGCGCATCGCAGCCAGACGGGGGATGCCTATGGACCCGGCTTCCGCCTCGCGCGCGATGCCTGGCGGATGCCGGGCGATAACATTCTCCACCTGACCGGAATTGCCGATGCCCGCTGACGACACCCGAGACGGCGCCAGCCTCGCCGTCGGCTATTTCGAGGATATCTTTGCCGGGGACGATGACCCCTGGTCGCTCGCCAGCAGCGCGTATGAAGCGGGCAAGTTCGCGCGTACGATCGCGGTGCTCGACGATCGCCGCTACGCCGCCGCGCTCGAGATCGGCTGCGCGCATGGCGTGTTGACGCATCGGCTGGCACCGTTGTGCGCGGATCTGCTGGCGATCGATATTGCCGAAGGCGCGATCGGATATGCGCGCCCGCGGTGTAAAGACCGGCCACAGGTCCGGTTCGAGCGGCTCGCCTTTCCCAGACAGACGCCGGCGACCGGGCCATTCGATCTCGTCCTGATGTCCGAGGTCGTCTATTACTGGAGCGATGCCGATATCGCTGCCGCCGGTGCGTGGTTGCAGACTCGCGTTTCGCCGGGCGGGCGGATCCTGCTGGTCCACTGGATACGCGAAACCGACTATCCGCAAACCGGCGACGCCGCCGTAGACACGATGTTTGCCGCGCTGGGTGATGCGGTCACGGTCGAGCATGCGGAGCGGACGGAGTCGTACCGGCTCGATTTGTGGACGCGAAAATGACGAGGCTGAGCTTACGTCAGGTGGCGTAAGAGACCGGCTCGCATTTGCGATACGCCGCTGCGCGCAATAAACGGTTGGTGCCCCTGGCCGGAATCGAACCAGCATGCCTTGCGGCAACCGATTTTGAGTCGGTCGCGTCTACCAATTTCGCCACAGGGGCAGCGGCGGGTTGGCTAGACGAAGCATTCGTCCGCCGCAAGCGGTCTTGATCGGAAAACGTGTCGGTTCAGTTCCTCGGCGGCTGGCGACGATAGCTGAGCGCTTCGGCGATGTGGAGTCGGGCGACGGTTTCGCTGCCAGCCAGGTCGGCGATGGTGCGGCCGACGCGGAGGATGCGCGTATAGCCGCGCGCAGTCAGGTGCATCGCTTCGGCGGCTTGCGCGAGCAGTCGACGACCCGCTTCGTCCGGCGTGGCGACGGCATCGAGTAAGGCGCCATCCGCCTCCGCATTCGTGCGAACCGGGTGGTCGCGGTAGCGGTCGGACTGGATCGCGCGGGCGGCGGCAACGCGGACGGCGACCTCTGCCGAGCCTTCGCCGGGTGGCGGGAGGATCAGGTCGGCGGCGCTGACCGCCTGGACGTCGATGTGGAGGTCGATCCGGTCGAGCAACGGTCCCGACACCTTCGCCTGATAGTCCGCCGCACATTTGGGCGCTCTCGCGCAGGCCAGGCTCGCATCGCCGAGATGACCGCACCGACACGGGTTCATCGCGGCGATCAGCTGGACGCGTGCCGGGAAGGTGACGTGCGCGTTGGCGCGGGCGACGCTGACGGTGCCGGTCTCGAGCGGCTGGCGAAGCGAATCGAGGACGGCGCGCTGGAACTCGGGGAGTTCGTCGAGGAAAAGCACGCCGAGATGCGCGAGACTGACTTCACCCGGTTTCACCTTGAGCCCGCCGCCGGTGAGCGCCGCCATCGATGCGGAGTGGTGCGGGGCGCGGAAAGGCCGCGTCCGCGTCAGGCGTCCGCCGGTCAGCGTGCCGGCGACCGACTGGACCATGGACACTTCGAGCGCCTCGGCGGGGTCGAGCGAGGGCAGGATACCGGGGAGGCACGATGCCATCAGCGACTTGCCCGATCCCGGGGGACCCACCATCAGCAGGTTGTGCGCGCCCGCTGCGGCGATTTCGAGCGCGCGCTTGGCCGTCTCCTGCCCTTTGACCTGGCGCAGGTCTGGGCCGTGATCGGCATGCTCGGCAATCCCCGGCTTGGGCGGGCTGAGCAAACCGTGTCCCTTGAAGTGGTTCAGCAACGACAGCAGGTCGGGCGCGGCGATCACCTCGATCTCGCCGGCCCAGGCCGCTTCCGAGCCTTGCGCGGCGGGACAGACTAGCCCCTTCCCCACTTCGGACGCGTGCAGGGCGGCAAGCAACACGCCGGGCGAGGCGGTGATCCGCGCGTCGAGCCCGAGTTCGCCGACGATCACGTAATCGGCCAGCGCCTCGGCATCGACAACGCCCATCGCGGCCAGCAGCGCGAGCGCGATCGGAAGATCGAAATGCGATCCTTCTTTCGGAAGATCGGCGGGCGACAGGTTCACCGCGATGCGCTTGGGCGGCAGCGACAACCCCATGCCGGCGATCGCGCCGCGCACGCGCTCGCGGCTTTCGCCGACCGCCTTGTCCGCCAGCCCGACCACGTTGAACGCAGGAAGTCCTGGAATCAGTTGAACTTGCACCTCGACCGCGCGGGCCTCCAGCCCGAGATACGCCACCGTCGCTACGATCGCCGCCATGCCCGCTCCCCCGCGACTATGACGTCACGCCTTATTCATACCCGATTTGCCTTGTCTGCAAGGACCAGCGGCCAAACACCGTCTTGCCAACCTAATACACCGGACCCACATGCCTCCCGTGAACGTCGTCCGCTCTCCCATCCTGCGTATCGGCCAGTTGGTGCTGGGCATGCTCCTGATCCTCAGCGCACCAATTCTCGCGCCGCTGCCGGGACCTGCGGGGATATTCCTGTTCGCGGGCGGAATGGTGCTGATCCTGCGCAATTCGCGCTGGGCGCGGTTGAAATGGGCGCGGCTGAAGCGGCGTTGGCCGCGCGCCGGGCATTTCGTCGATCGCATGATGCGGCGACAAAGCGCGATGCGGCGGCATGAGCGGGCCAAGGCCTCGAAAAGCGCCATGGCCAAGGCCGGTGCGAATTGACTTACCCGCCCCGTTTCCGTAAGCGCCCCACCATCAAGGCCGTCCCCGTGGCGGCCGTTTTCTATTTGATGACCTAGGGAATGACCAATGAAGCGGACCTTTCAGCCGAGCAACCTGGTACGCGCACGCCGTCACGGCTTCCGCGCACGGATGGCGACGGTCGGCGGCCGGGCAGTGATCCATGCACGCCGCGCGCGCGGTCGCAAGAAGCTGTCGGCCTAACCATACTCGACAAACGCCGCGATTTTCTCGCGGCGAATGCGGGGAAGCGTGCACCGATGCCGGGATTCGTCCTGCTCATGCGCCCCCGCGATGACGGTGACGACACGATGCGAATCGGCTTCACCGTCACCAAGAAGATCGGCAACGCCGTCGTCCGGAACCGCATGAAACGGCGGTTGCGGGCGCTGGCGCGTGAGCTGTTGGCGGAACGCGGCGTTGCGGGGGCTGATCATGTGCTGATCGGGCGCAGCGGCGGGGTCGAGCGCGATTACGCGCTGTTGCGGACCGAGCTGGGCAAGGCATTCCGGAAGGTAACGCCGCAAGCCGCCCCCGACACCACCCCGGCGAAGGCCGGGGCCCAGGTGGAAAAGCGGTCGTAATGACGCGCTGCCGTCCGTTAGCAACGTCTCCCAACTGGACCCTGGCCTCCGCCGGGGTGGTGCTAGGGTATGAGCGGCGTGGTGCCCACGGGGCCACCTCCCCCCGCGTCTTGTTCTCCCGCGAAGGCGGGAGCCCAGTCTGGATCCCCGCCTTCGCGGGGACACAATGGGGGGCACGAACGCCCGCGCTGACATGCTAGCCCGCCTCCTCATCCTGCTCGCGCGCGGCTGGCAACTTGGCCCTTCGCTCGTCCTGCCGTCGAGCTGTCGCTACGATCCTTCGTGTTCCGCCTATGCAATCGAGGCCGTTGGGCGCTATGGCGCGCTCAAGGGGGGCTGGTTGGCGGCAAAGCGTATCGCACGCTGCCATCCGTGGGGCGGGTATGGACCCGACCCAGTCCCAGAGCTGAAGCCTGAGAAATTGAAAGACGCCGCCCTGTGAAAGACGACAAGCAGAATTTCGTGCTGTTCGCGGTGATCGCGGCGCTGATCCTGTTCGGATGGCCGCTGATCCAGGGCAAGTTCTTCCCGACCGCGAATCCGCCGGTCACCCGGATCGAGGACGGCAAGTCCAAGCCGGTCGCGAACCCCGCCGCCGATCCGGCCGCCGATGGCGCCGCTGCCGTGCGCAATCGCGCCGCGGTGATCGCCGAGACGCCGCGCCTGCGTATCGAGACGCCACGCGTGTCGGGTTCGATCAACCTGAAGGGTGCGCGGATCGACGATCTCGTGCTCAAGGGTTATGACGAGACGGTCGCGAAGAACTCGCCGCCGATCCGGCTGCTGTCGCCCGCGGGCGCACCCGACGCCTATTTCGCGAGCTTCGGCTGGCGTGCGCAGGGCCTGACCCCGCCCGCCGCCGACGCCGTCTGGACACCCACTGGCGCCACCACGCTGACGCCAACGACGCCGGTCACGCTCGACGCGACCAACGCCACCGGTCAGCGCTTCCGTATCCAGATTGCGGTCGATGGCGATTACATGTTCACGGTCCGCCAGACCGTCCTGAACGCAGGCACCGCGCCCGTTCCCGTCGCGACCTATGGCTTGGTCAACCGGGTCGGTATCTCGAAGGATCCGTCGTCGATGACGATCCATGTCGGGCCGATGTCGGTCGACAATGGCGGCGCGCATTACCGTCCAAACTACAAGGACATCGACGAGGCCGCGCAGAAGTTCACGACGACCGGTGGCTGGCTCGGCTTTACCGACAAATACTGGCTGACCGCGATCATCCCCGACCAAGGCCAGACGTTCGACGGCCAGTTCCGCGCCGGCGCGAACAAGGCATACCAGGCCGATTACGCGCTCCAGCCCAAGCAGATCGCACCGGGCCAGGCGATCACGCAGGTCTCGCGCTTCTTCGCGGGCGCCAAGGAAGTCCGCCTGCTCGATCGCTACACCGACCAGCAGGGCGTGGCGAAGCTCGACTATGCGATCGACTGGGGCTGGTTCCGGATCGTCGAGAAGCCGATCTTCTATTATCTCGACTGGCTGTTCCGCATGATCGGCAACTTCGGCGTTGCGATCATCCTGCTGACGGTGACGATCCGCGGGCTGCTGTTCCCGATCGCGCAGCGCCAGTTCAAGTCGATGGCGGCGATGCGCGCCGTCCAGCCGAAGATGAAGGCGCTCCAGGCCAAGCACAAGGACGACAAGGTCCGCCTGCAGCAGGAGACGATGGCGCTGTACAAGGCCGAGGGCGTCAATCCGCTCGCCGGCTGCGCCCCGACGCTGCTCCAGATCCCGATCATGTACGCGCTGTACAAGGTGCTGATGCTGACGATCGAGATGCGTCACCAGCCGTTCGTCGCGTGGATCAAGGATCTGTCCGCGCCCGATCCGCTGACGCCGCTCAACCTGTTCGGCCTCCTCGCCTTCACGCCGCCGCACTTCATCGCAATCGGTGTCGTGCCGATCATTCTGGGCATCAGCATGTACTTCCAGTTCAAGCTGAACCCGACGCCGATGGACGACACGCAGAAGCAGGTCTTTGCGCTGCTGCCATGGGTGCTGATGTTCGTGATGGCGCCGTTCGCGGTCGGCCTCCAGGTTTACTGGATCACGTCGAACTGCCTGACCATCCTCCAGCAGAAATTGCTCTACGCCCGGCATCCGGGCCTGAAAGTTCCGGTGACCAAGTGAACGACGTTCCCAATCTCGGCCCGGATCTGGAGCAGACGGACGCGCCGTTTACCGCAGAGCAGCTCGAACATGCGCGCAAGCTGTTTGCTGGGCATGTCGGCTTCCTGAAGTCGGCGCCGACGCTCGAATTCCTGCCCGACGCGACGGTGCCGGAGGTGGCGTTTGCCGGCCGCTCGAACGTCGGCAAGTCGTCGCTGCTCAACGCGCTGACGGGCCGCAACTCGATGGCGCGTACGTCGAACACGCCGGGGCGTACGCAGGAGCTGAACTTCTTCGACGTCGGCGCGCCGCTCGCGTTCCGCCTCGTCGACATGCCCGGCTATGGCTTTGCCAAGGCGCCGAAGGATGTCGTCAAGAAATGGCGCTTCCTGATCAACGACTTCCTGCGCGGGCGTGACGTGTTGAAGCGCGCGCTTGTGCTGATCGATTCGCGCCACGGCATCAAGGATGTCGACCGCGAAATCCTCGAAATGCTCGACAAGGCCGCGGTCAGCTATCGCATGGTCCTGACCAAGGCGGACAAGATCAAGGCGTCCGAGCTGGTCGAGGTCACCGAGCGTACCGCGCTCGAGGCCCGCAAGCGCCCGGCCGCGCATCCCGACATCCTCGTCACGTCGAGCGAATACGGCATGGGTATCCCCGAACTGCGCGCCGCAGTGGTCGAAGCGGTCAGCTGAGACGGCACTCGCACCAATTGCAACGAGATCGGTTCGACCTGTTTTTAGCACCTGACACGGTCCGTCAAACTTCGTAGCTTCCCGCAAAAGGGGAGTGAGTAATGCGTAAGCGTACAGGGGCGATTCTGGCGATGGCCGCCATGCTGTCGGGCTGCGGGGGCAGCGACAGCGGCAATATCTCGACGGGCGGCAGCACGCCGTCGCCGACTCCGACTGCGTCGACGCGCTGTTCGCTGCGTGAGCGTCAGGACTGGGCCGCATCGCAGTTGCGTGAATGGTATCTGTTCCCCGATACGTTGCCCGCCACGCTCAGCCCCGCCGCCTACTCGACGGTCGACGACTATATCGACGCGTTGACCGCCACCGCGCGATCGCAGCGCAAGGACCGGTTCTTCACCTATCTGACCTCGATCAAGGCAGAAGACGCCTATTATGCTTCCGGCTCGAGCGCGGGCTTCGGGCTGCGGTTCGCGCTCGACCAGAGCGGCCGCCGGCTGTTCGCGGCGGAGGCGTTCGAAGGCGCGCCCGGGCTTGCTGCCGGGATCGATCGCGGTACGGAGATTGTCGCGATCGGCACGACGTCGACCAACCTGCGCACCGTCAGCGCGATCATCGCCGCCGAGGGGACGGCCGGACTGACCAATGCGCTCGGCCCCGATACGGTCGGCACTGCGCGTGTGATGCAGGTCAGCGACGCGGCAGGCACGCGGACCGTCACCGTGACCAAGGCCGATTTCTCGCTGCTGCCCGTATCGACGCGCTACGGCGCCAAGATCATCCAGGATGGCGGGCAGAGCGTCGGTTACATCAACCTGCGGACGTTCATCAGGACCGCCGAACCCGCGCTGAAAACCGCCTTTGCCGATTTCCGCGCGAAGGGCGTGACGCGGGTCATCATCGATCTGCGCTACAATGGCGGCGGTCTGATCGAGACCGCGGAATATCTGGGCGACCTGCTCGGCGGGGCGCGATCGACCTCCGAAGTCTTCGACTATGTGACGTTCCGCACCGAAAAGGCGTCGAACAACACGACCCGGTTCTTCGCGCCAAAGGCCGAATCGATCGCGCCAACGCGTATCGCGTTCATCGGCACCGGCGGCACCGCATCGGCGAGCGAACTCGTGATCAACGCGTTCACGCCGTACCTGCACACCAATGCCGGGCTGATCGGCACCAACACCTATGGCAAGCCCGTCGGCCAGATCGCGCTCGACAAGGAAGCATGCGACGATCGCCTGCGCGTGGTGGCGCTGGCGACGCAGAATGCGGCGCGCAACGGCAATTACTATGACGGGCTGGCGAGCACCGTCGAGGCGTCGTGCCAGGCATCGGACGAGATCGCCTACCAGCTTGGCGATCCGCTCGAATCGTCGACACGACAGGCGCTCAACTTCCTGGCCGGGCGAAGCTGCACGCCGATCACGGGCGATGCGAGCGCGCGTTCGCTACGCACGTCGACCGCGCGGCAGGACCTGCTGATCCCGGATCGTCCGGGCACCGCGCAGCGCGACGTGCCGGGTCTGTTCTGACCCGTGCACGCCGTGCAGCGGAGATATGAGCGGGGCGATTGCCTCTTGTCGCCCGCTCGCCTAGCACCGCGCGCATGAAACTGATCATCGGCAACAAGGCCTATTCCTCCTGGTCGCTGCGCGGCTGGCTCGCGTGCAAGCAGTCGGGGCTGCCGTTCGAGGAGGTGGTCGTGCCGATGTACGACGCCGACTGGGAAAAGCGCCGGTCGGGCGACGAGTTCGCGCCGTCGTCGGGCAAGGTGCCGATCCTGTGGGACGACGACGCGGTCGTGTGGGACAGCCTTGCGATCGTCGACTACCTCGCCGACAAGGTCGGGCGCGATCGCTTCTGGCCAGAGGACAATGCCGCGCGCGCAATGGCGCGGTCGATGGCGGCGGAGATGCATTCGAGCTTCCAGGCGCTGCGCCGCAAGCACAGCATGAACGTGCGCCAGGTGTTCCAGGCCAGCACGCCCGACGACGACGTGCTCGTGGAATTGCAGCGAATCATGGAATTATGGGCACAGGCGCGCGCGCGCTTTGGCGGCGGCGGTGATTTCTTGTTCGGACAATTCGGTGCCGCAGACATCATGTTCGCGCCGGTCGTCACGCGGATCGTCACCTATCAGCTGCCGATCGCGCGCTTTGCCGCGGGCTATATGCAGGCGATGTTCGAACATCCCTTCATGCAGGACTGGATCGCGTCCGCACAGGAAGAGGAATGGGTGCTCGAGCAGTATGAGCAGCCGGTAGCGACACCCGCTTGATCGAGACCGCCGCGTGATCAACCCCGTCCACCTGACCCAGGCGCTGTTGCGCGCGGACAGCGTCACGCCCGCGCGCGGCACGGTGTTCGACGTGCTTGAAGCCGCGCTTGTACCGATCGGCTTCGCGGTCGACCGGTTCGTGGTCGGCGAGGCACCGGACGGCCCGGTCGAGAATCTGCTCGCCACACGCGGTGACGGCCCACGCCACCTCGCATTTGCCGGGCATGTCGACGTCGTGCCGCCCGGCGAGGGCTGGACCGGATCGCCCTGGTCCGGCGAGATCCGCGGCGGATTGTTGTATGGACGCGGTGCGGTCGACATGAAGGGCGCGGTCGCAGCCTTCGTCGCCGCCGCCAGCCGGAGCGATGCCGACAAGGGCACGCTCTCGCTGATCATCACCGGCGACGAGGAGGGCCCGGCGACCTACGGTACCGTCGCGTTGATGGAGCGGATGGCGGCGCGCGGGATCGTCCCCGAGCTGTGCCTTGTCGGCGAACCGACCTCGACCGAACGGCTCGGCGACATGGTGAAGATCGGGCGGCGCGGCTCGGTCAACATCTGGATCGACGTGCCGGGGCGGCAGGGGCATGTAGCCTACCCGCATCTGACGGACAACCCGATCCCGCGACTGATCGCGATCCTCGCCGAGATCGAGACCGTCGTGCTCGACGAAGGGACCGACTGGTTCCAGCCGTCGAATATCGAGGTTACCGACATCACGGTCGGCAACCCCGCGCACAACGTCATACCGGCGCAGGCGTCGGCGAGGCTCAGCATCCGGTTCAACGATCGCCATCGCGGCGGCGACCTGATCGCGCGGATCCGCGCGATCGCCGAACGGCTAGCGCCGGGTGCGGTGGTCAGGGGCAAGGTCTCGGGCGAGGCGTTCCTGACCGAGCCGGGCGCGTTTTCGACATTGCTGTCGGAGGCAATCCTCGCGGCGACCGGGATCACGCCGGCGCTCTCGACCACCGGTGGCACCTCCGACGCGCGGTTCCTGTCGAAGCTATGCCCGGTGGTCGAGTTCGGACTGATCAACGCAACGATGCACAAAGTCGACGAAGCGGTCGCTGTCGAGGATCTGCGGACGCTGACGGACATCTATGCGAACGTGATCGCCAAGGCGCTGCGCTAGCGTCGTTTGGCCGCGCGCTATTCCCGCCCGCGGCGCAGGACGATGTACAAGGCCCCCTGCCCGCCATGCCGCGGATGCGCGCCGCGGACGGCCGCGATCGAATCCGCGTGACGCGATCCCGCGAGCCAGTCCGTCACCGCCGAGCGGATCGCCCCGCGGGCATGCGGGCGTTCGCTCTCGGGTCGCGGCGGCTTGCCCGTCACCAGCAGCAGCACGCGATCACCGCGCGCGATCGCCCGGCCGAGCCCGACATCGAGCATCGCATGCGCCGACGCCAGCGTATGCCCGTGCAGATCGATCGAACTGTCGGGGATCACCGCACCGCGTGTCAGCTTCTTGTCCCAGCCGCCGTCGAGCGTGTTCGCGGTGATCGGCCTCGCGACCGGTCGCGACGCGACAACCGGCTTCGCACCGGGTCGGCTGGCGAACGTCTTCACGACGGTCCTGACGAGCGGCTTGACCCGGCCCATCGGCGCGGGCGGCGGCGGGATGATTTTCCCGTTGGGCCCGATCAGAGGCTTTGGCGGTGGCGGCAATGGCGGCGCGCGCTCGGGGATACGAACCGCAACGGCGCGCATCGGCCGGACGCTCGCCATCACGCGCGCCCAAAGCTGCGCCTCGTCAGGGTTGAGGGGTCGGCCCGCCATCTTGCGCCCCATTCGCTAGACCGTTGAACCGCTGGCCGTTGAGCCGCTGCACCGTGCCGATCGGCAGCAGCAGCAACGCGGTGCCGCGCCCCGCCATGCCGCCTGCGGTGGACTCCGCCGCAGGACCTGCACCCCAGAACGTATCGAAGCGGTTGCTGCCCTTGATCGCGCCGCCGGTATCCTGCGCGACCCACATCCCGCTTGCGTCCTGCCGGTCGAGCGACAGGTAGACGGGCGCGCCGAGCGGCACGAACTTGACGTCGGCCGCAGCGCTCACCTGACCCGTCACGGGCAGGCCGAGCGCGCCCAGCGGTGCGCCCTCCAACTCGCGGAAAAACACGAAGCTCTTATTCTCGCGCATGATCGCCTGCCCTTCGGCGGGATGCGCGTGCAACCACGCGACGATCCCCTGCATCGAGGTCTGCCCGGGCTGCAGCAACCCGCGCGACTTCATCAGCGCGCCGATGCCGGTATAATCGCGGCCGTTCTGCGTCGCATAACCGATCCGCAGGATCTCGCCGTCGGGCAGACGCAGCCGCCCCGATCCCTGAATCTGGAGGAAGAACAGCTCGACCGGATCGCGCGCCCAGGCGAGGATCGGCGCACGGCCGTCTATCGCGCCCTGCTCGATCGCGGTTCGATCATAATAGGGCACCAGATTGCTACGATCGACTCGACCGCGGACCTTTTTGCCCTTCAAGCTGGTCGAGAATGCGCCGAGATCGACATCGATCAGGTCGTTCGGCCGGCCGTAGATCGGCGCATAGCCGTCCCGACGCTCGAGCGACCCTGCGATCTCGGGTTCGTAATAGCCGGTCGCGAACGCCTTGCCGTCGCCGACCTGCGCCGCCTCGAACCACTGGTTGAAGAAGACGCGCGCGCCGCCGCGGGGGACCGAAGCCGCCGCGGTACAGGCGGGCTGCCAATCGGCGCCACGCGTGAGACCGGACGTATCGGTACGCCGGACCAGCGACGGGCAACTGGTCACGAAGGCAGACAGCGCCGACTGCGCCTGCGTCTCGTCGATCGGCAGGCTTGCGATCGATGGGCCTGCGACCACGCCCGCAGCGGCAGCGTTGACCGGCGCAGTCGGCGCAATCACCGGAACAGGGAGCATAGGCACCGCGCCGACGATCCGCGCGGGTATCTGGATTCCACGGATGTTGGGCGATGCACCAGTATCGCGCGAGGGATGAACACGTACCGGCTCTCGCGGCGCGTCGCTCGCTACTGGGCCGCCGCGATCAACGGGCGCAGGTCCCGAGCGTGGCGGCTCGACGCCGCCGACGCATGCGCTGACCAGCAGCGAGAGACCCAGGCCCCCGAGCGCGCGCCCCCTGAACTGCACGATCACGCCTCGTCGGTGTCGGCGAGCTTCCAGTTCGGATCGCTGCTCTTGAGCGTCCGTGCGAAGGTCCAGACGTCGTGCGTCTCGACCGCGTCGGTCAGCGATCCGGCCAGGACATTGCCCTCCCCGTCGCGCGTGACAGCCGCGATATCAGCATCGAAGCGTACCGTGATCCGCGCGTCGCGACCCGAAACGCTCGCATCCGAGATCACCGCGCGCTCGATCGAGACAAGACGATTGTCGAGCACTTCGCCTGCGGCGACGCGTGCCGCAATCGCCTCGGCAAAGGCGGCGCGAACGTCGTCCTCAGCGAGATAGCCGAGTTCGTCCTCGTCACCCTTCCAGAACGCCTCGAGCACCATGCGATAAGCGCCTTGCGCGCCCTCGAGAAACTGGTTGACGTCGAACCCGGATTCGGCGGCGACGATCGCGCGCAGGCCAGCTTCGGCGCGCGGCTCGATATTGCGGCTGACGACCTCGCGTGGCTCGGGCGTCGCATCGACCGTTCGCGGAACGGCGGCGATCGCGGGACGGTCCTCGGCCGTGCGTGGCAAGGGCTGTTCATGCCCTGTCCGCTTGCCGAGCACGCTATACAGTCGCATCGCCAAGAAGCCTGCAACCATCGCGAGAAGAACTACGTAAAACAACCGTGCCTCCGATCTTCGGGCTAACATAGGCCAAAGCTGCGCTTATTCAAACCCGGGCCCGTTGAAACGCCCGGTCGGCACTGCTACTCGCAGCCCCCTGACCGATATGAACGCGCAAGCGTGCCGCTTCGGTCCCTATTTCACGCTTCTTCGCAAGGACACGACGAATGGATGATCAGGACAATGGCGTGACCGCGCCCGACCAGATGGGTGACCAGCCGCTCGCGAACGGCGAGGACACGATCCCCGCCGCCGGACTGATCTCGCAATATGTCAAGGATCTGTCGTTCGAGAACCCGAACGCACCTGCGGTCTACCAGAACCAGACCCCGCCGGCGATCGACGTGCAGTTCAACATCGGCGCGGCGCAGGTCGGCGACGAGGTGCACGAGGTCGTGCTGAAGATCGACGTCCGCGCCGAGACCGAGGGCCAGGTCGCGTTCATCGTCGACCTGTCGTACGCGGGGCTGTTCGGGCTGCGTAACATTCCCGCCGAGCATGTCCAGCCGTTCCTGCTGGGCGAGGCGCCACGCCTGCTGTTCCCGTTCGCCCGCCGCGTGCTGTCGGATGCGGTGCGTGACGGTGGCTTCCCGCCGCTGCTGCTCGAGCCGATCGATTTCGGCCAGCTGTACCTGACCCAGTCGGAGCAGCAGGGCATCCAGCCCAACGTCGGCGATTTCGGCCAAGCCTGATCGACCGGGGGCGGAGCACACTCTAGATGAACCTGACCAAGGCGCTGGGATCGGTCGGCGGGCTGACGCTCGCCAGCCGTGTCCTGGGGTTGGTACGCGATTCACTGTTCGCGCGGTTCGTCGGTGCCGGGTTCGCGTCGGACGCGTTCCTGATCGCATTCCGCCTCCCCAACATGTTCCGCGCCCTCTTCGCCGAGGGCGCGTTTGCCGCCGCGTTCATTCCGATGTTCAACCGGAAAGTCGGCGACAAGAATGGCCGTGGCCTGACCGACGGCATCGCCTTTGCCGAGGACGCGTTGTCGGTACTGCTGCCGGTGCTGATCGGCATGACGGTGCTGCTCGAGATCGCGGCATGGCCCGTCACCTGGCTGCTGACCTTCGGGTTCAACGGGGCAAGCGCAGAGCGGTTCGACTATGTCGTCCACCTGTCGCGGATCACCCTGCCCTATCTGCTGCTGATCAGCCTTGTCTCGCTGCTTGGCGGCATCCTCAATTCGCTGCACAAATTCTGGATCAACGCCGCGGCGCCGATCCTGCTGAACGCGACGCTGATCGCCGCGCTGCTGCTGTTCCACGATCACCAGCCGCTGCTGACCGCGCGCAACCAGGCTATCGCGGTGACGGTGTCAGGCGCGCTACAGCTTGGCTGGTTGATCTGGGCCTGCCGTAAGTCGGGCGTCTCGCTCCGCCTCAAGCGCCCGCAGCTCAACCCCGACGTGAAGAAGCTGATGTCGCTGATCTGGCCCGCCGCCGCCGGCGCAGGCGCGGTGCAGATCAACCTCGTCGTCTCGACCGCACTCGCCGCCGCACTCCTCCCTGCGGGCTCGGTGTCGTACATTTATTTCGCCGACCGGCTGAACCAGTTGCCGCTCGGGCTGATCGGGATCGGTCTCGGCACTGTCCTGCTCCCCACCATCTCGCGCCAGCTCGGCCGTGGCGAGGAGGCGGAGGCGATGGCGACGCAGAATCGCGGCATGGAGCTCGCACTGTTCCTGACGCTGCCCGCTACGGTCGCGCTGATCGTCTGCGGCGTGCCGATCGTCGGCGCGCTGTTCCAGCATGGCAAGTTCGCGCTCGACGACAGCGTGCTGACCGCACAGGCGCTCGCCGCCTTCTCGATCGGGCTGCCGTCGTACATTCTCGTCAAGGTGCTGACGCCGGGCTATTATGCGCGCTCCGACACGAAGACGCCGGTGCGCTACGCAACGATGTCGATGGTCGTGAACCTCGTCCTCAACCTCGCCTTCATCAAGCCGTTGGGCCATATGGGCCCGCCGCTCGCCACCGCGATCGCGAGCACGGTCAACGTCGCGATGCTGTATCGCACGCTCGTCCGGCGCGGCCATTTCACGCCCGACGCGCGGCTGGTCCGGCGGACATGGCGGCTGGTGGTCGCAGCGCTCATCATGGGCGGCGTGATGTATTTCCTCAACGACCTGTTCCAGCCGTTCGTGACGGGCACCAGCGTCGAGCGCTGGGGGGCGATGCTGGTGCTGGTCGCAACCGGCGGCGTCGTCTATGCGATCGCGACATTGCTCACCGGCGCGTTCCGGCTGGGCGACATTTCCACGCTTCTGCGTCGTTCTAGATAGGTTTCACTATGCGCGTCGTCTCCGGCATCAAGCCCACCGGTAATCTCCATCTCGGCAATTACCTGGGGGCGGTGAAGCAGTGGGTGGCGCTGCAGGACGACATCGCGGCGCAGGGCGGGGAGTCGATGTTCTTCATCGCCGACCTGCACGCGCCGACCGAATGGATCGCCCCGGCGGAGTTGTCGTCGCACACGATCGAGGTCGCCGCGACGATGATCGCGGCGGGCATCGATCCGGCCAAGTCGATCCTGTTCAACCAGGCGCGCGTGCCCGCGCACAGCGAGATGGCGTGGCTGCTCAACACCGTCGCGCGCGTCGGTTGGCTGAACCGCATGACGCAGTTCAAGGACAAGGCGGGCAAGAACCGCGAGGGCGCAAGCGTCGGGCTGTACGATTACCCGGTGCTGATGGCCGCCGACGTGCTGCTCTACAGCGCGACTCATGTGCCCGTCGGCGAGGATCAGAAGCAGCATCTCGAACTCGCGCGCGACATCGCGACAAAGTTCAATGGCGATTACGGCGTCGACCTGTTCACGCTCCCCGCGCCGCTGATCAGCAAGGCCGCGCCGCGGATCATGTCGTTGCGCGATGCATCGGCAAAGATGTCGAAGTCGAACCCGTCCGAGCAGTCGGTGGTCAAGCTGATCGACAGCGACGACACCATCGCCGACAAGTTCCGCAAGGCGAAGACCGATCCCGACCTGTTGCCCGCGACCGCGGACGAGCTCGGCGACCGCGCCGAGGCACGCAACCTGCTGACGATCTATGCCGCGCTGGCGGATACCGACGTGGCGAGCGTGCTGGCCGAATATGGCGGCAAGGGGTTCGGTGCGTTCAAGCCGGCGCTCGCCGATCTGGCGGTCGCCAAGCTCGGGCCGATCCGGGACGAGATGGTGCGGCTGCTCGACGATCGCAGCGCGGTGACTGCGGTGTTGCAGGCAGGCGCCGAGAAGGCGCGCGCGCTGGCGGCGCCGGTGCTCAAGCAGACGCAGGACGCGATGGGATTGCAGGTCTGAGCTGAGACCGGGCGCGTGCCCTAACGCTAACGGGCGGCACGAATAAGCGCCGCCCCCACGTCCCGTCATCCTGACGAAAGTCAGGATCCAGGGTTACGATCGTTGCGGTTTGTGGCTCTGGATCCTGACTTTCGTCAGGATGACGGGGAAGAGCCTTAGCCTTCCAGCTCGCGCATCAGCACGCGCACCGCGGCGTCGATATCGCGGTCCGAATCGCGCAGTTCCTCGATCTTGCGCACCGCGTGGATCACGGTCGAGTGATCGCGCCCGCCGAATTTCCGCCCGATCTCGGGCAGCGAGCGAGTCGTCAGCCGCTTGGCCAGATACATCGCGATCTGCCGCGGCCGCGCGACAGCCCGTGCGCGCCGGGCCGAAATCAGATCGAGCGGCTTCAGCTCGAAATGCGCCGAGACCAGCTTCTGGATCTCGTCGATCGTCACGCGCTTCTGCGCCCCGCGCAAAACCTCGCCGAGCGTGGCGACCGCGAAGTCGAGATCGATCGTGTCGCCGGTCAGCTGCGCATAGGCGACGACTCGGTTGAGCGCGCCTTCGAGCTCGCGGATGTTCGCATGGATACGGCTGGCAAGCAGGTCGAGCACGTCGGTCGGCACGCGCATGTCGGGCAGGTCGACCAGCTTGCGGTCGAGGATCGTCCGGCGCAGCACGAGGTCGGGCGCCTTGATGTCCGCGACGAGCCCCACCGACATGCGGCTGACGATCCGCGCCTCGACGCCTTCCAATGCCTGCGGGCAGCGATCCGCGGAGATCACCAGCCGCTTGCCCGCCGCCATGATCTCGTTGACCGTGTGGAAGAATTCTTCCTGCGTCGCGTCCTTGCCAGCGATGAACTGGAGATCGTCGATCAGCAGCAGGTCGGCGCCGCGCAACCGCTGCTTGAACGCATGCGTGTCGCGCGCGCGCATCGACGCGACGAAGTCGTACATGAAGCGCTCGGCGGACATGCACAGCACGATCGCATGCGGGTTATGCTCGAGGAACGCGTGGCCGATCGCGTGCATGAGGTGGGTCTTGCCCTGCCCCGTGCCGCTGTGGAGGAACAGCGGGCTGAACCGGACGGGGCCGGGCTCGGCAAGCACCTTGGCCGCGTTGAACGCGACCTTGTTCGACGGATCGACGACGAATCGCGCAAAAGTGTAGCGCGGGTCGAGCGGCGGGCGCTCGGCAGGCGCGGCCATCACCACCGGCGCGGCGACGGGCACCGCAGGCGCGGGCTTGAGCGAGGGATCGACCCCGAACTTCATCACGACCTGAATGGGCTCGGCGACCGGCTCGGATGGCTTGGGCTTGAGGAGCTCGGGTTCGACGACCGGCGCCGCGACGGGCGCAGGCTCGATCGCCAGCACGACCGGCGCGCGCGCGGCAGCGCGAGTCTCGATCTGCACGGTACGCACGTTGGGCAGGATCTGCTTGAACTCGAGCACGAGTCGATCGGCGTAATGGTTGCGGACCCAGTTCGTCATGAACGCCGAGGGCAGCGCCAGGCGGATCGTGTCGCGATCCTCGCCCGGAATCAGCTCGATCGGCTTGAGCCACTGCTCAAACAAGCGCGCCCCCGCCGACTCCCGCAGGGACGTACGCACACGAGCCCAGGCCTTTTCGGCCTCGGTCGCGTGGGTCATCGTTCCTTGCCACTTCGTCACGCGCACACTTCTCCGACCCCGCGCGACACGCGCGCAGGTGATATAGTCCCGACAGAAAATGGTGCCCCGACGACCCAAAGGGTCACCCGGCATCTTCGCCCCGATTGTTGCTGCAGCGGTGGAAACCACCGTCGCTGTGGGATCCGTTATGAAGCGATCGGCGATCCGAGCAAGGCCCCGACGCGTCACATTTTCGAAATAAAGCGGGTTGACTTGATCAAGCCGCGGAAATGCGTCGATATTTTTATAAGTGGCTGTCTTTACGCATTTTTTGCGAATTTAGACTTGCCATGACGTAATCGTGCACCACTCGAATCGTGGGGAATCCTCGGGTTCTGCGAACTTATCCTATGTTCTGTTCGCAGACGCAAAAAACCCGCCGGAGAGACCCCGGCGGGTGATCCACGCAGCGATGGTGGATCGCTTAGGCGAGCCCGGTCACGGCCTTGGTCAGACGCGCGAACTTGCGGCTCGCGGTGTTCTTGTGCAGCACGCCCTTGGCGACGCCGCGCTGGAGCTCAGGCTGTGCCGCGGCCAGTGCGGTGGTCGCTGCGCCCTTGTCGCCCGAAGCAAGTGCTGCTTCGACCTTCTTGATGAAGGTACGGATACGGCCGACGCGGTTGCCGTTCACTTCCGCGCGACGGTCGTTGCGACGGATACGCTTTTTCGCCTGCGGCGTGTTCGCCATGAAGCCCTCTGGATGTTCGAATGAATAAAAAGGGGCGCCGGATTGCTCCTACGCCCTCTCGAAGCCGCGGCCCTAGCCACTTTGCGTCAGATCGTCAACCGCGTTGGCACGTCGGACACCAGAAGGTCGACCGTCCGCCTTCGGTCCGCCGCCTGACAATCGCGCCGCATTCGCACGGTTCGCCCTCGCGACCATAGACTCGCCACTGCTTGGAAAAATAGCCGAGTTCGCCGTCGGGCCTGACATAATCGCGCAGTGACGAGCCGCCCGCCAGGATCGCGGCGGTCAACACCGTGCGAATCGCTTCGACCAGACGTTCGAGTCGAACCACCGAGATTCGCCCCGCCGCCCGGGTCGGCGCGATCCTCGCCATGTGAAGCGCCTCGCACACATAGATATTGCCGAGCCCTGCGACGATTCGCTGATCGAGCAACATCGCCTTGATCGACGCGCCGCGCCCTTCGAGCGCCGCCAGTAGATACGCCGCGGTCAGATCGGGGCCGAGCGGCTCGGGGCCCATGCTGAGGAACGGGGGATAATGAGCAATGTCATCGGTCGCCCAGAGATCGAGAAAGCCGAATCGCCGCGGATCGTTGAGCGCGGCGACTCGACCCGCCTCGGTTCCGATCAGCAGGTGATCATGCGCGAGCAGCTCGCTTGGATCGACTCGCCAGCGCCCCGACATGCCGAGATGGAACACCAGGGTATCCCCGCGATCGGTATCGATCAGCCCGTATTTCGCACGGCGACCGAGCGCGGTGACGGTCGCCCCCGTCATCCGCTGGCGCAGGTCGACGGGGATCGCCTTGCGCAGGTCGGCGCGGCGCGGCTCGACCGAGGTCAGGCGCTGGCCCTTCAGCACGGGCTCCAACCCGCGCACGGTGGTTTCGACTTCTGGTAACTCTGGCACGCTTTGCAGCTAGGTTGCGTTTGCTCGCGCCACAAGGCGCGGCTAGAGCGCAGGCTATGAACGATATTGTGCCCGCGCCCCAAACCGTCTCCTTCGGCTATGAGGATATTCCCGCCACCGAGAAGACCGCCCGCGTCGGTGGCGTTTTCTCGAACGTTGCGGGCAAATATGATCTGATGAACGATGCGATGTCGGGTGGCATGCATCGGCTGTGGAAGGATCGCTTCGTGCGCCGCGTGAAACCGCGCGAGGGCGAGCAGATTCTCGACATGGCGGGCGGCACGGGCGACATCGCGTTCCGCATGGAACCGTCGGGCGCGTCGATCACGGTTGCCGATATCAACCCGCAGATGCTCGAAGTCGGCATGGAGCGTGCGCAGAAGCGCGGTCTCGACGGCTTGGTGTGGACCGAAGCGAATGCCGAGACGCTGAACTTCCCCGACCGGTTCTTCGACGCCTACACGATCGCGTTCGGGATCCGGAACGTGACCGACATCCCCAAGGCGCTGCGTGAGGCGCACCGCGTCCTGCGGCGTGGCGGGCGGTTCTACTGCCTCGAATTCTCGACGACGGTGTGGCCCGGTTTCGCCGAGGTGTACGACGCCTATTCGCACAAGATGGTCCCGAAGCTCGGGCAGTTGCTCGCGCAGGATGCGGACAGCTATCGCTATCTGATCGAGTCGATCCGCCGGTTCCCGGACATGCCCAAGTTCAAGGGCATGATCGCGGATGCGGGCTTCGTGCAGACCAAGGTTGAGCCCTTGCTCGGCGGCCTGGTCGCGATCCATTCGGGTTGGAAGATTTAGTGATCACGCGAAGGCGCGAAGACGCGAAGAGGGGTTCACGTGGAGACGCGGAGACGCGGAGAGTAAGCGCCGCTCCCGCGCAACAGCGCATTGCTCCCTCATCGCCGGTGATGAAAAGCCGCAGACGCGGCGAGGCGCACCCCCTCCGCGCCTCCGCGCCTCCGCGCGAACCCATTCTAACTTCTCTTCGCGCCCCGTCGGCGCAGCTCAGGACAGGCTTCGCGCCTTCGCGTGAACCAAGCTCTTTCTCCGGTGCGCCCAGCCTGTGACCGCGTCGACCACCCATATCTGGCGTCTCCTCAAATGGGGCCGCATCCTAGCCCGTCACGGCGCGCTGCGCGGGATCGAGCGCGATCCCAACACGCCGGCGCCCGTCCGTCGGCTCGCGCGGATCGCCCGGTTCGGCGCGCGCGTGCCGGCGGTGCCGCGCTATGCCGATGCGTTCCAGGCGATCGGCCCCGCCGCGATCAAGCTCGGCCAGACGCTCGCGACACGCCCCGATCTCGTCGGCGAGGCAGCGGCGCAGGACCTGCTCCGGTTGCAGGACCAACTCTCCCCCGTCCCCTACGCGACGATCGAAGCGGCGATGCTGGCAAGCTTCGGCAAGCCACTCGAGACGTTGTTCTCGCGCATCGAGCAGGTCCCGGTCGGCGCGGCGTCGATTGCGCAGGTTCACCGCGCGGTAACCACCGACGGCCGCCAGGTCGCGGTCAAGGTCCTCCGCCCCGGCGTCGAGGACGATTTCGCGCGCGCGATCGACACCTATAGCTGGGCGGCGGCACAGCTCGAGGCGCTAAGCCCCGAGGCAATGCGTCTTCGCCCGCGCCTCACGATCGAGACGTTCAAGCGCTGGACGCTGCGCGAACTCAACTTCCGCCGCGAAGCCGCCTCCGCGTCCGAGCTCGCCGAGGGCATGACCGCCGAGCCCGATTTCGTCATCCCCGCGATCGACTGGGCGCGCTCGACCGCCAAGGTGATGACGATCGAATGGATCGACGGCATCAAATTGTCGAACCGGCCGGCGCTCGTCGAGGCCGGCTACGACCTGCCGGGTCTTGCGCAGACGCTGGTTCGCGCGTTCCTGCGCCAGGCGATTGCCGACGGGTTCTTCCACGCCGACATGCACCAGGGAAACCTGTTCGCGCTGCCCGGCAACCGCATCGCCGCGATCGACTTCGGGATCATGGGCCGGATCGACCGGCGCGCGCGCGTCTGGCTCGCCGAGATCCTCTACGGCCTGATCACCGGCAATTATAAGCGCGTCGCCGAGATCCATTTCGAGGCGGGCTATGTGCCCGCGCATCACGACGTCGCCGAATTCGCCACCGCGCTCAGGGCTGTCGGCGAGCCGATGCGCGGGCTGCCGGTCAAGGACATGTCGATCGGGATGATGCTCGACAGCCTGTTCTCGATCACGCGCGATTTCGACATGGTGACTCAGCCACATCTGCTGCTGCTCCAGAAGACGATGGTGATGGTCGAAGGTGTCGCGACCAGCCTCGACCCCGACATCAATCTGTGGGAGGCGGCCGAGCCGTTCGTGCGCGACTGGATCCGCGGCGAACTCGGCCCCGAGGCGATGATCGCCGACCGGCTGATCGCCGATTTCCAGACGCTGACCCGGCTTCCCGAACTGGTCCGCCGGATCGAGGCGCATTACCCCGCCCCCGGTGGCGCCCCGCCGACGATGCCGCTGCGCGAGATCGAAGTGATCCGGATCGGCGGCGGCTGGCGCTACGGCCTCGTCGCGGTCCTCGCCGGGGTGGCGGGCGTCGCGGCGACGCAGCTCTTCAACTGACGCCATGAGGACACGTCGGGCTGCTCCGATATGGCTGCTCAGCCCGAGCCGGTTCGCTGGAATGCCACGCACGCAGGCGAGGATAGGCCTCGTTCTGTTCGTTATGCTGCTCGCCGCCTGCCTAACCGCGCTCGGCTCGCCGGGGCCACGGCCCAGTGCAGGGTCGGACGCGGCCCCCACTGTCGCTACAGCCGACGGCCCACCGCCGGGGCAAACCGACCTGCTCCTGTACCAGACAATCGTATCCGGGGTCGGTAGCGGCGCAAACTACTACACCGTCGCTGCCGAATCGCAGCGGATGGGGCATTATCCGCTGAAGCCCTTCTTCGCCGTCCGCCTGCCGACACTGGCGGTGATACAGGCCGCGTTGCCGCAGACGATCGTGAACCTGCTGCTCCTGCTCTTGTGCGTCGCCACGATCCTCGCCTGGGTGACGCGGCTCCGCCCCGAGACGACCGGATTGGTCGCACTCGGTATCGCTGGCCTGCTGGTGGTCGGCGGGCTCTACGTGAACCTCGATCCCAGTTTTGTGGTGTTCCACGAAGTCTGGGCCGGGCCACTGATCGCGCTGTCGCTCGCGTTGCGCCGTCCGGGTCACTGGCTGTCCGCGGTCGCGTTCGGATTGTCGGCGATGCTGATCCGCGAAACTGCTTTGTTGTACGTGGCGATCATGGCTGTCTTTGCTTGGAAGGATGGCGCGCGCCGCGAGACACTGGCCTGGCTGGGTGCGATCGTGATCTTCGCGGGGGTGCTGGCGGTCCACGCCCATGCCGTCGCGCTGGTCACCGGCCCGCTTGACCGCGTGTCGCCCGGCTGGAGCGGGCGCGAGGGCTTTGGCTTCTACGTGACGCTCGCGACAATCTCGTCCGGTCTCGACCTCCTGCCGCAGTGGCTCGCGTCGCTGGTGCTGGGAACGTCGCTGTTTGGCTGGCTTGCGTGGCGCGATGCCACGGCGAGCCGTGCGCTCGCGATGTTCGCCGGCTATGCCGCACTGATCGCGCTGCTCGCGCGCAGCGACAATTTCTATTGGGCGCTGATGACGACGCCGGTGCTGTTGGTCGGGGTCGTGTTCGCGGTCGACGGCCTGCGCGACATGATCGGGGCCGCGCGCGATACGCGGCGCATTACGGTGACGCGCGTAATCCGCTAGACGCATCGCATGACGCGTATCCTCCTCATCGTCGGCGGCGGCATCGCCGCGTACAAGGCGGCCGAACTCATCCGCCTGCTCAAGACCCGCGGCCACGCCGTGCGCTGCGTGATGACCGAGTCCGCGCACCATTTCGTCACGCCCATGACGCTTGCCGCGCTCAGCGAGGACAAGGTCTACACGACGCTATGGGATCTCAAGGACGAGGCCGAGATGGGGCATATCCAGCTCAGCCGGCAGGCCGACCTGATCGTCGTCGCGCCCGCGACCGCGGACCTGATGGCGCGCATGGTGGCCGGGCTTGCCGACGATCTGGCTACGACGCTGCTGCTCGCGACCGACAAGCCTGTCCTCGTCGCGCCGGCGATGAACGTGCGGATGTGGAGCCATGCCGCGACGGTCCGCAACGTCGCGCAGCTGCGCGCCGACGGCGTGACGGTGATGCAGCCCGACGAGGGGATGATGGCTTGCGGTGAATACGGCCCAGGTCGCCTGCCCGAGCCGCCCGCGATCGTCGCCGCGATCGACGCGATGCTCGCCCCTACCCCGCCAAACCGACTGGCGGGTCGCCACGTGCTCGTCACCGCAGGACCGACGCACGAGCCGATCGACCCGGTCCGCTACATCGCCAACCGCTCGTCGGGCAAACAGGGCTTCGCGATCGCCGCAGCGCTGGCACGGCTCGGCGCACGCGTGACGCTGGTCGCGGGCCCCGTGACTCTGCCGACCCCGCCCGCGGTCGACCGGATCGACGTGGAGACCGCGCGCGAGATGGCCGCCGCGGTGGACCAGGCGCTACCCGCCGACGCCGCGGTCATGGTGGCGGCGGTTGCGGACTGGCACGTCGAATCGGTGCCGCAGAAGATCAAGAAAGGCGAGGCGACGCCCACACTGACGCTGGCGGAAAATCCCGATATTCTCGCGACATTGGCGCGCAGCCCACACCGTCCGCGCCTGCTGATCGGCTTCGCCGCCGAGACCGAGCGGGTCATCGAACACGCGCTCGCCAAGCGTGTGCGCAAGACCGCCGACTGGATCGTCGCCAATGACGTGTCGGGCGACGTGATGGGCGGCGCGGACAACAGCGTCCACCTTGTGACCGAAACCGGCGTCGAAAGCTGGGAGCGGCTGCCCAAGGACGCGGTCGCTGCCCGACTGGCGGAGCGCATCGCCGATGCGCTAGAAGCGGCGCCATGATTTATATCGAACTCAAACGCCTGCCGCATGGCGAAGGCCTGCCTTTGCCTGCCTATGCCACCGAGGGCGCCGCGGGCATGGACGTCGTTTCCGCCGAAGCGCTGACGCTTGCCCCCGGCGCGCGCGCTGCGGTCGCGACCGGCTTTGCGATCGCAATCCCTGCCGGCCACGAAGTCCAGGTCCGCCCCCGCTCCGGCCTAGCGCTCAAGCACGGCGTCACCTGCCTCAACACCCCCGGCACGATCGACAGCGACTATCGCGGCGAAGTGAAGGTGATCCTCGCCAATTTGGGCCAGGATCCGTTCGCGATCGCGCGCGGCGACCGTATCGCGCAACTCGTCCCCGCGATCGTACTGCGCGCGTCGGTCGGTGAAGTCGACGCGCTCGACGACACGGTACGCGGCGCAGGCGGCTTCGGATCGACCGGCCGATGATCGCCACGCTGCTCGCCTTGCTCCAGGTCGTCGCGACGCCCGCCCAGACGACCCCGCCCATCCCCGCACCGCCGACGGTCCCGAGCCTTTCGTCCTCTGGCGGCCCCTCGACCGGCGTCCCGCTGGCCCCGCAGGACTGGAGCGGGCTTCCCGTCCTGCGTATGCGCCGGTCCGCAACGACGCAGGCGAATACGTCGACCTATGTCCATAGCGAGGTGCTTGCCGGACGATGCGACAAGGCGGTCCGGACCGATAGCGGCTGGACGCTGACGCTGGATCTGGCGGTGCTCGCGACGCCGCAGGGCCGGCTGCGACGAGTGACGCCGCGCGCGATCAATTGCCCGACCGTGGAGCAATATGCCGCCGGCGTGCTTGTCGGGACGCCGCGCGATTCGCTCGACCTCGGCGATCCGCAGGGCGATACCTGGTACCGCACCAGCATGACCTTCGCGTGGACGGACAATTGACCGGCATGACTTTGTCCGACGACGAGCTGACCCGGTATGCCCGCCATATCGTCCTGAAGGAATTCGGCGGCACCGGGCAGACCCAGCTCAAGGCCGCGACGGTCGCCGTGGTCGGCGCGGGTGGCATCGGCTCGCCCGCGATCCAGTATCTCGCGGCCGCCGGCATTGGTCGGCTGATCCTGATCGACGACGACACCGTCGAGCCCTCGAACCTTCAGCGGCAGACGATCTTCACGACCGCCGATACCGGCGCGGCGAAGGTCGCGGCGGCGGCCGATGCCGCGCGGCGGATCAACCCGCACGTCGCCGTCACGACTCACCGCGTCCGGATCGATCCCGCCAATGCCGCCGCACTGCTGGAGGGCGCCGATGTCGTGCTCGACGGCTGCGACAATTTCGCGACCCGGTTCTGCGTGGCGGACGCGGCGCACGCGCTGCACATCCCGCTGGTGTCCGCCGCGGTCGGCCAGTTCGAAGGGCAGCTCGCCACCTATCGCGGATGGGAAGCCGACAAGCCGTGTTACCGGTGTTTCGTCGGCGACGACCCGGAGCGCGCGGAGACGAGTTGTGCCGAGGATGGCGTCCTCGGGCCGGTCACGGGCGTGCTCGGCAGTCTCGCCGCGCTCGAAGTGCTGCGGGCGATCGCGCGGTTCGGCGACGATCAGGCGGGCAAGCTGCTGCTGATCGATCTGCTGGCGCTGCGGTTCCGGACGATCAGGCTGCCCAAGGATCCGGGTTGCCGCGGCTGCGGATCCGAGCCCGCCCGACTAGCCGAGTAGACTCCGCGCGGCCTTGACTCCCCCGTCAATTCCGCTAAGGCGCGGCTTCGTTCGGCGGGCTTGCTCGTCGAACTCCGTCCGAGACAGTGGGTGCGCCGGGTTTGCCGGTGCTTAATCTCCCACCTAGACGGGGAATGAGATTTTGTCGGCCCATCTGCGTGCCGCCCCTCTCCCATGCCCCATCGACGAGACACCCGGAGACGCGGGCTTGTCTGCGCCTCCGGTTAGTAACCGGGTCCACCATGCAAATGGTGAACCTGAAAACGTGGAGAATGGCATGGATCGTGATCAAAAGACCGCGGCCGTAGCCGAGCTGAACCGCACCTTCTCCGAGGTCGGCGTCGTCGTTGTGACGCGCAACCTCGGCCTGACCGTCGCACAGTCCACTGTGCTGCGGAACAAGATGCGCGACGCCGGCGCGACCTACAAGGTCTCGAAGAACAAGCTTGCCAAGATCGCCATGGACGGCACCGACTACAGCTCGCTGGGCGACATGCTCACGGGTCCGGTCGGTCTGGCCAGCTCCATCGATCCCGTCGCGGCCGCCAAGGTGGTCGTGGAATTCGCGAAGACGAACGACAAGTTCGAAATCGTGGGTGGGGCGATGGGCGCGACGACCCTCGACGTCGACGGTGTGAAGGCGCTCGCAACGCTGCCCTCGCTGGACGAACTGCGTGCCAAGATCGTTGGCCTCATCGTGGCACCCGCCACGAAGCTGGCAACGATCACGCAGGCTCCGGCAGCGCAGCTCGCGCGCGTGCTTTCCGCCTACGCGGAGAAGGAAGCCGCCTGATCTTGCAGGCTCTTTCGTTACTTTTTGAACTGATGGGGCATGTGCCCCGAGATGGAGATTTATCATGGCAGACCTGAACGCACTCGTTGAGAGCCTGAGCGAACTGACCGTTCTCGAAGCAGCCGAGCTTTCGAAGCTGCTCGAAGAGAAGTGGGGCGTTTCGGCCGCAGCAGCGGTTGCAGCACCGGCAGCAGGCGGCGGCGCAGCTGCTCCTGCAGCAGAAGAGCAGACCGAATTCGACGTCATCCTGACCGGCGACGGTGGCAAGAAGATCAACGTCATCAAGGAAGTCCGCGCGATCACGTCGCTCGGCCTGACCGAAGCAAAGACGCTGGTCGAGTCGGCTCCCAAGGCCGTCAAGGAAGGCGTGTCGAAGGACGAAGCCGCCAAGATCAAGGCACAGCTCGAAGCAGCTGGCGCGACCGTCGAGGTCAAGTAAGCCGCAGCGGGAGAGACGCTTTAGCCACGCTAAAGCGCACTCCCCGCAAGGCCGGCCGGCGGCATTCATGCCGACCGACGAAGCAGGGGCTTTGCCCCTGCTGGCCGCAGCTACAAAAAAGGGCGGCCCCAGCGATGGGGTCGCCCTTTTTCGTATGTGTCGTACTCTCAGCGTGAATGGGCGGCTGACACGTAAGGCGATCCCGGCGGGGTCCGCAGGAGCGCCGACCGACCCTTTGAACCTATATGCTGGTGCGGCCTAACGGTGTACCCTCGCTCCGCCGCGATCCGAAGAGCGCGGCCCTAAACCCCTAGCGGTCGAACGTCGCCGCGTGGGGCCGTGCCGCAACGCTCGTATGCATCTTGGCGGGACCATCCAGCCAGAACGGCGCGAGCTTGGCGGAATCGACGCGTTCGATGCCGATCACCCAAGCGCGCGCGGTCTGCGCGTCGTCGCCCGCGGTAGCGTAGAGGATGTTGGTGGCGACGACAGGGACGAACATCGGCCGGTTGGCGGCGGTCATCGTCTGGATCGCCTCGCGCGCGATCGCGACGACCGTACGGATCGTGCGCGTCTCGCCGGGCGCAAGCACGAATGGCGGCGCGGCCGGGCGGCTGACCGGGCTTGCGTTGAACTGGGCGAGATCGGTGTCCTGGCCTGCGTGCGCGGTCAGGAGCGCGACGCCGGTGCGGATCGCGGTGGCGGGCACGGTCCCGGTGTTGGTGACGACAAGCTCGCACTCGACGGTTGCGCTGAGCATGTTGAGCCCTGCGCGCAACGGGCGGAGATCGCACGTCAGGCGCGCACGCGGTGCAGCCGCCGGCGTCTTTGCACGGGGTTCGAGGAATTGCGGTCCTGCGACCGCGACAGCCGGGAGTGCCGCGGCAGGAGTGACCGGAGCCGTCACCGGCTCGACCGGCGCGACGACGGGAGCGGCTGCAACAGGCTCCGGGGCCGGCTCCGCGATCGGTTCGACGACGGGTTCGGCCTCGATCCGGTCCTGCCTGCGTCCGCGTGGCGTGCGGCGGAGCGCCCAGAGCGCGCCCAGCACCACGACGATCGCCGCGAGCGAGAGCCAGAGCGGCATCGCCCTGCCCGTCTCCGGCGCGGAGACCGTCGATTCGGCCGGCGTGACAGGAGCCGGAGCCGGTACGGGTTGCTCGACAGCGGGTTGCGGGGACGGGGCCGTCTGGGGAGCGGCAGGCTGCGTGTCGGTCGGAGCCACGTCCTGCGCGGGTGGCGGCGATGCCGTCTCGGGCGTCCGCGTCGTCGCTGGCTTAGGCTCGGTGGCAGGCAAGCGGGTGACCGTCGTCGAGGGGCGGGTTTGCCGGGTCTGCTGCTCGTCGCGTGCGGCGGGACGGTCGGCGGTGGTCTTTTCCGGGGCGGACTCGTCCTTCGCGCGCGGACGGGCCGCGCGGCGGGGCGCAGGCGTCTCGGTCGGCAGCGCGATCTTGGGCGTGTCGGGAATCGGGATCGTCGTGGTCTGCGGGGCGGGATTGGCAAGCCCCTCCAGCCCGCGGACGGGCGCCGTCTGTTCGGTTTGCGCCATCGCCGGGATCGCCGACGTCAGCACGGTCATGGTGGCGAGCAGGGCGGCCAGCGCCCCGCGATCGGTCGTCATCGTCGAAAAATCCCCTGCGCGCGGTCGTCGCGGCGTTGTGGGCGGGGGAGGCTGAACGACGCCCGACGGCAACCCGCGATGCGACGAGCCGCGCCGGGGTAGCGGTGAAACGTGATGACGGCGCGGGAGCTTCAGACCGGTCCCCTACCCGCCCGCCTGCCCGGCACGCGCAGCGGCCGGGCGATCGCTCATAGCCCGCTCGCGGACGTGCATTTGTCCTTGGGCGGAAACCGGTCGTCGGGCGTCGGCGACTGGAAATCCTTGTTGCGCGCGCGGAACATCGCGATGCGCGTGAAATCGACCGGCAGCGAGAGCATGCGGAACGGAATATCCGTCAGGATCGGCCGATAGCGATAGCTGACCTGGACGTGGAACAGGATCTCGCCCAGCGGCAACCGCCGACCAGCGGGCAGCGACGCGGTGGTGACGGTCTTGTTGCAGCCCACCTGCGGCGCGATGACATAGCCGCCGTCGAAGCGTTGCCACAGGATCTGGTTCTCGGTCGTGCCGTTATTGTCGGTGTCGGTACCGCGCACGCCGGTGATGACGATCCGCCCGTCGTTGCGCAGATCATAGGGTCGCGCGGTCAGGTCGAGTGCGCTGAACAGGTCGTAGATCTGCGCCTCGCCGATGCCGATATCGCCGGTACCGCTCTGCGCGACGAGATCCGCGCTCATCGCCGCAAGCCGCTGCACGCGGTTATTGGCCATGACGTAGTTACCGAACTCGATCGCGGTCAGCACGAACCCCAGGAACAGCGGAAGCGCCAGCGCGAATTCGAGCATCGCGACCGCGCGCCGCGTGCGCAGGAGCGCGGGCAGCAGCGCAGGCAACAGCGGGGTGCGCCTCACGACGGGCTCGTCACGACGGCTTCGTTGCGGACCACCGTCGCGGCCGACAACGGGATCACGCCCGTGCCATAGCCGATTGCGCTCCCCACGAACCCGAACAGGACCCGCTTGGGGAATTTCACGGTGTAGCTCACGACGTCGCCGGGCCCGCCCAGCGTATTGCCGGCGACCGGGGTCGCATTGTCCCACATGCCATTCCGGTTGCGATCGACATAGGGTTCGCCCTTGTCATATTGCTTGTTGCCGTTCGCGTCGGTGTAGGTTTCGGGGAATGCGGTGCTGAAATCGCGGTAAACGGTGGTGACGATCTCGATCGACTTGCCGGGCGCGGTGCCGAAATCGCTCATCGACTTGGCGATGCTCGCGCGCATGATCGCGGTGCGCTCCGATTCCTTGGTCTCGAGCGTGGCGGTCGCAGTGCGCGCGGCTTCGGTCACCGCGCCCTCCAGCACGACCCGCGCGAACAGCATGTGGCCGAACTCGATCGCGCCGCAGATCAGCGACAGCATCGCCGGCAGGATGATCGCGAACTCGACGATGGTGACGCCGCGCACGTCGGTACGCAGCCTGGCGGCCCCCGTCACTGGACGAGGTGGAGGTCGACGAGTTCGGACGCGATATCGTCGAACGCGGCCTTCAGCGTCGCGGTGTCGGACGTCTGATAGACGTGCCCCGGCGCGCACTGTTCGAACATCGCCAACGTGTTCCGGTCGGTCGTCGTCAGCGCGACGATGTAGACCTTGGGCGCATTGTCCTCCGCCTGGAGCGCGGCACAGGTCTTGGCGAACCGCCGTTCGGACTGGCCGATCAGCCCCCCCTTGCTCGACGAGATCGGCGAGTCCGCATAATTGCCGTAGAAGGTCCAGGTCCGGTCGTCATAGCCGTTCTGGCTGGTGCCCAGCGCGGTCTCGCCATCGGTCATGAACACCAGTGCCCGCTTGGGTTCCTCCTGCCCGCGCGGCGGCGTGCGCTTGAAGACGTCGTCGCGCACCAGCAACCGATAGCCCCAAAGCAGCCCGGCATGGTGCAACGTCCCGTTCGCGGGATAGATTGCTGCATTCTGGCGATCGATGACGTCGTCGTAGAAGCTGCGCGACCGGCCGTAATCGACCTTGGTCGCTGCCTCCGGGCATTGCCAGTTGGGCGACGGGAATTCGGTCTTGTTCCGTGCGCCGTCATCGACGCTGCCGCCGAGCGGGTTGACGGTATATTCGGTGGCGTCCTTCCAGTTGTTGAACTGGGGAATCCTGTCGTAGCGCACGCGGAACTGCGTGCCGGTGCGCGTCGTGAAATTCCAAGGGTTGCTCGACGGATCGTAGAAGCCGCCATTGTCCGCCCGGACGATCACGTCGTTGTCGGCTTTGGCTGCGTTGTCGTTCAGGTCGATATAGGCGTCGTAAAAGGCCTCGCGGTACGGGTTGTTCGCGAACTGGTTGCCGTAGAAATCCAGGTTGAGCATCTGGTCGTAATAGCTGGGGTGCAACTTGTAGAGATTGTTGTTCGGCTCGACATTGGCGACGCTGTAATAGGCGCTCGACGGGTTCGCCTTGGCGCCGGTCGCGATCGCGTTACCGGGCATCTGCGGGACGTACATCGGCGGGATGAAATAGGGTTTTACCGGCGGATGTGCGCCTTCGCCCGGCAGCGTGCGATCGATATCCCACGCATTCGGATCCCGGTACGTCAGCGTCGCGGTCAGATCCTTGACCGTATCGTCCCCGAACACACAGCCCTTCCACCCGAGCTTGTTGCTGGGCCATGTGCCGCCATAGGTGTTGGCGACCACGTCGTTGAACCCGAACATCTGGCGGACGGACGACGATCGCCAGTCGGTCAGCAACTTGCCGACATTTACGGTGATGTCGTACATGACATACCCCATCGCCAGATCCTTGCGCGTGTCGCTGCCCTGGAACAGGATCTCGTTGAAGCTTTTAGCCGCGTCCTTCAGCGCGGTGATGCGGGTCTTGACGACACCGTTCGAATCGCGCGGCAGGTTGGCCTTCAGCGAACCGGTATTGTCGAGCACCATCATGACTTCGAGCGGGTGCGGGTTGATCGCCGCCCGCGCGGTCGCACGCACGGGTTGCTGCATGAATCCGAACAGCCGCATGAACGACATCGGCAACGTCGCGGTGGCGACGACCGTGGTGGTGTTGATGTCCTTGATCACGGTGAACGCGGGCGCCACCTTCAGGTTCGTGACGCCCATATAGGTATCGGGAAAATTGCCGCTAAAATAGGCCGCGACCTGGCTCTCGCGCGAGTTGCTGGCGGTGCCCGATACCGAGAAGGCGCGCGCGCCGGCGAGCGCCGCCGCGTCGACGCCGGTCTGCAATTGCGACTTCACGATGTAGATCCGCCCGGCGTCGATCGCCGAGCCCAGCGCCGCGATTGCAGGGATAAGCCCGGCCGCCATCATGGCGATCGCCGATCCCCTGCGGTTACTGCGCAGGCGCCGTAATGCGCCGCCGAGCGACCCTCGCGGGCCGCTGGCTCGTGTCTTGCCCTGTAGCATCCATCCCCCTCGAACCGGATCGGACCCGGTTCCGTTCATTTTGGTTGAATCGCAGCCGAACATTAAATTGCGGTTATCATTACCTTTTTTAAGCAGGGCTCGCGGCGGCCAGATCGGCACCCCGCGTGCCTCAAAATCGACACCGCCTGGGCGCACACCGCCTGTGAGACACACCCTGTCGTCGACAATCCGAGATCGCGCCACGATGAAGCTCCGACTCTTCCCCTCCTGCCTGATCGCCACCCTGCTCGTGCCGATGGCGGCGCAGGCCGACCCCGCGCCGTTCGACCTGACCGGGCCGACCTTGCGCGTCGGTGTGACCCACGGGACGACGACTTTGCCGATCGCGCAGGTCCCCAAGCTCGCGACCGGCGACCGCGTCTCGGTCGCGGCGGACCTGCCGACGGGAAAGAAGGACGATGGCACGCGCTATCTGCTGGTCGCCGCCTTCCTACGCGGTGCCACCGAGCCGCCGCCCAAGTCGTGGTTCTTCAAGGCGGACACGTGGAAGGCCAAGAAGAACGCGCTCGCACTGACGGTGCCCGAGGGCGCGCGGCAGCTGGTGGTGTTCCTGGTGCCCGAAAGCGGCGGGTTCGATGCGGTGATCAATGCGGTGCGCAAACAGCCGGGGGCGTTCGTGCGCGCGGTGCAAGATCTCGATCAGGCATCGCTCGACCGGGCGCGGCTCGACGCGTTTCTCGACGGCATCCATGCGCTGGAGCGTACCCGTCCGGAGCGGATTGAGGCGGTGTCGCCGCTGCTGTCGCGCAGCCTGGCGATCAAGCTCAAGGCCGAATGCCTCGATCTCGCGGCCGACCTCCAGGCATCGTGCCTGACGCAGAGCCGTGATTCGCTGGTCCTCGCGGACGGGCAGAGCTCGACACTGGCGGACACGCTGGTCGGCGCACCGACCGATCTGGCGTTACAGCTGAGCGCGACGCCGGAGGGCGGGCTTGGCTATTACAGCCCGTACATCGGCGTGGTGCGCGATCTGGCGAAGATCTTCGGCGCGTTCCAGTCGACTCAGTTCCGCTATATTCCGGCGCTTGCGCGCGCGCGTGACGACCGGCTGGCGCTGCTGCTGAACGCCGCGCCGTCGTTCGCGAGCCCAAAATCGGTGATGGTCGTGGCGATGCCGGTGATCGAGACCGGGGCAGCCCAGACCCCGACGATGCGGCGCGCTGAGGCGGACCGGCTGGTCTGCGCGGCCAAGCCAGATCTCGTCCTGCCGGTCGAGGGCGCGCCGCTGATCTATGCGACGCAGTTCGCGCACGACATGATGCTGAGGGTCACGACGCGGCAGGGTGGCGTGGTCGAATTGCCCGTGGAGGCCGATGCCGAGCGCGGTGGTTATGTGCTCGACCAGGTCGGGATGCGGACCACAGGGCTCGGCAGCGTGACCGATGCGACGCTGCACGGGCGCTGGGGCTTCACGCCGTTCGACGGGCCGCGCTTCCGCTTGCAGGTGCCGCGCGCCGGCGGGTGGCAGATGGTGGATACCGATCCCGAGAGCCTGGTCGTCGGGCGCGACAACGCGGTGGCGCTGAGCGGGCCGACGCCGAGCTGCGTCGAGTCGGTGACGTTGGTCGGCGCGGCGGGCGACGTGCCGCTGGCGTGGACGTCGACCGGCGATCGGATCGGGCTGACCTTGCCGCTGGCAAAGGCGGCGCCGGGGAAACTGGCGCTGCTCGTGAAGCAATATGGAGTCGAGGCGCCCGAGCGGATCGCATTGACCGCGCTTGCCGAGGCGGGGCGGATCGATGGGTTCACGGTGCATGCGGGCGATGCGTCGGGCACGCTGGCGGGCACTCGCCTTGATCTGGTGGCGTCGATGAGCGTCGACGGGGTGACGTTCAAACCGGGCGACGTGGTGCGCGCGGACAAGACCGACCGATTGGCGCTGGTGGCGGACACGCCGCCGGCGTTCGCCGCGGGCCAGGCGAAGACTGCGCTCGTCACGTTGAGCGATGGGCGCAAGCGTTCGGTGAAGTTCGCGGTCGCCGCCGCGCGGCCCAAGGCGACGCTGATCGCCAAGAGCGCGGTGTCGCCACCCGCGTCCGGCCTGCCGGTGGTGCTCGCCGGGGATACGGCGATCGCGCAGGATGCCCGGCTGACATTCTCCGTCCGCGCCGAGGGAACGCGCTTTTCACCAAGCGACAGCATCGAGATCGCGACGGCGGATGGCGCGATGACGACCAGCCTGACATCCGGACGCGGATTGACCGTGCAGGACGACCGGATCGCAGTGGCGTCGGTCGAGCCGGGCAAGGCGCTTGG
Source organism: Sphingomonas sp. BK036 (assembly GCF_004216825.1). Lineage (NCBI taxonomy): Bacteria > Pseudomonadati > Pseudomonadota > Alphaproteobacteria > Sphingomonadales > Sphingomonadaceae > Sphingomonas > Sphingomonas sp. BK036. The sequence goes on along the minus strand of NZ_SGXR01000004.1, from coordinate 280,263 downwards.
CGTGTCGGCACATGGGCCGCTCGTCTGGCGGCTGGTCCAGGGCGACGTCGCGGGCGACTGGGTGCCGCTGACGACGCTCGTCCGCGTGCCCGGACTGGCGGGAGTGACCTGCAACCCGGTCTGCACGCTGGCGGGAAGCGACCTGTTCCTGATCGACTCGGTCGCGGCCAGCAGCGGATTTGCGGGTGCCGTTCGGGTGCCCGAGGGCTATACCGGCGCGACTCTGGCAGTGCCGCAGCCGGCCGGCGGCACGCTGTTCCTGCGGTTGCGCGACGATCCGGCGGTGACGGCGACGGTCGCGGTCAAACCCTGACCGCAAAGCCGGCCCGTTTGCGGTGGCGGCGGATGGCCACTTGTCGCTATGGGGCGCAGATGACCGCATCGGATCTCCAGAGCCTGTTCGTGACCAACCTCGTCCGGTACAATAGCGGCGATCGCAGGCGGTGGCGGCTGATCGTCGGCGACGTCCGCGTCTACAGCCGCGCGACGCACGCGCATTGCAACTGGGCGGTGACGCCGTCGGGCAGCGCGAGCGAGGTCGACGCGGTCGAGCGGCTGGCGGACCGGCTGCGCGAGGATCACCCCATCATCACCGCCGGCTGACGGCGGCATTTCTCAGGAGCTGAACATGGCAAAGCAATATTGGGCGCAGATCATCGAACTCGACGAGGAGATGACGCCTGCGACGATCCCCGGCGCGACCGATCACGAGGATGCCGCGGATTCGCTGGTCGCCGATTTCGTCGGCGCAATGGGCGGCGAGATCACCGAGGGCGCGGTCCGCGTCTGGGTGCAGGGCGGCGTCGAGAAGGTGTATGACTGGAAGGCCGACTTCACGATGCCCGACATGGACGAGATGGGCGACGAGGACGAAATGGAAGTCGAAGGCGAGATCGAACTGACCGAGCGCGTCTGATCTGTCGCCTGCGGCCCTGTTCCCCCGCGGAGGCGGGGGAACGGAGGGCAGGTTACGGTACCGTTTGGCCTGCCGGGGCGAGCTCGTGCCAGCTATGGTCGTCATGCGCGAGCAGCGCATCCGCCGCGGCGGGGCCCATCGAACCCGCCTCATAAGGCTCGGGCGTGCTCGTATCGCTCGCCCAGAGATCGAGGAACGGCTGCACCGCGGCCCATCCCGCCTCGATCGCATCGGCACGCTGGAACAGCGTCTGGTCGCCGACGAACAGATCGTAGATCAGCGATTCATACCCCGTCAGGTGGCCGATATCGAACGCGTCGGCGTAGCGGAAATCGAGCGCGATCGGCGCGGTCGCGACCTCCAGGCCTGGGCGCTTGATGTTGATGTCCATGCTCAGCCCCTCGTCGGGCTGGATCTGGATGATCAGCCGGTTGGGCGGCAACATGTCGGCCGGGGCGCCGGGGAACGAGGCGAACGGTACGGGCTTGAAGGTGATCGCGATCTCGGTGTCGCGGCAGGTCATCGCCTTGCCCGTGCGCAGGTAGAACGGCACCCCTGCCCAGCGCCACGTATCGACCATCAGCTTCAGCGCGACATAGGTCTCCGTCCGGCTGTCGGGCGCGACGTCGGCGCTGGCGGTGTAGGCGGGTACGTCGATGCCCTTCACCTTCCCCGCGGTGTACGTCCCGCGCACGCCGTTGCGTTTCGCCTTGGCGAGCGAATAAACGCGGACCGCCTTGAGGACCTTGCCCTTCTCGTTCCGGATCGCCTCGGCATCGAAGCTGGCCGGCGGCTCCATCGCGACCATCGCGAGCAGCTGGAACAGGTGGTTGGGCACCATGTCGCGCAACGCGCCGGTCGCATCGTAAAACTTGCCGCGCGTGCCGACATCGACCGTCTCGGCGGCGGTGATCTGGACATGCGCGATACAATCGGCATTCCAGACGCGCTCGATCATCATGTTGGCGAACCGCGCGGTCATGATGTTCTGGACGGTCTCCTTGCCGAGGAAATGATCGATCCGGTAGACCTGCGCCTCCGACACCTTGGCGAGGATGCGCGCATTGAGCGCGCGGGCGGAGGCGAGATCATGGCCAAACGGCTTCTCGATCGCGATCCGGCGGAACGCGTTTGCGGCTTCGCGCATCAGGCCATGGTCAGCGAGCTTGTCGACGATCTCGCCGAAGAACTTGGCAGGCACCGCAAGATAGAAGGCGACGTTGCCGCTCACTCGCGCCTTGAGTTGCGCGTAGACGTCGTCCTTCGTGAAATCGCCCTGGAGATAGCCGACGCGGTCCTTGAGCCGTGCCCAGGCATCGCCCTTTTCGCCGGCCCCCTCGCCCCCCTTCGCATCGAACGTCCCGAGCGCATCGCGTAGCAACTGGTCGTTCCCCTCGTCGATGCCGACACCGAGCACGTGAAAATCGTCATCGACCAGCCCCAGCCGGGTCATGTTGATCAGCGCAGGCATCAGCAGGCGGCGGGTCAGGTCCCCGAACGCCCCGAAGATCACGAGAGTCGTCGGCGGTGCGGGCTTGACGGATTTGCTCACGAAGACGCCTCGGACATGGATCGACCCTTTCGGTTATGGTCTCCCCAAACAGCGTAGCCGGTGCCGATGTTCCCGACCTCGGCCCCGCGCGTGCCTCAGGTGGCAGTCAGGATGTTGTCGCCGAACGCGCGCGCATCGACCTCCGCCCAGTCGAGCTCCTCCTGAAGTCGGCGATAGACGTCCTCGGCAACCTCGCCCTTGTCGCGCATCGCGTGCAGCGTGACACGCTGGCAGGCGATCATCTCGAGGTGGAGCACGTCGAATTCGGAAGTCGCCTGTGGATCCTCGGCCTCGGCGGTGACCTTGCCCGCGGCACCGTAGCGGAAGCGCAGTGCGTCCGCCGCCTCGCCCGCGCGCGCCGGCAGCACCGCAAGGCCAGCATCGATCAGCCGCTTGCGAGCAGGCGCGATCTCGTCAGCCAGCCCGGTGTCCGCGCCGAGATCGAGGCGGCGGATCAGCGGGCCTAGCGTGAGACCTTGCAGCACCAGCGTGCCGATCACGACGCCGAACGCGGCCAGCACGATCAGGTCGCGCCCCGGCACCGACTTCGGCAGTGCGAAGGCCGTCGCCAGCGTCAGCAACCCGCGCATGCCCGACCAAGACAGGATCATCGACGCGTTCCACGGTGGCGGCTTAGGCAGCCAGGACGGCACATAGCGTCTGGCGATCGCGCCCTCGATAAAGCGGACGAGGAACACCCACGCCACGCGCGTGACCAACACGGTCGCGAGCACCACCGCCGCAAAACCGATCGCGGGCCAGCGCTGCTCGGGCGGCAGGCCGACCAGCACGTCGCGCGACTGCAGCCCCATCAGCGCGAACGCGATGACGTTGAGGACGAGCACCGCCGCCGACCAGACTGCAGCGCCCTGCAACCGGTCGCGCGCGGGTTGGTCGATCGGGCGGCGTTGCGACACGATCATGCCGAACGTGACGATCCCCAGCACCGGCGAGATATGCAGTCGCTCGGCGACCAGCCAGATCGCGAACGTCACCGCGAAATCGGCAAGGCCTGCGCCCAGCGTGCCCGCGAACAGCGGTACGATCCGAAGATAGGCCCAGGCGGCGATCGCCCCGAACACGATCCCGCCCGGCACCGCGGCGGCGAGCGCGAGCGGCGTGACCGGCGTGTCGGCATGCGTGGCGAACGCGACGGCGAGCCCGAACAGCAGCAGTGCGGTGGCGTCGTTGAGCAGGCTCTCGCCCTGGAGCAGTAGGAGGCCGCGCCGTGGAATGCCGACTTCGCCGAGGACCGCTTCCGAGGCGGCGGCATCTGGCGGCGCTACGATCGCCCCGAGCGCGAACGCGGCGGCGAGCGGCAGTCCGCCCAGCGTCACGCCAACCAGCGCGACGGTCGCGGTGGTGATGAGCACCGCGAACACGGCGAGCGACAGCAGCGGGAACCAGTGGCGCCGCAGCGCGCGCGGGCTGGTGTGATAGGCGGCGTGGAGCAACGCCGGCGCGATGAACAGTGCGAGGGCCAGATGCGGCTCGACCGTGATCCGCGGCGCGAACGGCAATGCCGCAAAGCCCAGCCCGGCAACCGCCAGCAAGGTAGGATACGGCATGTTGAGCTTACGCGCGAGGACCAGCAGGACCAGCGCGGTCAGCAGGATCGCGTCGAGACTTTCAAATATCTGCACGCATGCGCAACGGTCGGCGCCGCGCAATGGGCCCGGCGAGTGGCTGAACGCCCCGCCGCGTCGCCGCCGATGCAGGGCGCGTGTTTGGACAATACCGTGACGTCACACGAACGATCATCCTCCCCCGTCAGGGGGAGATGGCGCGAAGCGACGGAGGGGGAGGACACGGAACGGCAGCTCCCCCTTACCTCCCCCTCCGTCAGGCTATCGCCTGCCACCTCCCCCTTGCGGGGGAGGATTCGTGCGTATGCGTTAGGGCCGGCGCGTGTCGGCGGTGGCGGGGACGATCGTGACGCCGCCGCCGAGTGCGCGGAACAGCTCGACCGAGTTGCTGTCACGCGTCAGCCGCGCGGCCAGCAGCGTCTGTTGCGCGGTGTAGAGCGAGCGCTGCGAATCGAGCGTGTTGAGGAACGTGTCGATGCCCGCACGGAAACGCAGTTCCGACAGCCGGAACGCGCCCGCCGCATTGTCGCGCAGCGACGTCTGCGCCTGCAACTGCGCACCGATCGTGCCACGCCGCGCGAGCGCATCGGCGACCTCCCGGAAGCCGGTCTGGATGCTCTTCTCATACGTTGCGACTGCGGCGTCGCGCGTCGCTTGTGCGTAGCGCAGATTGCCCTTGTTCCTGCCAAAATCGAACAGCGTCTGGCTGACCGACGGCGCGACCGACCAGTTCTGCGTTCCGCTGCCGAACAGGTTCGACAGGCCGAGGCTGATCGTCCCAAACGCCGCGGTCAGCGAGATGTTCGGGAAGAACGCCGCGCGTGCCGCGCCGATATTAGCGTTGGCGGCGATCAGCTGATGCTCGGCCGAGGCGATGTCCGGGCGGCGCAACAGCACCGCCGACGGCAGGTTGGACGGCAGATTCTCCAGCGTCGGGCTGGTTTCCTCAAGCCGCGCCGGCAGCATGTCGGCGGTCAGCGTGGTCCCCGCGAGCAGGTTCAGCGCATTCTGGTCCTGCGCGATCAGCGTGGTCGCCTCGGCGATGTCCGAACGTGCCTGGTCGTAGCTGGTGCTCGCCTGGCGCACTTCGAGCTCGGATGCGATGCCGATCCGGAACCGGTCCTGCGTCAGCTTGACGGTCTGGCCATACGCCTTCTCCGTATCGCGAGCGATCTTGAGGCGATCCTGGTCGGCCGCCATCGTCAGCCATTGAGTCGCGATCTCGGCGATCAGCGACACCTGCGCGGCGTTGCGATTCTCCTCCGCGGCGAAATATTGTTCCTGCTGCGCCTGCGTCAGGTTGCGGACCCGGCCGAACAGGTCGATTTCCCACGACGAGACGCCGACATTGGCCGAATAGATGTCGGCGCGGCCGCTCGACACGGCACCGCCGGTCCCCCCGCCGGTGCCGCCCCCCGTGCCGCCGGTTCCACCAGTACCGCCGGTTCCTCCAGTACCGCCGCCGGTGCCGCCACCGACCACGCCGAACGGCGATTTCTGGTAGGTCGCGCTGCCGCTGGCGGCGAGCGTCGGGAACAGGTCGGCGCGCTGGACGCGGTATTGCGCGCGCGCCTGCGCGACGTTGGCGACCGAGACGCGCAGGTCGCGGTTGTTCTCCAGCGCGGTGCGGATGACGCGGCGCAGGCGGTCGTCGGTGAAGAACACCTCCCACGACGTATCCGCGGGCATGATCGCCCCCGCCGCATCGGTCGGCGCATAAGCGGGACCAGTCGGCGTCGTTGCCGGCACCGACAATTCGGGCCGGACATATTTCGGGGCAAGATTACATCCGGCGAGCGTGAGCCCGGCGGCGAACAGGAGCGCGGTCTTGCGCGAGATCATAGGGGCGAACATCTGGATCAGGCCTCCTGCGGCCGCTGGTCGTGGGGGGGCGTGGGATCACCGTCACGGGTGTCGTCGTCATTGCGTACCTGATCGCGGTCCTGCCCCGCGCCGGCCTTGTCCTGCTTGAAGACGCGCTTCACGAGCAGGAAAAACAGCGGCACGAAGAAGATCGCGAGGACGGTCGCGGACAGCATGCCGCCGACCACCGCCCAGCCGATCGCGTTCTGACCGCCGGCACCCGCACCGCTCGACAGCGCGAGCGGCAACACGCCGAAGATGAACGCGAACGACGTCATCAGGATCGGGCGAAGGCGAAGCTTCGCCGCCTCGACCGCGGCATCGGCCGCGTTCATCCCGTCGCCCATCTTCTCCTCGGCGAACTCGACGATCAGGATCGCGTTCTTCGCCGCCACGCCGATCGTCGTGATCAGCCCGACCTGGAGGTAGATGTCGTTGTTCAGCCCGAAGATCATCGCCGCGCCGACCGCGCCGAGGACGCCGAGCGGCACCACCAGCAGGACAGCGATCGGGATCGACCAACTCTCGTAGAGCGCCGCGAGGCAGAGGAACACGATCAGCAGCGACAGTGCATAGACCGTGGTCGACTGGCCGGAGGACAGGTTTTCCTCATAGCTGAGGCCGGTCCACTCATAGCCGATGCCGGGTGGCAGCTTGGCCGCCATCTCCTCCATCGCCTTGATCGCGGTGCCGCTGCTGACGCCCGGCGCCGGCGAGCCCATGATCTCGAACGAGGCCACGCCGTTGTAACGCTCGAGGCGCGACGGGCCGTACTGCCAGTTCGTCGTCGAGAAAGCCGAGAACGGCGCCATCGCGTTGCTGGTCGTGCCGCGGACGTAGAAGTTGCCGAGATCGGCGGGCGAGGTGCGGAACGGTGCGTCGGCCTGCACATACACCTTCTTCACGCGACCGCGGTCGATGAAGTCGTTGATATAGGCGCCACCGAATGCGGTGCTCACGGTGGTGTTGATGTCCGACTGGCTGAGGCCAAGCGCACCCGCCTGGGCCTGGTCGACGTTCAGTTTCAGCTGTGGCGCATCCTCAAGGCCGTTCGGGCGGACCTGCATCAGGCGCTTGTCCTGGCTGGCCATGCCGAGCAGCATGTTGCGCGCCTCGAGCAACTTTTCGTGACCGACGCCGGCATTGTCCTTCAGCATGAAGTCGAAGCCGTTGGCGTTGCCGAGTTCCTGCACGGCGGGCGGTACGAAGCCGATCACCATGCCCGCGCGGATCCCGGCGAGCGCCTGGTTGGCGCGGCCAGCGACCGCGGCGACGGTGTTTTCGGCGCCGCTGCGATCCTCCCACGGCTTCAGCTGGATGAAGGCGAGACCGACATTCTGTCCCTGGCCGACAAAGCCGAACCCGCTGATCGTGAAGATCCCCGAGATGTTCTTCTTCTCGTCGATCAGGAAGTGATCGCGCAGCTTGTCCATCGTCCGCGCGGTTTCCTCCATCGGCGTGCCGGTAGGCATCGAGACCTGCGCGAACATCAGGCCCTGATCCTCCTCGGGCAGGAAGCCCGACGGCAAACGCAGGAAGATGAAGGCCATCGCAACGACGATCACGGCATAGACCAGCATCGTCCGCAGCCAGCCCTTCTCGACGCGGCGCAGGCCGTTGCCATATTTGCCGACGCCCTTGTCGAAGGTGCGGTTGAACCAGCCGAAAAAGCCCTTCTTCTCGCCGTGATCCTGCTTCGACGGCTTGAGGATCGTCGCGCAGAGCGCCGGCGTCAGGATCAACGCGACCAGCACCGAGAGCACCATCGACGACACGATCGTGATCGAGAACTGGCGGAAGATCACGCCGGTCGAGCCGCTGAAGAACGCCATTGGCAGGAACACCGCGGACAGTACCAGGCCGATGCCGACCAGCGCGCCGCTGATCTCGTCCATCGATTTCTTGGCGGCTTCCTTGGGACTAAGCCCCTCCTCCTGGATCAGGCGTTCGACGTTCTCGACCACGACGATCGCGTCATCGACGAGCAGGCCGATCGCCAGCACCATGCCGAACAAGGTCAGCGTGTTGATCGTGAACCCCGCCACATACAGCACGGCGAGCGAGCCGAGCAGCACGACGGGGACGGCGATCGTCGGGATCAGCGTGGCACGGAAGTTCTGGAGAAACAGGAACATCACGAGGAAGACGAGGATGATCGCCTCGATCAGCGTGTGCACGACCTGTTCGACTGACAGCTTCACGAACGTCGAATTGTCGACCGGATAGGCGATCTTGACGTCTGCCGGGAACTGCTTGGCGACGCGTTCTACCTCGGCCTTGACCAGCGTGACGGTATCGAGCGCGTTGGCGCCCGGTGCCAGCTTCACGCCGAAGCCTGCCGCCTGTTTGCCGTTGTAGCGCGCCTGGAAGCTGTAGTTTTCCGAGCCCATCTCGACGCGGGCGACATCCGACAGACGCACGGTGGCGCCGCTGGTCGCCGAGCGGACGATGATCGCGCGGAACTGCTCGGGCGTCTGGAGACGCGTCTGTGCGGTGACGGTCGCGTTGAGCGACTGGCCCTTCACCGCGGGAAGGCTGCCGACCTGGCCCGCCGAAACCTGGGCGTTCTGTGCGGTCAGCGCCGAGGTGATGTCGGTGACGGTGACGCCGAGGTTCGACATCTTGAACGGATCGACCCAAATCCGCATCGAATATTGCGCGCCGAACACCTGCGTGTCACCGACGCCCTTGATGCGGCTGAGCGGATCCTGGAGCTTCGACGCGATCAGATCGCCAAGATCGACCTGGTCATGCGCGCCATTCTCGGAATAGGCGGCGATAACGAGCAGGAAGTTGGCGGTCGCCTTGGTCACGCGGAGACCCGCCTGCTGCACTTCCTGCGGCAGGAGCGGAGTCGCCTGTTGCAGCTTGTTCTGCACCTGGACCTGCGCGATGTCGGGATCGGTCCCCTGCTCGAAGGTGAGCGTGATCGCGAGGTTGCCCGAGCCGTCAGACGTCGAGGCGAAGTAGCGAAGGTTGTCGATCCCCTTCATCTGCTGCTCGATGATCTGCGTCGTCGTGTTCTCGAGCGTCTGTGCGTCGGCACCCGGATAGGACGTCGCGACCGTTACCTTGGGTGCGGCGATCTCAGGGAACTGCGCGATCGGCAGCGAGCGGATCGCCAGGATGCCGGCCAGCATCAGGATGATCGCTATGACCCATGCGAAGATGGGTCGATCGATGAAATAGCGTGACATGGGCGGTTACTTCCCGGCCTGCGCGGAACTGTTGCTGGTCGCATCGGACGCGTCGCCGCCTCCGGGTGCAGCCCCCGGCGCGCCGGCGGGCTTGCCGACCTGCTGCGGGGCAGCGGGCTTGACGGTCGCGCCGGGGCGCAGGTTCAGCAGGCCCTCGACGATCAGCTTGTCGCCGGGCTTCAGACCGCTGGTGACGATCCACTTGTCGCCGATCACGCGGTCGGTGGTGACGGTGCGCTGCTCGACCTTGTTCTGCGCGTTGACGACCAGCGCGGTCGCACCGCCGCGCGGATCGCGCGTGATGCCCGCGGTGGGCGCCATGATCGCCTGGCGACGCGTGCCCTCGACCAGCTTCGCGCGGACATACATGCCTGGCAGCAACAGGCCGTTGGGGTTGGGGAAGCTCGCGCGCAGCGTGACCGCACCGGTGGTCTGGTCGACGGTGACTTCGGCGAACTGGAGACGCCCCTCGATCGGGTAGGTCTGGCCGTTCGGCAGGATGAGCTGGACGCGTGCGCTGCCGTCGCCGCGAGTCACGCCGCCGGTCGCCATCGCCTGCTTGAGATCGAGCAGCTGCGCGGCGGACTGTACGACGTCGACATAGACGGTGTTGGTCCGCTGGATCGTCGCGAGCGGATCGGTCTGGCCGGTCTGGACCAGCGCGCCGACGGTCACGAGCGACCGGCCGATACGGCCCGAGATCGGCGCCTTGATCCGCGTGAAGCCCAGATTGACGCGCGCCGACTGGACCGACGCCTGCTGCGCTGCAACATTGGCGCGCGCCTGCTGTGCGGACGCGGTGGCGTTGTCCGCCTCCTGCTTGCTGACCGCGTTCAGCGCGACGAGCTGGCCGTAGCGCTGCGCCTGGAGTCGGGTCGCGTTGATCTGCGATTGCGCTGCGCCGAGCTGCCCCTGCGCGCTGGCGAGTGCCGCGCGATAGGGGGCATCCTCGATCGCGTAGAGAACCTGGCCCTTGCTGACCATCGCGCCCTCGGTGAACAGCCGGTCGCGGACGACGCCGCTGACCTGCGGACGCACTTCCGACGTCTCCACCGCAGCGATCCGGCCGGGCAGCTCCGAGGTGAGCACGACCGATTCCTCGGCAACGTTGACGACACCGACGGTCGGCGTGGGCGGCGGCGGGGGCGCCTCCTCCTTGCTGCACGCGGTCATGAGTGCCAGCGCGGCGAAAGCCACCGTTCCCTTGAGATTCAATCGCTGCATGTTGAGCATCCCGACGTCCGTGCAGATAGGTTTTACCGGAATGAACGTTCATTCCGCTTGCCTGCCCGCTAGGATTGTGCGAGCGGCGGGTCAACCAAAAAACGCGTTGAGGATATGGTTTTGCGTGCAGTGCAACATGAGATCGGGAGCCGCGAGCGTATCGTTGCCGCCGCCCGTCATCTGTTCGCGACCCAAGGGTTTCATCAGACTCCGATGTCCGAACTCGCCGTCGCGGCGGGCGTATCGGTCGGCCAGATCTATCGGGTGTTCACGGGCAAGAACGCGGTGATCCAGGCGATCGTCATGGAGGATACGGCGGCAAAAATGACCGAACTTCAGGCGATGAACGCGTCGGTGAAGTCCGGCGAGTTCTCGATCGAGGAAGGGTTCGTCGCGCTGGCGCAGCGTTCCCTGTCCAAGGGCGACGAGGCGCTGTCGTTCGAGATCATGGCCGAGGCGCACCGCAATGCCGACGTCGCGGACACGATCGCCGACCTGTGCCGCGATTTCCGACGGATGATTCGCGAGCTCGCCTGCGTCGCCAATCCCGACCTGTCGGACAACGATCTCGAAGGCGCGGAGGAACTGATCCTGGCATTCATGTTCGGGCTCGGCCATCGCACACTGTCGCGACCGCAACTGTCCGAAGGCGAGACGGCGCGATTGACGGGCCGGATGATCCTGGCCGCGGTGCGCGCGCTCTAGGCGTTCACGCGGGCGCGTCGTTTGCCACCGCGGGGATCGCGCCTACATAGCGCCTGCCACCGATACGCGGTGGACATCGGCTAGGAAGCATCATGACCAGAACCGTCCTCATCACCGGCGCCACCTCCGGAATCGGCGAGGCCGCCGCGCACGCCTTTGCGGGCGCGGGCTGGCGCGTGATCGCGACCGGACGCCGGGCCGAACGGCTCGATGCTCTGGTCGCCGCGCTGGGTGCGGACTCGGTTCATCCGCTGGTCTTCGACATTTGCGACGAGGCTGCGCGCGATGCCGCCCTTGCCGAATTGCCAGCGGAATTTGCCGATATCGACCTGCTGATCAACAATGCCGGGCTGGCGCTGGGGACGAAGCCCGCGGACCAGGCGAACGTCGACCAGTGGAAGACGATGATCGCGACCAACGTCACCGCGCTGGTGTCGATGACGCACAGGCTGTTGCCGGGGCTGATCGCGCGCAAGGGGGCGATCATCAATATCTCGTCGGTGGCCGCGACCTACCCTTATACCGGTGGCAACGTGTATGGCGGCACCAAGGCGTTCGTCGAGCAATTCTCGCTGGGGTTGCGATCGGACCTGCACGGCAAGGGCGTCCGCGTGACGTCGATCGAGCCGGGGATGATTGAAACGGAGTTCACACTGGTCCGTACCGCGGGCGATCAAGCCGCGTCGGATACGCTGTACAGCGGTGCCGATCCGATGACGGGGGGCGACCTCGCAGAAACGCTGTTGTGGATCGCCCAACTGCCGCCACACCTGAACATCAACCGGCTCGAGATCATGCCGGTGAGCCAGTCGTTCGCCGGATTCCAAGTCGCACGGAACGGCTAATGACGGAGTATTCGTCGAGCCGCCGGGATTGATGAGCTTTGTACAATTGCGCGCGTGCCGCGGTGACATCTTCACCGGCGTCACCGCGCAATTGGTTGACTCCCCAGTGCTTTGGCCGACGGGGATACGATAGTATACGGCAGTGCGAACGATCACTTAACCATGCCGGTCGTATGGAGCGTCATGACCCACCGCCCTACCCCCGCGCCAGATAGACTTCAAAATGGATCTATTTTGAGCGGGGCCGGTCGTTCGCCGGACGGCTTGCCCTCCGCGCTCGCCGTGCTCGACATGTTGCCGGGGCTGGTCGCGTATTTCGACCGGGACCTGATCTATCGGTTCGCCAACGCGACCTATGCCGCATGGCGCGGGATCGGCCCCGACCAGATCATCGGACGTCATTGCCGCGACATCGTCGGCGAGGCCAATTTCCCGACCGTGCTGCCGCGCCTGACCGAGGCGCTCAGCGGTACGCGAGTCACCTATGAATATTCGCTGTTCGATGGCGGCGATTCGCGTCGCGTGCAGGGCAGCTATGTTCCCGATATCGACGCCGACGGCCTCGTCCGCGGTGTCGTCGTGCTGGTCACCGATATCAGCGTGCGACGCGATCTCGAGGCGCGGATCGCCGAGAACGAGATCATGTTCAACGACGCGTTCGAGCACGCTCCCGTCGGCATGGTCGTCACCGGCGCCGACGGACGGATGGAGCGCGTCAACGCGGCGTTCGCCGCGATGCTCGGGCTGTCGATCGATCACGTGGCGGGTCTCGATTTTCGGAGGATCACGCATCCCGATGATCAGGATGCCGACGTGACGTTGTTCGATGAGATCGTGGCGGGCGAACGCGACGCGTATACGCTGGAGAAGCGCTATCTTCATCCGAGCGGCGAACCGGTCCATGCCTCGCTCGCGGTGTCGGCGGTTCGCGCGCCCGACGGGACGCTCATCCGGATGATCGCGCATGTCCAGGACATTACCGAGCGGCGACGCGCGGATCGTGCGCTCCAGGAGATCAATGCGCGGATGACGCTGGCGATGGAAGCCGTGCGCGGCGGCTTCTGGCATATCGATGTCGAATCCAGGCGGTTCGAAACCTCGCCGAGCTTTTCGCGGTTCGTGCGCGGGCCGGGCGGATCGGGGCCGATCGACCTCGATACCTATGGCGAATATATCGCGCCGGCGAACCGCGATGCCGCCTCGGTCCAGACGCTGCTCGACGGCGAGATCGACAACGCCTCGGTCGAATATGAACTGGCGACGGTCAACGGCCCCCGCTGGATGCGATGTGACCGCAAGTTGCTGCGCGCCTCGGACGGGAGCCCGTTGCGGATCGTCGGCGTCACGATCGACATCTCCGAAGATCGCGAACGCCAGTTGCGCGCCATGGTCGCCGCGGAGACCGATCCGCTGACGGGGCTGCTCAATCGTCGCGGGCTCGACCAGCGCCTCGCGCAGACCGATGACGGTGTGTCCGTCGGCATCGTCGCGATCGATCTCGACCGTTTCAAGGCGATCAACGACCGGTTCGGCCATAGCGTCGGCGATACCGTGCTGGTCGAGGTCGCCCGGCGATTGCGCGGAGTCGTACGTGCCGGCGATCATCTTGCGCGGCTGGGCGGCGACGAGTTCGCCGTATTGTTGCCCGACGCCGACGACGTCCGGCTGGCGGTCGTCGCCGATCGAATCGAGCGCGCCTTGTGCGAGCGGTTGGTCAGCAACGGTATCACGCTGCCGGTCGGCGGCAGCGTCGGCGCCGCGCTCATGCAGGGGTCGCGTACCACGCCCGCAGTGCAGAGCTTCGCCGCAGCATGGGCGCGTGCCGATGCGGCGCTCTACGCCGCCAAGCGCACCCGACAGACGCACCCTATACGCGCCGCTTAACTTAGGTTATGATCATTCTGGTGAGTATTCACACTCACTTAAGTCATATTTGCCAGAGTGTTACTATGACTAAACCGGTGTACGAAGCAGCGCGGCTCGACGCTCTCAAACAGCTCGATATCCTCGACAGCCCACCCAGCGAGAGCTTTGACCGGATCACCCGGATGGCGAGCCAGATCTTCGGCCTGCCGGTCGCCGCGATCTCGTTGACGGACGAGGATCGCCAATGGTTCAAGTCCCGCGTCGGATTCGACCATACCGAACTCGGCCGAACCCGTGCGCCCTGTGCCGAAGTCGCAGAGAAGACCGCGCCGCTGGTGATCCCCGATCTGCTCGACGATCCCTTCTACGCGTCGAGCCAGCTAGCACGTTCGGGCACGCGATTTTACGCCGGCGCACCGCTGACGACTCGCGACGGCTATGGCCTGGGCGCGTTGTGCGTGCTGGGTAAAGAACCGCGCACCGCGACGGGCGACGAGATGGCGGCGCTGCGCGATCTGGCCGCGATGGCGATGGCGCAGATCGAGCTGCAACATGCGTTTGGCCGGATCGATCCGATCAGCGGATTGCCGAACCGCCAGCAATTCCTCGACGATCTCGACGATTTCACGCGCGATCACGGCGGCGAGCGTCGCCTGCTGGTGATGCTCGACCTGGCGAGGACCGACCAGATCGACAACATGACTCGCGTGCTGGGCTCCGAGCACGTCGTCGAGATGGTCAGGCTCGCGGCGCTGCAACTGCGCGACGCCCTGTCGCAGACCCGGCGCGCCTATCATGTCGCGGCGACCCAGTTCGTGTTCTTCGCAGAGCCCGATATCGAGGACGCCGCCTATGTCAGGGTGCTGACGGACAAGATCGCCGAGTGCAGCATCAAATCGTCGATGCGATTCGCCACCACCATCGCGGTCGGCGTCGTGCCGGTCGTGCTCGGCCGGGTCGAGCCGACCGACCTCCTGCGGTTCGCGCACGGTGCAGCACAGGACGCGCGGACGCAGGAGGCGACCGTCTGCTTCTTCTCGTCCGCGAACGACACCGCGCATCGCCGCCGCTACGAGCTGTTGCGCGACTTCGAGCCCGCGCTGGAGAGCGACGACCAGTTGAGCCTGGTGTACCAGCCCCGAGTCGACCTGGCGGACCGTCGGTGCCTGGGTGCGGAAGTGCTGCTGCGCTGGACCCATCCGGTGCTGGGCGAGGTGTCGCCTGCCGAGTTCATCCCGCTGATCGAACAGACTTCGCACGCCAAGCCGCTGACGCACTGGGTCATCGACCGCGCACTGGAACAGCTGACCGGCTGGATCGCCGACGGATTTGACGGCAATTTGTCGATCAACCTGTCGGCCAACAACCTCGAGGAACCCGATTTCGCCGCGCGGGTCCAGTTGCTGCTGCTCAAGCACCGCGTCCGCGCCGACCGGATCGAACTCGAAGTCACCGAAAGCGCGATCATGCGCAACGTCGCGCAGGCGCGCGAACAGCTTGCCGCGTTGCGCGCCGCCGGGATCCGGCTCGCCATCGATGATTTCGGCACGGGCTACAGCAGCCTCGCCTATCTCCAGCAGCTGCCCGTCGACGTCGTCAAGATCGACCAGAGCTTCATGCGCGACCTCGATTCGACCACCAACGGCGGCGACGAACAGACGCTCGTCCGCACGATGATCCGGTTGTCGCACGAACTGGGCTACCGGGTCGTAGCGGAAGGCGTCGAGACCGAGGGCGTCGCAGCGTGCCTCGCGACGATGGACTGCGACGAAGCCCAGGGGTTCCTGTTCGCGCGACCGATGCCGGCGGCGGCATTCCGCGCCTGGTCCATCGCGCATCCGGGCGATCCGGCGCGTACCCCGCGTGCCGCCGCCTGACGGGGCGGACTCGGGTCAAGCGCCGATCACGTCGGCGATGAACAGATAGCCCTTGCCGCGGACCGTCCGGATGATCTCGGTCCGATCGAACGCGGCGAGCTTGCGGCGAAGGCGGCTGATGTTGACGTCGATCGTGCGATCCTTCGACGAGGTATCCGCGCGCCCCGACAACGCGATCATGTCTTCGCGCGTGTGGACCGCATGCGGATGCGTGACGAACGCGTCCATCATCTGGAACTCCCCCTCGGTCAGCGACACGAGTTCGCCACCGGGCGACTGGAGCGATCGCATCCGGCAATTGAGCGTCCATCCCGCAAATCGATAGGTGGTATGGAAGCGCTGCGCCTCACCCTGCTCGATCGTGCCGGCGCTGTCCGCTGCGGTCGCGGCCGTCCGGTTGCGCCGCCGCAGCACCGAGCGGATCCGGGCGAGGATCTCGCGCGGGGTCGACGGTTTCGTGACATAATCGTCCGCGCCCATTTCCAGCGCGACGACCCGGTCGACTTCGCTCGACAGCGCGGACAGCATGATCACGCCGGGGGGATCGTCCGACTGGGCGAGCCCGCGCAGGACGGACAAGCCGTCCTCGCCGGGCATCATCATGTCGAGGATGACGAGATCGCACGGCCGCTGGACGAGGCGCGCGCGCAACGCCGCGCCGCTCGACACCGCCTCGACGCCGAGGCCGTTGTCGACGAGGAATTCGGTGAGAAGCTCGCGAAGACCTGGGTCGTCATCGACGATGATCACGCGGGCAGACTGATAGCCGGTGTCGTCCGCGAGATCCTGTGTCGCATCGTCCTGCCATGTCGTGACGATCGGCGGACGAGGGATTGCGGAGTCGTAATGCTGGGAAACGTTCATCGCCGGCGACTTTCGAGGAGAGGGAGACGGTGAGCCATGTCCTCCCCCCTGCACCCAGTGTTTGTCCGGGATGTTTCCCGATGCGACATCCCCTGCCCCGACGTGACACAGAGGCGTGGTGCGGAAACCCCGGCGGGCAGCGGGGCAACGAATCGCTGTAAGACGACGCGCTTTGGCGCATGCGGAAACATCACGAACACACGCGCCCGCTAGGATCGCCGCATGATGTCGAATCCCGTCCCCGAATCGTTCAGCCCGACCACCGGCGGCGTGGTGCCGAAACCGACGTTGCTGGTCGTCGACGACGACCACATGATCCGCACGCTGCTGGCACAAAGCTTGGGCATGCACGGCTACAACGTCGAGACCGCGATGAGCGCGCAGGAGATGGACTCGGTGCTCGCACGCCAGTCGGTGTCGCTGATCCTTCTCGACGTGATGATGCCCGGCGAAGACGGACTGTCGGTATGCCGCCGCCTCGCACGCACCGCCGGCCCGCCAGTAGTGATGCTGAGCGCGCTGGGCGCAGAGCCCGACCGGATCCTGGGGCTGGAAATCGGCGCGAGCCACTATCTCACTAAGCCGTGCAGCCCGCGTGAGATCCTGGCGACCGTCCGCGCCGCGTTGCGCGCGCGCGAGATCCAGGACGCCAGCGAGGGACGATCCTACGGCTTCCTCGGCTGGCGGGTTGATTTCGCTGCGCATGAATTGTTCGATGCCGACAATACGCTGATCGACCTCACCGATGGCGAGTTCGCGGTGCTGCGCGCGTTCGTCGAGCGCCCGCGCCGGGTGCTCGCGCGCGATGCGCTGCTGGAGGCCGCCCGCGGCCCCGATACCGATGCCTTCGACCGCGCGATCGACGTCCAGGTCAGCCGCCTGCGCCGCAAGCTGCGCTCGCGTGGCGACGACATCATCCGGACGATCCGCAACGAAGGGTATTTCTTCGTGCCACGGGTCGTGCGGCTGTGAGCACGGCCGCCGCGGCGAGTTCCAGAGACACGGGTTCGGATGACGGGCGGGTGCGCCGCCTGCCGCAATCCTGGCCGCTGTTCCTGCGGATCTTCGCGTTGATGCTGATCACCGTGCTGCTGGTGCAGGTACTGAACTTCGCCACGCTGCTGTTGATGCCGCCGCCGACGCCAATCATCTTCTCCACCACCCGGATCGCGGCGTTCGCACGGACCGGCGTCGATCCCGCCAGGCTGCTCAAGACCGAGATCTCGACACGCCGCCCCGACCCGACCGACAGTCCGCGCGATCGCCGGCTCGGCGCGATCATCGCCACCGATCTCGGGCTGCCCGCGAGCGCGGTCGTCGTCGAGGCGGAGCGATCCGGGCGACCGATGTTCGCCGATGCGCTGCGCCCACCGATCCCGATGGGGCCGCCGCTGGGGCCCCGCCGGCATCGCAATTTCGCCGCGCTGGAGAATGCGCTGTTCGGGCCGTTCGTCGTCTCGATCGATACCGGCGGCGGGCGGTGGCGCGTGATCCGCCCCAACAGCGCGATCATGGGCCCGTGGCGGATCAGGATCATCCTGTGGTTCCTCGTCGCGCTGGCCGTCGTCGCGCCGATCGCCTGGCTGCTCGCGCGACGCGTGGTCAAGCCGATCGGCCAATTCACCGCGGCGGTCGAGCGGCTGGGCCGCGACCCGCGCGCGGAACCGCTGACGCTCACCGGCCCACCCGAGATCGCCGAGGCGGCCAGCGCGTTCAACGTGATGCAGGAACGGCTCAATCGCTATGTCGAGGATCGGACGACCTTGATCGCCGCGGTGGCGCATGACCTTCGCACGCCGTTGATGCGGCTGTCACTGCGCCTCGAAAAGGCACCGGAAGAGCTTCGTATCGCCACCGAGGACGACATTCAGGAGATGAGCCACCGCATCGGCGCGGCGATGGCCTTTGTCCGCGACATGACGCGCAACGTCCGTCGCCAGCGACTCGACCTGCGATCGCTGGCGGAGAGCGTCACCGACGAGTTCGCGGACCGAGGCGACGACGTCGTGCTCCAGGCCGGCGACCCGCTGACGATCGAGGGCGACGCGCCGTCGCTCAAGGCCCTGATCGGCAATCTGGTCGGCAACGCGATCAAATATGCCGGCCATGCCGAGGTGCTGCTGTACCGCGACCGCGACACGGTCGTCATCGAGGTTCAGGATCGCGGTCCGGGCATGAAACCCGACGACCTGATCCGCGCGTTCGAACCCTTCTTCCGTGCCGAACAATCGCGCAGCCGCGATACCGGGGGGATCGGGCTTGGTCTCGCCAGCGTCCGCGCGGTCGCGCGCGCGCATGGCGGCGACGCAACGCTCGAAACCCGGCCCGAAGGCGGGTTGCGCGCGCGCATCACGCTGCCGGGCTGACCGATTTTCCGTATCGATACGCAAGGAACCACCATGCGACGCGTAATCCTGATCGGGCTGGCCGGCGCGTTGGCGGGTTGTGCCGCCACCGTCCCGCGGCCCGGCGGTCCGCCCGAACGCGGCCGCGGCCAGTTGTTCGTCAGCCCGATGGGCGAACCCTTCCGCACGATCCTGCGCCCCGGTGCTGCCCAAGGCCTGTGGTTCGCGGGCACCGATACCGATGGCGACGGCCGCGTGACGCTCGCCGAGTTCCGGCAGGACGCGATGCGGTTCTTCGCGGTGCTCGATCGCGGCAAGGACGGCGAGGTCGATCCGGACGATCTCGCATTCTACGAAAACGTCCTCGTGCCCGAGATCCGCGTCGTCGGCGGCCGCCGCTCGCCCGAACCGGGTGGCCGTGCTGGCGGCAGAGGCGGCAGCGATGGCATGCATTTCGGCAACGGCGGCGGCAGCAAGACCGCGGCACCGCGCGAACGCCTGGGCGCAGCGCGGTTCGGATTCTTCGACTTCCCCGAACCGGTGATTACCGCCGACAGCAACGGCAACCGCGGCGTCGATGCCGCGGAGTTTGCGAGCGCGGCAACGATCCGCTTCGCCGCGCTCGACCGCAACCATGACGGTGCGATTACGCGTGGGGAACTGCCGCGTAGCGGGGCGGAGACATGGCGCAACGGATCCGATGCCCCCGCCGAGCCCGATCGCGACGGGGAACCGGGACAGCGCTGACGACGCAGCCCTTCCCGCCCCCCGTCACCCGAGTCTTCGCTACCGATCACCATCCGCGCCGTTGGGCGAACTCGGCGGCAACTGAGGACCCGGATACGGAGGGGCGTCATGCCCCGGCCCGCCGGGGAACGGGCCACCACCGGGAGGGCCGTGATCCATAGGACCGCCCGGCATCGGACCCATTGGCCCCATCGGACGCGGCCCCATCATCGGGATGCCATGGCGCAGACGTATCAGCGCCTCGAACGCAGCCTGCTGCGTCGCATCCAGGCTGTCGTAGAAGCTGCGGGCTGCCCCAATCCGGCGGGTCTCTTCTGCTGCGCGGCGTGCCGTCATCTCCGTCATCCGCTCGAACTGGCGGGCAAAGCCGTCGTCCGGCATCGGCCCCCGCAGCTCTTCCCCACGCTGTGACGGCGCAGGCGGCGCAAAGGACTGCAGGAACGCCGTGAGCGCGGGGCGCTGCGCCGGGCGCAAGCGCAGCAGCAACGCCATGTCGTCGGCCTCGCGCTGTTGCACCTTGGCGAAATCGATCCTCGGTGGCCCTGCGCGGTGCATCTGCGCGCTCGCGGCAACCGGCACTGCCAGCAGCAATGCGAGCACCGGTACGATCTTCGATGTCATGTCTTTCCCCTTGTCGATGATGATGCGGGTCTCAGCCGAGCAGCCCGGAAACGATCCAACGCCGGCTGACCGCGGATTTGACGATCGTGGCGCCGCACCGGCGACACGCGGATCGCTGGATCGGCTCGCCCAGAACATCCCGGTGGCGCGAACGCGGCGCATGACGCCCGGTCGCGCATTCGGGCGATGGTACCAACTGACGCTGCACGACTCTGCGCATGACTCTGCCCTTCCGAGATCCCCGGACGCGGCATGCGCGGCATTCTTGTCCGCAGTATTTCATCGACGTGCCGGGCCGTTGCCGGCGGGGATCAGGCCGGGCTGGTGGAGATGGTGAGGCGCCTGCCCGCGAAATCATCCGCGGCGACGGTGTCGATCTGCCGCTCGATCCCGCGCGTCAGACCGGCTGGAACGGTTACGGCGAAACCCCGCTCGACGAGACCCTCGACCGCCCAGCGGACGCAATAGTCCGCAGCGACGCCGATCACAGTGACGTCCGTCGTTTGTTGCGCAGCCAGGGAGCTGAAGAACGCCTCGCGCGGGATCGACGGCGCGACCGGATCACGCGCGTCCTCGATCGCCAGCCCGGGCTCGGCCCACATGTCGAACACCCCCTTCTCGATCCGCCATGCCGGGATCGCCGGATCGAGCAGCGTTATGTCGAGCATGTTCGCCCAGCCCGGCGTTTCGCGAACGCAGTGGATCGGGAACATCTTGGCTTCGGGCGACGCGGCGTAGGTTTCGCGGAAATGCGTATCGAAGGTGAACAGAACGCCGGCGACCTCCGCAGGCTTCAACGCCGACAGCCACGCCTGCATCGGCCCCACCAGCGCCGCCGCGCCCGCGACGCTCAGCGCGCCCTCGCCCGCCATGAAATCCCACTGCGTATCCACTACGACCACGAACCGCGACATCGCCCGTCTCCTCTAGGCCGCTGCTTGACACACTCGCGTCTTCTCGGACACCCGCAGGCCGAATGAAGCAGGAGCCCACGCGCATGGCCGTGACCGATATCGCCACCCGGACATACAATCACAATTTCCGGCTCGACCCGATCGTGCGCAGCCTGCTCGACACCGATTTCTACAAGCTGCTGATGTTGCAGATGATCCGCCAGGTCTATCCGGACGTCACCGCGACCTTCGCGCTGATCAACCGGACCAAGACCGTGCGGCTGGCCGAGATCGTAGACGAGGACGAGCTGCGCGCGCAGCTCGATCATGCGCGCACGCTCGGCTTTGCCAAGAAGGAGCTGATCTGGCTTGCGGGCAACAGCTTCTACGGCAAGCAGAAGATGTTCGGGCCCGAGTTCCTCGCCTGGCTCGCGGACTTCCGCCTGCCCGCCTACGACCTGCGCAAGGTCGACGGACAATATGAGCTCCACTTCGAGGGTCCGTGGACGCACACGACGATGTGGGAGATCCCGGCACTCACGATCATCAACGAACTCAAATCACGCGCGGCGCTGCGCAACCGCGGCCGGTTCGCGCTCGATATCGTCTACGCGCGCGCCAAGGCGAAGTTGTGGGAGAAGGTCGAGCGCCTACGCGAAATGCCAGACTTGGTGCTGTCGGATTTCGGCACGCGGCGGCGCCACGGGTTCCTGTGGCAGCGCTGGTGCGTCGAGGCGCTGAAGGAAGGGCTTGGCGACCGGTTCATCGGCACCTCGAACGTGCTGCTGGCGATGGACGCGGACCTCGAGGCGATCGGCACCAATGCGCACGAATTGCCGATGGTGACCGCAGCACTCGCGGAGAGCGACGCGGAGCTGGCGCAGGCGCCTTACCGGGTGCTTGAGCATTGGCGGCAACATTATAACGGCAACCTGCTGATTGCGCTGCCCGATGCGTTCGGGACGACCGCGTTCCTGCGCAATGCGCCGCACTGGCTGGCCGAGTGGACCGGCTTTCGCCCCGACAGCGCGCCGCCGATCGCGGGCGGCGAGCAGATCATCCGCTGGTGGGAGGAACAGGGCGTCGATCCGAGGACCAAGCTGCTGATCTTTTCCGACGGGATGGATATCGACACGATCGAGCAGACCTATCGCCATTTCCACGGCCGCGTGCGGATGAGTTTCGGCTGGGGGACCAACCTCACCAACGATTTTCGCGGTTGCGATCCCGATGGCGCGGCGGCGCTCGAGCCGATTTCGCTGGTCTGCAAGGTGATCGAGGCAAACGGCCGCCCTGCGGTCAAACTGTCGGACAATCCGGCCAAGGCGACCGGCGAACCGGCGGAAATCGCGCGCTATCTCCGCGTCTTCGGCGAAGCCGACCGGGCCGTGACCCCGGTTTTGGTGTAATTCGACCCGGCAAACCGATCGTTGCCGATGCGCAACATAATCGGCGCATTCTGTAACAAAATTACTCCATTCACCGATCCCGTCTTGCTTCGTACCGATCCTGAGCCATCATCCTGTCACAAGATAATGACGGGGATGTCGCGACGGGCGCGAACAGGGGGACTTTTTGATGCGCGTATTGAAGACCTGGATGTATGCCGGCGCCGGTGGGCTGGCCTTGGCGACGATGCTCGCCGGAACGTCGGCATCGGCGCAAGCGGTGACCACGCCCGCCGCAGACACTGCGCAAACCGCAGAGGCGGCGGCCGGTGAAGACATCGTCGTCACCGGATCGCGCATCCGCCGCAACCCGCTCGATCAGCCATCGCCGGTCGTCACGGTCGATGCGGAATCGATCCAGCGGACCGGGCTTTCGTCGGTCGCCGACGTGCTCCAGCGGCTGCCCAGCGCGGCGGGCGGGCTGAATTCGAAGGTCAACAATTCGGGCAACATCGGCAATCCGCCCGACGGCGGCGGCGTCGGTGCCGGGTCGGCCGAGATCGACCTGCGCTATCTCACCGCCAAGCGGACTCTGGTGCTGGTCGACGGGCTGCGCTTCGTCAACGGCGCATCGGCCAGCGGCATTCCCTCGACGGTCGATCTCAACACGATCCAGGTCGGCTCGATCGAGCGGATCGAAATCCTCCAGTCAGGGCAGTCGCCGCTCTACGGGTCGGACGCGCTGGCGGGCGTCGTCAACATCATCACCAAGTCGCAGCAAAAGGGGCTGAAGGCGTCCGCGCAGTTCGGCACGTTCCGGCAGGGCGACGGGCATACGCAGGACTATAACGTCAGCTACGGCATCCAGGCGCCACGCACGAGCGTGGTGTTCGGCGGCAGCTATGTGAAGCAGGAGGCGGTGCGGACCGGCGATCGCTCGATCTCGCAATTCCCGAACCCCGGCCAGACCAGCTGCTCCGACGTTATCGGCGGCTGTTCGGGTGCGACGCCCAATGGATTCTTCCAAGTCGGCGGGCAAAACCTGACCCTGAAATCCGGACCGATCGCCGGGCGGCCGCGTTATGATGCGGCCAACCCGACCGGGCCGAACAGCGACTTCAAGGCATTCACGTCGGCCGACCGCTTCAACTTTGCGCCGTTCAATTATTTCCTGACGCCGTCCGAACGCTATGGCTTCTTCGTCAGCGCCAAGCAGGAACTGACGGACGCGGTGAACCTGCGCGTGAAGCTGAACTATACGCGCCGCAATTCGCAGAACCAGGCGGCGTTCCTGCCGCTGGTGCTCGGCCCCGACGCGGGCAATGGCAACCTGCTCGACACGATCTCGATCGACGCGACCAACCCGTATAACCCGTTCGGCTATACGCTGTCGGCGGGCGGCGCGGGCAATGGCCCGGCAAATTATTCGACGGTCCGGCGCCGCCTGGTCGAGGCGGGGCAGCGCACCTATTCGCAGACCGTCGACACGATGTCGGCGACCGCGACGCTGGATGGATCGTTCAGTGTCGGCGAGCGCAAATTCTATTGGGACGTCAACGCGGTCCTCGGCTTCAACGATGCCAAGCAGCTGTTCACGGGCAACATCAACGCGGCCAATCTGGCGCGCGCGCTCGGGCCTGTCGCGAACTGCACCGGGGCGTGCGTCCCGTTCAATATCTTCGGCGGCGTCGGGTCCGTCACGCCCGAGATGCTCGGCTATATCGCGTTCGACGAGCGTGCGCGCAGCTCGCAGAGCCTCGAGGACTATACCGCCAACATCTCGGGCGACCTGTTCGACCTGCCCGCCGGGCCGGTCGGGATTGCGGCAGGCTATGAGCACCGCGTGCAATATGGCAGCTTCACGCCCGATCCCTTGATCACCGCCGGGCTCGGCGCGGATATTCCCGCGCAGCCAGCGCGCGGCCATTTCAACTCCGACGAAGTCTATGCCGAGCTGCGCGTACCGCTGATCCACGACACGCCACTCATCAAGTCGCTCGAAGTGGGCGGCGCGGTGCGGCATTCGAACTATTCGATCAGCGGCAGCAACACGACCTATACCGGCAGCGGTCTGTGGAAGCCGTTCAGCGACCTGCTGCTGCGCGCCTCCTACGCGCAAGGCTTCCGCGCGCCGAGCATTGGCGAGCTGTTCGGCGCGGAATCGCGATCGGACGCGTCGATCGACGACCCCTGCACCAACGTCGCGGGTTCGCCGTTCCAAACGTCACCGACCGTGCGCACGAACTGCATCGCCAACGGTGTCCCTGCCAATGGCAGCTACCAGGAGCCGAATGGCGGCCAGCTCGGCGTCCTGACCGGCGGTAACAAGGCGTTGAAGCCCGAGACGTCGCGGACCTGGCTGTTCGGTGCGGTCTATGCCCCGAGCTGGGCACGGACGAGCGGCATCGCCAGCCAGCTAAGCATCGAGGGGAATTACTACGACATCAAGGTCGACGACGCGATCGCGGCGACCGATGCCACGCTGACGCTGAGCCGCTGTGCGGAGGCGGCGGACGCGCTGAGCTGCGCCGCCATCACGCGCACGCCCAACGGCCTGATCTCGCGGATCAACGCGCAGTTGCAGAATATCGGCGGCATCCGCACCCGCGGCGTCGACGTCACCGCGGTCTATCGTTCGCCCCGGACCTCGGCGGGCACGTTCGGGCTTTTGCTCAACGGCAACATCCTGCTGAAATATGCCGAGAGCTTCCCCGCGACGGTCGGCTTCACCACGACCAACTACCAAGGCACCACCCGCGGCTCGCCCGAACAATCCTATCCGAAGTTCAAGGGCAACGCGGTCGTGGATTGGGACATCGGCCTGATGCGCGCCTCGTTCACGGGGCGCTATATCAAGAGCGTGAAGGAAGCCGATGGCAAGCGGCTCGACAACACCTTCTACGGCGATGTCCAGCTGACGCTGGCGCCGGGCTGGCTGGAGAACCGGCTTGGGTTGACGATCGGCGTGAACAACGTCTTCAACCAGGATCCGCCTGCCTGCTTCACCTGCACGGGGCCGAACTACGATCCGACGACCTACGACGTGCCGGGCCAGTTCGGCTATATCCGCCTGTCCTGGGGGCTCTAGTCGATCGAGGTGGCGGTCAGCCTAAGCGGGCAGGCCGCCACCCCCTTTCGTCATCCTGACGAAGGTCAGACCCAGAGTCACAACGGATATCGCGCGTTACTCTCGATCCTGATTGTCATCAGGACGACGAAGCCCCTCAGTTTTCGACGAGCTTCATGAAGCGCCGCTCTACCGGCGCGAGCACCGGGCCCAGCTCGTGCCCGCGCTTCACCACCGCGCCGCCTTCGCCGATCAGCGCCCACATGCCCTGTTTGTTGCGCAGCGCAGGGCGTTTCTCGATCCGGAACTCGGGGCGTTCGGCGGCGCGGCGGAAGGCGGCGAAGACCGCGGCGTCCTTGCCGAGATCGATTGCATAGTCGCGCCAATGGCCGGCTGCGACCATCCGGCCGTAAAGATCGAGGATCCGCATCAGTTCGAGCCGATCGAAGCCGATCTGGGTCGCCTTGGACGGGGTCGGGAACGGGGTGACGATACCCATCAGTCGCGCTTTTCCATCATGCGCGGTCGCGACGATCCTCTAGGCGGTCCTCGCCCTGCCCGTCCGCAAGCAGCGCGTCGAGGCGCTTGCGCATCGTCTCGAGTTCGCAGCGCATGATCTCCATCTTCTGCGTCGCGGGGTCGAACAGCTCGGTGCACGGCGTGCCATAGGGGACGAAGCGCGGCATCTCGGGCGCGTTGCCGCCCTCGATCGTGGTCGTGCGCGCGGGGATGCCGACGACGGTCGTCCCCTCCGCCACGTCGCGCGTGACGACCGCATTGGCGCCGACGCGCGATCGCCTGCCGAGTGTGATCGGCCCCAGCACCTGCGCGCCCGACCCGATGATCGCGCCGTCGGAGATGGTGGGATGACGCTTGCCCTGCACGCCATTGTCGGGGCTGGTGCCGCCGAGCGTGACGCACTGATAGATCGTGACGTCGTCGCCGATCTCCGCAGTCTCGCCGATCACGACGAAGCCATGGTCGATGAAGAAGTTGCGGCCAATCGTCGCGCCCGGATGGATATCGATCGCGGTCGTGAAGCGCGACCAGTGGTTGACGCACCGCGCGAGGAAATAGAATTTCGCCTTATACAGACGATGTGCGATGCGGTGATAGCCGAGCGCCCAGACGCCGGGGTACAGCATGATCTCGGCGCGCGAATGCGGAGCAGGATCACGCGCGCGGATCGAATCCAGATAAGTCAGTAATCCGCTCGACATCGAAAGTCCCCTTCGCGATGTGCGTATCTAGGATATCGAACCGCCGATTTCCAGAACCGCATCCGCCGTGCCTTGCCTCGTGCCGGGGTGCGGGCGCGGATCGCCGGGATCGGGGTAAAGCCTATCTTTGTTGTGGGATAAGCCCGCACGTTGCAGGTTGGCCGCGATTTTGAGGGGATGCCGATGTTCGATCTGACGACCGTGAGCTTCGAGACGCTGATACCGTTCATTCTGGTCGGGTTTGCCGCGCAGGTCGTCGATGGCGCGCTGGGGATGGCGTTCGGGGTGATCTCGAACACGCTGCTACTCTGGGTCGGCGTGCCGCCGGCCGCGGCGTCGGCAGGCGTGCATACGGTCGAGACGTTCACCACCGCAGTGTCGGGGATCAGCCATGTGCTGCACAAGAACGTCAATTGGCGGCTGTTCCTGCGGTTGATGATCCCGGGCGTGATCGGCGGTATTCTCGGCGCCTATGTGCTGTCGAACATCGATGCGAGCACCGCCAAGCCGTTCATCCTCGCCTATCTGACGTCGATCGGCGTGTACCTGCTCTACCGCGGACTGCGCTTCCCGCCCAAGCAGAAGGAGCCGAAGATCGTCGAGCCGCTGGGGCTGATCGGCGGGTTTCTCGATGCGGCGGGCGGTGGCGGCTGGGGGCCGGTGGTGACGTCGAACCTGCTGGTCCAGGGGGCGTCACCCCGCACGACGATCGGCACGGTGAACACCGCGGAGTTCTTCCTGACCGCGACGATCTCGGCGACGTTCATCACGCAACTCGGCTGGGCGGCGTTCACGCAGGCCACGGTGGGGCTGCTGATCGGCGGCGTGCTCGCGGCGCCGTTCGGGGCGATGCTCGCCAAGCGCGTGCCGGCCAAGACGCTCATGATCATGGTCGGCGTGATCCTGACGATCACCAGCCTGTTCGGCCTCTACCGCGCAATCTGGCACTAGAGCCTCGCCGCCCGACTTTCTGTCATCCTGGCGAAGGCCAGGATCCAGAGTAACGGGACGCGATCCTTTATGGCTCTGGATCCTGACTTTCGTCAGGATGACGGAGGATATGGGGCGCAGCCAGATGACGACACAAAGTCGCAGCCAGCCCCTCCCCTAACCCCTCCCGCACGCGGAAGGGGAACAGCGGTTACAGCGTCGCGTGGACTGTCGCGACGGCGGCCATCACCGCGCCGATCCGGACCGAGGTCTGAATCGCCTCGGCCGTCACGCCCGCCTTCTTCAGGATCTGCTCGTGGCTGTCGATGCACATGCCGCAGCCGTTCATCGCCGACACGGCCAGGCTGAACAGCTCGAAATCGACCTTGTCGATACCCGGCTGGCCGATCACGTTCATGCGCAGCTTGGCGGGCATGTTGCGATATTCCTGGTTCCCGGCGAGATGCGTGAACCGGTAGTAGACGTTGTTCATCGCCATCACCGCCGCCGCCGCGCGTGCCGCATAGGCCGCCTCGGGGCTGAGCTTGGACGCGCATTCGGCTTCGGCCGCCTCGACGAGCGGCTTGTAGCCTGAGCCGTGTGCGCAGGTCAGCAGCAGGCCGTACTTCCGCTGATCGGTAAGATGCGTCTCGTTCAACAGCGAGCCGACGTTGAGACGGATGTCCTTGGCGTAATCGGGCAGCTGCCCGGCGAATTCCTTGAGCGACATGATCTTCTTCCTTCTGCTCCCCTTCCGCTCGCGCGAGGGGTCGGGGGAGGGACTGGAGACAAAAAGAGAGGGCGGCCCGTGTGGACACGCCCTCTCAGTTCCGGGTGAAACGCCCCCCGGGCGTTTCAGATCGTCCGGGGGACGATCGACCCGAAACTCCCTCCCGCGCACGGGAGGGGAGTTACTGTTTACGCAGCAAGCTGGAGGACGTCGTCGCCCTTGTTCCAGTTGCACGGGCAGAGCTCGTCGGTCTGCAGCGCGTCGAGCACGCGGAGCGTCTCGGCCGGGTTGCGGCCAACGTTCAGGCCGTTGACCTGGACCGCCTGGATGACGTTGTCCGGATCGATGATGAACGTCGCACGGAACGCGACATGCTCGTTCTTGTCGACGATACCGAGCGCGTCGGCGAGCTTGGCGCCGTTATCCGCCAGCCACGGAAAGTCCGCGGCGGCAAGGTCCGCATCCGACTTGCGCCAGGCGAGGTGGACGTGCGCGGTGTCGGTCGACGCGCCGATCAGGACGGCGTCGCGGTCCTCGAAGTCGCTGCGGATGTCGCTGTAGCCGACGATCTCGGTCGGGCAGACGAAGGTGAAGTCCTTCGGCCAGTAGAACAGCACCTTCCACTTGCCGGGATAGGCCGTCGTCAGGTCGAGCGTCTCGCCGGCGGGCAGCGCTGCGGTGCCCTGCTGGACGGGGATGGTCATCGAGGGGAACTGGTCGCCGATGGTCAACATGATGGAAGCCTCCTGGGAAAAATCTTTGCTCCAGGCATCCTCACTGGCGGCGGTTGGCCCGCTCGTTCGTTGTGCAATGCGGTATATGGGGACTGGTGTAATCGATCAAACGCTCTATTTATCATCTGATGATCGACAGAGGCGATTAATGGCTGCGACTTACCTACCCACGTTGAAACAGCTGCAATATTTGGTGGCGTTGAAAGACCACGGACATTTCGGCCGTGCCGCCGAAGCCTGTTTCGTGACGCAATCGACGCTGTCCGCGGGCCTGCGCGAGCTCGAAACACTCATCGGCGTGGTGCTGGTCGAGCGTACGCGCCGCGTCGTGCGGTTCACGCCGCTGGGTGATTCGATTGCCGACAAGGCGCGGCGCGTGCTGCGCGAGGCGGAGGAACTGGGCGACATGGCGCGCGCCGCCGGCCAGCCGCTGTCGGGCGACATGCGGATGAGCGTAATCCCGACGATCGCGCCGTTCATGCTGCCGCGCATCCTGCCGCGGTTGCGAAAGGATTATCCCGATCTGAAGCTGTTCCTGCGCGAGGAGCCGAGCGGCGCGGCCTGCGAGGGACTGCATAACGGGCGCACCGACTGCGTGCTGCTGGCACTCCCCTATGCTTGCGGCGAAGTGACCGCCGAGACGCTGTTCGAGGATCGGCTGTTCGTCGCTTACCCATCGGGCGAGGTCCCCTCAGCGCTGCCCGCGATCCCCGCATCGGCGATCGACGAGACCCGGCTGCTGCTGCTCGAGGACGGGCATTGCCTGAAGGACCACGCGCTCGGGGCGTGCAATCGCCCCGAACTGCGCGCGGAGGCGACGATGCTGGGGACGTCGTTGCACACGATCGTGCAGATGGTCGACAACGGGCTCGGCATCACGATGCTGCCCGAAATGGCATTGAAGGCCGGTATCCTGGACAATACCAACATTACCGCACGGCCGCTCGACGAGATCAACGCGGTGCGCAAGATCGCACTGGTGTGGCGCCGCGCCAGCCCGCGCGAAAAGGACTTTGAATTGTTGGCAAAGGCGCTCGCCGATATTCAATAACGCGCCTGCCGCTCTCCACGTGCGCGCGACCATCGGGGGCCGGGCGGCCGTCTCGACCATGCCCCGCCCGATCGATCGCCCGACGTCCGATCGGGACGGATGCGCAACCATCTCGACGTTCGATCGTATCTTCCGCACTTTCCGCTGGAGATCCGATGATGTCGAAGACGCTTCCGCTACTGGTGATGACGAGTGCGCTGGCGCTCGCCGCATGCAGCGGCAAATCGAAGGACGACGTGGCCAGTCCGTCGACCAATCCCGCGCTTGCCGTACCGAACGGCCCGCCCGCGGTTGCCAACCCGACGGTCGGCGGCGTGCCGATGATGGCCACGCGGACGATCGTCGATAACGCCTCGGCTGCACCCAACCTGTCGACGCTGGTTGCTGCGGTAAAGGCGGCGGATCTGGTCGGGACGCTGTCCGGTCCGGGCCCCTTCACGGTGTTCGCACCGACCAACGACGCGTTTGGACGGCTTGCCCCCGGCATGGTCGACACGCTGCTGAAGCCGGAGAACAAGGCCTCGCTGACCAAGGTGCTGACCTATCACGTCGTGCCGGGTGTCATCACCGCGGACGATCTGCGCCAGCGGATCGCGGCCGGAGGCGGCACCGCGATGCTGACCACGGTCGAGGGCGATCCGATCACCGCGACTTTGGTCGGCGCGGTCATCACGCTGACCGACGTCAACGGCAACAAGAGCTATGTCGAGACCGCAGACGTTCGCCAGTCGAACGGCGTCGTTCACGTCGTCAACGGTGTAATCGTTCCGAAACTGAGCTGATTCAAAGGCCTCCAGGCTCGGTTCATCGCATCGATGCTGCGGCTGGTCCGCCAAAACATTGAAGGCGCGCCTACCCTGCTCCTAGCTTTTGCACTGAGTTTCCAACTGTCCCATCCATTATATTTGGAGTCACAGATGACTTTTAAGGCGAACCTTATGATTGCCGCCGCATCGGGCATGGTTTTTGCCACCGGCGCGATCGCACAGACGGCCCCCGTCGAGACGACCGCAGCACGGACCGCGCAGGCGGCCCCCGCTGCTCCCGCAGCCGCCGCCCCAGCAGCGCCGACCGCCGCGCCGACGACGACGATCGCCGCCGCACTGCCGACGCTTCCGAACCGCGCGACGCTGACCAAGCTGGTGACCGCGGCGAAGCTGCAGACCACGCTCGCAGGCCCCGGCCCCTACACCGTGTTCGCCCCCAGCGACGAGGCGTTCACGCGTCTGCCCGCCGGCGCGCTCGACACGTTGCTGAAGCCTGAGTCGGCGCCGACGTTGGCGACGATCATTAAGTATCACGTCGTCGCCGGTGCCATCACGTCCGAGCAACTGAAGGCGCAGATCACCGCGGGCGGTGGCAAGGCCACGCTGACCACGCTCGCTGGCCAGCCGCTGATCGCGTCGGTCGGTCCGAACGGCAACATTGAACTGACCGATACCGCCGGGATCAAGGCGTACGTCGATACGGCCGACATCAAGGAGACGAACGGCGTCGTCCACCTGACCAATGGCATGAGCGTTCCGAAGCTCGGCTAACACGATCGCGGGCCGCGACCTCTACGGAGAGCGCGGCCCGCATCTTGCTGTTTTTCCGCGAGGGCGGGATCCGCATTTGGACTCCCGCCGTTGCGGGAAGATAATCTCTAATGAACCGTGCGGCTTATTCCCAGCGTGCCGCTGCGGCGTGATCGTTATCCCGCGCCTCGACCCAGCTGGACGCAGCCCCGCGAGTTTCGCGCTTCCAGAATGGCGCGTCGGTCTTCAGCCGATCGATCAGATATGCACATGCCTCCAGGGCAGCGCCGCGATGCGCCGCAGTCGCCGCGACGAAGACGATCCGCTCACCCGGATGCATCGGCCCGACCCGGTGCACGATGATCGCCGCGGACAGGCTCCAGCGTGCGACCGCCCCCTCCGCAACCTTGAGTAAAGCCGCCTCGGTCGCGCCGGGATAATGTTCGAGCTCAAGCGTACCGACGCCATCGTCCGCGCGCACCAGACCGGTAAAGGTCGCGACTGCGCCTGCGCCCGCCGCCTCGGCGCGGGTCATTTCCGCTGCGATGTCGATCGCGGACTGCTGGACAGAGATATGGATCATCCGCCCGTCACCGGGGGGAAGATCGCGATCTCTCGCGCCGCACCGATCGGCGTATCGAGCGCGACGAAGTCCTGGTCGATCGCGGCGCGCAACCGCGCGCGGTTTTCGAATGCTTCGGCGTGCGGCGCGCTGGTATCGGCGAGCCAGTCGATCAGGTCGGCCACCGTCACGACGCTCGCGGGCGGGTCGATCGTTTCCTCGCCCGTGCCGATCCGCTCGCGGACCCAGGCGAAATACACCATCCGTATCGTCATGCTCAGTCCATGTGCTTCAGGCCGACGCGGAGATAATCCCATCCGGTCAGCACGGTAAGGACGGCCGCGCCCCAGAGCGCGACGATGCCGACATTATGCACCCAGGCCATATCGGGCACCGCACCGCCGAGAATGATTCCGCCAAGCGACACGAGTTGCAGCGTCGTCTTCCACTTCGCCAATTGCGAGACGGGCACCGACACCTGCACCTGCGCCAGGAACTCGCGCAAACCCGACACCGCGATCTCACGCAGCAGGATCACCAGCGCGGCGATCACGTGGACGCCGGGAATGTCGCGCGTGCCCACCAGAATCAGGATCACCGCGGCGACCATGATTTTGTCCGCAATCGGATCGAGGAAAATCCCGAGCCGCGACACCGCACCGCTCGACCGCGCGAGATAGCCGTCGAAATAGTCGGTGATGCCCATCAGGCAGTAGAGCACGAAGGCGATGCCATAGCCCGCCTCCCAGTCGGGCCACCACAGGAACCAGACCAGCAGGGGCACCGCGACGATCCGCGACAATGTCAGGAGGTTAGGCAAGCTTAGCACCCACCACCTCTATACCGGTCGGTCGCGGGGCGAAACCGGTTTAAGCGTTGGCGCGACGATGACGCTAGGCTAAGGGTTTCGCGTATTTTCGCAACGATCAGGGCTATTTCTCGTCATGCTCAATGCCCTTGGGTTGCTGAAGCAACGTCGCTTCCTGCCCCTGTTCACGACGCAGTTTCTCGGTGCGTTCAACGATAACCTGTTCAAGACCTCGATGGTCCTGTTCGCCACCTATGCCGTCTTCAACGATCCGAAGATGGAGGCCAATTTCAACGCGTTGGCGACAGGGCTCGGCATCCTGCCATTCTTCCTGCTGTCCGCGCTCGCGGGGCAATTGGCGGACAGCCACGACAAGGCGCGAATCATCCGGATCGTGAAGACGGTCGAGATCGGCATCATGCTGCTCGGCGCGACCGGCCTGATGGTCGCGCGCGCTGGCCACCCGAGCCTCGGGATCGGGCTGATGCTCGGCGCGGTACTGTGTCTCGGCGTCCATTCGACCTTTTTCGGCCCGATCAAATACGCGATCCTGCCGCAGCATCTGGCCCCAGGCGACGTGCTCGGCGGCACCGGACTGGTCGAGGCAGGCACCTATCTCGCGATCCTGCTGGGTACCGTGACCGCGGGTTGGATCCCGATCGAGGGCGCCGCCGCCAGCGTCCTGATCGTCGCGGTGATCGGCTGGTTCTCCGGCCGCCAGGTCCCGCCCGCCCCGCGCGAGGGGCCACCGCTCAAACTCGACTACAACCCGTTCACCGCGTCGTGGCGGTTGATCAGCGCGACGCTGCACATTCCGCGGCTGTTCCTCGCAATCATCGCGATCAGCTTCTTCTGGACGATCGGCGCGGTGCTGATCATCGTCTTCCCGCCGCTGGTGAAGAACGTGCTGACCGCCGACGAGCGCGTCGCGAGCTTCGTGATCGCGGTCTTCTCGGTCGGGGTCGCGATCGGGTCGGTGGTCATCAACTCGATGCTCCGCGGGCGCATCTCGGCGAAGTTCTCACCCGCGTCGGTGATCGCGATGGGCGGCTTCGTCGTGCTGTTCTCGTTCCTCGCGCGGAACTGGACACCTGCGCCGCCGGGGCAGTTCTACGACTGGGCGGGGTTCATCCGCCAGCCAGGCGCGATACCCGTGCTGGCGACGCTGCTGGCCATCGCGATCACCGGCGGGATGTTCGTCGTGCCGCTCTACGCGTTCCTGACGACGACGGTCGAACGCGACCAAACCGCGCGGACGGTGGCGGCGAACAACGTGGTCAATTCGGGCGCGATGACGATCGGTTCGATCCTGGTCATCGGCATCACCGCGCTGGGCGTGACGCCGGAGAACATGCTGTTCCTGGTCGCTGCGATGTGCCTCGTCTCGGCGTGGCTGGCGCAGAAGCTGCACCTTGCCTGCGACGATGACGCGAGCGGATGCCTGCCAGGGCTTCACCACTAGGCGGATTGCGACGTGAGGCGGCCGACAGACCGTCTGCGCTCACAGAAAGAAGCTGTAGAAGCAGGTAAAGAACGCGGCGAAGCTTAGCAGAAACAGCTTGATGTCATGATCGTCGTCGCTGGACTTCGCGGCTACAGGCGGCGGCAATGCGCGGCGCAGCGGATGGCGGGCGGCTTCGTTGGTGAGGACTAGGCGTCTGGTCATGATGCAAACGTTAACGCCGCGTTTACTAAATCGACCAGCGCCAAAAATGGTTAAGCCCGCGCCGTCCGGGAATGGGACGGAATCGCCGCGCCGGACGCCGCACCAAAGCCGTCCGCCGCCCCCTGTTCCGGACCCGCCCTGCCGTATAAGCTCGCGCGAATCGCCGCGACTCTGCGGGGCAAAGGATCAGATTTATCCAGCAGATTGCGGCACTTCCCTACATCATCGACAGCGACGGCCATGCCCGCGTGATGCTGATCACCTCACGCGATACCGGTCGCTGGGTGATCCCCAAGGGCAATCCCATCGTCGGGCTCGCCAGCCACGAGGCTGCCGCGCAGGAAGCGTATGAGGAAGCGGGGATTCGCGGCATCCCCTGCCCCACCGCGGTCGGCGAGTTCGGCTACCGCAAACGGCGTCGCACCGGCCGGTACCGCGACATGATCGTGACGGTGTTTCCGCTCGCCTTTGTCGAGCAACTCGACGACTGGCCCGAGCGGCATCAACGCGACACGCGCTGGTTTACGCTTGATCGTGCGGCGGAGGCTGTCAATGAGCCCGGCCTGAAGGCGCTTATCGCTGCCTTCCGCGAGCCGCCGATCCCGGCGACGCTCGCGCAACGTATCTTACCCGTCGTACGCACGAGTGCGAAAAGGAGAATTCCGATGCTGGGCTGGTTCCAGTCGCTGATGCCGAAGCAGGGACGGTTCTTCGAACTGTTCGACGCGCATGCCGCGACGCTGGTCGCCGGTGCCGATGCGCTCGCACGGCTGCTGCACGGCGAAGGCTCGATCGAGGGGCAGATCGCCGAGATCGTCAAGCGCGAGCACGAGGCCGACGATATCACGCGCGAGGTGTTGCAGGACGTCCGCCGCGTGTTCGTGACGCCGTTCGACCGCAGCGCGATCACCGACCTGATCGGCGTGATGGACGACGCGATCGACCAGATGAACGGCACCGCCAACGCGATCGCGCTGTACGAGGTGACCGAGTTCTCGGCCCAGATGCGCGACATGGCGGGCATCATCGTCGAGGCCGCACGGATCACCGCCGAGGCGATCCCGCTGCTCCGCTCGCTGGGCACCAATGCCGGCCGGTTGCACGACCTGACCGCGCGGCTGATCCAGATCGAGGGGCATGCCGACGACATCCACGACACCGGCCTGCGCGCGCTGTTCCAGGCCTCGAAGATCAGCGCGGACCCGATGACGTTCATCATCAACCGCGAAATCTACAGCAGCCTGGAAAAGATCGTCGACCGCTTCGAAGACGTCGCGAACGAGATCCAGGGGCTGGTCATCGACCATGCTTGAACCGTCGCTTGAGTCCGCGACCTCCCATGGAGCTCCCCCCCGGCGAAGGCCGGGGCCCAATTGGGGGACGGCCATAACGTATGGCGGCGTTGCGTTACTGCGACCTTGCCAATTGGACCCCAACCTTCGCCGGGGGGGTGGCATGGTAACGGATAGGGCAGCAGCCGCATGATCCTCTCCCTTCCCCTCCTCATCGGCCTCATCGGCATAGCGCTGCTGTTCGACTTCCTGAACGGCCTGCACGATGCGGCGAACTCGATCGCCACCGTCGTCTCCACGCGCGTCCTCAAGCCGCAATACGCCGTCCTTTGGGCCGCCTTTTTCAACTTCATCGCGTTCGCGGTCTTCGGCCTGCACGTCGCGCAGACCGTCGGCACCGGGATCGTCCAGGCGCATGTCATCGATGCGCAGGTGATCTTCGCCGCGCTGATGGGCGCGATCGCGTGGAACGTCATCACCTGGGTACTGGGCATCCCGTCGAGCAGCAGCCACGCACTGATTGGTGGCCTGCTGGGGGCCGGCATCGCCAAGATCGGCTTCGGCGCGATCGTGTGGAGCGGCGTCATCAAGACCGTCGTCGCGATCTTCGCCTCGCCCGCGATCGGCCTGATGCTCGCCCTCGTGCTGGTGCTGCTCGTCGCCTGGACCAGCCTGAGGCTCACCCCGCTCGGCGTCGACAAGCGTTTCCGCAAGCTCCAGCTGATCTCGGCCGCGCTCTACTCGCTCGGCCACGGCGGCAACGACGCGCAAAAGACGATGGGGATCATCGCGGTGCTGCTCTATTCGCAGGGGCTGCTCGGTGGCACCTTCCACGTGCCGCTCTGGGTGGTGCTGTCGTGCCAGGCCGCGATGGCGCTCGGCACGCTGTCAGGTGGCTGGCGGATCGTCCACACGATGGGCTCGAAGATCACGCGGCTCACCCCGGCACAGGGCTTCTGTGCAGAGACCGGCG
The DNA here is from genome assembly GCF_004216825.1 of Sphingomonas sp. BK036. Taxonomy (NCBI): domain Bacteria; kingdom Pseudomonadati; phylum Pseudomonadota; class Alphaproteobacteria; order Sphingomonadales; family Sphingomonadaceae; genus Sphingomonas; species Sphingomonas sp. BK036. The sequence goes on along the minus strand of NZ_SGXR01000004.1, from coordinate 243,224 downwards.
GTGCGATCACGCTGTTCGCCGCGACCTTCTGGGGCATCCCGGTATCGTCGACCCATACCATCACCGGCTCGATCGTCGGCGTCGGCGCCGCGCGGCGCCTGTCCGCCGTCCGCTGGAACATCGCCAGCAACATCGTCGTCGCCTGGACGCTGACGCTGCCCGCGGCCGGGCTGATCGGCGCGGGGACGTATCTGCTGGTCGGACTGTTCGTCTGAACGGTTTGACCCCCAAACTCAGTCTATTGACGCAATCGTAAAGCCCTACGACACTCCCCGGCGAGCGAAGGACAGTGATCCTTCGCCGCCAGGGAGAGGGTATCATGAAGACGACCTATACGGCGTTGCTGTTGGGGACCGCGCTGAGCATCGCGAGTCCGGGCCACGCACAGACCGCCAGTACAACGACCAACGCAACCAGCGCGTCGGGCAGCGAACCCTATAACCGCATGGTGGTGTTCGGCGACAGCCTCGCCGACGGCGGCTATTACCTGACGCTCGACCCGCGCCTGGCGCGCGACGCGGGCAGCTTCACGACCAACCCCGATCCGGTCGCGCCCGAAGTGCTCGCCGCGCGACTCGGACTCCCGCTGGATCCGGTCTATGGCAAGGGCGGGACCAACTATGCGGTCGGCGGCGCGCGCGTCACCGCCGCCAACGCGCTGTCGATCCCGGTCACGACGCAGATCACCAATTTCCTCGCCGCAGGCGGCACCTTCGGCGCACACGATCTCGTCTATATCCAGGGCGGCGGGAACGACTATTTCGCGTTCCAGGCGGGGGGCAGCACCAATACCGCGATCCTGACGACCGCAGCGACTCAGCTCGCGGCGCAGGTCAGCCGGCTCCAGGCCGCGGGTGCGAGCCGGATCGTGACGCTCGCGGTCCAGTCGGGCGGTGCGGCCGGGCTGCAGCTGTTCAACCGGACCTATGGCGCGGCGCTGGCGGCGGCGAACGTCAACGCGCTGTATTTCGATACCGACCGGCTGTTCGGCGAGCTCGTCGCGAGCCCCGCGACCTATGGCTACACGAATATCACCGGCGTCGCGTGCACGGTGCCCTCCTCGCTGGCCTGCACCCGCGCGACGCTCGTCTCGCCCGACGCCAACGAGACGTATATTCTCGCCGACAGCGTCCACCCGTCGGGCAAGACGCAGCGGATTCAGGGCCAGGCGATCGCCAGCCTCGTCCAGGCCCCCGACCAGATCGCCGGGCTCGGCTATGCCGCGCAGGCGATGTTCCGCGGCCAGCGCGACCTGATCGAAGCGGCAGAGCGTGGCGGCGCGCAACGCGACGGCCAGGCGCTGTCGGTGTTCGGCAGTGCCGGCTATCATTATTATGCGAGCGGCAATTCGGCGCAGCGAGTCGGCGTCACTGAGCGCGGCTTCAGCGGCACCGCAGGCGCCGACCTCGCGATCGGCGATGCGTCCGGAGTCGGCGTAGCCGGCGGCTATTCGGACGGCACGGGCGATTTCAAGACCGGCGCCGGCACCTACAAGCCGCGCGCCTGGTCGATCAGCGGCTACGCACGCGGCGAGCTCGGCCCGGTACGCCTGCTCGCGGACGGGACCTATGGCGAGATCGACTATCGCCATATCCGCCGCAGCGTTCAGCTCGGACCTGCCCTGCGCACGCATGAGGGCGAAACCGACGGCACCTATGTCGCCGGACGGGTCACCGCCGCGTTCGACCTGATCACGCGTGGTGGCGTAGCGTTCGGCCCCGACCTCGCCGCACAATATGACCGCGTCCGTATTGCGGGCTATGCAGAGACCGGCGGCCTCTCGACCGCGGCAACGTTCGGGAAGCAGGAGATCAAGAGCCTTACCGGCCGTTTCGGCGCGGTGATTCGCACGGTACCGGGCTCCCCGGTGCGCTTCTTCGCGCGCGCCGGCTATGAGCGCGAGTTCGACGACGACCCGCGGACGCTGACGATGACGCCGACCGGCGCGCCAATCAGCTTCACGAGCACGGTGGAGCGCGCCGATCGCAACTATATGAGCTATGCGATGGGCGTCGACGGCACCGTCGCCGGACAATTGTCGCTTCGCGCGGGTGTCGCAGGGTACGCGCTACGCGACGATCGCGACAGCGTGACGGCGTTCGCCGGGCTATCGGCCGCGTTCTAGAGATGATGCTGGTTCGGGATGTGGAAAGTCTGCATCCCGGACAGTGCCCGCGCTGGCCAATGGCCTAACCGATGCTATCTGGGACACCGATCCTTTGGACCGATCATCAACGGAAATGGTGGAGCCGAGGGGGATCGAACCCCTGACCTTTCGCATGCCATGCGAACGCTCTCCCAGCTGAGCTACGGCCCCATTCCCGTTGGGAGGCGGCTCACTAACCGGAGCCGCCCGGGTTGGCAAGCGGCGTTAAACACCGCTTGCCAAATTTATTCGAATTACCGCTCGTGTTCGTCCTGCGGCGTCTCGACGCCGAGGTCGTCGTCGCCGCCCAGATCGACTTCGTCGTCCGCGGACGGCTCTTCGTCCTCGCCGGTGATCGAGGCAATATCCTCTTCCTCGTCACCCTCGAGATCCGCGTCGGGCTTCTTGGTGTCGGGCTTGGCGACCTCGAACGGCAGCGGCTGCTTCGACTTCAGGATAGGCTCGGGCTCCCACGCATAGCCGCATTCGATGCAGGTCACGGGGTCGGCTTTTTCGAGGTCGTAGAAACGCGTCGCGCATTTCGGGCACGAACGCTTCGTGCCCCATTCCGGCTTGATCATGCCGATAGAACCTTTCGGATGAATGGATTGCGGGGGGATACCCTCGCAAAGTGGGCGCGCCTTGCCATAGCGCAAGGCCACTGTCAAAAGCCCGGGCCCATGACACACCCCCTCCCCCAGCCGCTCGACGTGGTCGCGCGCGGTCCCCTGACCGGTTCGATCGCGGTTCCCGGCGACAAGTCGATCAGCCACCGCGCGCTGATGTTCGCCAGCCTCGCGGTCGGCACCAGCCGGATCACCGGGCTGCTGGAGGGTGAGGACGTGCTCGCCACCGCGGCGGCGATGCGCGCGATGGGCGCGACGATCGAGCGGCAGGACGACGGCATCTGGGTCGTCGACGGCGTCGGCGTCGGCGGACTGCTCCAGCCCGAGACCGCGCTGGAGATGGGGAATTCGGGCACCTCGACGCGGCTGCTGATGGGGCTCGTCTCCAGCCATCCGATCACCTGCACCTTTACCGGCGACGCCTCGCTGTCAGGCCGGCCGATGGGCCGCGTGATCGAGCCGCTGTCGCAGATGGGCGCGGACATCACCGCGTCCCCCGGCGGCAAGCTGCCGCTGATGGTCCGCGGGATCTGCCCCGCAGTGCCGATCAGCTACACGCTGCCGGTCGCCTCGGCGCAGGTGAAGTCGGCCATCTTGCTGGCGGGACTCAACACGCCCGGCATCACCACGGTCATCGAGCCGGTCGCGACGCGCGATCACAGCGAGCGGATGCTGACCGGGTTCGGCGCGAAGCTGACCGTCGAGGAAACCGAGGCGGGCCGCGTGATCTCGATCACCGGCGAAGCGGAGCTTGCGCCGCAGGATATCGTCGTGCCGGGCGATCCGTCGTCCTCGGCCTTCTGGCTGGTCGCGGCGTCGATCGTGCCGGGGTCCGATATCATCGTGCGCAATGTCGGGCTGAACCCGACTCGGATCGGCATCGTCACCGCGCTGCGCATGATGGGCGCGGATATCACCGAGCTCGACCCGCGCACCGTCGGTGGCGAGCCGGTTGCCGACCTGCGGGTCCGGCACGCACCCCTGACCGCGATCGAGGTGCCGGCCGATCTGGCGCCGAGCATGATCGACGAATATCCGGTGCTGTTCGTCGCTGCGGCGTTCGCGACCGGCACGACGGTCGCCCGCGGTGCGCACGAGCTGCGCGTCAAGGAATCGGACCGGATCACGACGATGCGGATCGCGCTGGAGGCGTGCGGCGTGGCCTGCGAGGAATTTGAGGACGGCATGGCGATCACAGGTTCGGGCGGCGCGGCGATTCGCGGTGGCGCTCGGGTGGCCTCGAAACTCGATCATCGCATCGCAATGAGCATGGTGGTGGCTGGACTTGGGAGCGACGAGCCCGTCACGATCGATGATGTATCGCCGGTGGCGACGAGCTACCCCGTGTTCTTCCGGTCGCTCGACGCGCTTACCGGCCAGGGGAATTAAGATGATCATCGCAGTCGACGGCCCGGCGGCATCGGGCAAGGGCACGATCGCGCGCGCCTTGGCCAAGCATTACAAGCTTCCCTATCTCGACACCGGGCTGCTGTACCGCGCAGTCGCGTTGAACGTGGCGCGGATGGGGCTCGATCCCGAGAACGAAGCCGACTCGGTCGCGGCCTGCGATTTCGACGATGCGATGATGACCGATCCGGCGTTGCGCGACGACGATATCGGGGCGCTGGCCTCGATCGTGTCGGCGCACCCGCTGGTCCGCGCGGCGCTGATGCAGCGGCAGAAGCGGTTCGCGGCGCAGGAGGGCGGCGCGATTCTCGACGGTCGGGACATCGGCACGGTGATCGCGCCGGATGCGGACGCCAAGCTGTTCGTGAAGGCGACCCCGAACATCCGCGCGCAGCGGCGGCATGCCGAGTTGCAGGCGCGCGGCGGGACGGCGAGCAAGGATCGCGTACTGGCGGACATCCGCGCCCGCGACGCCCGCGACAGCGGCCGCTCGACTGCGCCGCTGGTGATGGCGGCGGATGCGGCGCTGCTCGATACGAGTTTCCTGTCGATCGAGGCGTCGGTGCAGCGGGCGGTGGCGCTGGTCGAGGCGCAGCGGGCGAAGAAGGCGGCGGTTTAAGCCTCTCCCCACCAGGCGACTAACTCCACCCCGGCGGAGGCCGGGGCCCAATTGGTAAGGTCGCGGTAAAGACGCTCTGTCCTGAACCAGTACCGTTCCCCAATTGGGCCCCGGCCTTCGCCGGGGTGGTACCTCTGTTGGGTTAGGGAAACCGTAAACCAACACTGTTTCCCCGCAAAGGCGGGAACCCAGACTGGGCTCCCGCCTCTGCGGGAGAACAAGTTGGTGGAGAGCCAGCGCCCCCTTAAAGCGCAGTCGCCAGCGTAATCGCCCCCAGCACAACGCCCGGAAAATTCGCCACCGCGATCGGCCAGTCGCGCTTCTTCTTCAGCACGCCATACGCCACCCAGAGCCCGCAATTGACCATCGTCGCGAACGGCTGAATGATCGAACCCTTCTGCCCGCCAAGGTTCAGCATGATCTGGTCGATATACGACAGATACATCACGATAGCCGTCGCCGTGGCGATCCAGCCCAGCACGAGAATGCCGCGTTCGCTCAAATCTTCGCTCCTGTTGTGAGCAGCCCCTAACGCCGCAGCGGCGAACTTGCTCCGAGACGTGGTTTCCGCTACACGGAAGCGTCCGGCGAGCGATGCTCGTGGAGGAAGGCGCGGAGACCTGTGAGTCTCACGCGCCGTTTTCGCATTCAGCGTCTACGTCCTCTGCGCCTCGTGCCGTCCGGATGCCGCGTTCGACGTTCGGTCGTCGCGGCAACGAAGGCCAAGACCAGCGGACCCAACCGCTTGGCCGGAAACAGACTAGGATTACTGAATTCTATGGCAACCCAGGTAATGCCGACCCGCGACGATTTCGCGGCGATGCTGAACGAAACGCTCGGCGACGCCGACAGCTTCGAGGGCCGCGTGGTGCATGGCACCGTGACCGGCATCGAGAACGACATGGCCGTCATCGACGTCGGTCTGAAGTCGGAAGGCCGCGTGCCGCTTCGCGAATTCGCAGCGCCGGGCCAGAAGGCCGATCTCAAGATCGGTGACGAAGTCGAAGTCTATGTCGACCGCGTCGAGAACGTGCACGGCGAAGCAATGCTCAGCCGCGATCGCGCCCGCCGCGAAGCCGCATGGGACAAGCTGGAAACCGAATTCTCGAAGACGACCCGCGTCGAGGGCGTGATCTTCGGCCGCGTGAAGGGTGGCTTCACCGTCGACCTGAACGGCGCCGTCGCGTTCCTGCCAGGCTCGCAGGTCGACATCCGCCCCGTGCGCGATGTCACCCCGCTGATGGACATCCCCCAGCCCTTCCAGATCCTGAAGATGGACCGCAAGCGCGGCAACATCGTCGTGTCGCGTCGCGCCGTTCTCGAAGAGACGCGCGCAGAGCAGCGTTCGGGCCTGATCCTGAGCCTCGCCGAGGGCCAGATCATCGACGGCGTCGTCAAGAACATCACCGATTACGGTGCGTTCGTTGACCTCGGCGGCATCGACGGCCTGCTGCACGTCACCGATCTCAGCTACAAGCGCGTCGGTCACCCGAGCGAAGTCCTGAACATCGGCGACACCGTCAAGGTGCAGATCATCCGCATCAACAAGGACACCCAGCGCATCAGCCTCGGCATGAAGCAGCTGGAGAGCGATCCCTGGGATGGCGCGATGGTCAAGTATCCGGTTGGCGCAAAGCTCACCGGCCGCGTCACGAACATCACCGAATATGGTGCGTTCGTCGAGCTGGAAGCGGGCATCGAAGGCCTCGTCCACGTGTCGGAAATGTCCTGGACCAAGAAGAACGTCCATCCGGGCAAGATCGTCAGCACGTCGCAGGAAGTCGACGTCATGGTCCTCGAAGTCGATTCCGAGAAGCGTCGCATCTCGCTCGGCCTCAAGCAGGCTCAGGCCAATCCGTGGGAGGCCTTCGCCGCCGCGCATCCGATCGGCTCGACCGTTGAGGGCGAAGTCAAGAACGCGACTGAGTTCGGTCTGTTCATCGGCCTCGACAACGACGTCGACGGCATGGTCCACATGTCCGACATCGCCTGGGGCGTTTCGGGCGAGGACGCGCTCAACCTGCATCGCAAGGGTGAGACCGTCGAGGCCGTCGTGCTCGACATCGACGCCGAGAAGGAGCGTATCTCGCTCGGCATGAAGCAGCTCGAGCGTGGCGGGCCTTCGGCTGGCGGCATCGCAGCAGCGGGCGACAAGCTGAACAAGAACGCGATCGTCACGGTCACCGTTCTCGAAGTCCGCGACGCGGGCCTCGAAGTACAGCAGGGCGACGATGGCGCGACCGGCTTCATCAAGCGCACGGATCTGGGTCGCGATCGCGACGAGCAGCGTCCGGAGCGTTTCCAGGTTGGCCAGAAGTTCGACGCGATGGTGACGGGCTTCGATCGTTCGAAGAAGCCGACCTTCTCGATCAAGGCAATGCAGATCTCGGAAGAGAAGCAGGCTGTCGCACAGTATGGTTCGTCGGATTCCGGCGCGACTCTGGGCAACATCTTGGGCGAAGCCTTGAAGGCTCGCACGGAAGCCGAAAAGAAGTAAGGTTAACGCCTTACCGATAAATTGGCCCGGCATGTCCCAAACATGCCGGGCTTTTTATTGCCTATTCCATTTTGGTTTTTCATTACGCTCGATTTAGTGCTAACGCTTCGCAAGTTGACTTACGTCAACAAGCGGAACTGCCAAACGAGCGGGAAAACGAATGATTCGATCTGAACTGGTCCTCAAGATCGCCGAGGCGCATCCGGACCTGCAACCGAACGAAGTCGAGTTGATCGTCAGCACGTTTTTCGACGAAATCTCGAAGCGCCTGGCGGCTGACGGCCGGGTCGAGCTGCGTGGCTTCGGCGCCTTCTCCACACGGGCACGCGATGCGCGCACCGGCCGCAACCCACGCACCGGCGAAGTCGTCGCGGTCGACGCAAAACGCGTTCCCTATTTCAAGCCTGGCAAGGAAATGCGTGCACGCCTGAACGTGTGACGCGCACCAATTTCCAGGATCCGGCGCCGTTCGGTCGAGTTTATACCCTTGATGGGTTGACCCGACGGACGGCGTCGTCTTGTTGGGGGTGTGTGCGGACGTGGCGAAACCGGTAGACGCAGGAGACTTAAAATCTCCCTCCCTAGGAGTGCGGGTTCGAGTCCCGCCGTCCGCACCAAAGCGGCTCTTTTCGTAAGCCTCTGCTTTGGGCTTGGCACAATATTGAGCGGATGCGATCAACGGCGTCCCGATACCGGCCCCGTCATCGTCAGCGCCATCGGCGCCCCGCCCCGTCTCGCCGATCCCCGCCGCCAGCCGATCGACACGCCGAGCCGCTTGCTCATCGACTCGACCGCGCAAGGCCTGGTCCGGTTCGACGCCGCAGGCCAGATCGAGCCCGGCCTGGCCGAGCGCTGGATCGTGATCGACGGCGGCATGAGCTATATCTTCCGCCTGCGCGAAGGCGATTGGGGCGACGGTACGCCCGTCACCGCCGATCAGGTCGTTGCGATCCTCAACCGCCAGATCGTATCCGGCTCGGGCAATCCGCTTGCACCGTTTCTCACCGCGATCGACGAGATCGTCGTGATGACCCCGCAGGTGATCGAAGTCCGGCTGGGCCGCCCGCGCCCCGACCTGCTCAAGCTGTTCGCGCAGCCCGAGCTGGCACTTCTCCGCGTGACGCCCGCCGGCGGAAGCGGACCGTTTCGAGTCGCCTCGCGCGGGCGGTCGCCGCTGCTGCGCCCCGCCTTCGATCCCAACCAGGCCGATCCCGAAGACCAGCGCGCGACCAGGCCCGAGGAGGATGTCCGGCTGATCGGTGAACGGGCAGCGCGCGCGATCGCACGATTCGCGCATCATGATTCGGATCTGGTCAGCGGTGGCAGCTTCGTCGACTGGCCCTTGCTGGCGACCGCCGAAGTGTCCCCGGCCAACCTCCGTGTCGATCCTGCCGCCGGACTGTTCGGACTCGCGATCGTGCGCCGCGATGGATTCCTCGCCGATGCCGCGAACCGCGAGGCGGTGGCGGAGGCGATCGACCGCACCGCGCTGACGACCGCGATCGCGCCGAACTGGGATGCAGCGGATCGTATCCTGCCCGATATCCTTGATTCCGCCGCGCTGCCGCAGGTTCCGGGCTGGACGCTACTGACGCAGGACGAGCGCCGGATCGCGGCGCGACAGCGGGTGGCCGCATGGTCGGGCGGACCGGTAACGCTCCGGATCGCGCTCCCGAGCGGCCCCGGTGCGACGTTGCTCTATGCGCAGGTCGCAGCCTCGCTGATCGCCGTCGGGATCACGCCTGAGCGCGTCGCACAGGATGCCGAAGCCGAGCTGATGCTGGTCGACGCGGTCGCGCCCTATGACAGCGCGCGCTGGTACCTCGCCACCGCATGCGTCCTGTGCGGAGACGCTGCGCAGGCAGCGATAACCGCCGCGCGCGAGGCACCGACCCTTGCCGACCGCGCCCGACGGATCGCCGAAGCGGATGCCGCGATGAACGCAGACGTCGCCTTCATCCCCCTCGCGCGGCCGCTCCGATGGTCGCTCGTGTCCACGCGGTTACGGCAGTGGCAGCCCAATGTCCGCGCCTGGCACCCGTTGAACCGGTTGCGCGCCGACACCAACTGATATCCATGACACAACGCCCGACACGCCTAGCGCCCGGATCGATCCTCGACACGCTACCGATGGGACGCGACGCCTTGTCGGTCCGCCGCCGGGTCGAGGCGATGGAGCGGGTCATGGAGGGGTTGTTCGTGATCCCCGGAACGAACCGCAAGGTCGGTCTCGACGTGATACTCGACATCATCCCCTTTGCCGGCAGCACGATCGCCGCGGCGGTCGGCGGCTGGATGGCGTGGGAAGCGCGCAACCTCGGCATGTCGAAGGTCCAGATGGCGCGGATGTTCGGCAATGTCGGCGTCGACTGGGCGCTGGGGATGATCCCGTTCGTCGGCGCGATCCCCGATTTTTTCTTCCGCTCGAACACGCGCAACCTGCGCATCATCAAGCGGCATCTCGACAAACATCACCCCTCGACCGCCACGCTCGACCTCTGAGTGCGTGACGGTCGAGGCGGCGGGGGCGACTAGCGCGCGCCGCGCCAGATCTTGAGCGGCGCGGCGGGGGCAAGCCCGCCCTGGTGAACCGGGCATCGGCGGTAGCGGAACCGACGATCGAGGCAGATCCAGATCTCGTCGAGCCAGCCCTGCTTCGTGGCGGTCACGCGCATCATGTCGGGCTTGAGCCCGGGATTGGCGCCGGCCATCAGCGCCGCGAACCGCGCCGCGGTCAGCGACGTGCGCGATGCTGCGTCCATGTCGGGAAATCGGAGCTTGCCGTACAACGCAGCAGACTGTGCGAAATACTGCGCCGGACGATAGCCGGGCATGCAGGTGCCGTGCTTAGCCCATTCGTGCTGCAGCAACTGCGCCGACGGCGTCGTGCACAGATGCGCCCGGATCACCGGCGGCGGGACGAATTCGGCCTCGCGACAATATTGCGGCCAGTCCTTGCCGACACCGTCGGGCCAGAGCCCGTGCAGCGTGAAACCGAACCGGTTTTCCGCCCCGCACTGGAACGCCGACCCCGGGCGATCACCATTGTCGCGGCAATATTGCGGGGCCCAGGTGATCGCGAGCGTATAGCTGCCGATCGGGATCACGCGCTTAGGCTGGCTCTCGGACGGCAGGTCCTGGTGGACTCGCTCGACCGAAGACGGTGCCGAGCATTGATAGGCCTGCGCGTGCGCCGCAACCGGTACCGCCAACACCGCGACGGCGGCGAGTGTCATCTTAACCGACATGCGGCACATCCCTGTCGCTGACATAGTCGTCACCCTCGTCGTCCATCTCGGGCGTCTCGCCAAACCATAGTTGCGCGTCGAATTTGAAGAGCATCACCGCCGCGGCGATGTAGAGCGCGTTGGCCAGCACCGACAGCGACAACGTCGTGCCGTTTACCGCGCGAGCCATCGCCAGCGTCCCCAGCGACAAAAGGATGCTGAGCGCGCCGATCACTGCGAACACCACGACGACCCATTTGGCGACGATGCTCGGGCGGCGTGCGGTGAAGTACCAGAGCAGCAGCGCGATCGCGATGCTCATCGCCTGCGTCGTCGGCAGGATCCACTCCGCCTTGGCCAGGATCGGATTGGCATGCAGGACCGCGGAACGCTGCGACCAGCTGACCGCGGAAGCGACGAGCCCCAGCACGAACGACGTAAGGTACAGCCGTTCGTACCAGCGTATGGATGGCGGTCTGTTCATAGTCTCGGCCCTTTGCGCGGTAGTGCGTCACGGACGCCACACCGCACTGCAACGGCGATCAAGCGGTCGTAAAATCCAGCCCTATATCCGCCGCGGGTGCGGACTGCGTCAAGCGGCCAACCGAGACATAGGTGACGCCGGTTTCGGCGATCGCCCGGATCGTCTCCAGGTTGACGCCGCCCGACGCCTCGGTCGGCACGCGTCCGGCGACGAGCGCGACCGCGCTGCGCAGGGTCGGCGGCGGCATGTTGTCGAGCAACAGGTGCGTCGCGCCCGCCGCGAGCGCGGGTTCGATCTGGTCGATCCGGTCGACCTCGACGATGATATGCGCGATCCCCGCGGCCTTGGCCCGGCGCACCGCCTCACTGACGCCGCCGGCGACCGCGACATGGTTGTCCTTGATCATCGCCGCGTCCCACAGCCCCATCCGGTGGTTCTGCGCACCGCCCACCCGCGTCGCGTATTTCTCAAGCACGCGCAGCCCGGGAATCGTCTTGCGCGTGTCGAGCAGGATCGCCCCTGTCCCCGCCATCGCGTCGACGTATTGACGCGTCATCGTCGCGATGCCCGACAGATGCTGGACGGTGTTGAGCGCCGAACGCTCCGCCGTCAGCAAGGCGCGCCCTGCTCCCTCCAGCCGAAGCAAGTCGGTGTCGGCGGCCACCGAGTCGCCGTCCTGTACCAGCCGTTCGATCCGGACATCGGAGTCGAGCGTGCGGAAAAAGGCTTCGGCAAGCGCCAGTCCAGCCACAACGATCGGATCGCGGCTGTCCATCACGCCGGTAAACCGCGCGTCCGCGGGGATGACGGCGACCGAGGTGATGTCGCCGATCGTCCCGAGATCCTCCGCCAGCGTCGCGGCGACGAACGCGGCAATATCGAACGAGTCGGGCAATGTTGCGTTCACCAAGGGTCTCCCAAATATCACCGGTCGGCGATGCCAGTTCCGGTGCCAAAAATCGCTGCTCCGGAACAGCGGATTTACGCCGGCGAGCAGCCCGTATAATATTTTACAAGGACCGGAACGAATAAGCAGTTCGCGGGTTTCGCGAACGTTATCCAAGGATCTAGCTATGCATACCACGACGACCGACACAGCACGTTTGAGCGCCTTGCTCCATGAGGCTCTCGCGCTGGCGGACGCGTTGCAGATGCCGCTGGCGGCGATCCATATCGACCAGGCGCTGGCTGAACTCGGCGGAGACGAGCCCACCGCCTGACGACCGGTTTACGGTCGGGAGAGGCAGACTCGCCTCCCCGACCGTTGCCCGCCTTATTTGGGGCCCAAATCGCCCTTGCCGACCGTATTTGACGCCATTTCCAGCATCCGATCCAGGCTCTTCTTGGCCTGAAGCCGCAGCCCCTCCTCGATCTCGATGCGCGGCGAGAGATCGCGCAGCGCCACGTACAGCTTCTCGAGCGTGTTGAGCGCCATGTATGGGCAGATGTTGCAGTTGCAGTTGCCGTCCGCGCCCGGAGCACCGATGAAGCGCTTGTTCGGCAATGCCTTTTCCATCTGGTGGATGATGTGCGGCTCGGTCGCGACGATCAGCGTGTCGCCCGGCATTGCCAGCGCATAATCGAGGATCCCGCGGGTCGAGCCGACATAATCGGCGTGATCGAGGATGATCGGCGGGCATTCGGGATGCGCGACGACGGGCGCGCCGGGATGCTGCGCCTTGAGCTTCATCAACTCGGTCTCGCTGAACGCCTCGTGGACGATGCACACGCCTGGCCAGAGCAGCATGTCGCGACCCGTCTTGCGCGCGAGATAGCCGCCGAGATTGCGGTCGGGGCCAAAGATGATCTTCTGCTCGGGCGGGATCTGCGCGAGGATCGTGTCCGCCGACGACGACGTGACGATGATGTCGGAGAGCGCCTTCACCTCGGTCGAGCAGTTGATGTAGGTTAGCGCAATGTGATCGGGATGCTTGGCGCGGAACGCGGCGAACTGCTCGGGCGGGCAGCTGTCCTCGAGGCTGCAGCCGGCGTCCATGTCGGGCAGCACGACGATCTTGTCGGGCGACAGGATCTTGGCGGTCTCGGCCATGAACCGCACGCCGCAGAACGCGATCACGTCGGCGTCGGTGGCGGCGGCCTTGCGCGACAGATCGAGGCTGTCGCCGACGAAATCCGCCAGATCCTGAAGCTCGGGCTTCTGGTAATAATGCGCGAGGATGACCGCGTTCTTCTCCTTGCGGAGCCGCTCGATCTCGGCGCGAATGTCGATGCCGGCGAAGTTCTGGTTCAATTCCATGATCGTATCCCGAGTGCTGCCCGTCTTTTAAGGCCTGTTCCCTAGCACGTCCTGCAACGAGCGCGAGGTGTCCCAGCGCTCGGTGCTCGCGACCGGCTCGTCGGCGAAGCGCACTGCGACGGTCGCGTCGATCCCGGCCGCGCGTAACGGCATCGCGAAACTACGCTCGACCGCCCGGCGCGTGGCGTCGCGAGCGAGCGTGATCATCGCGGGTTCGCGCGCCTGGCGGATCAGCTCGATCTGGCCGGCACGGCGGTTGGCGGCGTCGAGACGCTTTTCGGCGTCGGTGAACGTCGTCAGCACACCGCCCGAGCCATATTCGCGGACCGCATTCAGGTCGACCTGCGGGCCATCGGCCTCGACCGCGGGCAGGCGCACGGACAGCGTCTTGCTCGCACCGTCCCAGGCGACGTCGGCCTGGGTGAGCTTGGCCATGTCGACCTCGTAGCGCACCATGCCGGGCATGATCAGCGTCTTCTCGGTGGTAAATCCGAGCTGCGACTGTTTCGAGGTGACGACCGCGACATAGCGCGCGGCGAAGGCGGACAAGCGGTTCTGTTCGCGCAAGCCCTGGAGGCTGGCGCTGGCTATCGTGGTGGGATCGGGGGTCAGGCGATCGCTGACATAGCGCTGCACGCCCCACAACGCGAGCAAGCCGGCGAGGACGAGGATGACGACCACCCCGACCGCCTTGGCCAGGAAGCCGCCGATGCCGCCGCCGCGCGCGGGAGTCAGGTTGTCGTCTGCCATGCTTCGCCTTCCTCGATCACCAGTCCGCGGGTTTGCAAATCGTAGAGATGCGCGAGCACCGATCGCTCGGCCGCGGGCACGAGCCGCGGGTCTAGCCCTGCATACATACGCTCGACCATCGCGGGGATCGACCGCGCGGCCTCGCGGAGCAGGCGCAGGATCTGCCCCTCGCGCTGCTTGCGATGGCCGAGCATGCCGCGGACGAGCCGCTGTGGCTTCTCGATCGCCTCGCCGTGCCCGGGATAATAGACGCGGTCATCGCGGCCCATCAGCTTTTCGAGGCTCGCCATGTACGAGGTCATGTTGCCGTCGGGGGGCGACACGATCGTCGTCGACCAGCCCATCACGTGATCGCCGGAGAACAGCGCCCCCGTCTCGGGCAGCGCGAAGGCGAGGTGGTTCGAGGTATGGCCCGGTGTCGCAATCGCCTCCAGCGTCCAGCCATTGCCCTCGATCCTATCCCCCTCGACCATCACGCGGTCGGGCGCATAGGCGCTGTCGAACGACGCATCCGCGCGCGCGCCGGCATCGTCCAGATCGAACGGCGCGGCGCCGACGATCGGCGCGCCCGTGAGCGCCTGTAGCGGTCGTGTCGCAGGGCTGTGATCGCGGTGGTGGTGCGTGACGACGATCGCGGTTACGGGGCGGCCGTCGATGACGCGCAGCAAGGCAGCGATATGCGCGGGATCGTCGGGCCCGGGATCGATCACCGCCACGTCGGTACGGCCGACGATGTGCGTCTGCGTACCCGTGTGCGTGAAGGGCGATGGATTGGGCGCGAGCACGCGGATAACGAGCGGCTCGAGCTGGATCGGGATACCGGTCGGATGCTCAGCCATGAGATCGAAATGGCGGCTTCGCGCGGTGATGGCAAGACCCAAGCGTTTCGGTCAAATGTCGGCGATCTTTACAAGTCGCCACCGCGGAAAGTGGGTATTAACTATCGTATGCCGCGCCAGATGGCGGCCGCCGGAAGTTGGCACGCAGGGTGCAAGGTTGGGAATGTCACCGAACGCATCTGCGTTCATGCAGGGTGGATCGACCGCTTCCTTCCGGTCTCGCGTCGATCCACCCTCCCCGGTGCCACCTCAAGATACATACGCATCGCCCTTGTCATCCTGACTCGAGCCAGGATCCAGGATGACGAGGGGCAGCTGTTCGTGGCTTTGTCATCCTGACGTTCGTCAGGATGACAGAGGTGAGGTGAGGCATGCCAACCGCGGTAATCCGCGGGATACTCCGCCCTACCCCACCGCAACTTCAGACCGTCTTCTGCTTCTCGAACAGCTGCGCGAGTTCGCCGCTCTCGTACATCTCCATCATGATGTCCGAACCGCCGACGAACTCGCCGTCGACATAGAGCTGCGGGATCGTCGGCCAATCAGAGTACGCCTTGATACCCTGGCGGATGCCCTGGTCCTGCAACACGTCGACGCTCTCGAACTCGACCTCGAGATGGTTGAGGATCGCGATAGCGCGGCTGGAAAAGCCGCATTGCGGGAACAGCGGGCTGCCCTTCATGAACAATACTACCGGGCTGGCCTTCACCACGGCGTCGATGCGGGCGTTTGTGTCGTCGGTCATGTCTTCGTCCTCAGGAAATAGCTGTAGTCAACTGGAGCGCGTGCAGGACGCCGCCCATGCGGCCGCCAAGCGCGGCGTAAACGGCCTGATGCTGCTTCACGCGGCTCATGCCGGCAAAGCTCGCGGCAACGACCTTCGCGGCATAATGATCGCCGTCGCCGGCAAGATCGGTAATCTCGACCTGCGCATCGGGGATCGCGTCGCGGATCATGGTGGCAATATCGTCGGCAGCCATCGGCATATCAGCGCGCCTCCATCAGCTGGCGACGCGCCTCGATCATCTGCTGCGCAAGCGCGCGGCGGACGGTCGCCTCGTCATGATCGAGCCCGGCGGCCGTCATGTCGCCGACCAGCTTGCGAACGACGTCGTCATCGCCGCCGCCTTCCATATCGGCATGGACGAGCGCGGTGGCATAGGCGTCGGTTTCCTCGGGCGTCAGGTTCATCTCATGCGCCGCCCATACACCGAGCAGGCGATTGCGCCGCGCGGTGATCCGGAATGCCATTTCATCCTCGCGCACGAAATGCGCCTCGCTGGCGCGTTCGCGATCGTCGAATGTGGTCATAGCGCGGGTCCCCGGTGCAGTCTCATACGGCCCCGAGATAGGTCGCGCACGGCGCATGCGCAACAATGCCGCGCCAGCCGGGATCGACTTGTCGACCGCCGGTACGATGCTGTTAGCCGATCTCGACCACCAGCTTGCCGATCGCCCCGCGCGCGGCCATCTTCGCGATTGCCTTGCCACCGTCTTCGAATGCGAAGACTTCGGTGACCCGCGGCGCGATCTTCCCCTCTGCCCAAAGATCGAACAGCGTTTCGATATGCGCCTGGTTGGCCTTCGGATCGCGCGCCGCGAACGCGCCCCAGAAGACACCGCAGACGTCGCAGCTTTTCAGCAGCGTCAGGTTGAGCGGCAGCTTGGGAATGCCGGCGGGGAAGCCGACCACGAGGTACCGCCCCTCCCAAGCGATCGAGCGGAGCGCGGGCTCGGCATAATCGCCGCCGACCGGATCGTAGATCACGTCCGCGCCATCACGACCGACCGCCGCCTTGAACTGTTCGGCGAGCGCCTTCGACTGCGCCTTGTCGAACGGCGCCCGGGCATAGATCAACGTGTCGTCGGCACCCGCGGATTTCGCCGCGGCGGCCTTCTCCGCGGACGAGACCGCAGCGACGACCTTGGCGCCGAACGCCTTGCCCAGCTCGATCGCGGCCAGGCCAACGCCGCCAGCCGCGCCCAGCACCAGCAGGGTCTGTCCCGCCTGGATATGCCCGCGGTCGAGCAATGCGTGGATCGTCGTGCCGTAGGTGAGGATCAGCGACGCGCCCTCGGCAAAGCTGCGGCCTTCGGGGAGGCGATAGAGCTTGGCGGGGTCGGCGATCACCTTCTCGCAAAGGCCGCCATGGCCGAGCATCGCTATGACTCGGTCGCCGAGCGCCCAACCGGTAACGCCCTCGCCGATCGAATCGATCGTGCCGGCGATCTCGCCGCCCGGTGCGAACGGGCGCGCGGGCTTGAACTGGTATTTGTCCTCGATGATCAGGACGTCGGGAAAGTTGATCGCGCAAGCCTTGACCGCGACGACCACCTGTCCGGGGCCGGCCACCAGATCGGGCAGCTCGACCATTTCCAGAGTTTCAGGTCCGCCGATCGCCTTCGACACCAATGCTTGCATACCCGCTCTCCACCGTCGTCCAGGGGCGGTTCGATGCGACCGCCTCCTCGAATTTCGAAATCTGGGTATCCCTTGCCAGCGTCAGGCCGACTTCGTCCAGCCCTTCCATGAGGCACTGACGACGGAATGCGTCGAGATCGAAGGTGAAGCGATCCTGGAACGGGGTGGTGACGGTCATCGTCTCGAGATCGACGGTGACGATCTGGTCCTGCGCGACCTCCAGCAGGCGGTCGATCGCCGCCTGCTGGAGGACGACGGGGACGATGCCGTTCTTGAACGCGTTGCCCGAGAAGATGTCGGAGAAGCTCGGCGCGATCACCGCGGTGATGCCCATGTCGGCGAGCGCCCAGGCGGCATGCTCGCGACTGGAGCCGCAGCCGAAATTGTCGCCCGCGATCAGGATCGGCGCGCCGGCATAGCGCGGGTCGTCGAAGATGTTGCCGGGTTGCGCGCGCACCGTCTCGAATGCGCCGCGACCGAGGCCGGTGCGCGTGATCGTCTTGAGCCAATGCGCCGGAATGATGACATCAGTATCGATGTTCTTCGCGCCCCACGGATAGGCGCGGCCCGAGACGGTGGTGACGGGAGTCATCGCTGTTCCGTGCGCTCCGGGACGACACGCGCCGACGCGACATAGGCCGCGACGCCGCTGAGCATTGCGCCCGCCGCCAGCAATACGAAAACCTTCTTCATGCGCTTGCCCCCATTAACTCTCTGACGTCGCTCAGCTTGCCCGTTACCGCCGCCGCCGCCGCCATCGCGGGTGATACCAGATGCGTGCGCGCTCCGGGACCCTGTCGGCCGACGAAATTACGGTTCGACGTGGAAGCGCAACGCTCCCCCGCAGGGACTTTGTCCGGGTTCATCGCCAGACACATCGAACAGCCCGGCTCGCGCCATTCGAACCCCGCCGTGATGAAGATCCGGTCGAGCCCCTCGGCTTCCGCCTGCCGCTTGACGAGGCCCGAGCCGGGGACGACCAGCGCGCGCACACCGTCGGCGACATGGCGCCCGTCGGCGATCGCCGCGGCGGCGCGCAGGTCCTCGATGCGGCTGTTGGTGCAACTGCCGATGAAGACGTGCTGAATCGTGACGTCGCGCATCGCGGTGCCCGCGGTCAGCCCCATATAGTCGAGCGACTTCTGCGCCGCCGCCTGCTTGGCGGGATCGGCGAAGCTCGTCGGCTCGGGGACGAATCCGGTGATCGGGACGACGTCCTCGGGGCTGGTGCCCCAGGTGAGGCCGGGGGCGATGTCGGCGGCATCGAGCACGACGGACTTGTCGTAGCGCGCGCCGGGATCGGTCGCGAGGCTGCGCCACCACGAGACGGCCTTGTCCCAATTCTCGCCGGTCGGTGCCATCGGCCGGCCCTTGAGATAGGCGAAGGTCGTGTCGTCGGGCGCGATCAGACCGGCGCGTGCGCCCGCCTCGATCGACATGTTGGCGATCGTCAGACGGCCCTCGATCGACATCGCGCGGATCACGCTGCCGGTGAATTCGATGACGTGGCCGGTGCCGCCCGCTGCACCGATCTTGCCGATGATCGCGAGGATGACGTCCTTCGGGCTGACGCCGAAGCCGAGTTCGCCATCGACGCGAACTTCCATCGTCTTGGCCTGCGACAGCAGCAGCGTCTGCGTGGCGAGGACGTGCTCGACCTCGCTGGTGCCGATCCCGAACGCGAGCGCGCCGAGCGCCCCGTGCGCGGAGGTGTGGCTGTCGCCGCAGACCAAAGTCGTGCCGGGGAGTGTAAAGCCCTGCTCCGGGCCGACGACGTGGACGATGCCCTGCTCCGCCGCGGTCGCATCGATATAGTCGATCCCGAACTCGGTCGTATTGCGGCGCAGCGCGTCGAGCTGCTGCGCGCTTTCGGGATCGGCGATCGGCAGGACGCGTCCGGCCGCGTCCTTGCGCGGCGTCGTCGGCAGGTTGTGATCGGGGACGGCAAGCGTCAGGTCGGGACGACGGACTTTCCGCCCGGCGACGCGGAGGCCTTCGAACGCCTGTGGGCTGGTGACCTCGTGGACGAGGTGACGGTCGATATAGATCAGGCAGGTGCCATCGTCGCGGCGTTCGACGACGTGCGCCGCCCAGATCTTTTCGTACAGCGTTAGTGGAATAGCCATGATGGGGCGCGCGGTAACCGAAAAGGGCTGCGACGCCAAGGTTTGATGTAATTTTCGGTCGCAGGAATACGGCGGCGCGGCGCGCATCGGCCTTCATCCGTCATCCTGACAAAAGTCAGGATGACGGTGGGGGAGCAGGCATCGCTGCATTGAGGAACGCGACGCTGTCGGCCAGCACGGGCGCTTTCCCGCGAAACGGTTTCGACAGCGCCATCGCGACGTTCTCGTGGCTCAAGCCGGGATAATCGATGTGCGTCACCGGCGCGCCAAGCGCCTTGAGCCGTGCGGTCAGGTTGATCGCATTGTGCGGCTTGACCTGCGTGTCGTCGCCCGCAGTGATCAGCAGCATCGGCGGCGCATCCGCGCGCGCAAAGTGGATCGGCTGCGTCATCACCGGGTCGGCGGCGCCCTGCATCGCGTCGATCGCGCGTTTCGCGGTGAAGGGGTAGAAGTCGTACGGCCCGCACAGCCCGACCGCGGCCCTGATGATGCGCGGATCAACGCCCTCCGCCTTCAGCCAGCGCTGGTCGAGCGTCAGCATCGCGACGGTGTAGGCGCCCGCGGAATGTCCCGCGACCGCGATCCGGTTGGGGTCGCCGCCCGACTGCGCAATATGGTCGCGGGTCCATTTCACCGCTTCGGCGCCGTCCTGAAGGAAGGCGGGGAAGCGCACGTCGGGGACCTTGCGGTAATCGGGCATGACGACGACGTAGCCCGCCTTCGCATAGGCGCGCGCCGCGAACGCATAGGCACCACGGGAGCCGTGGACCCAGCCGCCGCCATACCAGAAGATCAGCACCGGCAGCCCGGTCTTGGCGCCACCGGACGGACGCCAGACATCGAGCGTCTGGCCGTGCGTGCCGAACGGCACCCCCTCGCGTACCCGCGCGGTCCCGCGGCCACCGCCCATCACGCCGTCGAGTACGCTGAGCGTGCCCGGCCCCGCGGTGAATGCCGCGCCCGCGATCAGGATCACGATCAGCGCCAGGACGACGGCAGCGCGCTTCATCAAGCGGTGTAGCGCGCCGTGGTCTTCGCCGCGACCTCGTCCGCGGTGACGCCGGGGGCGAGTTCGATCAGCTTGAACGGGCTGTCGTGATCAGGCCGCTGGAACACCGCCAGATCGGTGACGATCATGTCAACGACGTTCTTCCCCGTCAACGGCAGCGAGCAGGTCGGGATAAACTTCGGCGTGCCGTCCTTGGCGGTGTGGTCCATCACGACGATGATCTGCTTGACGCCCGCAACGAGATCCATCGCGCCGCCCATGCCCTTGATCATCTTGCCCGGGATCATCCAGTTGGCGATGTCGCCGTCTTCGCTCACCTCCATCGCGCCGAGCACCGTCAGGTCGATATGCCCGCCGCGGATCATCGCAAAGCTGTCCGACGAGCTGAAATACACCGACGAGGGCAGTTCGCTGATCGTCTGCTTGCCCGCGTTGATCAGGTCGGCATCCTCTTCGCCCGCGAAAGGGAACGGACCGATCCCGAGCATTCCGTTTTCCGACTGGAGCGTGACGGTCATCCCCTCGGGGATGTTGTTGGCGACCAGCGTCGGGATGCCGATGCCGAGATTAACGTAATAGCCGTCCTTCAGTTCCCTGGCGGCGCGCGCGGCCATCTGGTTGCGATCCCATGGCATCAGTTGAGCGTTCCTTCCTGGATGGTCGAGATGGTCGTGACCTGGTCGCGCAGTTCGGCGCTGACGCCCTCGACGATGGCCTGCAACGCGGCATGCTCGGCGAGGCCCCAAGTGGCCGCATAGGCGCGCGCGGCGTGGCGGATCGTGTCGGCGAGCAGATAGCCGAACACCGTCGGATCCTCGAGCACGCCCGCGTCGATCAGCACGTTGCTGCCGGCATTGTTGGTGATCCAGATGCGCGCAACCTCGACCGATTCGTCGGTCAGCGCGGCGCCTGCATCAAGTTTGATCGCATTGGGGTGATCGGCGGGATGATCGGCCATCAGCGCATGTCTCCAGTCGGAGCCCATTGGACGTTGGGCGGGAATACGTCGTCACGCGCGCCTTTCAGCGCGGTGCCGTAGACGGGGTTGGGCAGCATGAACCACCCTGCCCCCCATTTCGCGGCGATCGCGGGCGACTGCACCACGGCGCGACGCGCGGCGGGGGTTTGCCCTGCGTTGAACAGGTCGCTGAAATCGCCGAGCTGGTCGCCACCCATCGCGACGACGCAGTATTTCGCGGAGATCGTCGCGCGGCGGCCGTCCTTCTTCGAGCCGGTGGCATCGTCGCCCAACAGGAACAAGGTCTCGCCGTGGCGCGCGGGGCCGAGCCCTGCCCCCTCGATCGCGGCTTGCGTCTGCGCGGCGTTGGCGGCGGAGCGGTTGGTATTGAAAACGACGGTCACACCCATCGCGCGGAGTTGCGTCAGCGCCGCCAGCGCGCCGGGGACGGGCGCGACCTGCTTGATGCCGGTGCGCTCCCACGCCTGCCAGCGCGAATCGGACCAGGGCTGGCCCGACGCCGCGTCATATTCGAAGCCGAGATTGAGCAGCACCGTCTCGTCGACGTCGAACACGGCCGCTTTCGGCTTGGTGCCGCACGCGGTCCAGCTGGGCGCGGCAAGCGTCGCGCCGGGCGCGAGGACGACCGATACCGGCGCGCGCTGCGCGCGGACATAGCCGACGAGCGCGTTCCACGCCTGGATGCTGACCGCGGCGGCCTCGCCCGAGGCGTAGAGATACTGCATCCCCGCAGGCACGCCGTCGACCGTCACCGGCACCGCGGCGCTGGGCGTCGCGGCGATCGACGTCGGCGCGGACACGCTGACGCAGCCCTGCAAGGCCAGTGCGCCTACGAGCGCAGGGGCCCAGGTTACCGCCCGCGACACTGGGCTCCTGCGTTCGCCGGAAAACAGCGCCGATTTCACGCGAAAACCCGCTCGCGGACGGTGCGGAATTCGATCTGCTTGTCGTAGGGCGCGCCGACGATCATCCGCTTCACATAGATTCCCGGCAGGTGGATCGTGTCGGGATCGAGGCTGCCAACCGGCACGATCTCCTCGACCTCGGCGACGCAGATTTTCCCCGCGGTGGCCATCGGCTGGTTGAAGTTGCGCGCGGTCTTGCGGAAGATCAGGTTGCCGCTCTCGTCCGCCTTCCAGCCCTTGATGATGCTCAGGTCCGCGCGGATGCCGCGTTCGAGGATATAGTCCTGCCCGTCGAAGCTCTTCACCTCCTTGCCCTCCGCCACCAGCGTGCCGACGCCGGTCTTGGTATAGAAGCCGGGGATGCCCGCGCCGCCGGCCCGGCAGCGTTCGGCGAGCGTCCCCTGCGGGCAGAACTCGACCTCGAGTTCGCCGCTCAGATATTGCCGCTCGAACTCCTTGTTCTCGCCGACATAGGAGGAGATCATCTTCTTCACCTGGCGCGAGCGGAGCAGCTTGCCGAGGCCCTGCCCGTCGATCCCGGCATTGTTGCTCGCGATCGTCAGATCCTTGACCCCCGACGCCTCGATCGCGTCGATCAGCCGCTCGGGGATGCCGCACAACCCGAACCCGCCCGCGCAGATCGTCATGCCGTCGAACAGCACGCCCTCGAGTGCCGTTGTCGCATCGGTGTAGCGCTTGTTCGCCATGCATCCTCCTCTAGTCTTTGGCCTCGCATAAGACGCCGTCCGGCGCTCGGCAACTTAGTAAGCGAGCACGAGGCCGGGGCGTTTCCACCGCGTCTTCACAAGCCGGCCGCTGCCCGAGCAGGTGATATAGGCGTCCATCCCGTCCGCGCCGCCCCAGCAGATGTTGGTGGTGAAGACGTCGTCGGTCGCGACGAACTCGACCAGTTCGCCCGCCGGCGAGATCACGCTGATCCCGCATTCGCCGATCGTCGCGACGCAGATGTTGCCGCCCGCCTCGACGCCGAGCGAATCGAAGAACTTGTACCCGGCGGGACGGTAGAGCGGCGTCCCCGCGGCGCTGACAACCTTGCCCGGCGCGACGATGTCGAACACCATCAGCCGGCAGGTGAAGGTTTCCGCTGCGTACAACCGCCTCCCGTCGGGCGCGAGGCCGATGCCGTTGGGATTTTCGCTGGGGAAGATCACTTCCTCAAGGTGGCTGCCGTCGGCCTTGGCGTAGAAGATGCCGGTGATGTCGCGGGCCCGATCGCGCGATTTGCCGTGATCGGTGAACCAGAAGCCGCCATGCGAATCGAAGACGATGTCGTTCGGGCCGCTCAGCGTGCAGCCGAAGTCGCCGTCGCGGTAGAGCGTCTCGACCGCGCCGGTGGCGATATCGATCCGCTCGATGCGCCCGCCCGAATAGTCATGCGGCTGGCCGTGCGGGGTGAGGAAGCCGTTCGCCTCGCGCCAGGCGAAGCCGCCATTGTTGCAGCAATAGAGCTTGCCGTCGGGACCGATTGCGAGCCCGTTGGGGCCGCCGCCGGGTTCGGCGACCGTCGCCCTGGTGCCATCGGCTGCGATCCGCGTGATGCGGCCGGCCTCGATCTCGACGAGGAGGATGCTGCCATCGGGCATCGCGACAGGGCCCTCCGGAAAGCGCAAGCCGCTGGCGACGGTGGTGAATTCGGTCATGATCCTCTCCTGGCGCGAGTCGGGTTCGGCCCCGGCTTCGCGAATGCGGCAAGACTAAGCGAGAACGCCGCGGGCGCACGACGTTTCTCGACTTCGCGTGAAACGGACGGCAGGATGCCGCGATGAGCACCACACGCACCGGCGGCCGCATCCTGGTCGACCAACTCGTCGCACAGGGCTGCGACCGGATCTTCACCGTACCGGGAGAGAGCTTCCTCGCCGTCCTCGATGCGCTGCACGATACGCCGGCGATCGATCTGGTGGTCTGCCGGCAGGAGGGCGGCGTCGCGTTCATGGCGTGCGCGGACGGCACGCTGACGCATCGGCCCGGCGTGGCGTTCGTGACGCGCGGGCCCGGCGCGACCAACGCGTCGATCGGCGTGCATGTCGCGATGCAGGATTCGCAGCCGATGATCCTGTTCGTCGGCGATATCGACCGCGGCACGCGCGACCGCGAGGCGTTCCAGGAGATCGATTTCCAGGCGATGTTCGGAGCCGTCGCCAAATGGGCGGCGCGGATCGACGATGCGCGAAGGATCCCGGAATATGTCGCGCGCGCTTATGCGACCGCGCTTTCGGGGCGGCCGGGGCCGGTGGTGCTAGCGCTGCCCGAGGACATGCTGCTCGACGTCGTGGAGGCGGTGGATCGGCCGCGGGTCGAGCGCGTGGCGCAAGGCTGCGACACCGATACGATGGATCTGCTCGCCGATTTGCTGACCACCGCCGAGCGGCCAGTCGCGATCGTCGGCGGGGCGGGTTGGGACGTGGCGGCGTCGGGCGCGTTCTCGACCTGGGCGGATCGCAACGGCATTCCGGTCGCCGCGGCGTTCCGGCGGCAGGATGCGATCCCGAACGACTGCCCGGTCTGGGCGGGCAATCTGGGCTATGGCCCCAACCCCAAGCTGATCGAACGGGTCAAGGCGGCGGACCTGCTGCTGATCGTCGGCCCACGCTTGGGCGAGGCGACGACCGACGGCTATGCGCTGATCACGCCCGATCATCCGGGGCAGCGGCTGATCCACGTCCACCCCGACCCCGACGAGCTCAACCGTGCCTACCGCGCCGACGTCGCGGTGTGCGCGGGGATGGCGGAGTTCGCCGAGGCGGTGCTGCTGCTTGACCTGCCGCCGCGCACCGCCGGGCAGGAGGCGCATGCTGAATGGCGCGACTGGTCGACGCCGCGCCCGCGCGATCTGGCGATGGATCTGGGGCCGTGCGTGACCGCGATGCGCGAGCGGCTGCCCGCGGATGCGATCATCTGCAACGGCGCGGGGAATTATTCGGGCTGGTGGCATCGCTACTGGCCATATGCCGGGCCGGGGACGCAGCTTGCGCCGACCGCCGGGGCAATGGGGTATGGCGTGCCCGCGGCGGTCGCCGCATCGCTGCGGCATCCCGAGCGGACGGTCGTCGCGCTCGCGGGCGACGGGTGTTTCCTGATGAACGGGCAGGAACTCGCGACCGCGGTGGCGCACGGCGCGGACATGCTGGTGCTGGTCGTCGACAATGGCGGGTACGGGACGATCCGGATGCACCAGGAGCGGGAGTATCCGGGGCGGGTGTCGGGGACGGCGCTGCGCAATCCGGACTTTGCTGCGCTCGGGCGCGCTTATGGGTGCTGGGCGGAGACGGTGACGCAGACGAGCGATTTCGTCGCTGCGCTGGACCGGGCGATGGGGCAGTCGGGCGTGCGGCTGCTGCACCTGGTGACGGATATCGAGGCGATTACTGCGGGCACGACGCTGGCGAAGGTTCGCGGGGCGGCGTGATCCTTAGGTGGCGATGACGCCACCAACCCACCCCACCCTCCCCTCCGGCGAAGGCCGGGGCCCAATTGGGGGACAGCGGTAACGGCGGGCGGCCCTCCGTTACACCGACCTTCCCAATTGGGCCCCGGCCTTCGCCGGGGTGGTGCTGATGCTGGTGCCGCCATTCACCATCACTGTTCCCCCGCGAGGGCGGGGGCCCAGGCTACCGGGCGCTGTCGGTACTTAGCTGGGCCCCCGCGTCCGCGGGGGAACCGTCCGTTGTCGCGAGCGACGCTGGCGAAGGTGCGCGAGCAGCGTGACCCGCGTTCGCTTACGACGCCACCATCTCCCAGGCCCCACCCCGGCGAAGGCCGGGGCCCAGTTGGGGGGCGGCGGTAACGGCGCACAGTCCTCCGTTACATCGGCCCTCCCACCTGGGCCCCGGCCTCCGCCGGGGTGGTGGCGATGCTGGTGCAGCCATTCACCCTCACTGTTCCCCCGCGAAGGCGGGGACACAGGGTAGCGGGGGCTATCGGTACTTAGCTGGGCCCCCGCGCCCGCGGGGGAACGGCATGGAGCAGAAACCCGTAAGCCCGTCAGCCCGCCAGCGCGGCCCGCACCGCCGCCACCGCATCCGCCGCCTTGTCACCATCGGGCCCACCGCCCTGCGCCATGTCGGGACGGCCGCCACCGCCCTGCCCGCCGAGCGCCGCGACCGCGATCTTCAGCAGGTCGACCGCGTTGCGGCTCGCGACCAGATCCGCGGTCACGCCGACCGCGACCGAGGCGCGGCCGTCGTTGATCGCGACGAGCATCGCGATCCCCGACCCCAGCCGCTGCTTGGCCTCGTCGACCGCGCCGCGCAGGCCCTTCGCCTCGAAGTCGTTGAGCACCTGCCCGATGAACGCCACACCGCCGACCTCTTCGGGGCCAGCAGCCTCACCGCCGCTGCCGCCGCCGAGCGCCAGCGCCTTCTTCGCATCGGCCAGCTCGCGCTCGAGACGGCGGCGATCCTCGATCAGCGCCGCGACACGCGCGGGCACTTCGTCGGGAGTCGATTTCAGCGCCGCCGCCGCCTCGCGCAGGCGATCGTCGCGGCCGGTCAGATAGGCGCGCGCCGCCTCGCCGGTCAGCGCCTCGACGCGACGCACGCCGCTCGACACCGCGCCTTCGCCGACCACCTTGAACAGCCCGATATCGCCGAGCGCGGTGACATGCGTGCCGCCGCACAGTTCGATCGAATAGGTGCCCTCGTCCGTCGACCCCATCGACACGACGCGGACCTCGTCGCCATATTTCTCGCCGAACAGCGCCATCGCGCCCATCGCGATCGCGTCGTCGGGGGTCATCAGCAGCGTGGTGACCGCACCATTGCCGCGGACCTGCGCGTTCACGTCGGCCTCGACCTGCGCGATATCGGCGGGCGTCATCGCGACCGGCTGCGAGAAGTCGAAGCGCAGGCGATCGGGCGCGACCAGGCTGCCCTTCTGCGCGACGTGGGTGCCGAGCCGCTCGCGCAAGGCCTCGTGCAGCAGATGCGTCGCGGAGTGGTTGGCACGGATCTGCGCACGACGCGCGACGTCGATCTGGAGCTTGACGGACTCGCCGACCTTGATGCCGCCCGCATCGACGATCGCGTGGTGGACGAACACGCGGCCGAGCTGCTTCGACGTATCGGTGACGGTCGCGCGCAGCCCGGTGTCGGTCGAGATGTGCCCGGCATCGCCGACCTGCCCGCCGCTCTCGCCGTAGAACGGCGTCTGGTTGACGACGATCGACACCGTATCGCCCGTCGTCGCATGGTCGACGCGCGCGCCGTCCTTGACCAAGGCGACGACCTCGCCCTCGCCGGTGTCCGACGCATAGCCGAGGAATTCGGTGCCGCCGCTCTGCTCGACGATGTCGAACCAGATATCGTCCGAGGCCTTCGCGCCCGAGCCCTTCCAGGCCGCGCGCGCGGCGCGCTTCTGCTCGGCCATCGCGGTGTCGAAGCCTTCGCGGTCGACCGCGAGCCCGCGTTCGCGCAGCGCGTCCTCGGTCAGGTCGTACGGGAAGCCATAGGTGTCGTAGAGCTTGAACGCGACGTCGCCCGCGAGCGTACCCTCGGTCATCTCCGCGGTCGCCTCGTCGAGCAGCTTCAGCCCCTTGTCGAGCGTCTGGCGGAAGCGCGTCTCCTCCTGCTGCAACGTCGCCTCGATCAGCGGGCGCGCGCGCGACAGTTCGGGATAGGCGGCGCCCATCTCAGTGACGAGCGCAGGCACCAGCCGGTGCATCAACGGCTCCTTCGCGCCGAGGATATGCGCGTGACGCATCGCGCGGCGCATGATCCGGCGCAGCACGTAGCCGCGGCCTTCGTTGGCGGGCAGCACGCCGTCCGCGACGAGGAAGCCCGCGGTGCGCAGGTGATCGGCGATCACGCGGTGGCTGGCGGTGTTGGCGCCGTCAGTGGCGGTATGCGTCAGCGCGCCCGACGCTGCGATCAGCGCCTTGAACGTGTCGGTGTCGTAATTGTCGGTGACGCCCTGCATCACCGCGGCGATCCGCTCGAGCCCCATGCCGGTGTCGATCGAGGGTTTCGGCAAATTGCCGACGATCTCGGCATTTTCCTGCTCATATTGCATGAACACGAGGTTCCAGATCTCGACGAAGCGATCGCCGTCCTCGTCGGGGCTGCCGGGAGGGCCACCGGGAATGTGGTCGCCGTGATCGTAGAAGATCTCCGAGCACGGCCCGCACGGCCCGTTGTCTCCCATCGACCAGAAATTGTCCTTGGTCGGGATGCGGATGATGCGGTGCTCAGGGAGGCCCGCGATCTTCTTCCAGAGATCGAACGCCTCGTCGTCGGTGTGGTAGACGGTCGCGGTCAGCCGGTCGGGCGACAGGCCCCACTCCTTCGTCAGCAGCGTCCACGCGTGCGTGATCGCCTGTTCCTTGAAATAATCGCCGAACGAGAAATTGCCGAGCATTTCGAAGAAGGTGTGGTGGCGTGCGGTGTAGCCGACATTGTCGAGATCATTGTGCTTGCCGCCCGCGCGGACGCACTTCTGCGACGAGGTGGCTGTGGTGTAGGGGCGCGATTCGAGACCGGTGAAGACGTTCTTGAACGGCACCATCCCGGCATTGACGAACATCAGCGTCGGGTCGTTCTGCGGCACGAGCGGCGCGGAGGGCACGATCTGGTGCCCCTGCGAACCGAAATAGTCGAGGAAGCCGCGGCGGATGTCGTTCGTCGATGTCATGCCGGGGGACTTAGGCGAGCGCGGCGGTTCGCTCAAGTAGAGGCGTGTGGGGCGTGGCGGCATAACCAGAGTAGTATGTGTCCCCGCGAAGGCGGGGACCCAGCCTGGGCTCCCGCCTTCGCGGGGGAACAAGGAGGTGCAGGGTGTCGCTAGTCACAGCCACCACCCCGGCGAAGGCCGGGGGCCAGTTGGGGGACGGCAGTAACGAAAGATCGCGCTCCGTTATTACCACCTTTCCAACTGGGCCCCGGCCTTCGCCGGGGTGGTCGCGTCGGGCGGCGGCATGCCTACCCTAGCGGTGCGTCGATCGACCTCGGCGGTTGGCTGAACCATGTCGGCCCGACGTCGGTCATGTGGAAGCAGTCCTCGATCCGGACGCCGTATCTGCCCGGCGTATAAAGCCCCGGTTCGTCAGAGAAGCACATCCCCGCCGCCAGCCGCGTCATCTCGCCGCGGACGAAGTTGACGGGTTCGTGGCCGTCCATGCCGATCCCGTGCCCCGTCCGATGCGACAGGCCGGGGAGCGTGTAGCCCGGACCATAGCCGAGCGTTTCGTAATAGCGCCGGACCGCATCGTCGACACTCCCCGCGGTCGCGCCGATCTTCGCGGCGGCGAAGGCGACCTGCTGGCCACGCGCGACCTGATCCCAGGTCTTGCGCTGGTCGGCGGTCGCTGAGCCGTAGACCCAGGTCCGCGAGACGTCGGACTGATAGCCCTGCACGGTGCAGCCGCAGTCCATCAGCACGACTTGCCCGTCGGCGACGCGGTGGATCTCGCGGCTGCCATGCGGATAGGCCGACGCCTCGCCGACCAGCGCCATCGAGAATTCGGGCGCGCCTCCCAGCGCCTTCGTCGCGGCGGTCATCAGCGCGCCGATCTGCGGGCCGGTCATGCCGGTCTCGACGCGCGCCTTGGTCCAGCGATAGGCGGCGAGCGTGACGTCGGTCGCCGTCTGCATCAGCGCGATCTCGGCGGGGGTCTTGATCATCCGGCTGGCGCGAACGACCGGATCGGCCGACACGATCTTCGCATCGGGCAGCACGCGCGCGAGGCCCGCATAGGCGAAATAGCGGACGTCCGCCTCCAGCCCGATCGGCCGCGCGGCGAGTTTGCGATCGCGCAGGAACCCGGCCACGACGCGCAGCGGATCCTCGTCCTCCTGCCACACGCGGACGTCGGCGGGGACGGCGAGCGTCTCGCGCACCGAGGGCTCCTCGAAGAAAGGCGTGACGATGCACGGTGTCCCCTCGACCGGAATCACCGCCAGCGTCAGCCGCTCGCTGGTGTGCCAGCGGACGCCGGTGAAGTAGATCATCGACGATCCGGGCTCGATCAGCGCCGCGCCGATCCCCGCCGCCTTCATCAGCGACTGCGCGCGGACGAGCCGCGCGGCGCGCTCGGCGGCGTCAATCGGTTTTGCCCCGCCGGTGATATCGGACAGCGCGGACAGGTCTGGTTCGGCGGCGCGCAGGAGGGTGCTAACGGACAGCAAAGGCGCCGCGGCGGCGAGGCCGAGCAGCGTGCGGCGTGAGGGTTTAAAGGCGGGCGTAAAGGTGGGCATCGACATCGCCGGACGATAGGGTGCTTGACCCGAGCGCCGCAATCCCCTTCCCTTACGCACGTATTTCGGGAGCGATTAATGGCCAAGCGGCTAACCTATTACATCTTGCTGGGGCTGGTCGCGGGTCTGGTCGTCGGCTGGATCCTCAACGCGTCGATCGACGACGGTACCGCCGCGTCCGCCGCGCGGCTGAAGGACATTGCGGGCTATTTCTCGATCGTGACGTCGCTGTTCCTGCGGCTGATCAAGATGATCATCGCGCCGCTGGTCTTCTCGACGCTGGTCGTCGGCATCGCGCATATGGGCGACACGGGCGCGCTGGGCCGGGTGGGCTTGCGCAGCCTCGGCTGGTTCATCTGCGCGTCGCTGTTGTCGCTGACGCTGGGCATGATCCTGGTCAACGTGTTGCAGCCGGGCGTCGGCCTCGAATTGGCGATCCCGCCCGCGACCGCGTCTAGCGGGGTCGATCCCGCGGCGTTCGACCTCGCCAAATTCATCTCGCACATCGTCCCCGATTCGATGATCGCGGCGATGGCGAGCAACGAGATTCTCCAGATCGTCGTCTTCTCGGTCTTCGTCGGCGTGGCGATCACCGCGGTCGGCGAGAAGGCCGCGCCGCTGGTCAAGGCGATCGAGGCGCTGGTTGCCGTCATGCTCCAGATCACCAATTACGTGATGCGGTTCGCGCCGTTCGCAGTGTTCGCCGCGGTGACCGCGACGCTTGCCGAGCGCGGCCCGAGCATTCTCGGCGATCTCGGCTATTTCATGCTGTGCTTCTATCTGGGGCTCGCGCTGCTGTGGGCGCTGCTGATCGGGATCGCGTTCGTGCTGATCGGCCCGCGGACGCGGCTGCTGGTGCGCTATATCCGCGATCCGCTGATCCTCGCCTTCTCGGCGGCGTCGTCCGAGGCGGCGTATCCGCGGACGCTGGAGGCGCTCGACCGGTTCGGCGTGCCGCCGCGGATCGCCAGCTTCGTGCTGCCGCTCGGCTATTCGTTCAACCTCGACGGGTCGATGATGTACATGACGTTCGCGTCGCTGTTCATCGCGCAGGCCTACGGCATCCACATGCCGATCGGGCAGCAGATCGCGATGCTGCTGGTGCTGATGGTGACGTCGAAGGGGATTGCGGGCGTGCCGCGTGCGTCGCTGGTGGTGATCGCGGGCACGCTGTCGATGTTCAAGATCCCTGAGGCGGGCATCCTGCTGATCCTGGCGGTCGACCATTTCCTCGACATGGGACGCTCGGCGACCAACGTGATCGGCAATGCGGTCGCGGCGACGGTGGTCGCGAAGTGGGAGGGCGGGCTCGACGAGCGCGAGCCGGCGGACCGGGACTTTCCGCATGCACCGTCGGGGCATGGGCCGAAGACGAATGTCGACAGCTTCGACAAGATCGGGCCGGGTCAGGGTTGAGGCGACGACCTCGTATTCACTCCGTCATCCCAGCGAAGGCTGGGATCCAGAGCAACCATCGGCGCGCTCGTGGCTCTGGATCCTGGGTCGAGCCCAGGATGACGGAAAGGCGGCGGCGGCGTGACTCAACTGCTCACGCGTAGGCGTAGGGGCCGCCCTTTTTGAGCCCGGCCTGATAGGCAGGCCGGGCGTGCACCTTGGCGAGCCACGCGATCGTTGCGGGGCGGGATTCGTTCAGACCGCCTCGGCTGCGCGCAGCCTCGAGCGGGAAGCTCATCATGATGTCGGCGGCGGTCATCTGGTCGCCGGCGAACCAGGGGCGCTGCGAGAGTTCCGATTCGACATAGTCGAGATGGACATCGATCATCGGCTGGATCTTCTTGACCGCGACCTTGCCCATGATCGGGATGCGCGCGAGGACGAGCTTCAGCAGCAGCGGCGGCATCATCGAGCCTTCGGCGTAATGCAGCCAGAAGCGGTAGCGCAGCGCATCGCCGCGGTTGGCGGGTGCACCGAGTTTGCCGTCCGCCTTGTCGACGAGATATTCGACGATCGCGCCGGTCTCGGCGATGATCTGATCCTCATCCTCGATCACCGGCGACTTGCCGAGCGGGTGCACCTTCTTGAGTTCGGGCGGGGCGAGCATGGTCTCGGGGTTCCGCTCGTAGCGCTTGATTTCGTAGGGGAGGCCGAGTTCCTCGAGCATCCACAGGATCCGCTGCGATCGCGAGTTTTCGAGGTGGTGGACGATGATCATGCTGGCTCCCCTGCTCTTCTATCCCGCCGACACGCTTATCGGGCCGCGGTGCGCGCCGTCCAGATCCAGGCGACGGCGGGAAATTCCACCGTGTCGCCGACGCGGTGACGGTCGCAGACCTGGGTGAGACGCGCGATGTGGCGCGCGCGTTCCGCGGGCGCGGCGTTGCGGATCGCCGAGGCGGCGGGGCCGATGCGGCGGAAATAGTCGACCGCGTCGGTGACGGGGTCGGGTCCGCCGCCGGCGCGATAGGCGAAGTCGATGCGGCTGGGCGGTGCCGGGTGCCAGCCGGCGTCGGCGAGGATGGCGGCGACATGGCCGGGGTCGGCGAACGCGAACGGGCCGGGTGCGGTCGTCGCTGGTGCGTCCGCGTCGCCGCCGGTGGCGGCGATGGTTTCGGTGGCCCAGCGATTGGCGGCGCGTTCGGCGAAACAGGAGAAGACGACCGTCGCGTTCCGCGCGGCGGCGGCGGCAAGCGTGGCGAAGGCGGCAACGGGGTCGGTGAAGAACATGACGCCGTGGCGCGAGACGTAAAGATCGACCGGGGCGTGCTGCGCGGCGGCGGCGGTGATGTCGGCGCATTCGAACTGCGCGTTGGCGTGGTCCGCCGCGCGCTGCCGGGCGGTCTCGATCAGCGTGGGGGAGAGATCGATACCAGTGACGTTCGCGTTCGGGAGCGCCTGCGCGGTGGTCAGCGTGGTCGCGCCCGCGCCGCAGCCGATGTCGATGACCTTGGCGGTTTGCGGAGACGCGGCGGCGAGGATCGCGGCGTTCAGGTGCGGCGTGAGGTTCGCGAAGCTGCGGTCGGTGCGGCGCCATTCCTCGGCCCAGACGTCGCCAATCCTGCCGGTCCAGTCAAAGCCTGTGGTCATCAGCGGGGCGCTTCATGCTTGGGGTTCGGGGGCGTTCGGGGGAGTGAAGTATAGGAAGTATAGACGCTCGCGCGGGGTCTGCATCGAGGGATTTTTCGCGGCGGCGGTAGATTGCGTATCCGTATTCCCCGCGAAGGCGGGGATCCAGCCTGGGCTGCCGCCTTCGCGGGAGACCATTGGGGCGGGCGCGTCGTAGCACCTGAATTGAGAAGACATCCCAATTGTGCCCCGGCCTTCGCCGGGGTGGCGTGGGTTTGGGTTGTCGTGGCACTCGACATGAGCGGCCTTCCCAACTGGCTCCGGCGTTCGCCGGGATGGTATGGCTTTGGGTTGTCCGGGCGCTCGGTTTGTGAGCCCTTCCCAACTGGGCCCCGGCCTTCGCCGGGGTGGTGCGGGCTTGCGTCGTCGTGGCAATCGACATGAGCGGCCTTCCCAACTGGCCGCGGCGGTCGCCGGGGTGGTGTGGGCTTGGGGGCGACGCGTTTCCTCGCGTGCCCTCACCCTCCCATTGCAAGGGCAATGGGCCCCTCCCTCTCCCCGAGGGGAGAGGGTCAAGCAGTCCGGCTCTAGCTTGACGGGGGAGCGTTCGGGTTATGCGTCGTCTTCGGCGCCGGGGCCTACCATCATTTCCTCGGCGACCTTGTCGGTGCGCGCGCGGATCTGCTTTTCGAGGCGATCGGCGGTTTCGGGGTTGTCCTTGAGGAAGGTCTTCGAATTCTCGCGACCCTGGCCGAGACGGACGCTGTCGTAGCTGAACCAGGCACCCGACTTCTCGACGAGCCCAGCCTTCACGCCGAGATCGAGGATCTCGCCGAGCTTCGAGACGCCCTGCCCGTACATGATGTCGAACTCGACCTGCTTGAACGGCGGCGCGACCTTGTTCTTGACGACCTTCACGCGCGTCTGGTTGCCCGTCACCTCTTCGCCGGCCTTGACCGCGCCGATGCGGCGGATGTCGAGACGGACCGAGGCGTAGAACTTCAGCGCGTTGCCGCCCGTCGTCGTCTCCGGATTGCCGTACATCACGCCGATCTTCATGCGGAGCTGGTTGATGAAGATGACCATGCAGCGCGAGCGGCTGATCGAGCCGGTGAGCTTGCGCAGCGACTGCGACATCAGGCGCGCCTGGAGGCCGACATGGCTGTCGCCCATCTCGCCCTCGATTTCCGCGCGCGGCACGAGCGCCGCGACCGAGTCGACCACGAGCACGTCGATCGCGTTCGAGCGGACCAGCGTGTCGACGATCTCGAGCGCCTGCTCGCCGGTGTCGGGCTGCGACACGATCAGCTCGTCGATGTTGACGCCAAGCTTTCTGGCGTAGACCGGGTCGAGCGCATGCTCGGCATCGACGAACGCCGCGGTGCCGCCGCCCTTCTGCGCTTCGGCGATCACGTGGAGCGCGAGCGTGGTCTTTCCCGAGCTCTCCGGGCCGTAAATCTCGATCACGCGGCCGCGCGGCAGGCCGCCGACGCCGAGCGCGATGTCGAGCCCGAGCGAGCCGGTCGAGATGACCTCGACCTGCATCGTTTCCTTGGAGCCCAGGCGCATCGCCGAGCCCTTGCCGAACGCGCGGTCGATCTGCGCGAGCGCGGCGTCCAGCGCCTTTTGCCGGTCGTTGGTTGCGGTTGCCATGCCGGTGTCGATCACTTTCAGATTAGCGGCCATTGATAAGCTCCATCGCTAAAGCAAGCGCGCGTGCCATTCAACGCGTCAAACGCCATGTATTCCCTTTGTTCTCATGGAACAAGTGCGGAACATCGAGTTTGGGCGAAAAAGGCAGAGTCTGGTCGAGAATGGGTCGGGTCGTTCAGGCGCGCGCTTGGTAGGGCCGGCGCATTCGTTTCTGGTTCCGGGTCGTGACTTTCGTCAGGATGACGGACAGTCGTTCAGGCGAGTGTCGTTGCGAGCGTCCACCAGCCGCGGGCGTGCGCGGCGGCGGCGGCGACATCTCGGGCTTCGGCGGTCCCGAAGAGGGCGAAGCAGGTGGCGCCGGAACCGCACATTCTGGATAGCAGCACGTCGTGCGCCGCGTCGAGCAGCGTGCGGACCTCGGCGATGACGGGGGCCAATGCCAGGGCGGGGGGCTCCAGATCGTTGCGACCGGCGGTTGCGCGCGTGAGAAGGTCGCCTTCGGGGATGGGGCCGCGATCCTGGCCGTCCCAGGTCTTGAAGACGGCGGCGGTGGCGACCGCGACGCCGGGGTTTACGAGGAGGAGCGGCGTGCCGGACAGGCCTTCGAGGTTTGTGAGCGTGTCGCCCTTGCCGGTGCCAAGCGTGGTGCGGTTGGCAAGGCACGCGGGGACGTCCGCGCCGAGTTGGGCGGCGATCGCGTTGAGGCGGGGCTCGGTCGCGGCGATACCGTGAAGGCGGGCGAGCGCGCGCAGCGTGGCGGCGGCATCAGCCGAGCCTCCGCCGATGCCCGAGGCGATCGGGAGATGCTTTTCGAGGGTTATCGCGTGACGGGCGTTCGGGGCGAATGCGGCGGTGAAGGCGTCGGCGGCGGCGGTGACGAGGTTGCCACTCCATGCCGCCACCCCGGCGGAGTCCGGGCTGGTGGTGTGTTCTGGGGCGGGGAGCAGTGCATCTGCGAAGGGGCCGGTGATGGTGAAGCTGTTGGCGTCGGCCGCTTCGACCGTAACGATGTCGCCGTCGGTGGCGAAGGCGAACAGCGTTTCGAGGTCGTGATAGCCGTCGGGGCGGCGGCGGCGGACGTGGAGCGCCAGGTTGATCTTTGCCGGGGCGGGTTCGGTCGTGGCGGGCATCGTGGGTCTCGAGTTTGACGGGTTGGGCTCCGGCTTAGCGGACGGAGATAGGCTGGCAACGGTCTGCGACGTAGCCTCCAACATCCGTCATCCTGACGAAAGTCAGGATCCAGAGCCAGGCAGGGGATCGGTCGTTACTCTGGATCCTGACTTTCGTCAGGATGACGGAGGGGGCGTTGCGCACGCTTCGCCCTGTGCGGGCCAGGTGCGCGCTGCGTTACGCTCATTGCCGCCGTCTGCATCGCCCTCCCCACAGAAGCCGTGTGAGCCCGCTCCCCCCCGTGGGAAAACGAATCAGCGACGAGCTTTTGGCGGGAGGCCGTTGGCGATCTTGGCGGTCAGGCGGGCGGTGTCGCTCGGTTCGGCAGTCAGCAGCGCGGCGCGCCAGGCGTAGCGCGCCTCATATTGGCGACCGATCGTCCAATAGGCATCGCCGAGGTGATCGCTGATCTCGGCATTGGCGGGATCGCCCTGCCCCGCGCGTTCGAGAAGCGGGAGCGCGCGCGTGGTGTCTCCGGAAAGATGATAGGCCCAGCCCAGCGAATCGATGATCGACGCGTTGGCCGGATCGAGCCGGCTGGCGCGCTCCAGCAGCCGGATGGAGGCTGGGATGTCGTCGCCATGCTCGACCTGCGCGAAGCCGAGATAATTGAGCGCAAGCGGTTGTGCGGGACCCCGCGCGACCGCCTTTTCGAGAGCGTCGCGCGCCTCGGGCCAGCGCCCCGCCTGGTCGAGCGCACCGCCATATTGCAGCCATGAGCCCCAGCTGCCGCCATTCGCCCCGTCGGCCGAGATGATACGGCGATACCAGGTCGCGGCTTCGGCAGGGTTGCCGGTGGTCAGCAGCAGGTCGGCATAGCGTTGCCAGTCGGCGGGTTCGGCGTCCGCCTGGTCGACCCGGTTCTTCGCAGCGGCCAGCGCCTCGCCGTCGCGGTCGGCATTGGCGAGGATCTCGACCCGCTCGGCGGCGGCGGCGGTGGCGGACGGCCCCTTCGGATCGACCTCGTCGAGGACGGCGAGCGCGCGATCGACGATCCTGTTACGGGCGAGCGCGTCGGCGAGCAGGATTCTCGCGCTGTCGTAGCGGGGGGCCGCGCGCAACGCCGCCTGCGTCAGCGCGATCGACAGGGGCGAGGGCTCGCCCGCCGCAAGATCGCTAGCGAGCCGGGCGAGCAGCCGCGAGACGCCGATCGCGAGCGGCTGGCGGCGCGGTGCGGCGGCGATCAGCGTGCGTGCTTCGGTGGCGAAGCGGTTGGCGACGGGGTCCTTGGCGGCGGTGGCGAGCGACGGTTCCGGATCGCGCCCCTCGGCATGCGCGACCCAGGCGTAGAGCGAGGGCGCGAGAACGACGAGCGGCCCGGTGGCGAGCGTCGCGATCGCGGCGTTGGCGGCCTTGGCGTCCCCCGCCCGCGCGGCGTCTGCCAGAGGCAGGAGCGCGGCATCCGCAGGGGCTACGCCCGCCCTGTTGAGGACGGTGGCGGCGCGGGAGGCGAGCGGCATGTCGCCTGCCTCGAGCGCCTCGCGGTACGCGCGGATCGCGACGACGGGATCGTCGGGCGATGCCGCCAGCACCCTGGCATAGCTGGCGGCGGCGAGATCGGGCCGGCCCGCGGCATCGGCAGCGCGCGCTTTCAGATAGGCGGAGAGATCCCCCGTCTCGGCCGCGGCGGGTGCCGCCACGGCGAGACCGAGCAGGAGGAGGAGAGGCAGACGCAGGGTCTTACATGTTGGGATAATTGGGGCCTCCGCCGCCCTCGGGTACGACCCAGTTGATGTTCTGGGTCGGGTCCTTGATGTCGCAGGTCTTGCAGTGGACGCAGTTCTGCGCGTTGATGACGAATTTCGGATCGCCCTCTTCGACGCCGACGACCTCGTAAACGCCGGCCGGGCAATAGCGTTGCGCGGGTTCGTCGTACATCGGCAGGTTGTAGGTAATCGGTACCGCCGGATCCTTGAGCGTCAGGTGGACCGGCTGGTCCTCCTCGTGGTTGGTGTTCGAGATGAACACCGACGACAGGCGATCGAAGGTGAGGACGCCGTCGGCCTTGGGATAGTCGATCGGCTTGACCAGATCCTTGCGCCACAGGCTTTCGTGATCGGGATGATGGTGCATCGTGAAGGGCACCTTGATCCCGAGATGCTCGAGCCACATCGTCACGCCGGCAAGCCCCGACCCGACCAGGTCGCCGAACTTCTTGACCAGCGGCACGACGTTGCGGACGACCGACAGCTCCTTCTTGACCCACGACGTCTCGAACGCTTCGGGATAGGCGGCGAGTTCGTCATGGCCGCGCTGCGAGACGATCGCCTCGACCGCGGCCTCGGCGGCCATCATGCCCGACTTCATCGCGGTGTGCGTGCCCTTGATCCGCGGCACGTTGAGGAAGCCCGCGCTGTCGCCGATCAGCGCGGCGCCGGGCATCACGAGCTTGGGGATCGACTGCAGCCCGCCGTCGCTGATCGCGCGCGCGCCGTAGCTCACGCGCTTGGCGCCCTTGAGCAGCGCGGCGATCTCGGGATGCGTCTTCCAGCGCTGCATCTCGTGGAACGGCGAAAGATGCGGGTTGGTGTAGTTGAGCCACGTCACGAACCCGATCGACACCTGCCCGTTCGCCTGGTGATAGATCCAGCCGCCGCCGTTCGAGCCGTCTGTCTCGGTCAGCGGCCAGCCCTGCGTGTGGATGACGCGGCCGGGCGAATGGAGCGCGGGATCGATGTCCCACAGCTCCTTGATACCGAGGCCATACACCTGCGGATCGCTGTCCTTGGCGAGATCGAACTTGCCGATCAACTGCTTGGTCAGGTGACCGCGGCAGCCTTCGGAGAAGAAAGTGTATTTGGCGTGGAGTTCGAGGCCGGGGGTATAATCGCCCTTGTGCGTACCGTCGCGCGCGACGCCCATGTCGCCGGTCGCGACGCCCTTGACCGAGCCATCGTCGTTGAACAGGATTTCGGCGGCGGCAAAGCCGGGGAAGATCTCAACGCCGAGTTCCTCCGCCTTGCCCGCAAGCCAGCGGCACAGATTGCCGAGGCTGCCGGTATAGGTGCCCTTGTTGTGCATGAACGACGGCGTAACGAAGTGCGGCATTTCGCTCTTCTTCGTCTTGCTGAGGATCCAGTGATGGTTCTCGGTCACCGGCACCTCGGCGAGCGGGCAGCCATCCTCGCGCCAGTTGGGCAGCAATTCGTCGAGGCTTTTGGGGTCGATGACCGCGCCCGACAGGATGTGCGCGCCGACCTCCGAGCCCTTTTCGAGCACACAGACACTGATCTCAGCGTCCTTCTCCGCCGCCATTTGTTTGAGACGGATCGCTGCCGAAAGACCGGCCGGGCCTGCGCCGACGATCACCACATCATAGGGCATCGATTCACGTGTCGTCATCATCGTCTCCCGGGGATATCCCCTCTTTGCCCAGCTTTACGGACCGCCCCCTCGTTCGGGCTCGGGCTGGCACCGTCTTGTCCAATATGGCGATTGCGCGAGTTGACCGCCACGTCAACCGTGCAGCATAGGTTACCCTGTGGGGGCGGACCAAACCATCGACTGGCGAAATGCCGCGGCGAGCGCGCTCGAATGGTGGCACGAGGCTGGCGTCGACACGTTGGTCGACGATGTCCCCCGCGACTGGTTCGCGGCGCCGGAGCCGCTTGTCGTCGCACCCGCGGCACCTGTTGCGCCGGCCGTATTACCATCCGCAATGCCGCTTGTGCTGGCTGACTTCCTCAACTGGCGGGGCGGGGCAGAGGTTCCCGAGGCGAGCTGGAGCGGCATTTCGCTGGCCGCGAGTGGGCCGGCTGACGCTACGGTCATGGTGCTTGTCGATTGTCCCGACCGGGATGACGGCGATGCCGGTGCGTTGCTGAGCGGCGGCTCGGGTCGATTGCTCGACCGGATGCTCGCGGCGATCGGCCTTGCGCGCGACGCCGTGCACGTTGCGGCGGTGTGTGCGAAGCGGCCGACGGCGGGGCGGATCCAGAGTGAGGTCGAGGATCGGCTCGCCGAAATCGCCAAACATCACATCGGCTTGGTCGCACCGCGGCAGTTACTGCTGCTCGGCAATGCGGCGAGCCGTGCGATCCTCGGGACGGAATTACAGGCGGCGCGCGGGCGTTTACACCGGTTTAACCATAAGACCGCACAAACGGGGACTGGTGACGCGTCGGATATCACGACGGTGGTCGCGAGCTATCATCCGCGGTTTCTGATCGAGAAGCCCGCGGCCAAGGCTGAGGCCTGGAAGGATTTGCAGATGCTGATGGGCGAACAGATATCGCAAAAGGGCGTACGATGATCCGGACCCGGTCTATCTCGCGGGCAGCGCTCGTGCTGGGGCTGAGCGCCCTTCCCCTCCCGGCCTTCGCTACGACGCTGGCAGGCGAGCCCTCGGGCGATTCCCGACTCGGCTCGCCGCAGCTGGTCGGCGCGCCGACGCTGGAACAGATTCCGGACCAGCTCGATGCCGGACAGCGCGAGGCGTACAAGACCGTCTTCGCCGCGATCCGCGACGGCAAGTGGACCGATGCGCAGATCGGGCTCGACACGATGAAGCCCGGCCCGCTGCACGCGATCGCGCGCGCCGAGATGTACACGGCCAAGGGCTCGCCCCGCGTCGAAATGGAGCCGCTGGTCGCGCTGCTCAACGAAGCGCCCGAACTGCCCGAGGCCGCGCAGATCTCTCGCCTGGCGATGACTCGCGGCGCGGTCGACCTGCCCCCCCTGCCCGCCGCACAGCGCCTGATCTGGCAGGACGGCGCACCGCGTCGAGTCCGCGCCAAGAGCCTGCAGGGCGACCTGATCGCCGCCGATCTCGCGCTCAAGATGCAGCCTTACGTCAAGGCGGACATGGGCCGCGAGGCGCAGTCGCTGCTCGAGAGCACGCCGGGGCTGACCCCCGAGGCGCTGACCG
This sequence comes from Sphingomonas sp. BK036, assembly GCF_004216825.1. Classification (NCBI taxonomy): domain Bacteria; kingdom Pseudomonadati; phylum Pseudomonadota; class Alphaproteobacteria; order Sphingomonadales; family Sphingomonadaceae; genus Sphingomonas; species Sphingomonas sp. BK036. The sequence goes on along the minus strand of NZ_SGXR01000004.1, from coordinate 202,007 downwards.
AGTGGCAGCAGAAGATCGCGTGGATCTATTTCCTCCAGGGCGACGATGCGAACGCGCGCGTCATGGCCGCCAAGGCGCAGGACGGAGTCGGCGACTGGGCGGTGCAGGGTCGCTGGGTCGGCGCGCTGTCCGCATGGCGCCAGAATGACTGTGCGAATGCCGAGGCCGGGTTCGAGGGCGTCGCCGCACGCGCCGGCGACGTCGACCTGCGCGCCGCCGCACTCTACTGGGCGTCGCGCGCGGACATGGTGTGCTCGCGCCCCGACAAGATCGAGGGTCGCCTGAAGGCCGCGGCGCAGTTCGGCGAGAGCTTCTACGGCCAGCTCGCGCGCCAGCAGCTCGCGATGAAGGACAAGGGCACCGCGGTCGGCGGGCTGGTCGCAAGCGACTGGAAGGTCGTCGGCAAGCGTCCCAACGTCCGCGTCGCGGCAGCCCTGGTCGAGGTCGGCGAGACCGACCTCGCCGATACCGTCATCCGCCAGCAGGCCAAGATCGGCGACCCGCGCGAATTCGGCAACCTGGTCCGGGTCGCCGAGGCACTGAGCCTGCCGGCGACGACCGTGTGGCTCGCGCATAACTGCCCTCAGGGCGTTACCTCGACCGCCGAGGCGCGCTATCCGACGCCGAACTGGACGCCGGACAGCGGCTGGCACATCGACAAGGCGCTGGTCTATGCGCACACGCTCGAGGAATCGCGGTTCCGCAACACCGTGAAGAGCCCGGCGGGTGCCTATGGCCTCATGCAGATCATGCCCGCCGCCGCGACCGACTTCGCGCGCGAACGCGGCACCGCGATCGACATGAAGGCGCTGACCAAGCCGTCGACCAACATGGATATCGGCCAGCGCCACCTCGAACGGCTGCGCGACATGGCGGGCGTCACCGGCGGCCTGCTGCCCAAGGTGATCGCGGCGTATAATGCGGGTCCACGCCCGGTCGGCGACTGGAACGCGATCGTCCACGATAATGGCGATCCGCTGCTATATATCGAAAGCATCCCCTATTGGGAGACGCGCGGCTACGTCACCACCGTGCTGCGCAACTACTGGATGTACGAGGCGCAGGGCGGCAAGAAGGCATCGACCAGCCGCAACGCGCTCGCGCAGGGCATGTGGCCGCGCTTCCCCGGCCTGCCGGGTGCGACCGCGGTCCGGATGAACGCGACGCCGAACGCGCGTGCGAGCGCCAGCGCGTCGCCCGTGCACACGACGGTCGCGGTCAACGCCAGCGTCAGCCCGCAGTCCGCCACCCTCACGCGCGCGGACTGATCGCCATGCCGATCGATGAAAGCAGGACGTTCCTGCCTGTACGGATCGCCGTGCTGACGGTGTCGGACACTCGCGGGCTTGCCGAGGATCGCTCGGGCGATACGCTGGTCGCGCGGCTGACCGAGGCGGGGCACATCCTCGCCGACCGCCGGATCGAGAAGGACGATGTCGAGACGATCGTCTCGCGGCTCCATGCCTGGATCGGCGATCCCGCGGTCGACTGCATCATCACCACCGGCGGCACCGGCGTGACGGGTCGCGACGTGACCCCCGAGGCGATCGAGCAGGTCGCCGAGAAGATGATCCCCGGCTTCGGCGAACTCTTCCGCATGCTGAGCTACCAGACGATCGGCACCTCGACCGTCCAGTCGCGCGCCTGCGCCTGTGTGTCGCACGGCACCTATATCTTCGCGCTCCCCGGCTCGACCGGTGCGGTGAAGGACGGGTGGGACGGCATCCTGCGCGACCAGCTCGACAGCCGCCACCGCCCCTGCAATTTCGTCGAACTGATGCCGCGACTGCTCGAGCGCTAAAAATGCCAATGTCCCGTACGTCACGCCAGATGATGGCGGGACGTACGGGACGCGCGTTCGCTTGCCCCGGCCAAGCTTCGGGAAATTTTCCCGTAATCTGAACGCGTTGCGCCGGTGTATCGCTGTATTACTAAACTGGCACACTCGGTGCATTGCTCGTCATGCAGCCCGATCGGGTTGCGACACCAACGATCCGAAGGACGCCATCATGCGCTCGCTCTTCCTGAACAGCCTCATCGCCGCCTCGCTGCTCGTATCCGCCACGCCGGTCCTCGCCGCCGGCGCATCGCAACCGACGACGAAGCTCAAATACAATGCGAAGATGCAGAAATACTGCATGATCGATCCTGCCGTCACCGGCAGTCACCTCCAGCACCAGACGTGCAAGACCTCGGCGCAGTGGAGCGCTGCCGGGCTCGACATGCCGAAGCCACGGATCGCCGACCCGAGCATTCCGATCGCGACAGTCGCGACGGTCGCGACGGTCGCGCCGGTCGCCACGATCGCACAGAAATGACGCGTCGCGCGGCGGGGCAGCCCCTTGGGGGTCTCGCCCCGCGCGTCGATAGCCGAGCACGCTTGCCTAGCCCAAGAAAAGACGACGGAAAGGGAGAACTCGAAACACGAGTGCCCCCTTTCCGCGTTTTACCTTCACCCCCGTGGGGGAGGATCAGATCAGTTCGCCAGAGCTCGCTCGGCAAAGGCGCGGACGCCCGGACCGATATCGGCGCGCGACAGGGCGATCGCCAGGTTCGCCTGGATATAGCCGGCCTTGTCACCGCAATCATAACGCTGGCCATCAAAGGTGAAGCCGTGGAACGGCTGGTTGCCGATCAGCTGCGCCATCGCGTCGGTCAGCTGGATCTCGCCGCCCGCGCCCTTTTCCTGCGTTTCCAGGATCCGCATCACCTCGGGCTGCAGGATGTAGCGCCCCGGGATCATCAGGTTCGACGGCGCGGTGCCACGCGCGGGCTTTTCGATCAGCGCGGTGACCTCGGTCAGGCGCCCGTCGATCGCGCCCGGCGATATGATGCCGTATTTGTCCGTCTCCGAATCCGCGACCTCGAGCGCACCGATGACGTTCCCGCCGACCTTGTTATACGCCTCGACCATCTGCTTCATGAAGCCGGGCTGGCCGACCATCAGTTCGTCGGGCAGCAGCACCGCGAAAGGCTCGTCGCCGACGATCTCGCGCGCGCACCATACCGCATGGCCAAGGCCCAGCGGTTCCTGCTGGCGGACATAGACCGGCGAGCCCGGCTTCATCCGGATCTGGCTGATCGCGTCGAGCGACTTGCCGCGCGCGCGCATCGTATCCTCGAGCTCGTAGGAAATATCGAAATGATCCTCGAGCGCGCCCTTGCCGCGCCCGGTCACGAAGATGATCTGTTCGATGCCCGCCTCGAGCGCTTCCTCGACGGCATATTGGATCAGGGGCTTGTCGACGACGGTCAGCATCTCCTTCGGCATCGCCTTGGTGGCGGGGAGGAAGCGAGTGCCGAGTCCAGCGACCGGGAACACGGCTTTGCGCAGTGGCTTGATGGTCATTCGAACTCCAAATGTTGTCGTAAGGTCGTCAATTTCGATGCCGTATTTACCGGTCGTTACGGGTCCGTGCAAATCGGGCCGCCCGATCGACGAAACGTCGCAGCCGGTTAGCGCGTCATTAAACGCGTTGGGCTACAGAGGTTCCATGTCCAAGATCCTCATCATATTCGGCACGCGTCCCGAAGCGATCAAACTCTTCCCCGTCATCCGCGCGCTGGCCGGGGTTCCCGGTCTGACCGTGCGCACCTGCGTCACCGCGCAGCATCGCGGGCTGCTCGATCAGGTGCTGGCGATCGCCGATCTTGCGCCCGACATCGATCTCGATCTGATGGAGCCGGGGCAGACGCTCGACCGGCTGACCGCGCGGCTGCTGACCGGCCTGGGCGACGTGATGGATGCCGAAAGGCCCGATCTGGTCATCGTCCAGGGCGATACCGCGACCGCGATGACCGGCGCGCTCGCCGCTTATTACCGCAAGGTCCCGGTCGCGCATGTCGAGGCGGGCCTGCGATCGGGCGATATCTATCATCCCTGGCCCGAAGAGGTGAACCGCCGGATCGTCGCGCCGATCGCCGCGCTGCACCTCGCGCCGACCGAGACGTCGGCAGAGGCGCTGCGTCGCGAGACGATCGCTGCCGACACGATCCACGTGACCGGCAACACCGTGATCGACGCGCTGCACTGGACCAGCGCCAAGGTTGCCGAAGATCCGGCACTAGCCGCAGGGCTCGACTCGATCGCCGCGCGCTTCGCCGGCAAGCGCATCGTGCTGGTCACCACGCACCGACGCGAGAATTTCGGCGACGGGATGGCGGCGATCGCGCGCGCGATCGGCCGCATCGCCGCGCGTGACGACGTCGCGGTGGTGTTCCCCGTCCACCCCAATCCCAACGTCGTCTCGGTCATGGACGCGATCCTCGGCGATCGCGGCAACGTCGCCCGGATCGCACCGCTCGATTACCCGCATTTCGTCCGCGCGCTCGGCATGGCCGATATCGTGCTGACCGATTCGGGCGGCGTCCAGGAGGAGGCGCCCGCACTCGGCAAACCGGTGCTGGTGATGCGCGAGACGACCGAGCGGCCCGAAGGCGTCGCGGCAGGCACCGCGCGCCTGATCGGCACCGACGAGGACCGAATCGTTGCCGAAATCTTCGCGCTGCTCGATGACGAGGCGGTCTATTCGGCTATGGCGCGCGCGCACAACCCGTTTGGCGACGGCAATGCGGCGGCGCGCATTGCCGCCATCGTCACCGACTTTCTGGCTCCCGGGATCAGCCCGGAAGCCGCCTCCATGAATTCCACAGGAAATGCCGTACATGCTGACCGAGACTGAACTCACCGTCGTCGTCATGGGCCTCGGCTATATCGGCCTGCCGACCGCCGCGGTGATCGCGCGCACCGGCGCGCGCGTGCTCGGCGTCGACGTGACCGAGTCGGTGGTGGAGACGATCAATTCGGGGCGCGTGCATATCGAGGAGGTCGATCTCGACGGGCTCGTCTCGGGCGTCGTCGCGCGGGGTACGTTGCGCGCGTCGATGACGATTGAGCCCGCGGACGTGTTCGTCATCGCGGTGCCCACGCCGTTCGACGACGATCATGCGCCCGACATCGGCTATGTCCTGAACGCCGCGACGACGATCGCCCCCGTGCTGAAGCCCGGCGATACGATCATCCTCGAATCGACCTCGCCGGTCGGCACGACCGAGCAGGTCCGCGATCTGCTGGCAAAGCTGCGCCCCGACATCAGGGTCCCCGGCCGTGCGGGCGAGCAGGCGGACATCGCGATCGCCTATTGCCCCGAACGAGTCCTGCCCGGCCGGATCCTGGTCGAACTGATCGACAATGACCGGGTCATCGGCGGGATCACGCCGCGATGCGCGCGCAAGGCGCTCACCTTCTACCGGCGTTTCGTCCGCGGCGCCTGCGTCACGACGACGGCGCGCGCGGCGGAAATGACCAAGCTGACCGAGAACGCGTTTCGCGACGTCAACATCGCGTTCGCCAATGAACTGTCGCTGATCGCCGACACGATGGGCGTCGATGTGTGGGAGGTGATCCGGCTCGCCAACCGCCATCCGCGCGTGAACATCCTGCAGCCCGGCCCCGGCGTCGGCGGGCATTGCATCGCGGTCGATCCGTGGTTCCTGGTGCATGCCGCGCCCGACCAAACGCCGCTGATCCGGACCGCGCGCGAGGTGAACGACGGCAAGACCGATCATGTCATCGCGCAGGTGGCGGCCCTCGTCGAATCGATGCCGGGCGCGCCGGTCGCGTGCCTCGGCCTCGCGTTCAAGGCGAACATCGACGATTTCCGCGAAAGCCCCGCGCTCAAGGTCGCGCAGGCCGTCGCGCAGGCGTTCGGCGACCGGGTCCGGATCGTCGAGCCCTATGCCAGGACCCTGCCCGCCGCGCTTGCCGAGACCGGCGCCACGCTGGTCGACGTCGATACCGCGATCGAGACCTGCCCGATCATGGTCGTGCTGGTCGATCACGACGTCTTCAAATCGATCCCGCTCGAGGAGCGCGCCGACAAGGCGGTGCTCGACACGCGCGGGATCTGGCCCGACCAGCCGAGGCCGGTGATCAGCGCAACGGCACGGTCCTAGTCGCCACGACAGCCGGGATGATCGGCCGCGCCGGGTTGGCCGCGATCGATCGCGCGGCGGCCTCGAGCGTGTCGGCGCGCGCCTTGGACGAGGCGTGCGTCCGGCTGCGGAAGAGTCCGCCATCGACCGCGCCGCCCTTGTTCCGCCAGAATTTCGGCGCTGACATCGGGTCGTACCCGGCATTCGCCAGCAGATAGATACCAAGCAGATCGGCCTGGTCCTCGGTCTCGCGAATCAACCGGCCGTTGCGCCCGAGTTCCGCCAACAGCCCGCGGTTGATCTTCGCCGCATCGAGTCGCGCGCGGTGGCGCAGGATGTTGTGCGCGAGTTCGTGCGAGACGACGACCGCGATCTCGGCGTCGGTATAGCCTTCGAAGAACCGCTCGCCGATCTGCACCACCGATCCGTCCGCGCTGGCATCGAGACCGCTGCCGAGCAGGATCTCGAACCGCGACCGGCAGCCTGTAACCGGGGTCACCGCGACCGACTGCCGCTGGCCCTTGCGCAGCACGGTCAGGCGCAGCGGCTGGCGGAGCGGGGCAGCCGCGATCGCCGCCTCCGCGCTATCCCGGCTCGCGGCGTTTTCGGGCGCGTTCGCAGGCGGCGCGCCCGGCAACGCGACGTCCCCGATCGCCACCAGCGAATCGTTCGCGGCGATCCCCGCACGCTGTGCCGGCGCGCCGGCTACCACCGCCTCAACGCCGATCAGCGATTCGAACCCGAAGACCGCTGCCGCCGATGCGCGTGCCGCGGGCCCATATTGGGTCAGCGCATGGATCGGCATGCCAATCTGTGGCTGGAGCACGTCGCACAACGGCGCATTGGCGGTCGTCAGGCGATACGCGATCGTCGCGAGCCGCAGGTCCGCTGCCCGCAGCGCCTCGAAAAATGCCGGGGCGGGTGCGGCGTCCTTGGCAGGCGCCGCCGCGGTCAGCAGGAGAAGCGGCATCAGCCGGGCGATGAAAGTCATGACCGCGCATTAGCCCTGTTCGGCGCGCGCGTCATGCCTCTGGTGCGCACCGCGGGTTAGCCGCCCGTCAAACGGAGGCCCGAATCGGCGACCGAAACGCGTCGCCGTGATTGGATTGCGACTGGCCGAAATACGCCGTATGCGCACCGCTTTCCCGCTATTGCCGTTCGCCACCGGCCTCCACACATTGTCAGTATCATGATTTCCAAGCTTTTTAAGTCGCGTACGGCCGCCAGGACCGCAACATCGGTCGTGCCGGAGGGTCAACGGGTCTATGCCGTCGGCGACATCCATGGATGCGTCGCCCTACTCAACGAATTGATCGCGCTGATCGATGCGGACGACGCGCAACGCGGCCCCGCCGAAACGACGCTGATCTTTCTCGGCGACATCGTCGATCGCGGACCGGCCTCCGCAGCAGTGATCGAGCGACTGCGTGATCTGGCCGCGACCCGAGGATCGGTCCGGTTTCTGCTCGGCAATCACGAGGAGATCTTCCTGGGCGCGCTCGACGGTGAACCCAAGGCGCTGCGTCTGTTCTGCCGGATCGGCGGGCGTGAGACCGTCCTGAGCTATGGTATGGAAGCCGCCGAATATGAGCGCCTCGACTACGAGGAACTCGTCCACCGTCTCGCCGAACTCGTCCCTGACGAACACCGCGCGTTCGTGAGTGCGTTCGAGGACATGATCGTGATCGGCGACTATGCGTTCGTCCATGCAGGGGTTCGCCCCGACGTTCCGCTCGATCGGCAACGGTCTTCGGATCTCCGCTGGATCCGCGATCCGTTCCTCGATCATCGCGCCAAGCTCGATAAGACGATCGTCCATGGCCATACGATGACGGACGAGGTCGAGCACCGCGGTCATCGGATCGGTGTAGATACCGGGGCCTATGCGTCTGGCAAGCTGACCGCGCTGGGGCTGGAAGGCAGCGATGTCTGGCAGGTGCAGACCACCGGGTCGCCTGATTCTGGCCCGGCGGCCTAACACCCGGTAAATCGCCTACAGTTTTTTGGCAGGAATATATCTCGGGACGGCGATACGCCCCTTCTCCGATGCCTGCCAAACGCTATACGCCGTCGAGGCAGATGCGTGTTGCACTGCCGCAACAGTACGGAACGCTTCCGTTCCGTACCCGTTACCTCGGTTGCCTTGCGACTGGTTTCGTGCCAATTGCGTGGCGACGAGCACAAAGGGAGTTCAACATGCGTCTTGGGAAGTACATCCTGACCGCAGCAGCAGCCACGATGGCAGTTGCTCCGGCCATGGCAGCAAATCCAGCAGCCAACCTGTCGGTTTCGAAGTCGGTTCGCACCGGCTCGGCTTCGGCAAAGAAGAACGAGCTTGCTGGCGGCGGCATCATCGTTGCCGTTCTGGCAGCGGCAGCAGTCGTAGCCGGGATCGTCATCGTTGCAGACAACGACGACAACTCGGACAGCAACTAAGTCTAACGACTTGGTTGAAGGAAATAGCGGTCTTCGGGCCGCTATTTTTTTGTCTATCGTCCGTCGCTCGCTGGCAGCGCCGCATGGGCTTTGCAGAGCGAAGCGTGCATGATGCGGAGCGCATTATCGTCGCTGCATCGCAGTGCCAGACGCTGCGGTGGGATCGAAGGACACGGCATGGACGAACTGACCCTCGCCGTCGTCGGAATCGACTTTCCCAACGCGGACAAGAGCAAGAGCAACCGGCGGATGGAGCTGATGCTCTGCGCGCCGGGCGAACCGGTCGAGCTCCGGCGCGAGCCGAAGAACCCGCATGATGCCAATGCCGTGGCGGTCTTCAGCGGCCGCGGCGTGCAGATGGGGTATCTCCCCGCCGAGCGCGCGTTGCTGATCGGCCGGCGGATGCAGCAGGAGGAGCATCTCGCGGTGTTCCAGGCGCTGACCGGGAGCATGGGCTATGTCCGCATCCGCTTCGGCGGCGGCACGCCGACCCTGCCCGATCCGGGCTACGCGGAAACACCCGCGCCCAACCGCACCGCGACCTTCGATCCGGATGCCTTCTATCCCGATCCTGAAGGACCCGAATGGGGAGCCTGATCCGCGCGCCGCGCTAGATGCCCTGCGCGGTGACGACCCGACCGGTCGCCTCGAGATCGCGGGTCAGGTCCGCCAGGCAGCGATCGACCAGCGCCTCGTCCGAACTCCGCACGACGAAGTTCGCGCCCGTCCGCCCGTCGCGAAAGAACGGATAGCTGCCGATCGCCACGCCTTCATGCGTCTTCTCGGCATCGCGCAGCAGGTCGGCGACCTCGCTCTCCGCGACCCAGCAGCCGATCGTCTTCGACACCACCGGGCGCCCGCCCTCGAGCGTCCCCGTCAGCGCGTCGAGCATCCCCGCGGTGATGTGCGGCACCCCCGCCATGATGAAGATATTGCCGATCCGGATCCCCGGCGCGCCCGACACCTTGTTGTCGATCAGGTCCGCGCCGACCGGCACGCGCGCCATCCTCGCCCGCGTCTCGGTCAGCCCGCCACGAGTCGCGTAATAGGCCTCCAGCACCGCCATCGCGCGCGGATGATGCTCGACCGCGACGCCCAGCGCCTCGGCGATCGCATCCACCGTGATGTCGTCGTGAGTCGGCCCGATCCCGCCGGTCGTGAACAGGTAATCGTTCCGCGCGCGCAGCGTATTGACCGCCTCGACGATCGCCTCGGTCCTGTCGGCGACGACGCGCACTTCGGCGAGGCGGATGCCCTGCACGTTGAGCCAGGCCGCGATCTGCGCGACGTTCTTGTCCTGCGTGCGGCCCGACAGGATTTCGTCGCCGATGATCGTCAGCGCGGCGGTCCAGATGCGTTCTTGTGCCATGCCCCCGCATAGCCTCGCAAAAGACCCGTCGCTACGCTATATCGCGCGGCATGACCGAATATGTAACCGTCACCTCCGACCAGCCCGACGCGCGTACCGGCGCGATCAAGCTGCACGGCCCCGCCGCGTTCGAAGGCATGATGAAGGCTGGCCGGCTCGCCGCCGAGACGCTCGACATGATCGTGCCCCACATGGTGCCCGGCGTCACTACCGCCGAGATCGACCGGCTGATCTACGACTTCATCATCGCCGGCGGCGGCGTGCCCGCGACGCTCGGCTATCGTGGCTATACGCACAGCGTCTGCATCTCGATCAACCATGTCGTCTGCCACGGCATCCCCAGCGAGAAGACGCTGAAATCGGGCGATATCGTCAATGTCGACGTCACCCCGCTTCTCGACGGCTGGCACGGTGACACGAGCCGGATGTACCTGATTGGCGACGTGCCGATCAAGGCGCGCCGCCTCGTCGAGGTGACCTATGAATGCCTGATGCTCGGCATCGAGCAGGCCAAGCCCGGCAACCGCATGGGCGACGTCGCCAACGCGATCCAGCGCCATGCCGAGAAGCACCGCTACGGCGTGGTCCGCGATTTCTGCGGCCACGGCGTCGGCCGGCTGTTCCACGACGCCCCCGAGGTCGTCCATGTCGGCAAGCCCGGCACTGGCCCCGAGTTGCGCCCCGGCATGATCTTCACGATCGAACCGATGATCAACATCGGCCGGCCCGACGTGAAGCTGCTCGACGACGGCTGGACGGCGGTCACGCGCGACCGCTCGCTGTCGGCGCAGTTCGAGCATTCGATCGGCATCACCGAGAGCGGCTGCGAGATCTTCACGCTGAGCCCCAAGGGCTACACGCAGCCGCCGTACGGGTGATTAGGCCGGGGGTGCGGGCAATCGCCCCCCCCCCCGTCATCCTGACGAAAGTCAGGATCCAGAGCCCAGAGCGCCGCACCCAGTTACCCTGGATCCTGACTTTCGTCAGGATGACGGGGTTTTGGAGAGCCGCCACAGCCACGATAAATACCCCCCGCGCGCAATTTGTCGGGGTGCGCACAGGTGACGGGCGGCCCCTACCCCGCTAAAGCCCGCCCCATGACCGAGATCACGCCCCAGATCGTCGCCGACCACGGCCTGTCCCCCGAAGAATATGAGCGCGTCCTGCACGCGATCGGCCGCGAGCCCAATCTCGTCGAGCTCGGCATCTTCTCGGTGATGTGGTCCGAGCATTGCAGCTACAAGTCGAGCAAGATCCACCTGATGAAGCTGCCCACCAAGGGCCCCCGCGTCATCTGCGGTCCGGGTGAGAATGCCGGCGTCGTCGATATCGGCGACAACCAGGCGGCGATCTTCAAGATGGAGAGCCACAACCACCCGTCCTATATCGAGCCGTATCAGGGCGCGGCGACCGGCGTCGGCGGCATCCTGCGCGACGTCTTCACGATGGGCGCGCGGCCGATCGCCAATCTGAACGCGCTGCGCTTCGGCCGGCCCGATCACCCCAAGATGCGCCACCTGATCTCGGGCGTCGTCCACGGCATCGGCGGCTACGGCAATTGCGTCGGCGTCCCGACCGTCGGCGGCGAAGTGAACTTCCACTCGGCCTATGACGGCAACATCCTGGTCAACGCGATGACCGTCGGGATCGCCGATCAGGACAAGATCTTCTATTCGGCAGCCTCGGGCATCGGCAATCCGATCGTCTATGTCGGCTCCAAGACCGGCCGCGACGGCATCCACGGCGCGACGATGGCGAGCGCGGACTTCGGCGAGGATTCGGATGCCAAGCGCCCGACCGTCCAGGTCGGCGATCCCTTCACCGAGAAGCTGCTGATCGAGGCCTGCCTCGAACTCATGGCGACCGACGTCATCGTCGCGATCCAGGACATGGGCGCCGCCGGCCTCACGTCGTCGGCGGTCGAAATGGCGTCGAAGGGCGGCGTCGGCATCGAACTGACGATGGACGACGTGCCGCAGCGCGAAACCGGCATGACGCCGTACGAGATGATGCTCTCGGAATCGCAGGAGCGCATGCTCATGGTCCTGAAGCCCGGCCGCGAGGCCGAGGCCGAGGCGATCTTCAGGAAGTGGGAGCTCGATTTCGCCGTCATCGGCCGCGTGACCGACACCGGCCGCATGGTGCTGACGTTCAAGGGCGAGACGGTCTGCGACATCCCGCTCGGGCCCCTTGCCGACGAAGCGCCGCTCTACGATCGCCCGCACGTGCCGACGCCCAAGCCCGCGCCGCTCGCGAACGCGCCGCACAGCAACGACATCGCAGCCGATCTGGTGACGCTGATGGGCTCGCCCGACATCGCCTCACGCCGCTGGATCTGGGAGCAGTACGACCACATGGTCGGCGCCGACACCGTCCAGCGTCCCGGTGGCGACGCCGCGGTGGTGCGCGTCCACGGCACGCAGAAGGCGCTGGCGATGACCACCGACTGCACGCCGCGCTACTGCTTTGCAGACCCCGTCGAGGGCGGCAAGCAGGCGGTCGCCGAAGCATGGCGTAACCTCACCGCGGTCGGCGCGCTGCCGCTGGCGGTGACGAACTGCCTCAACTTCGCCAACCCGCAGCGGCCCGAGATCATGGGCCAAATCGTCGGCTGCCTCGAGGGGATGAGCGACGCGTGCATCGCGCTCGACTTCCCGATCGTCTCGGGCAACGTCTCGCTCTACAATGAATCGAAGGCTACCGGCGGCGGCTCGGCGATCCTGCCGACGCCCGCGATCGGCGCGATCGGACTGCTCGCCGACTGGCAGAAGAACGCGACGATCGCGTTCAAGGGCTCGGGCGACATCATCCTCGCGGTCGGCACGCGCGGCGGGCATCTCGGCCAGTCGCTCTGGCTGCGCGAATGTCATGGCCGCGAACAGCTGGACGCCGGCCCGCCGCCGCCGGTCGATCTCGCCGCCGAACGCCGCGTCGGCGACCTGATCCGTGAAGCGATCAGCCTCGGCCAGCTGACCGCGGTCCATGACGTCTCCGACGGCGGCATCGCGGTGACGCTCGCCGAGATGGCGCTCGCGGGCGACATCGGCGCGATGATCGACCGCAAGCAGCCGTTCGACTGCGCACGCGCGTTCTTCGCGGAGGATCAGGGCGTCTACATCGTCACCGTCGAGGACCATGCGCTGCTCGACTTCCTGGGTGCGGCACACGCCGCGGACGTCGAGGCCGAGCCGCTCGGTCGCACCGGCGGCAAGCGCCTGATCTTCGAACGCCCCGACCGCGACGACGTCATCGCGCTGGAAACGCTCCGCACCGCACACGAAGGCTTCTTTCCCAAGCTGATGGGCGTCGACGCCGCGCTGGCGTGATGATCCTGCCGAACAGGCCAATCTGGCTTTAAACCACACCACCCCGGCGAAGGCCGGGGTCCAGTTGGGGGACGGCGATTGCGAGCGGCGGCGATCCTTTACCGCTGCTTTCCCAACTGGACCCCGGCCTTCGCCGGGGTGGTGGACTAGTTGGGGCGAGGCGGCCGGCTGAAACGGCGCAATGTTCCCCCGCGAAGGCGGGGGCCCAGACTTGGCTCCCGCCTTCGCGGGAGAACAAGAAGACCGTAGCCCCAGAACCCGTCCTAACTGTGCGCACAGCGACCGCACGCCCCTGCAATCCAAAATCGCGCTGTCCTACGCGGTTCGCCTATGCGAGCAGTTCGGAATGCCACCGCCGCTCTCCTCACCCACTCCAACCCCGTCGCACGACGCCACACCGGTCCGTCATCGAGACACGCGCGAGCGTCTCTACTTCCTATACTTCACTCGGCCGGCATGACCCCCGCCCCCACCAGAATCGCCACCCTGGATGTCATCCGTGGTGTCGCCGTCATGGGCATCCTTGCCGCCAACATCGCCGCATTCGGCTTTCCCGAATTCGCCTATATGACGCCCGCCTCGATGGGCTCGCCGAGCACGCCCGACCTGATCGCATGGACCGCCACGTTCATCGTCATCGACGGCAAGATGCGCGGGCTGTTCTCGTTCCTGTTCGGCGCGTCGATGCTGCTGGTCCTCGACCGCGCGGCAGCGAACGGCGAAGACCCCGCAACCATCCACCTGCACCGGATGGCGTGGCTGTTCGTGTTCGGCGTCGCGCATCTCTACCTGCTGTGGTGGGGCGACATCCTCGCGCATTACGCGCTGGTCGGGGCGATCGCCTATATGTTCGCAAGGCTACCGGTCCGCTGGCTGGTCGGGCTCGGCCTTGCCTGTATCGCGGTACAGACGCTCGAACTCGGCACGCTGACCGCCTACGCGTTCGACCTGCACGCGGCCGCGCACCGGGCCGGCGCGACGGCACGCACGATCGCGAACTGGCAGTCGCTGGCGGATCAGTTCGGCCAGCCCTCCCCAGCCGCCGTGGCACGCGAACTCGCGATCGGGCGCGGCACGTGGAGCGATCTGGTCGGGTGGCGCTGGACGCACGCGGTCGGGCCGATCACGTTCCTGACGGTCGGGGGCCCCGAAACGCTCGGCTTCATGCTGCTCGGCATGGCAGGCCTGCGCTCGGGGTTCCTCACCGGCGACTGGCCGCGGCGACGCTACATTATCGTCGCCGTCACAGGGATCGCGATCGGGTGGGTCGGCTATGCGGGGATCGTCGCCTTCGACATCGGCCACGGGTTCGACGCCCGCTATGTCGCGCTGTCGTGGCTCGCGCTCGCCACGCCGCTCAGGCCGATCACGATCATGGGCTATGCCGCGGCAATCATCATGCTGGCGCGTCCCGGCGGCTGGCTGACGACGCGCGTGTCGGCGGCGGGGCGCATGGCGTTCTCCAACTATCTCGGCACGACCGTGATCTGCACCACCATATTCTACGGCTACGGGCTCGGTCTGTACGGCGAGCTTTCCCGCGCGCAACTGTACCTCGTCGTCGTTCCGATCTGGCTGCTGATGCTCGCCTGGTCGAAGCCGTGGCTCGATCGGTTCCGATACGGTCCGCTCGAATGGCTGTGGCGGAGCCTGTCGCGATTCGCATGGCAACCGATGCGCGGTTCCCCAAGCGCGGCGAGTCGTTCGGGTTGTTGCGAATAAGACGCAAAACAGCTTGCGACTGGTTCGCATTATACGTATCTGGGCTCCAACACGAAGGAGCTTCCATGGTCGTCTGCGTTTGCAATGCCATACGAGAATCCGATGTCCGCAGCTGTGCGCGCGGCGGGTGCACCACGCCGTGCCAGGCGTTCCGCTCGCTCGGTCGCCAGCCCAAATGCGGCCAGTGCACATCGGTAGCGCGTGCGATTATCAACGAGGAACGCGCTGCTGCGTAGCGCTCGCAAGCGCTGAAACCCGCAGAAATCCTCGAGTTTTCGGGGTTGCCGTGATCCAGGTTAGCCCGCTACATACTGCGCAGAGGTGACGGAGATATGGCCATGCGCGGCGACCCCCAAGTAATCGACTATCTGAACGAGGCGCTCAAGAACGAGCTGACCGCGGTCAACCAATATTGGCTCCATTACCGGATGCTCGAGCATTGGGGCGTCTACAAACTCGCCCAATATGAGCGGATGGAATCGATCGACGAGATGAAGCATGCCGACTGGTTGTCGGAGCGCATCCTGTTTCTCGACGGCCTGCCAAACTTTCAGCTGCTCGGCCGGCTGCGCATCGGCGAGACCGTCGAGGAAGTCCTGAAGTCGGATCTCGCGCTCGAGGTCGAGGCGACCGTCCAGCTCAAGGGTGCGATCTCTTACTGCGAAGAGGTCAAGGATTACATCAGCCGCGACCTGTTCGCGCGCATCCTCGCCAGCGAGGAAGAGCATGTCGACACGCTCGAGCGCCAGTTCGAGATGATCGCGCGGATGGGCATCCACAACTACATCCAGCTGAACTCGATCTCCGAGCATGATTCGCCCAAGGCTGGCGCGGCACCGTATCTGAAGGGGTAATCGCCAGGCGATGCCCTCCCGGGTATCGCCGGACCCTAACGGGCTGCATCCTCCGCCAGCCGGGGGGAGATGCAGCCCGTCCCGATCCTAGTCTTCGCCGAAGCCCGTCGGCACGGCGCGACGGCCGAAGCCACCCGCCGCGGGCTTGCGCGCGATGATCGGGTTGGCCTCACGCTCGAGCAACGTCAGAGTCTGGTCGAACAGCGGCCGCAAATTGACGATATGCTCCAGCGCCTCTTCGGGGGTATCCTGCATTTCAAGACAGTCGCGCGCGATCGTCTCGATCGCCTCGGCAAGATCAGCCAGCGGCTCGGCACCAAACTGCCGCGCTTCGCCCTTGAGCGTATGCGCCGGGATCACCATCGCCGCCGCGTTGAGCGACCGCATCGCCGCCTCGATCAACGCGACCGACTTCACGCCGTCCTCGCGGAAATAGCCGAGGATCCGGACAAACCCCGCACCCAGCTCAGCCCGCGCCTGCGAGAATGCCGGCCAGTCGACCAAGGTGCTTCCTTCGAACGACACTGTCGCCTTCTCCCGTTAAGCAATAGCGCCACGAAACTCAGAACCGCATCCTATCCGGTTCGTGTAAATACAATGTTGTCATACTACCGACAAGTTACGACAAACATCCGGTAAAAATCGTCCAAAATGATCTCTAGCGTGGCATTCGACGCCTTGGCGACTGCCGCCAGCTCGGCCGGAGCCTGGGGGTCGTCCGCGAGCACCTCGACGCTGCGCGCACCGTCACGCAACGCGCGCGACAGTCGCACGGCCGGCCAAGGGCAGCGCATCCCCCGGGCGTCGATGCGGACCACCCCGGACACTAGCGCCTAGCTGCCGCCGCCGCCCTTGCCGTTGTCGTCATAGGGGTTCTTCGGCGCGCGGAACATGAGACGAACCGGGACCGCGCCGAAGCCGAGGTCCTTGCGCATCGAATTGACCAGATAGCGCTCATAGCTCGCCGGCAGCTGATCGACGCGCGTGCCGAAGATCACGAAGCTCGGCGGACGAGTCTTGACCTGCGTGACGTAGCGCATCTTGATCCGCTTGCCGCCCGGGGCCGGCGGCGGGGTCGCCTCGATCGCACGCTCGAACCAGCGGTTGAGTTCGCCGGTGCCGACGCGCTTCGACCAAGCATCGCGCGTATCGAAACAGGCTTGCAGCAATTGGTCGATGCCCTTGCCGGTCGCGCCCGACACCGTCATCACGGTGACGCCCTTGACCTGGCTCAGGCCGTCCTCAAGCGCGCGCTTGACGCCGTTGAACAGCGACGACGCGCTCTCGGCGATATCCCATTTGTTGAGTGCGATGACGAGCGCGCGGCCCTCCTGCAGCACCTTGTCGGCGATGCGCAGATCCTGCGCCTCGAGCCCGAGCGTGGCATCGAGCAGCAGCACGACGACCTCGGCGAAGTCGACCGCGTGGAGCGCGTCCTCGACCGACATCTTCTCGAGCTTGTCCTGCACCTTGGCACGCTTGCGCATGCCCGCGGTGTCGATCAGCCGCACCTTGCGCGCTTCGCCGCCGGTCGGGTGCCAGTCGTAGTCAACGCTGATCGAATCGCGCGTAATGCCAGCCTCGGGGCCGGTGATCATGCGGTCCTCGCCGAGGATGCGATTGACGAGCGTCGACTTGCCCGCATTCGGGCGGCCGACGATCGCGAGCTTCAGCGGCCCCTCATATTCGTTGTCAGGTTGTTCCTCGGGAACCTCTTCCTTGTCTTCGAGCAGCGGGAGCAGGCCTTCGAACAGGTCGCCCAGGCCTTCGCCGTGCTCGGCCGACAGCTGGACGGGATCGCCGAAGCCGAGTGCGAGCGACTCGAGGATGCCGTCTTCACCCGCGCGACCCTCGGCCTTGTTCGCGACGAGGATGACGGGGACGTCGGCGGTGCGGAGCCAGCGCGCAATCTCTTCGTCGAGCGGCACGATCCCGGCGCGTGCGTCGAACAGGAACAGCGCGACATCGGCCTGCTCGACCGCGGCCTCGGTCTGCTGGCGCATGCGGCCGGGCAGCGTCTGCGCGTCATGGTCTTCGTAACCGGCGGTGTCGATGATGCGGAATTCGAGCCCGATCAGCGACGCATCGCCCTCGCGCCGATCACGCGTGACGCCAGGCCGGTCGTCGACCAGCGCGAGCTTCTTGCCGACGAGGCGGTTGAACAGGGTCGACTTGCCGACATTTGGGCGGCCGACGATCGCGACCACGGGGAGTTTGGACATGTCAGGCCCTTAGCGCGTGTCGCGGCAAAGGTCACCTAGTCCCTCTCCGCTTATGGGAGAGCGAGGGGGATGTCGGGCAAGGAGACGTTGCAGCGGGCGATGCGTGCCTCATTCCCCTCACCCTTCCCACCCGGCTTTGCCGTGCGGGCCCCTTCCCTCTCCCCGGTGGGGAGAGGGCATTTGGGTCAGCGGTACGCGGTGACCTTCCCCTTCTGGTCGAGCGTATAGAGCGTCGAGTTGGCGACGATCGGCGGCAGCGAGAACGGCGTCTTCGTCTCGATCGTCGAGCTGACCGTGCCATCGGTCGGTGAGACGAAGTTGATCTCACCACGCGAGTTGGTCAGGACGAGGCGGTTGCCGGCCAGGATCGGGCCGAACCAGGTGATCGCGTTGCTGCGCTTCTTCTCGTTCTGGAACCGCTTCAGCTGCGCGATCCAACGGGCCTTGCCGTTCGAGCGCGACAGACAGACCAGGCGGGCATCGTCGGTGACGACGAACAGCCATTCGCCCGCAATCCACGGGGTCGAGATCCCGGCGAAATTCTGCTCCCAAAGACGCTGCCCGGTCGACAGTTCGAGCGCGACCATGCGGCCACCCTGCCCGACCGCGTAGACGCGGCCGCCATCGATCACCGGTGCGGCATCGATGTCCGACAGGCTGGAAACCGAGGTGGTCACCGACGTGCGCGACAGTGCGTCCTGCCACAGGATACGGCCATTCTCGTAGCGATAGGCGCTGAGCTCGCCGCTCGAGAAGCCCGCCACGACGGTGCCCTGGCTGACCGCGGGTGCCGCGACGCCGAACACGCCCTGCGTTTCGAGAGTCCCCGACTGAACCCACTGGACCTTGCCGTCGGTCTGGTTGAGCGAGAAGACCTGGTTGTCCTGCGTCAGGACATAGACCGCGCCATTGGCGACCGTCGGCGATCCACGCAGCGGCGCACCGGGCTTGGCGCGCCACAGGATCGCGCCGTCGGCGGCGTTCATCGCAACGACGTCGCCGACGCCATCGGTCGCATAGAGCTTGCCGTCGTCATAGCTGACGCCGCCACCGAACCGAGCGGCCTTGTTGAGCTTGCCCTCGGTGATTCCCGCGCTCCACAGCGCCGCGCCGGTGTCGGCGGCAAAAGCGTGGATGGTCGCGGTGACGTCGGTCACGAACAGCTTGTTGTCGGCAACCACCGGTGCGGCGCCGAGACGCTCGCGGTTGGAGCCGCCGTCGATCGACGCCTGCCATGCGCGCTTGGGCTGGTCGCCGAGCGCGAGCTGACCCATCGACTTGGCGGGGTTGCCGCCGGGCTGTGCCCAGGCGTCGTTGACCGCGGGGGCCGGCAACAGGACCTGGACGTCGGCGATCGTCTTGTCGGCCTCGACCTCATTCTCCGAGACCAGGATCGAGACGCGGTCGCCGACCGTCGGCGTCTTTTTCACGCCGCCCTTGAAGATCCCACAACCGCTGAGCGCCATCAGCGCGGCGACGGCGACCGTCACCCGATATGTCTTCATCATTGCGCCTTGGTATCCTCGTTTGATGCGACCGGGGTCGGTGTCCCGGCGGTAGGCCCGGTACTGGCAACAGCGTCCACGCCCAGTACGCCCGCCATCTGAACGGCACGTTGACGAATCGTCTCCGGCACGCCGGTATCGCGCGCGATCTGGCCGAACAGCGTGCCCGCCTGCTGACGCTGGTTCATGCGAAGATAGGAGATCGCGACCATCTCGCCTGCGCTGCCGAGCCACGGACCGCCGGGGACCGCAAGCGGACGGAGGCGCTCGACGATGACTTGCGGCTTCAGAGTATCGAACTCGGCCGACGTCTGGCGGACGAGCGCGAGATCGCGGAACGGCTTGGCGAGCGAGCTGTCCGCCGCGATCGCACCGAGCTTGGCGGCGGCGCCCTTCAGATCGTCCTTCTGGAGAAGGATGTCGGCTTGCGTGAACATCGCGAGCGCGCGGTAGCCGTCGCGGTTCGACTTCGCGAGCTCGGCGAGCGGCTTGGACGCGGCAGCGGCGTTGTTCGCGCCGAGCGAGTCGTAGGCAGCCTGGAGCTGTTCACCCTCAACGCCAGCGGCCTCGCCATTGTGATGCTGCCAATACAGGAAGCCGGCAAGTGCGGCGAGCGCGGCGACGACGCCGATCGCGACCCAGATACCCCAGTTCGTCCAGAATCCGGCGAGTTTGTCGCGACGGAGTTCTTCGTCGACCTCGCGCAGGAATGCTTCATCGGTTTTCGGCGGGAGGGCCAAGGACAGCTCCGGAATATTGGGGGATGGACGGCGCGGACCTTAGCCGCGCCGGGACCGAAACGGAAGCGGATCAATCCTTGGGGGCGTAGACCTGCTCAGGCCCCGGAAATGCGCGGGTGCGGACGTCCTCGGCATAGGTCTGCGCCGCCGACGCGATCGTGTCGGCGATATCGGCAAAGCGCTTCACGAACTTGGCGGTACGCTCGAACATCCCGAGCATGTCTTCGGCAACGAGCACCTGCCCGTCGCACTGCGCCGACGCACCGATGCCAATCGTCGGGCAGGCGATCGTGGTGGTGATCTCGATCGCGATCGGCTCGACCACGCCCTCGATCACCAGCGCGAAGGCGCCGGCTTCGGCGATGCTCTGCGCGTCGGCGACGATCTTGGCCGCTTCCTCGGGCGTGCGACCACGCGCGCCGTAGCCGCCGAGCACGTTCACCGCCTGCGGGGTGAGACCGACATGCCCCATCACCGGAATTCCGCGCTCGGTGAGGAACTTGACGGTCGGCGCCATCGCGGTGCCGCCCTCGAGCTTTACCGCCGCCGCGCCGGTCTGTTTCAGCAGCCACGCCGCGCTCTCGAACGCCTTTTCGGGCGACGCCTCGTAGCTGCCGAACGGCATGTCGATGACGACCACCGCGTGATAGCTGCCGCGCACCACCGCCGCGCCGTGCGCGGCCATCATCTCGAGCGTGACGGGGACGGTCGACGGCAGGCCGTAGACCACCTGGCCCAGGCTGTCGCCGACGAGCAGCATGTCGCAGTGCGGATCGAGCAGCTGCGCGGTCCGCACGGTGTAGGCGGTGAGCATGACGAGCGGCGTCTTGCCCTTCTGCCGTCGGATCGCGGGGATCGTCAGGCGCTTGAGAGGCGCCGGCGTCGGGTTCGCGCGACTCGTCGCGGTGTCGAGGGTGTAGGTCGTGGACATGCGACCGCTAGTAGCGCCAGTGCCGCGTCTCGCCCAGCCTAACCCGGTTCAGTCTAACGCGGATCAAACCGCCCAGCCCTTTTGCCGGGCGTGGCCAACGAGCCACAGCGTAAAGGCGGCGATACCGATGATCACGATCGGGAAGACGAGCGTCTCGCTGGCGCCCTTGTGCGCGACGATGTCGGTCGAGGCGAACAGCCAGCCGAACTGCACGATCATCGCGACCAGCGATGCGATCAAAAAAGGGCGGGCGCTGGCACGGCGCAAGAACAACAGGACCGCGCCGATCAGGCCGGTCAGGACCACAACCGCGAACAGCGGATCATACCAGCCCGGCAGCGCGGCGTAGAGCGCACGGTCGTAGCTGGTCGCATGGCCCATCGCGTCGGCACCGAGCCGGACCGGCTGGAGGCACATGAAGCAGCCGATAAGACCCCAGGCGACGAGGACGCCGGTGGTCAACCGAAACCACAAGGGCCCCTGTCGTACGAAGAACATGCGGCCACCCCTGCTGTCCCGGCGTGTTTGCCTTGGATCAGCAGACTGCGCTTCGCAGCGGGTGCGCGCAAGGGGATGGCTTGGGAGGCATCTTGCGGCCTTCGCGCGACGCGAACCGGAGAGACATCGGGAGCTTCCGACTGCGATGCCTCTCCGGGCCGTATCCTGCTTTATAGACCGTCAAACCTGAATACGTCGTGACGATCAGAATGATCGCGAGACGGTCAGGCCATAGGTCCGCGGATCACCCGGCTGGCCGACGACGAGCCCGGTGCTGCCGGACTGGAGCGCGAGCACCTCGTAATAATGCTCGTCGAACGCGTTGCGCAGCCAGCCGAACACGTTCCAGCTGTCCTTCGCCTTGAACCCGAGGCGGAAGTTGCTGAGCGCATAGCCGTTGATATCGGTATAGGCCGAGCGCGACGGATTGGACGAGAAGGTCGACCGGTAGCTGCCGTCATAGCCGAGATAGACCTGCCCCTCTAGCCCGGCGATCCGCGCGGGGAGATCATATTCTGCGCCATAGGAAAACGCCCATTTCGACACGCCGGGCAGGCGCTGCCCGGAAATGTCGCAGTTCTGCGGGCTGATCCCGCCGGCAGTACCGGGCGCGCTGGGCGTCTGGCTGGCGGTCGCGGTGGTGCCGCCGGACAGCTCTGGCGGGCATGGCGCGTCGATGAACTTGACGTATTTCGCATCGGTATAGGCGCCGTTGGCATAGACGGTGAAGCGCGACGACGGGCGGAAGGCCGAATCGAATTCGAGCCCGCGCGTCCGGACCTTGCCGGCATTGGCGAGATAGCCGCGCAACACGCCGAGCTGGCCGTTGGTGACGGTCGCCTGGTAATCACTGATCTCGGTCCAGAACGCCGCGAGATTGAGCGTGATGCGACGGTCGGCGAGCTGCGTCTTCAGGCCCAGCTCGTAATGATTGACCGTTTCGGGCTTCACGGTCGCCGCGGACAGGATCGGGTTACTGGCGCCGTCGAGCGGTAGGCCCGACAGGTTGATCCCGCCCGATTTGTAGTTGCGCGCATAGGTCGCATAGGCGTGGACGTCGGAGGTCACCGTGTAGGCCGCGGTGACATCGCCCGACAGGTTCCAGTTGTCGAAATCGGGCTGATAGCTCTGCGGCGCCAGCACGCCGCGCTGATCCGCGGTCAGCGCAGTGCCGGTCCCGTTGGTGACGACCGAGACGTAATCGCCCTTCTTCTTGTCGTAGTTCAACCGCAGCCCCGGCACGATCTGGAGCCGGTCGCTGACGTTCCAAGTCAGCTTGCCGAACAGCGCGGCGCTCGTGTTGGTGAAGCCGATCGTGTTGCGCGCGGTCAGCCCGTTCAACGTCGCCGGATTACGCCCGCCCGCGCTGGTCGGGTTGAGCAGGAACGCGCTCGCGGCCGACCCCTGGACCTGCAGGCCCTGCGTATCGATCGTCTGGTAGAAATAAAACGCGCCGAGCACGTAATCGAGCGTGTGCTTCCCGTTCGAGGCGATCCGCAGCTCCTGGCTATACTGGCTCTGCTGCGACGGATTGGCGGACACGGTGGTGATCGGCAGCCCGGTAAAGTCGCGATCGTTCGAGGGATCCCAATGCCAGAACCGGAACGCGCTGACCGACGTGATCGTCGACGCGCCGATATCCCAATTGGCGAGCAGCGACAGGCCGCCCAACTCCTGCTTGGCCTGAAGCGGGGTGTCGACGTCGGTCACGCGGTCGAACGCGTTGGTCGACGGGACGACATAGCCCTGTGCGGCGGCGAGTGCGGCATATTGCCGGTTGGTCGGCCGCTGCGTCGCGCCCGTGCGGACGTAATATTGGACGCAGCAATCGGGATTCTGGCGGCTGTAATCGGCGTACAACGTCAGATCGAGATTGGGGGCCGCCTGCCACAGCATTGAGCCCCGGAAACCGAGATTGTCCTGGCTGTTGAGATGCTCGCCGGTGCGGACGTTGTAGATCGTCCCGCGCCGAGTCGTGATCGACGTCGACAGCCGGATCGCGACCTTGTCGTCGACCAGCGGGCCCGACACCGACGCCTTACCCTGAAAGAAATCATAATTGCCCCCGGTCAGTTCGATCCGCGCCTCGGGGGTGAAGCTGGGTTTGCGCGTGGTGATGTTGATCGCGCCCGCGGTGGTGTTCTTGCCGTACAGCGTTCCCTGGGGGCCGCGCAACACTTCGATCCGCTCGGTATCGGTGAAGTCGAACGTCGCTGAGGCGATGCGGCTGTAATAGACCTGGTCGACATAGATGCCGACGCCCTGCTCGATCCCGTCATTGGTCAGGCCGAACGGCGCGCCGAGCCCGCGGATGTTCGCGGCCGAGTTGCGCGGATTGGTGGAATAGAATTGCAGCGTCGGCTGAAGCTGCGTGAGCCGGCTGACATTGTACGCCCCCGTCTCCGCGAGCGCGGTGCCGCCGATCACCGACATCGCGATCGGCACCGTCTGGATCGTTTCGGCGCGACGGCGCGCGGTGACGACGACATCGCCCCCACCCTGCTGCTGGTTGCCGAGCCGCCCGCGCGCCTGCTCGTCGACAGGGGCTTGCTGCGCAGTAGGCGGAGTAGCGGGCGATGGAACGGTGGCGGCCTGACCGGCCAACAGCAGCGCGAGCGTAAGCGACATCGAGTATTTCCCCTGAACCCTGGCGCGTAATGTCCAGTAATTCAGGGGGGATTCAATGTGGCGTTGTCTTGGGTCCGGCAAAGCCGGACTTCTCGGCTTCGTCGACTCGAACGCCGGCTGCCTTGACCGGTGGTCCGTCATCCCCGCGGAGGCGGGGATCCAAAGACGCAAAGGTCAGCCATTATGAGTTCCCGCCTCCGCGGGAATAACGATTGCGAGCAATCGTCTACGCCCCCTCTCCCGCCGGGAGAGGGAAATCAGACCAGGCGGCTCTGCTTGACTGCAGCCTCGATGAAGCTGGCGAACAGCGGGTGCGGATCGAACGGTTTCGACTTCAGCTCCGGGTGGAACTGGACGCCGACGAACCAGGGATGATCGGGACGCTCGACGATCTCGGGCAGCGTGCCGTCGGGCGACATGCCCGAGAAGACGAGGCCGCCCTGTTCGAGCGCTTCCTTGTACCCGGTGTTCACTTCGTAGCGGTGACGATGACGCTCCGAAATATCGGTCCCGCCATAGATCGACGCGACGACGCTGTTGCCGTCGAGCGTCGCGTCATACGCACCGAGTCGCATCGTGCCGCCCATGTCGCCCTCGGCCGCGCGTGTTTCGAGGCCTTCGCGGCCCATCCACTCGGTGATCATGCCGACCACCGGCTGCTCGGTCGGGCCGAACTCGGTCGACGAGGCATCGGCGACGCCGCCGAGATGACGCGCGCCCTCGACGCACGCCATCTGCATCCCGAAGCAGATCCCGAAATACGGAATTTTCCGCTCGCGCGCGAACTTGACCGATGCGATCTTGCCCTCTGCGCCACGCTCGCCGAACGCGCCCGGCACGAGGATCGCGTCGCACGGCTCAAGCTGGCCGGCGATGTCGCTTTCGGCATTCTCGAACAGCTCGGCGTCGATCCAGCGCACGTTGACCTTCACGCGGTTGGCGATGCCACCATGCACCAGCGCCTCGTTGAGCGACTTGTACGCGTCCTGCAGGCCGACATATTTGCCGACCACGCCGATCGTGACCTCGCCCTGCGGATTGGTGAGCCGGTCCATGATCTCGGTCCAGCGCGACAGATCGGGCGCCTCGGCGGGTTCAATCCCGAACGCGCGCAGCACTTCAATGTCGAGGCCTTCGCCGTGATACTGGAGTGGAACCGCATAGATGCTCTTAGCGTCGAGCGCGGGGATGACCGCGCTGGCGGGCACGTTGCAGAACAGCGCGATCTTGGCGCGCTCCGACGGCGGCAGCGGGTGCTCGCAACGGCAGACCAGCACGTCTGGCTGGACGCCGAGTGCTGCGAGCTCGCGGACCGAATGCTGGGTCGGCTTGGTCTTCAGCTCGCCAGCGGCGGCGATGTAGGGGACCAGGGTCACGTGGATGCTGATCGCCTTGCCGCGACCTTCCTCGTTCTTCAGCTGGCGAATCGCCTCGATGAACGGCAGCGATTCGATATCGCCGACGGTGCCGCCGATCTCGCACAGCACGAAATCGAGATCGTCGGTCTCGGCGCGCGCGAACGCCTTGATCGCGTCGGTGACGTGCGGGATGACCTGCACGGTCGCGCCGAGATAGTCGCCGCGGCGCTCGCGGGCGATGATCTGCTGATAGATGCGCCCCGAGGTGACGTTGTCCGACTGACGCGACGGAACGCCGGTGAAGCGCTCGTAATGGCCGAGATCGAGATCCGTCTCCGCGCCGTCGTCAGTGACGTAGACCTCGCCATGCTGATAGGGCGACATCGTGCCGGGATCGACGTTCAGATACGGATCGAACTTCCGGATCCTGACGCTGTAGCCGCGTGCCTGGAGGAGAGCGGCAAGCGATGCCGCCATGAGACCTTTACCGAGCGACGAAACCACGCCCCCGGTGATGAAAATGTACCGAGCCATGGGAAGAGTCTCGTAGCGTGTGTTGGGGACGAACGACAAGAGCCCCGCGGTTCACGCAGGGGCTAATTATCGGCGAATGGAGTGTTTATCGGGCGAGTGGGACCGCGCCGTTGTCGGCAGGTGCCGTTGCCGCCGCCGGAGCGCCGGCGTTTTCTGCGCCACCGGCGAACGGTGCCGCATCACCCTTGGGCTGTGCGGTCGGGACGGTCGTCGCGGCCGCTGCCGGGGTACGGGCGAGCGAGGTGTCGATCGTCGTGGTGCGGTGATTCGCTGCGAGGACGGCGAGCAGGATCGAGAACAGCACGAACATCGTTGCAAGAACGCCGGTCGCGCGGGTCAGGAAATCGGCGGCACCGCGGGCCGACATAAGGCCGGACGGGCTGCCGCCCATGCCCAGACCGCCGCCTTCCGACCGCTGCATGAGGATCACCGTGACGAGGGCGGCCGCGATGATCGCGTGGATGACGAGCAGGAAGGCGAACATTGCGCGGAAAACCCCGGAACTTTTGCGAAGGCGCGCACATAGTCGAGGCTGCGGCTACGATCAACCGCAACCCGGACACCGCATATCGCATGCGCCCCTCAAAACTACGGAAACAAGCCGCGCAGGCGGGCGTTATGAACCCGTAATGACGCTCATGACTGGGTATCGTGCATATAAATTCAGATGGCGGATCAACGCTGTGGCATCAATGGCAGCCAATACCTTATCGACCTGGATGACCGCTCTGGTGGATTATGTCCGCTCGGGCGAACCCGATCTGACCAATCGTCAGATGGCCCTGCTTCTGCTCGTCTACCTCAAACCGGGGCCACATACTGTGCGCGGGCTGGCCCGTGCGCTCAATGTATCGAAGCCGGTCGTCACGCGCGCCTTGAACAGATTGGGTGCCCTCGGCTATCTGCGCCGGCAACGCGACGACAGCGACAAGCGCAATATCTTCGTCGCGCGCACGACCGAAGGGGCAGATTTTCTTGAAGAGTTCGGGCAATTCATCGGCGACGGCCCCGCCCCAGCCGGCGCAAACGGCCACACCGCCGCTCACGCTTGAGCCGTTCGACGACAAGGCCCGTGCCAGCTTCGCGCTGACGGGCCGTTCGGTCCAGCTCGACCCGCGCACGCACGCGGTTCGCCGCGATATCGCCGACATTCGCCTCGCCGAATACGTATTCGCTCCACACTATGCTGTGCCGATGATACGGCCCGTCGCGCGCACAGCTTTGTTGCGCAGCGGACGAGATGAAGCGAGCGATACGATGGTCGACCTCAATCCCGGCGACAGTTTCGAAGTGTTAGAGATTGCTGGCGTTTCCGCCTGGGGCGTCGCACGTCCCAGCGGCCTTGTCGGTTATGTCGAGGCCGAAGCGCTCGATCTGGCGCCGGACGCCTCCGCATGACCAGCGTCTTCATCGATGGCGCGGTCGGCACCACCGGTCTCGAAATCCGCGAACGGCTCGCCGGGCGCGATGACATTTCGATCGCGCTGCTCGCCGAAGACCTGCGCAAGGATCCCGCCGCTCGGCGCGAAGCGCTGAACGATGCCGACTTCGTCATCCTCTGCCTGCCCGACGACGCCGCGCGCGAAGCGGTCGCGCTGATCGACAATCCCCGCACCCGCGTGATCGACGCCTCCAGCGCGCACCGTGTCGCGGCAGGCTGGACCTACGGCTTTCCCGAGCTGCCGGGCCAGGCCGAGATCGTCGCGACCGCGATGCGCGTCGCAAACCCCGGCTGCTATCCGACCGGCTTCCTCGCGCTCGTCGCGCCACTCGTTGCCGCCAAGCTCCTTCCCGCCGACCTGCCGCTCAGCGTCAATGCGACGTCGGGCTATTCCGGCGGCGGCAAGGCGATGATCGCCGAGTTCGAAGCTGGCAGCACGGCGACGGTGTTCCGCGCCTACGCGCTGGGCCTTGCGCACAAGCATATTGCCGAGATGACCCAGCATGCAGGCCTCGTCCACGCGCCGATCTTCGCGCCGGCGGTGGCCAACGCCTATCGCGGCATGGTCGTCGAAGTACCGCTGCATCTTCACGCGCTGCCCGGCCGCCCAAGTCTGGCAGCGATCGAGGACGCCTTGCGCGCAGCGTTCGACGGCTCGACGCTCGTCTCGGTCGCGGCTGGCGATATCGGCGCGATCGATATCGAGGAGAATGCCGGCACCGACCGTCTGACACTGCGGGTGTGCGGCAACGACGCCGTCGGCCATGCACGGCTGGTCGCCACGCTGGACAATCTGGGCAAGGGCGCCGGCGGCGCTGCGGTCCAGAACCTCAACATCATGGCCGGGGTCGATCCCGTAGCCGGCCTCGTTTTCTAAGACCGGCGTCAAAACCGTCTAGTTCCAGGAGCTTTCATGCACCGTAACCCCGTAGCCAAGCTGCTCCTGTTCGGCGCGACCGGCGATCTCGCACAGCGCATGCTGCTGCCGTCGCTTTATGGCCTGCACGCCGACGGTTTGCTGCCCTACGAACTGACGATCACGGGCGCGGCGCGTCACGACTATGACGACACGCAGTATCGGGCGTTCGCCAAGAAGGCGCTCGACGAGTTCCTGTCGGACGATCGCAAGGACGAGGCCGCGATCGGATCGTTTCTCGACCGGATCCATTACCAGCCGACCGACCTGTCCGATCCGGCGAGCTTCCAGCCGCTCGCGGACAAGATCGGCGACATTTCGGGCGGCCTGGCCATCTACCTGTCGACTGCGCCGTCGCTGTTCGAGTCCGCGATCGAGGGGCTTGGCAAGGTCGGCCTCGCTGGCGAGACCGTACGCGTCGGCCTCGAAAAGCCGCTCGGGTACGATCTGGCAACCAGCCGCGAGATCAACGACGCGGTCGCGAAGGCCTTCCCCGAGGACCGGACCTATCGGATCGATCATTATCTCGGCAAGGAAACCGTCCAGAACATCCTCGCGCTGCGCTTCGGCAACTCGTTCTTCGAGCCCGTCTGGAATGCGCAGGGGATCGACAACGTCCAGATCACGATCTCCGAGACGGTCGGGCTCGAGGAGCGTGCGGGCTATTACGAGACGGCGGGTGCGCTGCGTGACATGGTCGCGAACCACATGCTCCAGCTGCTCGCGCTGATCGCGATGGAGCCGCCTGCGCGGTTCGAAGGCACCGACGTTCGCGACGAGAAGTCGAAGGTGTTCCGCTCGTTGCGAATGATCAAGCCAGAGGAGGCGCCGCATGTCACGGTGACCGGCCAATATGGCGAAGGCGCGGTGAATGGGAAGATCGTCAAGAGCTATTCCGACGAACTCGGCAAGCCCTCGACGACCGAGACGTTCGTCGCGATCAAGGCGCATGTCGACAATTGGCGCTGGCAGGGCGTGCCGTTCTACCTGCGCACCGGCAAGCGCATGGCGACTCGCCAGAGCGAGATCGCGATCCAGTTCAAGGCCGTGCCGCATTCGATGTTCGCGGGCCGTGGCGGGCTGTTGCAGCCCAACATGCTGATCATCCGCCTTCAGCCGGAGGAGTATGTCCAGTTGCTCGTGATGGCGAAGGAGCCGGGGCTCGACCGCGAAGGCGTCCGCCTGCGCGAGGTGCCGCTGAACCTCAGCCTCGATGCCGAGTTTGCCGGCTCGCGGCGCCGCATCGCCTATGAACGCCTGCTGCTTGACCTTATCGAGGGCGACCAGACGTTGTTCGTGCGCCGCGACGAGGTCGAGGCGCAGTGGACCTGGATCGATGCGATCCGCGAGGGGTGGAAGGCGAACGCGATGAAGCCCAAAAGCTATGCATCGGGTAGCTGGGGGCCCTCCGCCGCGATCGCGCTCACCGAGCGCGACGGGGTGACCTGGCAGGACGACTGAGTTTGTTTCTTTCCGTTCGTCCCGAGTAGCCTTCGAGCGAAGTCGAGAAGGCGTATCGAGGGATAGGCCCGATTGTGGCATTGTACCTCGATACGGGCTCTCGGCTTCGCTCGATCCCTACTCGGCACGAACGGCATTTTTGACAGCAATTTTCTGAGTGAGTTTGAGCATATGACCGAGATCGAATGGTGGGATTACGAGGACGCGGACGAGCTCGCCAACGCCGTCGCGGGTGACATCCAGTTCGTCATCGAGAGCGCGCTCGACGCGCGCGGCTCGGCGGTGATCGCGCTGGCCGGCGGCAAGACGCCGATGGCCGCGTATGAAAAGCTCGCCCAGGCCAAGCTCGACTGGAAGAAGGTCACGATCATCCCTGGCGACGAGCGTATCGTGAAGCTCGGCGATCCGCTGTCGAACGTCACCGCACTGGCGAAGATCTTCCTGCCCAAGGGCGCGCGCGTGAAGCCGATCGTCCCCGAGGCGATGTCCGATTACAAGGCGGCGGGCCGTTCGGCAGATGCGCTGATGCAGGACCTGCACTGGCCGCTCGACTTCTGCCTGCTCGGCATGGGCGGCGACGGGCATACCGCGTCGATCTTCCCCGGCCCCGATTATGACGAGGCGCTGAGCGGTCCCAAGGAACGCCGCGCGCTCGGCGTGATGCCCGATCCGCTGCCGCCCGAGGCGCCGCTGGCGCGCGTGACGCTGTCGGCGGCGGCGATTGCCTCGTCGAAGGCGCTGATGATCATGATCACCGGCGACGAGAAGAAGAAGGTCCTCGAACAGGCGATCGAGCAGGGTCCATCCTCGTCCTACCCGATCGGCCGCGTGCTGGCCGAGGTCGAGCTGCCCGTAGACGTCCACTGGGCCGCCTGACCATGCTGAACGCCGTCGTCGCCGCGGTCACCGACCGGATCATGGACCGCTCGCGCGACAGCCGCGCCGCGTATCTCGCGCTGATCGAGCGCGAGGCGGCCTCGCAGGTCCGGCGTCCGGGTCTCGGCTGCGCGAACCTCGCGCACGCCTATGCCGGGACCGAGGAGGATCGCGATGCGATGAAGGCCGATGCCGGCATGAACATCGGCATCGTGACGGCGTATAACGACATGCTGTCGGCGCACGCGGTCTATTACCGCTACCCCGAGCTGATGAAGGTCTGGGCACGCGAGGCCGGTGCCACCGCGCAGGTCGCGGGCGGCGTGCCGGCGATGTGCGACGGCGTGACGCAAGGGTATCCGGGGATGGAGCTGTCGCTGTTCAGCCGCGACACGATCGCGCTGAGCACCGCGATCGCGCTGAGCCACGGCACCTTCGAGGGCGCGGCGCTGCTCGGTATCTGCGACAAGATCGTGCCGGGGCTGCTGATGGGCGCGCTGCGCTTCGGCCATCTGCCGATGGTGCTGATCCCGGGTGGGCCGATGCCGACGGGCCTGCCCAACAAGGCGAAGGCCGCGGTGCGCGAGAAGTTCGCCGAGGGTCTCGTCGGCCGTGAGGAACTGCTCGAGGCCGAGATCGGCGCCTATCATTCGAAGGGCACCTGCACCTTCTACGGCACCGCCAACACCAACCAGATGATGATGGAGGTCATGGGCCTCCACATGCCGGGTGCGGCGTTCGTCAATCCGGGCACGAAACTACGACAGGAACTCACACGCGCAGCCGTCCACCGACTCGCGAAGATCGGCGCGCGCGGCGACGATTACCGGCCGCTCGGCCACTGCGTCGACGAGAAGGCGATCGTCAATGCGGCCGTCGGCCTGCTCGCGACCGGCGGGTCGACCAACCACCTGCTCCACGTCCCCGCGATCGCGCGCGCGGCGGGGATCATCATCGACTGGGAGGATTTCGACCGCCTGTCCGCTGCGGTGCCGCTGATCGCGCGCGTCTATCCCAACGGCTCGGCCGACGTGAACGCGTTCGAGGCGGCGGGCGGGATGCCCTATGTGATTCGCGAACTACTGAGCGAAGGCCTGCTCCACTGCGACATCATGACGATCGGCGGGCAGGATCTGTCGGCCTATGCGAAGACCTCGGTCGTCGAGGACGGCACGCTTGAATGGCGCGACACCCCCGACAGCGGCGACGAGACGATCCTCCGTCCCGCGACTGCGCCCTTCTCCGCCGATGGTGGGATGCGGATCCTCGCGGGCAATATCGGCCGCGCGTGCATCAAGGTCTCCGCGGTCGAGCGTGAGCGCTGGATCGTCGAGGCGCCCGCGATGGTGTTCGACGACCAGCTCGACGTCATCGAAGCGTTCAAGCGCGGCGAGTTGGAGAAGGACGTCGTGGTTGTCGTCCGTTTCCAGGGGCCGCGCGCGAACGGCATGCCCGAGTTGCACAAGCTGACCCCGCCGCTCGGCGTGCTGCAGAACCGCGGGTTCAAGGTGGCGCTCGTCACCGATGGCCGGATGTCGGGTGCGAGCGGCAAGGTGCCGTGCGCGATCCATTGCTCGCCCGAGGCGCTGCTCGACGGCGCAATCGGCCTGATCCGCGACGGCGACATGATTCGCGTCGATGCGGTGAACGGCACGCTGGAGGCACTGGTCGACGCGGACGTCTGGGCAACGCGCGAGATGGTCGCGACACCGCCGCCGGTCAGCGGCATGGGCCGCGAACTGTTCGGGATGTTTCGTGGGCTCGCCGACGAAGCCGAGAAGGGCGCGTCGGCGATGCTGGCAGGCGCCGGGCTTTAATAAATCCGTTCGTCCCGAGTAGGGATCGAGCGAAGCCGAGAGCCCGTATCGACGGACACCCCCCGCGGCCTGTCCGTCGATATGCCATCTCGACAAGCTCGATGGCTACTCGGGACGAACGGCAAGAATCAGGAGAGACGAGATGGAAATCGTAGCGGCAGATATCGGCGGAACGCACGCGCGGTTCGCGATCGCCGAGGTCGAGAATGGCCGCGTCGTCGCGCTCGGCGAGCCGGCGACGATGAAGACCGCGGATCACGCGTCGCTGCAGACCGCCTACCAGGCGTTCGAGGCAGGCCTTGGTCGCCCCCTGCCCCGCGCGCTGGCAATCGCGGTCGCCTCGCCCGTGGCGAACGACGTCATCCGCCTCACCAACAACCCGTGGATCATCCGCAAGTCGCTGATCACCGAGCGGCTGAAGGCAGACCAGTGGGTGGTCGTCAACGATTTCGGCGCGGTCGGCCACGCGGTCGCGCAGGTGCCGAGCAGCGACTTCATCCACCTTTGCGGCCCCGACACGCCGCTGCCATCCGAGGGCATCACGACGATCTGCGGTCCCGGTACCGGGCTCGGCGTCGCGCAACTGCTGCGGCGCAAGACCGGCTATCAGGTCCTCGAAACCGAGGGCGGCCACATGGATTTCGCGCCGCTCGACGGCATCGAGGATGCGTTGCTCAAGCGCCTGCGCAAGACGTTCACACGCGTCTCGGCTGAACGCGTCGTCGCCGGCCCCGGAATCGTCGCGATCTACGAGACGCTCGCCGCGCTCGAAGGTCGCGCGGTCCCCAGCCATGACGACAAGACGATCTGGACCGAGGCGATCGACGGCACCGATTCGATCGCGCTCGCCGCGCTCGACCGCTTCTGCCTCGCACTCGGCGCGGTCTCTGGCGACCTCGCGCTCGCGCAGGGCGCAAAAGCGGTCGTGATCGCCGGCGGGCTGGGCTTCCGGATCAAGGATCGCCTGATTCGCTCGGGCTTCGACCAGCGCTTCGTCGCCAAGGGTCGCTTCCAGGGCATGATGGCGGCAATGCCCGTCAAGCTCATCACTCATCCCCAGCCCGGCCTGTTCGGCGCCGCGGCCGCCTTCGCACAGGAACACACCCAATGACCGTGACTATCGCAGACATCATGCAGACGAGCGCCGTCATCCCGGTGCTGGTGATCGAGGATGCAGCGCTCGCGCGCCCGCTCGCCGAGGCGCTCGTCGCCGGCGGTCTGCGCGTGCTCGAGGTGACGTTGCGCACCGGTGCGGCGCTCGAGGCGATCGCCGAGATGAAGAAGGTGCCGGGCGCGATCGTCGGTGCCGGCACCGTCGTCAACACGCAGCAATTCGCGCAGGTCCGCGATGCAGGCGCCGAGTTCATCGTCTCGCCGGGGCTGACTGAACGGCTCGCGATGCCGATCATCGAGAGCGGGATCCCGTTCCTGCCGGGGATCGCCAATGCGGCGGACATCATGACCGGGCTCGACCTTGGTCTGACTCACTTCAAATTCTTCCCGGCTGAAGCGAATGGCGGGTTGAAGGCGCTGAAGGCTCTGGCCGCGCCGTTCTATCAGTGCAGCTTCTGCCCGACCGGCGGCATCACCGAGGCGAGCGCGCCTGAGTGGCTCGCGTTCAAGCCGGTGCTCTGCGTTGGTGGTAGCTGGGTGACCGGCGGCACGATGGCGGAGATCGAGATCAAGGCGCGCGCTGCAAACGCACTCCGGGGGTAAATCCTCCCCGGCACGGGGAGGGGGACCGCGACGCGCAGCGGCGGGGTGGAGGGGGGAGCGCCACGAGCGTACCGCCTGCCGTAGTCGCCAATGCTGGTACGCTCGCGGTGAGCCCCCTCCACCATCCTGCGGATGGTCCCCCTCCCCGTTCCGGGGAGGATCACATCTCGCCGCGGGCTTTGCGGATGGCGTACCATTTCTTCACGTTGGCGTTGTGCTCGGCCAGCGTGTCCGCGAACACATGGCCGCCAGTGCCATCCGCGACGAAATACAGCGCCTGGGTCTGCGCCGGGTCGAGCACCGCATCGATCGACGCACGGCCGGGGTTGGCGATCGGCCCGACCGGCAGCCCGGCGCTCGCATAGGTGTTGTAGCCGTTCTTGGCGTGCAGCTCCGACCGCAGGATGCGGCGGCCGAGCGGACGGCCCTTGGTGATCGGATAGATCACCGTCGGATCGGCCTGGAGCGGCATGCCGTTGCGCAGGCGATTGCCATAGACCGCGGCGACGGTGCCGCGCTCGGACGGCTTGCCGGTTTCCTTCTCGACGATCGAGGCGAGGATGATCGCCTGTTCGGGGGTCGTCACGGCAATGCCCGGTTTGCGTGCGGCCCATGCCTTGGCGAGGTAGGTCTTCATCGCCGACTGCATGCGCGTGACGACCGACGCGCGCGTATCGCCCGCCTGGAACGCATAGCTGTCGGGCAGGATCGAACCTTCCGCGGGGACCGGCACGTCACCGGTGAGGCCGTCCGCCTTCATCAGCGCATCGTGGACGAGGACCGAGGGATAGCCCTCGGGAACCGCCACCAGCCGCTGGACGACCTTGCCGCCCTGCATCAGCTTGAGGATGTCGGACTGGCTTGCGTGCGGCGCAATGCGGTATTCGCCGGCCTTGATCGGGTCGCCTGATCCGAACACGCGCGCATACAGGCGGAAGCGCCGGGCCGAGGGTATCGCACCGGCCTTTTCGAGTTCGGTGGCAGCACCGGCGAGCGTGCTGCCTTCGCCGATCTGCACGGTCAGCGTGCGGGAGGCCGGGCCGGCGCCGCCCCAGCCTTGCACGACCAGGAACAGCGCTACTACCGCTGCGAGGCCTAAGACGAGTCCGAAACAGCCGACCTTGCGCACTATAGTTCCCCGGCGGAGGCCGGGGCCCAGTTGGGCAGGCCCTCCGATAAATCGCACCACTTACCCAACTGGACCCCGGCGTTCGCCGGGGAACAGGATTACTAAACCTTCGTCATCACCAACGACGCATTCGTACCACCGAAGCCGAACGAGTTGTTCAGCACCGCGCGGACTTCGCGCTTCTTGGCGACGTGCGGGACGAGGTCGACACCCACACAGCTGTCGCTCGGATTGTCGAGATTCAGCGTCGGCGGGACGATCTGGTCGCGCAGCGCGAGGATGCAGAAGATGCTCTCGACCGCACCGGCACCGCCGAGCAGATGCCCGATCGCCGACTTGGTCGACGACATCGACAGACCCGCGATCGCATCGCCGAACAGACGACGCACCGCGCCGAGCTCGAGCTCGTCACCCAGAGGCGTCGAGGTGCCGTGCGCGTTGATGTAATCGATGTCCTCGAGCTTCAGGCCCGACTTCTTGATTGCCATCTGCATCGAGCGGAACGCGCCGTCGCCTTCAGGATGCGGCGCGGTGACGTGATACGCGTCGCCCGACAGACCATAGCCGATGACTTCGGCATACATCTTCGCGCCGCGTGCCTTGGCGTGTTCATATTCCTCGAGGACCAGCACGCCGGCGCCCTCGCCCATCACGAAGCCGTCGCGGTCCTTGTCGTACGGACGCGAGGCCTTTTCGGGCGAATCGTTGAAGTTGGTCGACAGCGCACGTGCCTGCGCGAACCCGGCGATGCCGAGCGGGCAGACGGTGCCCTCCGCGCCGCCCGCGAGCATCACGTCGGCGTCGTCCATCGCGATCATCCGCGCGGCGTCGCCGATCGCATGCGCACCGGTCGAGCAGGCG
The DNA here is from genome assembly GCF_004216825.1 of Sphingomonas sp. BK036. Taxonomy (NCBI): domain Bacteria; kingdom Pseudomonadati; phylum Pseudomonadota; class Alphaproteobacteria; order Sphingomonadales; family Sphingomonadaceae; genus Sphingomonas; species Sphingomonas sp. BK036. The sequence goes on along the minus strand of NZ_SGXR01000004.1, from coordinate 165,733 downwards.
GTGACGACCGCATGATTCGGGCCGCGCAGGCCGTATTTAATCGAGACCTGACCGGAAATCAGGTTGATCAGCCGACCATGCACGAAGTGCGGCGACACCCGGCGCGGGCCCTTGGTGTGCAGAACGATCGATTCGCTCTCGATGCCCGGCAGGCCACCGATGCCCGAGCCGATCGAGACGCCGGCACGCCAGCTCTCTTCGAGCGTCATCTCGGTCAGCCCGGCGTCTTCCAGAGCCTGGCCAGCCGCGTCGATGCCGTAAATGATGAACGGATCGACCTGGCGCTGGACCTTGTGATCCACCCGCTTGCCGGGATCGAAGCCATACTCATGGTCGGCCGGTTTCACCTCACAGGCGATGCGGCATACCTGATCGGACGCGTCGAAGCGCGTGATCGGGCCCGCACCCGACTTGCCGGCGAGGATATTCGCCCAAGCCGTTTCAACATCGGCCCCCAGGGGGGTGACCAGGCCTAGCCCGGTTACGACGACACGCCGCATGACCTCAAACTCCGTCTGCTCTCAAAACGAAACGGCTCCCCGCCCTCTTTGCCCAAGGACGGGGAGCCGTTCAAATCATACCCATCGGGGCAGGTCCAAGGTGATGGACCTTAAACCCTGATCAGGCCTTGTGCTCGTCGATATACGTGATCGCATCCTTGACGGTCGCAATCTTCTCAGCGGCATCATCGGGGATCTCGACGCCGAATTCTTCCTCGAACGCCATGACGAGTTCGACGATGTCGAGGCTGTCTGCGCCCAGGTCGTCGATGAAGCTCGCGTCCTCGGTCACCTTGTCGGCTTCGACGCCGAGATGCTCGACGACGATTTTCTTCACGCGGTCAGCGGTCTCGCTCATGGTAGTTCCCTCTTCAAATCTGGGGGTTTTCGGTATTTCCTGAACGCACCTAGAACGCGGCAGTTCAGCGCGCAAGTTCAGATCATCGCCATCCCGCCGTTCACGTGCACGGTTTGTCCCGTGACGTAGCCGGCTTCGCGGCTTGCGAGATACACGACGGCGGCGCCGATGTCTGCGCCTTCACCGAGGCGACCCGCCGGAATCTTCGTCGTCAGCGCGGTCTTCTGCGCCTCGGGCAGCGCGTCGGTCATCGGCGAGGTGATGAAACCGGGCGCGACGCAATTGACGGTGATGCCGCGGCTGGCGAGTTCCTGCGCCATCGATTTCGACATACCGATCAGCCCCGCCTTCGACGCGGCATAGTTCGCCTGCCCCGGATTGCCGGTGACGCCGACGATCGACGTGACCGAGATCATGCGGCCGAAGCGCGCCTTCATCATCGGCTTGGCGGCGGCGCGCATGAGGCGGAACGCGGCTTCGAGATTGACGCGAATGACGCTGTCCCACTCCTCGTCCTTCATCCGCATCGCGAGATTGTCGCGCGTGACGCCGGCATTGTTGACGAGGATGTCGATCTTCCCGAGCGCCTCGACCGCCTGCGGCACGAGTGCATCGACCGCGGCGCCATCGGACAGGTTGCATGGCAGTGCGACGTGATCGCCACCAAGGCTGGCGCGAAACGCCTCCAGTTTATCGGCGTTGGACCCGGATACCGCCAGCCGCGCGCCTTGCGCTGCGAGCGCCTTGGCGATCTCGGACCCGATCCCGCCCGATGCGCCGGTGACGAGGGCAGTCATGCCTGTGAGGTCGAACATTCTAATCTCCAGATTCAAGAAATTTGTTCGCGCAGAGGCGCGGAGGACGCAGAGGGGCGGTAGTTGTTGACGAGACGACGGACACCCTCTTTCAGTGTGTCCCCGCCGAAGTTGATGAGCAAACCGACGGGCTGTTTGGTCAATCTGAGATAGGTCAACAGTTGCTTCGCGTGGACCGGCAGAAGGCGCTCGACCGACTTGATCTCGACGACCAATCGGTCGTCAACCAGCAGATCGATCCGGAAAGCCGCCTCGAAGCGTAAGCCTTCAAACTCGATATCGATCGCCCGTTGTCGCGCAACGCTGTAGCCCATCGCCACCAACCGACCGGCAAGAACCGCTTCGTAGACGCTTTCGAGAAGCCCCGGCCCCAGATCCCGATGCAGGCGCAGTGCGACATCGAGGACGTCGCCACTGACCGCATCGATATCTTTCATAACCTCTGCGTCCTCTGCGCCTCTGCGCGAAATCTAAAGCACCTTAACCAATGCCTCGATGTCGTCCATCGTGATGACGCTGAGCGTCTCGGCGTCGGGGGCGATGCGCTTGACCATCGGGCCGAGCACCTTGCCGCCGAATTCGACGAACTGGCCAACACCCGCCGCGTGCATTGCCAGCACCGATTCGCGCCAGCGGACCATGCCGGTCACCTGCTGCACCAGCAGATGCCGGATCGCGCCCGGCTCTGCGACGGCGACCGCGTCGACATTGGCGAAGACGGGGACCAGCGGCGCGCGCAGGTCCGCCTCGAGCAACGCCGCCTCCATCGCGTCGGCGGCGGGCTGCATCAGCGGGCAGTGGAACGGCGCGGAAACGGGGAGCAGGACCGCGCGCTTGGCGCCCAGGTCCTTGGCGAGCGTGATCGCCTTCTCGATCGCGAGGCGGTGGCCCGAGATGACCACCTGCGACGGATCATTGTCGTTGGCGACCGTGCACACGAGCTCGGGCCCGCCCTCGGCCAGGATCGAATCGACCGCGGCGCCCGCGATCAGCTGCGCCTTTTCCAGATCGGCGCCGAGCAACGCCGCCATCGCCCCCTCGCCGACCGGTACCGCCGCCTGCATCGCCCGGCCACGCAGCTTGAGCAGCCGCGCGGTGGTCGACAGGTCGAGCGCGCCCGCGGCACACAAGGCTGTATATTCGCCGAGGCTGTGCCCGGCGACATAGTCGGCCTTGTCGGCAAGGCGGAGACCGCCCTCCTTCTCGGCGACGCGCAACGTGGCGATCGCGTTCGCCATGATCGCGGGCTGCGCATTCTCGGTGAGGAGCAGGTCGTCCGCCGGACCTTCGCTCATCAGCCGGAACAGGTGCTGCCCGAGCGCCTCGTCGACTTCCGCAAAGACCTCGCGGGCGGTGGCGCTGGCGTCGGCGAGTGCCTTGCCCATGCCGACAGACTGGCTCCCCTGGCCGGGGAAGATGAACGCGCGCATGACCTCTCCTCTTTGAAGCGGGCGGACTAGAAAGGTGCGGGCCGAGTTGCAACCGCGCGAACCTGAACGAGCCCGCCGGGTTTGCGACAAACTGCGACCATTTCGCTCCCCTTGCGACAAGCACCTGCGACAACCGGCCCCCAGATTATGGAGGACGCCGCAGCAACGGCGCCGTGTTTCAACGGGAGATTACCATGAAGAAGTTCATCCTCAGCGCGCTTGCCGCCACCCTCGTCGCGAGCCCGCTGCTCGCCGCCGCCCCGGCCGACGCGCAGCAGCGCCGCGAAGTGACCACCGTGCGCCACAACGACAACGGCCGCACCGTCGTCACCAAGAAGACGGTCGTCCGCGCACCGCAGCAGCGCAACTGGCGCGCCGGCCAGCGCTTCGATCGTCGCCAGGCGCAGAACTATCGCGTGATCACGACCTACCGCAACTATCGCCTCGCCGCCCCGCCGCGTGGCAGCCAGTGGGTCCGGTCGGGCAATGATGCGATCCTGATCAACGGCCGCGGCAACGTGGTCCAGGTGCGTGGCGGCGCGTTCCGGTAAGGTTGTCGCCCACCTTGCCTTTCCCCGATAATCGGGTAAGGGCCTTTGCAACCGGGGTGAGAGATTCGCGTCTCTCGCCCCTGTTTGCATTCTAGACGACAGCCGGAGGGGTGCACGCATGGGGCGTGTATCAGCGATCGGCCAAGACGAAGGACAAGACATGGCTCTTTACGAGCACGTGTTCCTTGCGCGCCAGGATCTGGCACAAGCGCAGGTGGACGCTCTGGCGGAAATCGCCACCAAGATCGTGAACGACAACGAAGGTCGGGTCGTAAAGACCGAGAACTGGGGCTTGCGTTCGCTGGCATACAAGATCGCCAAGAACCGCAAGGCGCACTATGTGATGCTCGAGATCGATGCCCCGGGCAGCGTGATCGCAGAGCTGGAGCGCCAGACGCAGATCAACGAAGACATCATCCGTTACATGACGGTCAAGGTCGACACGCTCGAAGAGGGCCCGACCGTGATGATGCGCAAGTCGGACCGCGACCGTGAGCGTCGTGGCGACCGCGAAGGTGGCCGCGAGGGTGGCCGTCCTGACCGCGGCGATCGTCCGGACCGTGGTCCCCGTCGTGACCGCGAAGAGGGAGCTGAATAATCATGGCACGTCCATTCTTCCGCCGCCGCAAGAGCTGCCCGTTCTCCGCCAAAGACGCTCCCCGGATTGACTATAAGGACGTCCGGTTGCTGCAGGGCTTCGTGTCCGAGCGTGGCAAGATCGTCCCGTCGCGTATCACTTCGGTGGCCGCAAAGAAGCAGCGCGAACTGGCCCAGGCCATCAAGCGTGCGCGTCATCTGGGCCTGCTGCCCTACATCGTTAAGTAAGGAGCGCCCACATGGACGTCATTCTGCTTGAGCGCGTCGAAAAGCTCGGCGCCATCGGCGACGTGGTGAAGGTAAAGGACGGCTACGCCCGTAACTTCCTTCTCCCGAACAAGAAGGCGCTTCGTTCGAACGAAGCCAACCGCAAGGTGTTCGAAGCGAACCGTGCGCGGATCGAATCGGACAACGCATCGCGTCGCAGCGATGCCGAGACCGAAGCGAAGACCTTCAACGACACGACCATCACCCTGATCCGTCAGGCGTCGAACACCGGTCAGCTCTACGGTTCGGTCGCGGTTCGCGATCTGGTCGACGCGCTGGTGGCCGATGGTCACAAGGTCGCCAAGTCGGCGATCGTGCTCGACAAGCCGATCAAGGCGATCGGCGTGTACACCGTCAAGGTTGCACTCCACCCCGAGGTGTCGGTGGCCGTCAAGGTCAACGTCGCCCGCTCGCCGGAAGAGGCCGAGATGCAGGCTTCGGGCGTCGACGTGATGTCGTCGATGTTCGAGCGTGACGAGGCTGGCTTCGTCGAGGATTACGATCCGAACGCAGAGCCCGGCGCCACCGCCGAAGCACCGCGCGACCAGGAGGACGAGGCGCAGGGCTAACCCCCTCGCCTTATCCGGCCGCTACGAAAAGGCCCGCCCGGAGCGATCCGGGCGGGCCTTTTTCTTTGCGCATTCGAGATGCGGATCAGGGGCAGGTTACGCAGGCGCCGATCACGGCGGCGAAGGGGATGAGCGCGCAGAAGATGGGGACGAGATGCTTCATGGCAGGGTCACTCTGAGGGGTGTTGCCGGGATAATGCGTGGCTTCGATAAAGGTTTCCGGGAGGTGAACGAATTTTGTACCGATCGGTTTTCTGGTCGAGAACAGGATTACTTTTCCACCACCCCGGCGGAGGCTGGGCCCAGTTGGCAAGGCCGGGGTAACGGGGCGCAGCGTCCATCATTCGCGTCCCCCAATTGGGCCCCGGCCTTCGCCGGGGTGGTTCGTCGTGTCAGGTTTGCGCGTCTTCAGGCTTCTCGATCAACGCAGGCCCCTCGCCTAGCGCGAGTGCATCGACCGAGGACACGTCCTCCAGATCGCGGGCGCCCGTCTCGATATTGAGGTCGCGGAACTTGCGGCCGGTTACCATCAGGCGGCCGTTGAACGAGTTGGTGAAGCCGTTGAAATTCTTCACCGCGCTGTTGAGACCGACGCCGACCTTGCGCAGGTCGTCCGCGACCTTGGCGAGGCGGTCGTGCATCTCCTTGCCGAGCTCGCCAATCTTGCGCGCTTCGTTGGCGAGCTTTTCCTGCCGCCAGACCGCGGCCACCGTGCGCGCGATCGCGATCAGGTTGGTCGGCGTTGCGAGCAACACGCGCTTTTCGAACGCGAAATCCCACAGCGTCGGGTCGTGCTCGAGTGCCGCCGAGAGGAAATGCTCGCCGGGGACGAACATGATCACATAGTCGGGCGTGTCGGCGAACTGGCTCCAATAGGCCTTGTTGCCGAGGCCGTTGACGTGCGCGCGCATCGACGCCGCATGCGCCGCGAGACCGATCAGCCGCTCGGCATCGTCGACCGCGCCGAACGCGTCCTGATAGGCGTTGAGCGACACCTTCGCGTCTATGACCAGTGCGCGGCCGCCGGGGACTCGGATGATCGCATCTGGGCGCAACCTGGCGCCGTCATCGCCTACCGCGACGCTAACTTCGGTCTGGAAGTCGGTGTGTTCGCTGAGGCCGCAGGTTTCGAGGACGTTCTTGAGCTGCTGCTCGCCCCAGCGGCCGCGCGACTTGGGGGCATTGCGCAAGGAATTGACCAGCTTGGCGGCCTCGGTCGATACCTTTTCCTGGCCGAGCCGCATCTGCTCGATCTGGCCCTTGAGGTCGCCGAATGCGTCGCGGCGCTCGGCCTCGACCTTGGCGACGCCCTCTTCATAGCGTTGCAGACGATCGCTGACCGGCTGGAGCATCGACTTGAGATTCTGACCCGCAGTTTCCTCGGACTGGCGGAAGCGCGCGTCGGCGCGGTCGAGGAATTGCACCTGCGCGGCCTCGAGCGCCTTGGCGGCGGCGGCGCCGAACTGCGCGGTCATCGCGTCGTTGGCGTCCTTCAACTGGCGCAAAGTGACGAGGTGCGCGGCCTGGCGCTCCTCGCTCTGCGCCTGGAGGCGGGCGAGATCGCGCTGCGCGTCGTTGCGCTCGCGTTCGACCGCGTCGCGCGCAGTGCGGAGGAGGTCGGCGTCGGCGGCCTTGGTCCTGGCAACGGCGAGGTCGCTGGCCAGGGTCGTGGCGCGGCGGGAGGCCAGCAGCCAGCCCAGGAGGACGCCCGCGGCGAGCGCGAGGACGGCGATGATGGCGAACTCAGCCATTTTGCGCGGCCGAGACCGGAGTGAAGTATAGGAAGTATAGACGCACGTGCAGCATCGTTTCGGGCGAAGATGCGAGGGGTGTCGAGCGGGTTTGGGAGGGGTGTGGGGACGTCATGCGTGGAACATACGTCGAACGCGTGGGGTAGGACAGTGTGAATATCGTGCTGTCGAGCGGAGGCGGGAGGCTTAGGTCGCGAGCGGTGGCGTTTGTGGTTCTGGGCTCCCGCCTTCGCGGGAGAACTAGGGGGGGTGGGGTACTCGCCGCAGTATATGGGTACCACCCCGGCGGAGGCCGGGGTCCAGTTGGGGGACGTCGCCAACTTGGCGCATCGCGTCGTTACTGCGACCTTTCCAACTGGGCCCCGGCCTTCGCCGGGGTGGTGGCGTGTTGGGTAAGCGGACGCGCCTATTAAGCGATCACATGCGCGGGCTTACACCTGCGGCCATACCCAAGCAGTCACCGTCGTGCGTGTGCTCAGTCCCTCACCCCAGCTTGCGGGCCTTTGCCAGCTTCTTCAGCACCATGTCGCGCTTCAACCGGCTGATGTGGTCAATGAACAGCACGCCGTCGAGATGGTCGATCTCGTGCTGCATGCAGGTCGAGAGCAGGCCGTCGAGTTCTTCCTCGAACGCCGCGCCGGTCTCGTCGAGCCACTTGACGACGCAGCGCGACGGGCGGGCGACCTCGGCATATTGCTCGGGGATCGAGAGGCAGCCTTCGTTGTACGTCGACATCTCGTCGCTGACCGACAGGATCTCGGCGTTGATATACGCCTTGGGTGCCTTGATCGGCTTGTCCTCCTCGTCCTTCTCTTCCTGAAGGTCGATGACGAGGACACGCTTCTGCACGCCGACCTGAGTCGCGGCCAGGCCGATGCCGTTGAAGTCGTACATCGTCTCGATCATGTCGGCGACGAGCGTGCGGATGGAGTCGTCGACCGTGTCCACCGGCTCGGCGACGAGGCGCAGGCGGGGATCGGGGACTTCGAGAACGGTCATTACGGTCATACCGCGCAGCTAGGTTCCGCGCGGGGGGCCGTCAAGCATTTGGGTCAAGTCGACAAGATCACGCCATGGGGCGGCGCGCGCGCAACGCCTGCGCGAGCGTCCCCTCGTCGAGATAGTCGAGTTCGCCGCCGACTGGCAGGCCGTGCGCGAGCTGCGTGACGCGGACCGGGAAGCGTTCGATCCGCTCGGCGATGTAATGCGCGGTCGTCTGCCCCTCGAGCGTGGCGTTCATCGCGAGCACGACCTCGTCGATGCCCCCCGCCTCGATCCGGCGGACGAGGCTGTCGATGCTGAGATCCTCGGGGCGGATGCCTTCGAGCGCGGACAGCCGGCCGCCCAGCACGTGGAAGCGACCGGGGAACAGCCGCGAGCGATCGAGCGCCCAGAGATCGGCCACTTCCTCGACCACGCACAGCGATCGCTGGTCGCGGCGCGGGTCGGCGCAGATCGCGCACGGGTTGGTGGTGTCGACGTTGCCGCAGGTGGTGCAATTCTCGAGCCGCTCGTCGACCGCGGTCAGCGCCTCGCGCAAGGGGCCCAGCGCGGCGTCGCGCTTCTTGAGCAGATGCAGCACGGCGCGACGTGCGGACCGGGGGCCGAGGCCGGGGAGCCGGGCCAGCGCCTGCGTCAGCGCCTCGATCTCGGGGGATGCCATCTGGAACAGATAGGGGGTTGCGCGGCTCCCCGCCAGCGTGTTCGAGAGGGGTATGCGGATCATCTTCATGGGAACGCCGGACTTCGCCGTGCCGGTGCTGGAAGCCCTCGTCGCGGCGGGGCATGAATTGGTGGCGGCGTATTGCCAGCCGGCGCGACCGGGCGGGCGGCGCGGGCGCGAGCTGGTGCCCTCGCCGGTGCAGATGCGGGCGGAGGCGCTGGGGATCGAGGTGCGGACGCCGGTGTCGTTCAAGGCGTCGCTGCCCGAGGGGGTTGCGGCTCGGGAGGCGTTTGCGGCCTTGGGGGCGGATGTCGCGGTCGTCGCGGCGTATGGCCTGATCCTGCCGCGTGCGGTTCTCGATGCGCCGCGGTTCGGGTGTCTCAACGTGCATGGGTCTTTGTTGCCGCGGTGGCGCGGGGCGGCGCCGGTGCAGCGCGCGATCCTGGCCGGCGATGCCGAGACCGGCGTCGGGATCATGCAGATGGAGGCCGGGCTGGATACCGGGGCGGTTCGGCTCGAGGGGCGGACCGACGTTGCGGGGAAGACGGCGGGCGATCTTACCGCCGAGCTGTCGGCGATGGGCGCGCAGTTGATGGTCCAGGTGCTGGGCGATCTCGACGCTTACCCTGCCCGACCGCAGCCCGAAGAGGGCGTCACCTATGCCGCCAAGATCGACAAGGCGGAGGCGCGGATCGACTTCGAGCGCTCGGCGGTCGAGGTCGAGCGGCTGGTGCGCGCGATGAACCCGGCGCCCGGCGCGTGGTTCGAGGTCGCCGGCGAGCGCGTGAAAGTGCTGGCGGCGGACGTATTGCCGTTCAGTTTTCTGGGGTGCGAGGGGCTGACGGTCAACGACGCGCTGACGATCGGGTGTTGCGACGGTGCGATCCGGCCGACTCTGGTGCAGCGGGCGGGGCGCGGCGTAACGTCGGCGGAGGAGCTGCTGCGCGGGTTTGCGATCCGCTCGGGGACGCAGCTTTGACGCGGTTCGCGTTGACGGTGGAATTCGATGGCCGGCCGTTCATGGGCTGGCAGCGGCAGAAGCATGGGCCGAGCGTGCAGGCGGCGCTCGAGGCGGCTGTGCTGAAGATGACCGGCGAGACGGCATCGGTGCAGGCGGCGGGGCGGACCGATGCGGGCGTGCACGGGATCGCGATGCGCGCGCATGTCGATATCGAGAAGCCGCTCGCGGCGTTCCGGTTGATGGAGGGACTGAACGCTCTGGTTAAGCCGGCGCCGGTTTCGGTGCTGGCGTGCGAGGCGGTCGACGACGATTGGCATGCGCGGTTTTCGTGTGTCGGACGGTCGTATGAGTACAGAATCGTCAACCGGCGGGCTCCGCTGAGTTTCGAGGCGGGGCTGGCCTGGCAGGTGCCGCAGCCGCTCGATGCGGGCGCGATGGCGGAAGCGGCGCAGGCGCTGGTCGGGCGGCATGATTTCACGACGTTTCGGTCGGCGCATTGCCAGGCGGACAGTCCGGTGCGGACTCTCGACCGGCTTGATGTCGTGCGCGAGGGGGAGCGTCTGTTCATCTACGCGGCGGCGCGATCGTTCCTGCATCACCAGGTGCGGTCGATGGTCGGGTGCCTGGCGTTGGTCGGGATGGGGCGTTGGGCGGTCGGCGATGTCGCGGACGCGCTGGCGGCGAAGGATCGGGCGATGCTGGGGCTGAATGCACCGCCCGATGGGTTGTTCTTCGTGAGTGCCGTGTACCCGCCCCCGTCATCCCGGACTTGATCCGGGACCCAGGGTTACGCGACGCAGCGTTCGTGGCTCTGGGTCCTGACTTTCGTCAGGATGCCGATGGGGGTGCGGGGCGCGTAAATTTCGCCGCCAGCTCGACATGCGTCGACCAGCGGAACTGGCCGACCGGCTGGACCCAGTCGATCCGCCACCCCGCGTCGCACAGCTCCTTCGCATCGCGCGCGAAGGTGGCCGGATTGCACGAGACATAGGCGATCACGGGCGTCTTGCAGTCCGCCAGCGCCGTCGCCTGCTCGCGCGCGCCCGAGCGCGGTGGATCGATCACGACCGCGTCGAAGCGATCGAGTTCGGTCGCCGTCAGCGGGCGGCGATACAGGTCGCGGTGCTCTGGGTAGACGGGGCGCTGCGTGCGGTGCGCGGCGGCCTTCAGCGAGGCGAGCGCGTCGCGCGCCCCTTCGGCGGCGTAGACCTTGGCGGGGATCGCCATCGTGAAGGTGCCGAGCCCGGCGAACAGGTCGGCCACGGTGGTGGCCTTGCCGATCGCTTCGAGCACCGCGGCGGTCAGCGCCGCCTCGCCGTCGGGCGTGGCCTGCAGGAACGAGGCGGGGGGCAGCGGCACGGGGACGCCGCCAAGCGTGATCGTGACCGCGTCGGGCTCCCAGCGAGTCTCGGGGCCGAGACCGTCGTCGAACGCGACGCGCGCGATCTTGTGGTCTTCGCAGAATTTGGTGAGCGCTTCGGCGGCGGGGAGGCCTTCGGGGGCGAAACCAGTGATCAGGATGTCCGCGCCCTGATCCGCGAGCGTCAGGTGGATGTCGGCGCGGCGGCGGAAGTTCAGGCGCCGGAGCAGCTGGCGCAAGGGCTGGACGAGCGCGAACAGCCGCGGATCGAGAATCCAGCATTCCTTGATGTCGACGATCGTGTGCGCCTTCTCGGCGGTGAAGCCGAGCGAGATCTTGCCACCCTTGCCCTCGGCATGGAGCGTCGCGCGGCGGCGGCTGCGAACGGGCGAGATGTGCGGGGTGCGGATCGGTGCGGACAGGTCCTGCCCGTCGAGCGCGGAGGCGATCCGGTCGGTGACGAACGCGGCATAGCTCTCGTCGTCGAGATGCTGGAGCTGGCAGCCGCCGCAGGTCGGGAAATGGACGCAGGGCGGCGTCTGGTGGTGGGGCCCGGGGGTGACGGTGCCGTCTGCGGCGAGCGTGTCGCCGGGCGCCGAGAGCGGCGCGTGGCGTCCGTCGGCGGTGATCCCGTCGCCGCGCGCCGCGATGCGGATGATGGTGTCGATCGTGGATTCAGAAGTCATAGCGCCGCTCTGGCGTACCGCAGCGCGTCCGCCAAGTCGTCGGCGATAAATGCTGCGCCCAATCGGCGGGCGGCGTCACCGTGGAACCACACGCCGGCGCCGGCGGCGGCGAGCGGATCGAGCCCCAACGCTAACATGGCGCCGATCGCACCGGCGAGCACGTCGCCGGTGCCCGCAGTGGAGAGCCAGTCGCTGGCGCCCTGCGCGATGCGGACGCGGCCGTCGGGCGCGGCGATGACGGTGTCGGCGCCCTTGAAGACGACGACCGCGTTCGCGCGGGCGGCGGCGTCGCGGGCGCGGGTGATCTTGTCGGCATCGGACTTGCCGAAGAGTGCGTCGAACTCGCCTGCGTGCGGGGTGAGGATGACGGAGACCTTCAGCGCCTTGATCCGCTCGGGATCGATCAGGCGGAGCGCGTCGCCGTCGATGATCATCGGGTGACCCGCGCTTAGTGCGGCGTCGAGGCGGGTCCTGGCGGTGTCGTCGCGACCGAGGCCGGGGCCGATGACGAGCGCGCCGATCCGGTCGTTGGCGAGCGCGTGCTCGGAGAACGGCGCGCGGACGAGTGCGTGCGGCGGGCCGTGGCTGTCGCCGAGCAGCGTGATGTAGCCCGCGCCTGCGCGCATCGCGGCGAGGGCTGCGAGGTCGGCGGCGCCTGACATGGTGCCGGCGACGATGGCGACCATGCCTCGGGTGTATTTGTGCGAGTCGGGGCCGGGGGTTGGGAGGATTGGGGCTGTCAGGACTTCGGCCTGGCTGGTGGCGGGGACGCCGATGTCGAGCAGGCGGATCTGGCCGCAGTAGCGCGCCGCGGGTTGGAGAAGATGCGCGGGCTTCACCGCGCCGAGGGCTAGCGTGAGGTCGAAGACGGGGGGTGTGCTGAGGGCTTGCCCGGAGTCGGTGGCGAGGCCGCTGGGGAGGTCGATCGCGATGGTGAGGTGGGCGGCGGTGGCGAGGGTGTGGAGCTTCTCCACCACGAATCCCCCCCCGGCGGAGGCCGGGGTCCAATTGGGCGAACCGGGCGGTTCATCGATGGCGTTGCCCAATTGGGCCCCGGCCTCCGCCGGGGGGGAGCTTGGGGTTTGGGTCTCGATTACACCAAGGGCACGCGTCAGGCCGGTGCCGAACAGCGCATCGACAAGGATGGGCGCGGGCTTTACGTCCGCGAGCGGATCCACCGGGCCGCGCCACCTTGCTCTCGCCGCCTTCGCCGCCTCCGCCCTGGGCTCGGACAACGCCGCGACGCGCACCGCCACCCCCATCTCCGCCAGCACCCGCGCGGCGACATAGCCGTCGCCGCCGTTGTTCCCGGGGCCGCAGAGGATCAGCACGTCGTTCGATCCCGCCAACCGGCGGACGGCGCCCGCGATCGCGGTCCCCGCACGCTCCATCAGCGTTTCGACCGAGACGCCGGTCGCTATCACCGCCGCTTCCGCCGCGCGCATTTCGGCGGCGGTCAGGATCGGCTGGCCTTCGATCCCGATCATGACGGCGACGTCACGCCTCGGACCGTGGCGGGCAAGCGGTAGCGATCATTGCCGAGCGCGACATCGATACCGTCGCGCCCCACGACGGTAACGGTAGCGACCTCCGCGCCATCCGCCGCGATCACGCCGCGACCATCCTGCGTGACGAGCAGACGGCGAAACGCGCCATCGGCGTGGCGCACGGTCAGGATCAGGCCGTCCTTGCCCAGCGCCTGTTCGACGGTGCAGGTCGGCGCCAGCGCCGCGCTCCCGTGCGCGCAAGGGATCCGGCGGTCGCCGGCGATCTCGGCCTGCTGCTTCGCCGCGACATCCGCGCTGGACGGCGCTCGCCCGCATCCCGAAAGCGCGAGCGAGAGCAGTGCGAGGCCGAGTATCGGCTTAGATATCCGCGTAAACATGGGTTTCGGCTGCGGCTCCTGGGTGCGTGACCGCGCCCTTGTACGCGGGGCCGACGGTCTTCGCATAGCGCCAGAGTGCACCCGAGCCGTAATCGTTGGTGCGCGGCACCCAGGCCGCACGGCGCGCCGCCATGACGTCCTCGGGCACGTCGAGATCGATCGTGCCGGCCTCGGCGTCGATGTGGATGATGTCGCCATTCTCGACGAGCGCGATCGGGCCGCCGTCCGCAGCTTCGGGGCCGACATGGCCGATGCAGAAGCCGCGCGTGCCGCCCGAGAAGCGCCCGTCGGTGATCAACGCGACGCTCTCGCCCATGCCGAGGCCGTAGAGCGCGGCGGTGGTCGACAGCATCTCGCGCATGCCGGGGCCGCCCTTGGGCCCTTCGTAGCGGATGACGATGACTTCGCCTTCGTTGATCTCGCGATTTTCGACCGCGGCGAAGGTGTCCTCCTCACAGTCGAACACGCGCGCCGGCCCGGAAAACTGGAGGCGGTGCATGCCCGCGACCTTCACGATCGCGCCGTCGGGCGCGAGGCTGCCGCGCAGGCCGACGACGCCGCCGGTGGGCGTCAGCGGGGTCTTGATGTCGTAAATGACCTTCTGGTCGGGATTCCACGTCACCTGGTCGATGTTCTCGCCCAGCGTCTTGCCGGTGACGGTCATGCAGCTGCCGTCGAGGAAGCCGCCCGCGAGCATCGTCTTCATCAGCATGTAGACGCCGCCGGCCTCGTACATGTCCTTGGCGACATATTTCCCGCCGGGCTTCAGGTCGGCGATATACGGGGTCGTCTTGAAGATCTCGGCGACGTCGAACAGGTCGAACTCGATGCCGGCTTCGGACGCCATCGCGGGGAGATGCAGCGCGGCGTTGGTCGAGCCACCGGTCGCGGCGACGACGCGCGCGGCGTTGATGAACGCCTCGCGCGTGCAGATGTCGCGCGGGCGGATATTGTCGGCGAGGCAATCCATCACCTGCGCGCCGGCCGCAACCGCGATCTGTTCGCGCGTCGTGTACGGTGCGGGCACCATGTTGCTGTTCGGGATCGACAAACCGATCGCCTCGGCGACGCAGGCCATCGTATTGGCGGTGTACTGGCCACCGCACGCGCCGTGGCCGGGGCACGCGACTTTCTCGATCGCGTGGACCTCGGACAGCGGGCACGCACCCGCGGCATATTTACCCACGATCTCGAAGACGTCGACGACGGTGACATCACGCTCCTGATAGCGGCCGGGCAGGATCGAGCCGCCATAGACGAACACCGACGGGATGTTGAGGCGGAGCATCGCCATCATCATCCCCGGCAGCGACTTGTCGCAGCCGGCAAAGCCGACGAGCGCATCATAGCAATGGCCGCGGACCGAGAGTTCGACCGAATCGGCGATGACTTCACGGCTGACCAGGGATGCCTTCATCCCCTGATGGCCCATCGCGATGCCGTCGGTGACGGTGATCGTGTTGAACCGGCGCGGCATGCCGCCGCCCTGGATGACGCCCGCCTGCGCGGCATCGGCCTGCGCGTCGAGCGTGGTGTTGCAGGGTGCGGAGTTGTTGCCCGCGGAGGCGAGCGCGACGAACGGGCGCGCGATCTGCTCCTCATCGAGGCCCATCGCGTAGTAATAGCTGCGGTGCGGGGCGCGTTCTGGACCGACGGAGACATGGCGGCTCGGCAGGCGTGATTTATCGAATGTGCGGGTCATGGCGACCGCCTATGTCGCGGGAGGGGGTATTTGCGCAAGAGAGTTGCGTCGATTTTTGCGTCTGGTGTTGCGGGCCATGCTCACGAACGCGTCTGTCGGTTAGCTCGTGGTGCGCGCAGGTCTGGTAGCTGGAAAAAGTCCGCAGAGGCTCCGTCCTCGCGCGGATAGCCAATCGTCTGTCATCCTGACGAAAGTCAGGATCCAGAGCCAAGCAGCGCACCGTGCGTTACCCTGGATCCTGACTTTCGTCAGGATGACGGGCTCGGTTTGCGATCCTGACTGCGTCAGGACGACGGACTGGGATTGTGATCTCGACGTTCGTCAGGATGACGGACCGGATTTATCGTCCGCCCTTGTCCCACCGCGGCGGAGCGAGGCCCCGCTTACTCCCGGCGCGAGACGGCGGTCAGAGCGCCTCGAGCGCCTTTGCCACGCCGTCCATCGTGAAGGGCTTTTGCAGCCGCGGGCGATCGCGGAATTCGGGGGCGACGCCGTCGTCGCCGCCGCCGGTGGCGAACACGAAGGGGACGCCCTTGGCCGCGAGGGCCTCGGCGACTGCGGTGCTCTTTTCGCCGCCGCGCAGGTTCACGTCGAGGATCGCGCCGTCGACGCCGCCTTCCTCGATCCGCTTGAGCGCGTCCGCGACGGTGTCGACGGACCCGGCGACGCCCTTGTCGAGCACCTCCAGGAAATCCTCAAGCATCATGGCGATCAACGGTTCGTCCTCGACGATGAGGATCTGCTGGGAAACGGTCATCCCCTGCCATAGTCGGGATTGTTACGACTTGCCAACATCTTGTTCGTGTCGGCGCGTCGCGAGCACGTCTCGTGCCGCTTCGGCGAGTTCCTGCACCGAGAAGGGCTTGGGCAGGAATGCGACGTTGTCGAGATCGATCGAGCGGCGCAATTGCTCCTCCGCATAACCCGACATGAACAGGATCGGCAGGTCGGGATAGCTCTCGCGCGCATGCCGCACCATCGTCGGGCCATCCATCTGCGGCATGACGACGTCGCTGATCAGCAGGTCGGGACGGCCGTGCTTGGCGAGCACCTCGAGCGCGACTTCGCCATTCTCGGCGGTGAGCACGGTATAGCCCTGCCGCACCAGCGCGCGTTCGGCGACCGCGCGGACCATGTCCTCGTCCTCGACCAGCAGGATCGTGCCGGTGCCCCACAGATCGACGGGCTTGGGTGTCGGCTTGAGAACCGCCGGGCGCGTGGCGGCAGGCGCGGAGTGCACCGGCAGGTACATCGAGAAGGTCGCGCCCTGCCCCGGCTTGCTCTCGGCGAAGATGTAACCGCCGGACTGTTTGACGATGCCGTAGACGGTCGAGAGGCCGAGCCCGGTGCCCTTGCCGAATTCCTTGGTGGTGAAGAACGGTTCGAAGATCTTGGGCAGCACGTCGGGCGGGATGCCGGTGCCGGTGTCCTGGACGATCAGCGCGGTATAATCGGCGACCGGCAGGATATCCGACGCCATCTCGCGCACTTCGGACGCGGCCACCGCGCGCGTGGTGATGGTGAGCACGCCGCCGCCCCGCGCATTCGCCGAAACGATCGCGTCGCGTGCGTTGACTGCGAGGTTGACGACGACCTGTTCGAGCTGGCCGGGATCGGCGCGGACGGGGCCGAGGTTGCGGCCGTGAGTCATGTCGAGGCGGACGGTCTCGCCCATCAGGCGCTTCAACAGGTTCGAGACTTCGGAGACGACGTCGGGGAGCTGGAGGATTTGTGGGCGCAGCGTCTGCTGGCGCGAGAAGGCGAGCAGCTGGCGTGTCAGGCTGGCGGCGCGGTTCGAGTTGGTGCGGACCTGCTGGATGTCGTCATAATCGCTGTCGCCGGGCGAATGGCGCATCAGCATCAGGTCGCAATGCCCGATGATCGCGGTGAGGATGTTGTTGAAATCATGTGCGACGCCGCCCGCGAGCTGGCCGACCGCCTGCATCTTGGTGGCCTGGGCGACTTCGCGCTTGAGACGGCTTTCCTCGCTATTGTCCTTGAGGCTGAGCAGCACCGCCGCATCGCCAAGGCCACGCGCGCCGGCGATGGTGAGTGCGACCGGCTCGTCGGGGTGATCCTTGAGACGGACCGCCATGTCGGTCGAGTGCGTCGCGCCGCCGGCGAATTTGCGGATCGCGTCGGCGACCGCGGCCTTGTCCTCACGGACGACGAGATCGCCGGGGTAGAGCGGCGGTGCGACCGCATTGACGCCGGCCGCACGCAGGAACGAGTCGTTCATCTGGAGGAATCGGCCGTCGCGATCGACCAGCGCCATGCCGAACGGCATCATGCTGACCAGGCTGCGGACATGCGCGGAGGCACTGGCGCCGAGCGCGGGTGCGTCCTCCTCGTCGTCGAGCAATGCGACCAGCACGGGCGCGTCGTCGCCGTCGAGGAACGGGATCTGGAGGACGCGGAGCGGGGTGCCCTCGAGCCCTTCGCGTTCGAAGCGGACGAGGCCGCGGCTGTCGGTGATGAGGAAGCGGGCGAAGTCGCGGCCTTCGATCGCGTCATATTCGTCGCCGCACGCTCGCGCCCTGAGCACGCGGTTGGCGGTGCGGACCCGGCCGTCGGGCGAGAGCAAGGCGGCCATGATGCCGCTGCCGCCGAGCCGGTCTCCGGTCGGGCCCGCGAGCAAGGCGGCGAGCGTTTCCGCGAGGTCGTGCTCCTGCGCGGTGACGAAGCGCCAGACGAGCATGTCCGCATCGTCGCCGGCGCGCGCGATCTGCGCGGACAGGGCGATGTCGCGCGCGGCGAGCCGGTCGACATGCGCGCTGCCGTCGCGCCAGGCGGCGCGGCCGGCATCAGCGAGCGCCGCGGTGCCGGCGTCGTCGAGCGGGAGGCCGGGGGGTGTCGGAAAGCCTGCGAACAGCGCTTCATACGCGTCGTTCGCGCAGACGAGCCGTCCGGCGCGGTCGGTGATCGCGAGCGCGTCGGTGCCGGCTTCGGCGACCGTCCGGGTCAGGTCCCAGTCGACCGGGCGCGACGCGTCGTTCGTGACCGGATTGAGCAGGCGCCAGGCGATCAGCGCGCCGATGACGATGATCGCGGCGGCGAAGAAACCGGCGGCGACGATCCAGCTGCCGACCAGCAGCAATATGATCGCGGCGGCAGCGATGCCCGAGGCGGCGGCGACGAGCGCTGCGTTGCGGACGGGAGTGGGTAAAGCGATCGATGCCATCGGGACGGTCTTCCGCCGGAGCGGGGTTAGGCGTCAAGCGCGTTGGTGGGTTTCCGGGGGAAGAGCGCGCACGGCGCCATGCGCCAGACGCGTCACCTCGGCAAAGGTCGTCCTTCCGGTAGGACCCGTCAGCTTCACACCACACGTCATCCCAGCGAAAGCTGGGATCTTCCTGATTGGCGCGCGTCGCATGCCCCGGGGGAGACCCCAGCTTTCGCTGGGGTGACGTTAACTCGGGTGCGATCCGCGACGGGCGGTGTGGCTCCTGCCCGCCGTCGGAGCCTCAGAAACCGTTCCCCGCGGAGGCGGGGCGCCGCTTACCAGATCCGGACGCGCTGCTCGGGCGTCAGGTACAGCTTCTGCCCCGCGGTCGGCTTGTACGCCGCGTACCAGGGGTCGAGGTTGCGGACGACCCAGGCGCGCTGCTGCGACGGCGAGTGCGGATCGGTCAGCAGGCGGTTGCGCAGATTTGCTTCGCGGTAGTTGCGCCGCCAGACCTGCGCCCAGCCGAGATAGAAGCGCTGGTCGCCGGTGAAGCCGTCGAGCACCGGCGCGGCCTTGCCGCCGAGTGCGGTGTGGTACGCATCGTAGGCGACCGTGAGCCCGGCGAGATCGGCGATGTTCTCGCCCATCGTCAGCTGGCCCTTCACGTGCATGCCGGGCAGCGGCTCGTACGCGTCATATTGCGCGCCGAGCTTGCCGGTGAGCGCGTTGAAGCCGGCGATGTCCTTGGGCGTCCACCAGTCGGTGAGCTGACCCTTGGCATCGTATTTCGAGCCCTGGTCGTCGAAATGATGGCTCAGCTCGTGGCCGATCACTGCGCCGATGCCGCCGTAATTGACCGCATCGTCGGCCTTGGGATCGAAGAACGGGGGCTGCAGGATTGCGGCGGGGAAGACGATCTCGACCATGCCGAAATTGGCATAGGCGTTCACCGTCATCGGCGTCATGCCCCATTCCCAGCGCTGCAAAGGCTTGCCGAGCTTCGAAATATTGTCCTGGTGCTGCCATTCGTTGGCGCGCCATTCGTTGCCGAACGCGTCGCCCGAGGTGATCGTCAGCGCGGAGAAATCCTTCCACTGGCTGGGATAGCCGATCTTGGGCGTGAACGCGGCGAGCTTGGCGTGTGCCTTGACCTTCGTCTCGGGCGCCATCCATTCGAGCTTGTCGATCCGGCGGCCCATCGCGGCGAGGACGTTCTTGACGAGCTTGTCAGCCGCAGCCTTCGTCTCGGGCGGGAAATATTGCGCGACGTAAAGCTTGCTGACCTCGTCATCGAGCGCGCCGCTCGTGAACTGCACGCCGCGCTTCCAGCGGGCCTCCTGCTCAGGCGTGCCGCCGAGGACGGTGCCGTAGAACGCGAACTGCTCGGCGTCGAACGCCTTGGGCAGTACGTCCGCATAGCCGTCGAGCGAACGCAGCATCAGCTGGTCCTTGAGCACGCCGAGCGGCGCGGTCGAGACGAGCTTGGCGATGCCGGTGATCGCCGAGGGCTGGGCAACGATGACGGTCGCGACGGGCGTGCCGATGCCCTTGAAATAGCCTGCGAAGTCGAAGCCGGGCGCGCGCTTGGCGAGCTCGGCGACGGTCATCTTGTTATAGGTCTTGGTGGCGTCGCGGCTGTCGACGCGGGTCCAGCTGACCTTGGCGATCTCGGTCTCGAACGCGAGCAGCGCGGCGGCGCGCGCCTCGGCATTGGGTTCGCCCGCGAGCGTCAGCATCTTGGCGATGTGCGCGCGGTAGGCGGTGCGTGCCTCGACCAGCTTCGCGTCGGCCGAGAGGTAATAATCGCGGTCGGGGAGGCCGAGACCGGACTGGCCGAGCGAGAGCGCATATTGCTCAGGCAGCTTGTCGTCTTGCCCGACGCCGCCCCCGAACGGGCCGCCAATGCCGGCGCGGTCGGCTTCGGCGAGCAGTGCCGGGTAGCCCGCGCGGTCCTTCAGCGCGGCGATCTTGCCGAGCCAAGGCTTGATCGGCGCGAGGCCCTTGCCCTCGATCGTGCCGGTGTCGAGGAAGGTCGCATAGGCGCGGCCGATCTTCGAGCCCTTGTCCTTCGCGGCGGTGTCGAGGATGCCGCGGGTGCGCGTCTCGGACAGGTCGGACAGGAGGTTGAACGAGCCGTAATTCGACTTGTCGGCGGGGATCGGGTTGGCCTTCGACCAGTTGCCGTTGGCGAAGGTGTAGAAGTCGTCGCCGGGCTGGACGGTCTTGTCCATGCCCTTCTCGTCGAAACCGAAACTGCCGTATTGAGCGCCGGTCGAGGCTTGCGCTGGCGGGGTCGGCTCAGCCGTTTGCGAGATGGCGGCGGTGACGCCGGTGATGGCGGTGGCCGCGAGCAGGCCGGCGACGAGGAAGGACTTCATGTTTCTCTCCAAACTGCGTCATCCTGACGAAAGTCAGGATCCAGAGCCACGGCCGTCTGCGCGTGTGGCTCTGGATCCTGGGTCGAGCCCAGGATGACGGGGCTCTTTGTGGCGATTCGGGTTACCAGATACGGACGCGGTTGGCGGGGGCGAGGTAGCTTGCCTCGCCGGGCTTGGCGCCGAACGCTGCGTACCAGGGATCGAGGTTGCGGACGGTCAGCACGCGCTGATGGCCGGGCGAATGCGGATCCGAGAGCAGCGCCTGCTGGAGCGCCGCGTCGCGGAACTTGGTGCGCCACACGCCCGCCCAGCCGTAGTAGAAGCGCTGGTCGCCGGTCGTGCCGTCGATGATCGGCGCCGGCTTGCCGCCGAGCGACTTGTGATATGCGTCGTACGCCACCGTCAGCCCTGCCAGATCGGCGATGTTCTCGCCGAGCGTCAGACCGCCCTGGATGTGCTGGCCGGGCAGCGGCTCATACGCGTCATACTGCTTCACCAGCGCATCGGTGAACACCTTGAAGCGCGCGACGTCCTGCGCCGTCCACCAGTCGGTGAGCTTGCCGTTGAGATCGTATTTGCGGCCCTGGTCATCGAAGTGATGGCTGATCTCGTGACCGATCACCGCGCCGATGCCGCCGTAGTTGACCGCAGGGTCCGCCTTCGGATCGAAGAAGGGCGGCTGGAGGATCGCGGCGGGGAAGACGACCTCGTTCATCGTCGGGTTGGCGTACGCGTTGATCGTCATTGGCGTCATGAACCACTCGGCCCGGTCGATCGGCTGGCCCAGCTTCTTGAGATCGCGGTCATATTCGAACGCATTGGCGCGTGAGACATTGCCGACGAGATCGCCCCGCTGGATCTGGAGCGCGGAATAATCGCGCCATTTGTCCGGATAGCCGATCTTGGGGGTGAACGCGGCCAGTTTGGCGAGCGCCTTGGTCTTGGTCTCGGGCGCCATCCATTCGAGGTTCTTGAGCCGCTCGCCCATTGCCGCGATCACGTTCTTGACGAGATCGTCCGCCGCCGCCTTCGACGCGGGCGGGAAGTATTTCGCGACGTACTGCTGGCCGATCGCCTCGCCCATCGCGCCCGATACGGTCGAGACGCCGCGCTTCCAGCGGACCTGCTGCTCGGGTGTGCCCGACAGCGTGGTGCCGTAGAAGCCAAAGTTCGTCTTGTCGAAATCGCTCGAGAGATACGGCGCGTAGGCGCGCAGCACCTTGAGCATCGCATAGTCCTGCACCACGGCCAGCGGCGTGTCCGCGAACACCTTGGCCTCGCCGGTGAACGCGGTCGGCTGTGCGACGAGGTAGAACGGACGGCCCGCGACGCCCATCGCGGTCATGTACTGCGCCCAGGGGAAGCCCGGCGCCTTTGCCGCGAAGTCGGCGGCGGTCCATTTGTTGTAGGTCTTGTCCGCGTCGCGGCTCTCGATCCGCGTCCAGTGCGCGGTGGCGAGGCCCTTCTCCATGTTGAACACGGCGGCGGCGCGCGCGGCGGCGTTGGGCTCGCCCGCCAGCGTCAGCATCCGCGTGAGATACGCCTGGTAGGCCGTGCGGATAGTCGCGAGCTTCGCGTCGTCCTTGAGGTAGTAATCGCGATCGGGCAGCCCGAGGCCGCTCTGGCCGAGGCCGACGACATAGGTGGTCGGGTCCTTGTCGTCCTGCTGCACGCCGACGCCGACAAGGCCGCCGACGCCCTGACGCTGGAGCCTGGCGATCTCGGTGACGAGCGCGGTCTTGTCCTTGGTGGCGCGCAGCGCGGCGAGCATCGGTTTGACGGGCGCGGCGCCCTTCGCGTTGACCGCGGCCTCGTCCATGAAGCTGGTGTAGAAATCGCCGACCTTGTCGCCGGGCTTGGTGGCGGCGGCATCGAGGATCGTGCGGGTGCGCGCGAGCGACAGGTCCTGTAGGACGTGGAACATGCCGTAGGACGAGCGATCGGCGGGGATCGGCGTCGCTTTCACCCAGCCGCCATTGGTGTAGTCGAAAAAGTCCGTGCCCGGCGTCACGCTGGTATCCCGGCCCGCCATGTCGAACCCGAAATCGCCGATCTGCGGCTTGTTCGCGTCCTTGGTCGCGGGCGCAGGCGTGGAGGACGCTGGGGTCGCGGCGCGCGGCGCGGTTTGCGCGATCGCCGATGCGGCGGACGCGAGCAGGATCACGGTAACAATCGACTTGCGCATCAAGAACCTCGGAAAAAAGACCGTCTGGATACGCTGTGTTCTACGCCGATAAGACGGTCCGTCAATTCCAACCGGTGTCAAATGTTACGAAACGTTGCCGCCGCGATTATCGTGCCGGTTCCGCCATTTGCGCGCGATCCACAACCGCCAGCCCAGCGCGCTGAGCGCATAGCCGCCGATCGAGCAGACGATCGTGATGACGAGCAGGCCCAGCGCGGTGGCGGGCCCCGCCTGCATCAGCCACGGGATCCATTCGGTCCGCGCGGCGGCCTCGGCGACGGGCTGGCCCGGCACATGCTCGTCGAGCCGCAGCAGCGACGAGCCGATCCAATAGGCTGCGATCCACAGCGGCGGCGTCGTCAGCGGGTTGGTGATGAACGTGGTCAGCGCCGCGGTCGGCACGTTGGCGCGGAACGGCAGCGCGAAGACCGCGGCAACGGGCGTCTGCGCGACCGGGATCAGGATGCCCGCGACCATCCCGAGCGCGACGCCGCGCGGGACCGATCGGCGGGTGAAGCGCCAGAGTTCGGGCGCGAGCACGCGGTGCGCGACGGGGCGGAGAAGACGGTTCTTCTCCATCGATTCGCGGGTCGGCAGGTTACGATGCGACCACGCCGCGAGACGCGAGAATATACTGCCCGGCGCCTTGGACACAGGCTATCCGCGATCCCGCATGATCCGGCCCTGCTCGCGCTTCCAGTCCTGTTCCTTCACCGAATCGCGCTTGTCGTGGTTCTGCTTGCCCTTGGCGAGCGCCAGCTCGATCTTCGCGCGGCCCTTCGAATTGAAGTAGATCATCAGCGGCACGAGCGTCATGCCCTGGCGCGCGACCGCGCCGAACATCTTGTTGATCTCGCGCTCGTGCAGCAACAGCTTGCGCGGCCGCTTTGGCTCATGGTTGAAGCGGTTGCCGTGGCTGAATTCGGGGATGTTCGAATTCACCAGGACGACGTTCTTGCCCTTCACCTCGGCATAGGCCTCGGCGATCGAACCCTCGCCGCCGCGCAATGCCTTCACCTCGGTGCCGGTCAACGCGATGCCCGCCTCGAACACCTGCTCGATATAATAATCATACCGCGCGCGCCGGTTCTCGGCGACGATCTTGGTCTTCTCGAAGGTGGGGGGTTTGGGACGTGCCATGGGACGCGCGATGTAGGAGGTCGCGGGGCTTAGGGGAAGCGGTGGCGGGGCGCAGGTGTGCGTTTATTCCCCCACCGCGCGTCATCCTGACGAAAGTCAGGACCCAGAGTTACGGTGCGTCTCGCTGCTTGGCTCTGGATCCTGACTTTCGTCAGGATGACGGCGTGGGATCAGGCGAGACCAGCGTGCGCCAGGGCGGCGTCGACCGCGGCGCGCGACGGCTCGCCGGCGGGGGTCATCGGCAGGCGCAGGGTTTCGGGGAAGCCTGCGCGGACCTTGGTCATCGCGTATTTTACCGGGCCCGGCGAGGCGTCGGTGAAGAGTGCTTCGTGGAGCGGATAGAGCGTGTCCTGATAGGCCAGCGCCTTGACGAAATCGCCTGACTGGCACGCCGCCTGGAACTCGGCGCAGAGCTTGGGCGCGACGTTCGCCGTCACCGAGATGCAGCCGGTGCCGCCCATGACGTTGAACGCGAGCGCAAGGTCGTCATTGCCGGACAACTGGCAGAAATCGGGGCCGCACGCCGCGCGGTGCTGCGACACGCGGGCGAGCACGCCGCTGGCGTCCTTCACGCCGACGAATACGTCGGGGAACGCGGTGACGATCCGCGCGAGCGTCGCCGGCTGGATGTCGGTCACGGTGCGTGCGGGCACGTTGTAGAGGATGATCGGCAGCGGCGTCGTCGCGGCGAGCGCCTCGAAATGGCGGAAGATACCCTCCTGCCCCGGCCGGTTGTAATAGGGCGGGACCATCAGCGCGGCGTCGGCACCGGCGTCCTTCGCGGCGCGCAAATTGGCGGAGGCGACGCGCGTATCGTTCGAGCCCGCGCCGGCGATCACGGGGACGCGGCCCTTCGCCTGGTCGACGCAGACGCGGACGACGTGAAAATGCTCGTCATACGACAAGGTCGCCGCTTCGCCGGTGGTGCCGCACGCGACGAGACCCGACGAGCCCTCCGCGATCTGCCACTCGATGAAGTCGCGATAGGCGGGTTCGTCGAAGCTGCCATCGGCGGCGAACGGCGTGACGAGTGCCGGAATCGATCCTGAAAACATGCGGTAGCCTTGCGTCCCTGCGAGAAGAAAAGTCTGGCCTGTTGCGCCAAATACCGGGTGGAATCCGGATTTCGTTCAGGACAGATACGGGTTCGAGGCGTATGCTGTCCACATGGTAGCATCGATGTTGAAAACGAGCCTTCTTCTTGCAGTCGTGGCGGGGACGGTCGCCGCGTCCGGAGGCGGGCAGCAGACGCTGGATCGCTACAGCACGCAACTTGCCAATATGGGGCCGAACGCGCAGCCGATGGCGTCGCCGGCGATGAGCGACGGCGCGATCGCCGCGACGATCGCGCAGTGGCGCGCGTTGCAGCAGACCGACGCGCTGCCGTTCGACAGCTATGCGGGCTTCCTGATGGCGCATCCGGGCTGGCCGAACGAGGCAGCCAACCGGCGTGCGGCCGAGCGCAAGGCCGCCACCGGGTCTCCCGCCAGCGTCGCCGCGTTCTTCCGCCGCTATCCGCCGCAGTCGGCGTCGGGCGGTGTCGCTTATGCGCGGGCTCTGATGGCGACGGGCGCGCGCGATCAAGCCTATGCCGCGGTGCGGACCGCGTGGCGGAGCAGCGGGCTGACGCCGACCGACGAGGCGATGGTGCTGTCGGGCTTTCCGGGTGCGCTGACGCCGGACGACCAGGACGCGCGGATGGATGCGCTGTTGTGGGCGGGCCAGACCGGCGCGGCACAGCGGCAACTGGTGTGGACCAGCGCGGCGCGGCGGCCGGTGTTCGCGGCGCGGCTCGCGTTCCGGACGAATGCGCCAAATGCGTCGGACATCTCGGCGTCGACGCAGACCTTGTATGCCAACGACGCTGGCTATGTCGCGGACCGGGCGCAGTGGTTGCGCAATTCGGGCGCGAGCCCCTCGGCGCGCGCGTGGCTGGCACAGCCGCGGTCGCTGACGACGCGGCCGGGGAATGCGGCGGAATGGTATGAGGTGCTGGTCACCAACGCGAACGGCGCGGCGAACGACAGCCAGTATCAGCTCGCCTATGACATCGCGCGGCAGATCGACGACGCCTATCCCTATGGCGCCGACGTCTCGACCAAATCCTATGCCGAGCGCGACGAATATACCAATCTCGCCTGGCTCGGCGGACGCGTGGCGATGAAGCAGCTCGGCCGCCCGGCCGATGCGATGACTCTGTTCGACCGCTATGCGCGCGGCTCGCGCTCGCCGCAGGTGCGGTCGAAGGGCTATTACTGGGCGGGGCGTGCGGCGGAGGCTGCCGGGCTCGCACCGCAGGCGGCGGCCTTCTACGGTCAGGCGGCCGGGTACCGCGATCAATATTACGGGCAGCTCGCGAACGAGCGCACCGGGCGGGCGCTGGTCGCGCCGCCGTCGGTCGCGTCGGTCGCGATCGATCCGGCGACACGCGCCGCGTTCGACCGGCGCGAGACGGTGCGCGCGGTGAAGTTCCTTGGTCAGATCGGCGACTGGCAGGACCAGACCGCATTCGTCCGCCAGATCGCCGCTGACGCGACGACCGACTCCGATCACCTGCTCGCCGCCGAGCTGTCGAAGAGCATCAACCGCCCCGATCTCGGCGTGATGGTCGGGCGCAGCGCGCTGGCGAACGGGCTCAGCGATTATTCCGCGGTCGGCTTCCCGATGGTCGCGGTGCCCGCGGGCTATGAGGACAATTGGACGATCATCCACGCGATCTCGCGCCAGGAAAGCCAGTTCGACCGCGCCGCGGTCAGCCACGCCGGCGCGCGCGGACTGATGCAGCTGATGCCCGCCACCGCGCGCGAACAGTCGGGGAAGATCGGGCTGGCGTACAACCAGGCCGCACTGACGACCGATCCGAACATGTCGATCATGCTGGGATCGAGCTATTTCCAGCGCGTCTACGCCAATTACGGCAGCTATCCGCTTGCAGTAGCGGCGTATAATGCGGGCGGCGGCAACGTGAACAAATGGCTCCGCGCGAACGGCGATCCGCGCACGGGGGCGGTCGACATGGTCGATTGGGTCGAGGCGATCCCGTACCAGGAGACGCGCAACTATGTGCAGCGCGTGCTGGAGAATGCGGTGGTGTACGACCTGATGAACCCCGCGCGGGCGAAGAGCCGGGGCGCGGCGCGGTTGTCGTGGTATCTGGGGAAGAACCGGCCGGGGTGAGGCCCTTGCGTCATCCTGACGAAAGTCAGGATCCAGGGTAACGCACGATGGTCCTTCGTGGCTCTGGATCCTAACTTTCGTCAGGATGACGGTCGCGCAGAGTATGATACGAACGCACATGGATCGCCCGAACTACATCACCCCCGCCGGCTACACCGTGCTGCGCGAGGAATATGAACACCTCCTCGTCGGCGAGCGGCCCAAGCTCGTCGAGACGATCTCTTGGGCGGCGGGTAATGGCGACCGGTCCGAGAATGGGGATTACATCTACGGGCGAAAGCGGTTGCGCGAGATCGACCGGCGGCTTGGCTGGCTGTCTAAGCGGATGAAGGCGGCCAAGGTCGTCGATCCCGCCGCGCAAGAGGATCGCACGCGCGTGTGGTTCGGGGCGTGCGTGACGGTCGCGGACGAGGATGATGTTGAGCGCATTCTGACGCTGGTCGGCGACGACGAGACCGACGCGAGCAACGGCCGCATCGGCTGGAACTCGCCGTTCGCGCGAGCGCTGCGCGGGGCGGCGATCGGCGATGTGCGGCGCGTGGACCTCCCCGCGGGCGAGCGCGAATATGAGGTGATCGCGATCGCCTATCCCTGAATCCTCCCCCGCCAGGGCGAGGATTGGGGCCTTCGTCGACGATAGGTTTCGATTTACGTAAATTGACCGGGCGTGCCGCGTGAGACATTTCGGGCTCGCAACGACACTCGAGGAAACCCCCCATGCCGATACCCGCCACCTGGTCCGCCCGCCTGCTCAGCGCCATGCGGGTCGTCGTCGCGCTCGTGTTCTTCAGCCACGGCATCTCGAAGTTCTTCGGCCTACCGCCGTTCCCGATGCCGATGACCCCGCTGCTGACCGCCGCGGGCGTGCTCGAGGTCGTCGGCGGCGGGCTGCTGATCGTCGGGCTGTTCACGCGGCCGGTGGCGTTCGTGCTGTCGGGGATGTCCGCGGTCGCCTATTTCATGGCGCATATGCCGCAGGGCCCCTTCCCGATCGCCAATGGCGGCGAGGCGGCGGTGCTGTACTGCTTCGTGTTCCTGTACCTCGCCGCGGCGGGCGGCGGCGCGTGGAGCGTGGACGCGGGGCGCGGGCGCGTCTAATCCTGCGCGCATGATCGATACCACAACGCGCAACGTCGCCCTCCTGATCGACGCGGACAACGCGTCCGCCGCCACGCTAGACCCGGTGCTGACCGTCCTTGCCGAGCTCGGCACGGTCAACGTCCGGCGCGTCTATGGCAACTGGTCCAAGCCCGCGCTCAAGGCGTGGAGCGACATGTCGATCAAGCACGGCATCGAGCCGCAGCAGCAGTTCGACCTGACCAAGGGCAAGAACGCCACCGACATGAAGATGACGATCGACGCGATGGACCTGCTGTTCCGCGGGCGGATCGACGGGTTCGGGATCATGTCGTCGGACAGCGATTTCATGCCGCTGGCGACGCGCATCCGGCAGGACGGCATCCCCGTCTACGGCTTCGGCACGAGCCGCACGCCCGAGGGTTTCCGCCAGGCCTGCACGCGGTTCATCGACGTAGGCGCGCTGAACGAGACGTCGCAGCCGATGCCCGCGCCCGCCCCAGCGCCCGTCGCGGGCGAGAAGGCGGCGGCGCCTGCCCCGGCCCCCCGCCCCAAGACCGCGCAACCGATCGACGAACAGGTGATCAAGCTGCTGATCGACGCGTACAACGCGGTGAAGCGCGACGAGAAGGGCTATGCGAGCGTCGCGGAGCTCGGCCAGCTGGCGGGCAACCGATCGAGCTTCGATGCGCGGAATTACGGGTTCAACCGGCTGTCCGATTTGATCGAGACGATCCCGAACTTCCAGCACGAGCGCCGTGAAGGTGGCCGGTCGTTCGTGAAGCGGCTGCGGTAGGTACTCCGACACTCCAACAGCAATGCCCCACCCCGGCGGAGGCCGGGGCCCAATTGGGGGACGTCGATGACGAAGAGCGGCGCTTCGTTACTGCGGCCTTCCCAATTGGGCCCCGGCCTTCGCCGGGGTGGTACCTCACCCCGTAGGCTGCAACCGTCCACCCGGCTCGGTCATCGCGTGGGCGCCCTCCTCGCAATCCTCTCGCACGACCAGCGCGCCTTTCCGCCAATTTCCGTAGCGGTAATAGCCGATCGCGATCGCCAGCGTCGCCGCCGAACCCAGCGGGAAGCTCCACCACAGCGCGTCCGGCCCAAGCCACGGCTTCGCCAGCAGCGCAAAGCCGATCCGAACCGGATACAACGCGATGATCAGCGCGATCAGCGGCGCGATCACCGCGCCGTTCGCGCGCACCGTCGAGAACAGCACCATCGTCATGCCGAACAGGATGAAATTCCAGCTCGCGATCAGCTGGATATGCCGCGCGATCGGCAAGGCCGGGCTGTCGCCGCCGATGAACAGCGTCATCACCGGCCGATCGAACAGGATCACCACGCCGACCATCGCGCCGGTCAGCGCGATGTTGAAGAGCAGGCCGTATTTGGTGATGTCGCCAACCCGGTCCCACCGCCCTGCGCCGATATTCTGCGCCGCCATCGAACTGACCGCCGCGCCGATCGCGAGCGCGGGCATCTGGATATAGGTCCAGAGCTGCTGCGACACCGCATAGGCCGCCGCGGTATCGACGCCGAGCCGGTTGACCAGCCCGACCATCGCGAGCCCCGCGGTCGACATGACGAGCATCTGCGCACCCATCGGCAGGCCCTTGCGCACGATCGTGCCGGTCAACGCGCGCTCGGGGATCAGGTAGCGCAGCTCAGGCCCACGCAGCCGCAGCGGCAGGTCGCGCCGGTAGATATAGAGCACCAGCCCGAGCAGCGAGACATGGCTGGCGATCAGCGTCGCCATCGCCGACCCGGCGATCCCCATCTGCGGGAACGGGCCGATCCCGGCGATCAGCAGCGGGTTGAACCCGCTGTCGAGGATCGCGCTGAGGAGCATGAACCAGAGCGGCGTCATCGAATCGCCCGTGCCGCGCAGGCCCATCATCAGCAGCACCATCATCATCGAGGCTGGCAGCCCGAGAAAGATCACGCGCAGATAGGCGAGCGCGAGCGGCATCGCGTCGCCGGGCGTCGCGAGCAGCTGCAGGATCTCGGGCGCGAACACCCAGCCGAGCGCGGCGATGACGATCGCCCCGCCGAGCACCAGCCCCACTGCCGACCCGAATGCGCGGCGCGCACCATCGATATCGTGGCGGCCGAAGCTCTGGCCGACGAGGATCGTCGCCGCCATCCCGAACCCGAACACCGCGCCGAACGTCAGGAACATGATGATGTTGGCGTTCGAGGTCGCGGCCAGCGCGCCCTCGCCGAGATAGCGCCCGACCCAGATCGCGTTGATCGAGCCGTTGAGCGATTGCAGGATGTTCGAACCCAATGTCGGGAGCGCGAAGGCGAGCAGCGTGCGGCCGATATGGCCCGTGGTCAGGTCGCGCTGGCCGGGTTTGCCGCCGGGTTTGGGTCTGGGGGTGGCGCCGTCGCTGTCGCGCCCCGGGCGCAGGTCGGATTGCAGGTCGCTCACACACTTACTCCGTCAGACCGGTTTTCCGGTATCGACCGGCGG
Organism: Sphingomonas sp. BK036; assembly: GCF_004216825.1. NCBI lineage: Bacteria > Pseudomonadati > Pseudomonadota > Alphaproteobacteria > Sphingomonadales > Sphingomonadaceae > Sphingomonas > Sphingomonas sp. BK036. Next base: position 135,036 of record NZ_SGXR01000004.1, on the reverse strand, counting down.
ATGGTCGGGCGCCGTGTTGGGCCAGCCTAGCCGCGGAATGAACGTGCGGACAAGCTGGTAGGTCCGCTGCTCCGAACACCTAAGCCCCCCCCGGCGGAGGCCGGGGTCCAATTGGAAAGGTCTTAGTAACGGAGCGCCGCCGAAGTTCGCGACGTTGCCCAATTGGGCCCCGGCCTTCGCCGGGGGGGATATTATCAGAGCGCAGGGGTTTCCAACGCCGCCCTCCCCTCCCGCTCGCGGGAGGGGTCAGGGGAGGGTGCGACGTACGTACCGGCGTCCGGCTTTTGAGGCACGCCCCTCCCCCGACCCCTCCCGCACGCGGGAGGGGAGCAGGTCATCCGAGGCGGCCCAGCGCCGCCTGCAACCGCGTGGCTTCGGCGGCTTTGTCGGCGTGGTCGGCCTTTGCCTTCTCCACCGCTTCGGGCTTGGCGCGTTCGACGAAGCTCGCATTGCCCAGGCGGCCGGACAGCGCGTCGCGCTCCTTTTCCGCCGCCGCGATCGCCTTGGTCAGGCGCGTGCGTTCCGAATCGAGATCGATCACGCCTTCGAGCGGCAGGACGAAGGTCGCCTCGTCGACGACGACCTGCGCGGCGCCGCCGGTGGCTTCGCCCTCGGCATGCGTGACGCGCGCGAGACGGGCGAGCGCGGGGGCCTGGCGTTCGAGCCGCGCCAAGGTCGCCGCGTTGGCGTCACGGACGTGGAGCGGCAGACGCGCTCCCGGCGGCACGTTCAGCTCGTTGCGCGCGGTGCGGATTTCCTGCACCAGCCGGATCAGCCAGTCGACCTCCCTGCTCGCCTCGGGATCCATCGAGCGCGCATCCGCCATCGGCCACTGCGCGACGATCAGGTCGTGATCGCGCGGGCCCATCGCATGCCAGAGCTCTTCGGTGATGAACGGCATGAACGGATGGAGCAGCACCAGGATCTGGTCGAGCACCCAGCCCGCGACCGCCTTCGACTCATCGTCGATCTGGCCGCGCTCGTCACCGACCATCTGCGGCTTAATGAGTTCGAGATACCAGTCGCAGAACCGGCTCCACGCGAACTGGTAGATCGCGTTGGCGGCGCCGTCGAAGCGGTAGTCGGCGAGCGCGAGGTCGACCGAGTGCACGGTCGCGATCGTCTCGGCGATGATCCACTTGTTGACCGCGAGCTCGGCACGCGGGGCTTCGAGCATGGTGCTCGCGACGATGCCGTTGGCCTGCGCGAACCGCGCCGCGTTCCACAGCTTGGTCGCGAAGTTGCGATAGCCCTCGACGCGCTTCTCATCCATCTTGATGTCGCGGCCCTGGCTCTCCATCGCCGCCATGAAGAAGCGCAGCGCATCGGCGCCGTACTGGTCGATCAGCCCGAGCGGGTTGACGACATTGCCCTTCGACTTGGACATCTTCGCGCCATCGGCGGCGCGGACGAGGCCGTGCAGGTAGAGCGTGCGGAACGGCACGTCCTTCATGAAGTGTAGCCCCTGCATCATCATCCGCGCGTTCCAGAAAAACAGGATGTCGAAGCCGGAGATGAGCACGTCGTTGGGATAGCGCCCGTTGAGCGTCGGGTCGGACTCCTCGGGCCAGCCCATGGTCGCAAACGGCCAGAGCGCAGACGAGAACCACGTGTCGAGCACGTCGGGATCGCGCACCAACATCACCCCAGCGCCGGCCAGTGCCTGCGCTTCGGCCTCCGTCTCGGCGACGTACGGCGTGCCATCCGGCCCGAACCAGGCCGGGATCTGATGCCCCCACCACAGCTGGCGCGACACGCACCAGGGCTGGATGTTCTCCATCCAGTTGAAGAACGTCTTCTCCCAGGTCTTGGGCACGATATCGATCGCGCCGACGCGCACCGCTTCGATCGCGGGCTGCGCGAGCGTCTTGGCGTCGACATACCATTGGTCGGTCAGCCACGGCTCGATCACTACGCCCGAGCGATCGCCGTACGGCGTCTGGATCGTGCGCGGCTCGGCGTCGTGCTCGACGCCGTCCTTGTCGACATGCGCGATCAGGAAGCCCTCGGCCTTCAGCTGCGCGACAACGGCTTTCCGCGCCTCCGCGGTCGTCAGGCCGAGCAGGTCGGCGGGGATCAGCCCGTCGGACACCTGCACGACGCGCGCCTTGGCATCGAGCATGTTGAGCATCGTGCCCGCGGCCATCCCTGCCCGCTTGCCGACCTCGAAATCGTTGAAGTCATGCCCCGGCGTGATTTTGACAGCACCGGATCCCAACTCGGGATCGGCATGGTCGTCGGCGATGATCGGGATCAGCCGGCCGGTGATCGGCAGCTTCACCTGCTTGCCGATCAGCGCGGTGTAGCGTTCGTCCGCGCCGTTGACCGCCACCGCCATATCGGCGAGCATCGTCTCGGGGCGCGTTGTCGCGACCTCGATAAAGCCCGATCCGTCCTCGAGTGGATAGCGCAGGTGCCAGAAGCTGCCCTTGATCTCGCGCGTCTCGACCTCGAGGTCGCTGATCGCGGTGCCGAGGCCCGGATCCCAGTTCACCAGCCGCTTGTCGCGATAGAGCAGCCCCTGCTTGTGCAGGTCGACGAACACTTTGAGGACGGCCTTCGAAAAGCCCTCGTCCATCGTGAAGCGCTCGTTCGCCCAGTCCATCGAGCAGCCGAGCCGGCGGAGCTGCTGCGTGATCTCGCCGCCGCTCTCTTCCTTCCACGCCCAGACCTTGGCGATGAAGTCCTCGCGCGAGAGGTCGGTGCGCTTCTGCGGCGGGGACAGCGCGCTCATCTGGCGCTCGACCACCATCTGCGTCGCGATGCCAGCGTGATCGGTGCCGACCACCCACAACGCGTCCTTGCCCTTCAGCCGCGCGTGACGCGTCAGGATGTCCTGCAGCGTGTTGTCGAGCGCATGGCCGATATGCAGGCTGCCCGTGACGTTGGGCGGCGGGTTGACGATCGTCCACGGCTCCGCATTCGGGCGGTCGGGGCGGAACTGGCCGCTGGCCTCCCAATGCGCATACCAGCGCGATTCGATGGAGGCCGGGTCGAAGGTTTTGGGAAGCTCGCTCATGGCGGAAGCCTTAGCGAGCGTGTCCGGGCTAGGCCAGCGTCACGTCCGCGCGCCGGGCTTGTCGAGCACCGCACGGATCCGTTCGTTGAGTTCGTTGCGGCGATAGGGCTTGCGGATCAGCTCGAACGAGCGGCTGCCCGCGTCGATCGCCTCGTCCGCGAACCCGGTGGTCAGCAGCACCGCGGTGTGCGGATAGTCGCGCCGCACGGCCTGCGCGAGCGCGACGCCGTTCATGCCGCCGGGCATCAGTATGTCGGTAAACAACAGCCGGAAATCCGAATCACCGTGCAGCGTGTCGAGCGCGGCGCGCGCGCTGTCGACCAGCACGACTTCGTAGCCGAGATCCTCGAGGATGGTCTTGCCGAGCTCGCCGACCTCGATCTGGTCCTCGACCATGAGCACGCGTTCGGCACCGCCTGCGCGCGGTGCGACCGGGCCTGTGGGCTTGCGCTCGACCGCGCCGCTCGCGCGCGGGAAATAGAGCGAGAACGCAGCACCGCCGCCGGGTACGTTCTGAACGGTGGCGATCCCACCCGACTGGCGCATGAAGCCATAGACCATTGCGAGGCCGAGCCCGGCGCCCTTCCCCATCTCCTTGGTCGTGTAGAAGGGTTCGAAGATCTTGTCGGCGACCGTCGGATCGATCCCCGGGCCATCGTCGCGTATCGTGGCGACGACATATTCGCCGGGCTCGAGCTTGGCGACGCTGGCATCCTCGGGCAGCACCGCGTTGCGCGTGGTGATCGTGACGGTGCCCGCACCGCCGGTCGCATCGCGCGCGTTGGCAATGATGTTGAGCAGCGCCATCTCGGTCTGGACGGGGTCGACGCGGCAATTCCACAGATCGGATGCGAGGTCGCGTTTCAGCGTGATCCCGGCGCCGACACTGCGTTCGAGGATCGGCCGGAAATCGCCGACCAGCTGGTTCAGGTTCATCAGCCGGTCGCGCAACTCCTGCTTGCGCGCGAACGCGAGCAGTTGCTGCGTCAGCGTCGCCGCGCGCGCCGCGGAGGTGGAGATGGCATCGACCGCGCGTCGCGCCGACCGGTCGTCGGGGCCGATCCGTGCGTCGAGAATGTCGGCATAGCCCTGGATGACTTGCAGCAGATTGTTGAAATCATGCGCGATGCCGCCGGTCAGCTTGCCGACCGCTTCCATGCGCTGCGCCTCGTGCAGCGCTTCCTCGGCTTCGCGACGGCGGGAAATATCGAGCTGGCTGGCGAAGAAATAGCGGAGCTCGCCATCGTCGCCGAACACGGGCGACACGAACAGCGCGTTCCAGAAGGTCGAACCGTTCTTGCGATAGTTGAGGACCTCGACGGCGACTTCCTCGCGCTTCGCGATGGCGGCGCGAACCTCGTCGATCGCGGTCTGGTCGGTCTCGGGGCCTTGCAGGAAGCGGCAATTATAGCCGAGAATCTCGTCCTGCGAGTAGCCCGTCATGAACGAGAACGCCTCGTTGCAGAAGATGATCGGGTTGTCAGGGCGATGCGGGTCGGTGACGACCATCGGCATCCGCGTGGTTTTCACCGCCGCAAAGAAGATATCGCTGCCCGCCTTAGCCGGGACGATGGCCTCGTTCGAGCCGCGCCATTCCTCGCCCTGTATGGGGGCTTTAGCCGGGTCCATCCCGGCCACTGGTTGCTGCGCGCTCGGATCAGACATGGAGAGCGTAACCCCGGCGGAACCGTGCTGGTTCCGCCGGGGTTACGCTCGAAATTAAGGCTGCTGGTTCATGATCTTGGCGATCTCGCGCGCGACCATGTCCTCGACCATGTTGGGCAGGTTCGCGTCGATCCATTCGCGCAGCATCGGTCGCAACATTTCGCGCACGAGCCCCTCGAGCGTGCCGTCGCTGTTGGTGTCGGGCTTGATCATCATCCGAGTCAACGCCTCGAGTGGCGCGCGCGTTGCCGCGGCGGTCTCACGCGAGACGATCGATTCGGACGTGGGCTCCGGCGCAGCATGCGGCGGGTGCTGCGCGTGCGACTGGGGCTGCGGCTTGGGCGCTGCCTGGCGCGGTTCGGGCGCGGCATCGACCGATGTCAGGACCGGGGATTTTGGCGGGCGGGGCGTACGGTCGACCATCGGCATGGGATCGCTCAATTCGAGAACTTCATCGTCGTCGATCTCGTCGTCGAGATAGGCGGCGTCGCGATAGGCGGGCTCATGATAGGCCGAATCGCGATCGGCGGGCGCCGTGTTCGTCCGCGCGGGACGCCGCGACCGGCCGGGCGTGTCGCCCTCCTCCGCGATGATGCGTTTGATCGACGACAGAATCTCCTCCATCGACGGCTCGCCGTTCACGTCCCCCATCCGGACCATCCCAAACCCCGTAGCCGCGCAACACCCCTATTGGCGGCTCGGCGCGTCCTTACCTGTGGTTAAGGCGGGGTTCCTGTCAACCGGCGTATCGAGCAACGGGTCGCGTTGCGGCTGGACATGCGCATCCTGCGCGGGCGATTGCACGGTCCGCGTGCCGACCGGCACCGGCTCGCCATCGCCGCCGAAATCCCAGATCTTGTGGTGGACGCGCTGATAATTGGCGACCGGATCGTAGAGCACCCCGCCATCGAGCCCCAGATCGCGCGCCTCGGCCTGCCCCATCGCCGCGAGCAACGCGAAGCCGGCGACATACGCATCGCGCCGCGCGGTAACGAGCGTCACCTGACTGTTCAGCAGTTCCTGCTCAGCATTGAGGATGTCGAGGATGGTTCGCGTGCCGACGCTGTTCTCGGCACGGACGCCTTCGAGGCTCAGCTTGTTGGCATTGACCGCGGTTTCGGACGACTGGATCACCTGCTCCGACGACTGCCAGACGGCGAAGGCGGAGCGCGCTTGCGAGATCACGTTGCGTTCGGTCGCGGTGACGTTCTCGATCGCGCGGCTCTGAAAGGCTTCGGCCTGGCGGACCTGCGCGGCGGGGCGACCGCCCTGGAACAGCGGCAGGGTCAGCGAGAGGCCCGCCTGCACCGCCTTGTTGGCGTTGGGAAACGTGTTGACGCTGCCGTCCGTCGTCGACGCCGAACCGAGATAGTTGGTATAGCTGGCCGAACCGGTCGCGCTGACCTGCGGCAGGCGGCTCGCGCGGGCGACCCCGACATCGTAGCGGGTCGCATCGCGCTCCTTGGCCGCGGCGATGAGGACCGGGTTGTTCTCGATCGCGACGGTCACCGCCGAGGCGGGGCTGTCGGGAAGATGCGGGAGCGTCGGGGGCGTTTCGAGCGTGCCGGCGGGCGTGCCGACATAGCGGATATAGTTTTCCCGGCTCGAGATCAGCTGCGCCTCTGCGGACTGGAGCTGCGCGCGGGCGAGCGCGAGGCGTGCCTCCGACTGGGCGACGTCGGTGCGGGTCAGATCGCCGACCTGGAACCGGTCGCGGCTCGCCTGCAGATTGACGTCGAGCACGCGGACGTTCTGCGTGTTCAGGCCGACGATCGCCTCGTCGCGGATCACATCCATATAGGCGGCGACGACGTTGGTGAACAAATCCGCCTCGGTCCCGCGCAGCGTCGCGCGGCCAGCCTCGACCCGGGTCTTCGCCGCAGCGACCGAATTGCGCACCTGCCCGCCCTGATAGAGCGGCACCGACACGTTGGCGCGCGCCACCGCCTGGCGCGGCAGGGCGATGAAGCTGTTCGCCGCAGTCACGACGAACTCGGTATAATCGCCCGTCGCATTGGCCGAGGGCAGCCCCGAGGCGCGCGCGATCGGAACATTCTCGTCGGTCGCGCGCAGCGTCGCGCGCTGGCCGGTGATGATCGGATTGGTCGTGTACGCCTTGGCTAGCGCCTCGCGCAGCGTCTCCGCACCGACTGGTGCAGCGTTATAGATCAGCGCAACACTTGCGAGCAAGCAGCGGATACGAGCGGTGCGCGTGATCATAAGGCTTAGAACCTGAAGGGTTTGGGGGTGTCGAAACCTGGGAGCACGACGCATTCGACATCGACGAACGCCGCCAGCGCGAACCCGCCATCGGTCTTTCGGCCCGACGCCAGACGGGTCAGCCCATGCTCGGCGATTCCGGACACGACGCGGCCGCCCGAGCGGACCTGGGCGATCAGCGCATCGGGAATTGCCTCGATCGCGCCGTCGACGATCAGAACGTCATAGGGCGCGCCGGCAGCGTGACCCTCATGCAGCGGCGCGGCGACGATCTCGACGTTGCCAACCCCGGCGAGTGCAGCGCGCGCGGTGGCGAGCAATGCGGGATCGCTTTCGACCGCGACCACCGAACCGACGATCTCGCTAAGTACGGCGGCGGTATAACCCGACGCGGCACCGATCAGCAGAACGCGATCGGTTGGGGTGAGATAGGCCTCGGTCAGCAACCGGCCGGTCGCCATCGGCAGATTGGCGTAGCGACCGCCACCCAGCGGGATCGCGGCGTCGCGATAGGCGATCGACCGGACGCCCTCTGGCATGAACGTCTCGCGGGGTACGCGCGCCATCGCCGCGACGACGCGCTGGTCGCTGACAGCATTGGTGCGAAGCTGGCTCGCGACCATCGCGTGACGCATCGTATCGAATGCCGCGGCGGGGGCCAAAGCAGGGGTCTCGGTCTCGAGGCTCATCGTCGTCATAACCCATCCTGTCGCACAACTGTTTTAGCCATGCAATACACTAGTTGTCGCGACGATGTGTATCGTGCGGCATCGGCCGCGCCAAGCCGGAGTTGTGCACGGCGGGTACGAGATGGACCGATTTTGCGGTGTAGACGCCCCGCCCGCCCGTGTGACACCGAAGATGTCGCGGGCGGGACGTCGAGGGCGCATGCGGAAGACCACGGCACTACCTCTGCGATGATTCCTAGCAGCGAATGCCGGCCGCGTCGCCCAAAATGGGACATGGGTGGCTTTTGGCACCTCCCAGACACCCCGTTTGGAGTGCGTCAGGCTGCACGCCCGGACTCCCCTGCAACGTGCCGGACAAGGATAATTCGCGCAGCGTTGCACGTCGCGGTTGACCGCGCGGACAAAAGGAAGCATTTGCGCCGTCCGCATCGAGGCCCGATGGCGGAGTGGTGACGTAGAGGACTGCAAATCCTCGCACCCGGGTTCGATTCCCGGTCGGGCCTCCAATCGCTACATCATCGGAACGACGGTCGAAAGACTGCGCAGCGCTCAGGCGGCAGAGACCGCACATGATCGCAGCGCGTCGGGCGGCGGCAAGACCGGAAACGGCTCGCTCGAGAAAAGGGAATAACTCGCGCGAGCCGCGGTCCAACGCCTGCGTGCGGTCTTGGGGACGCACGCCGGAAACGCTGCTTTGCGACACCGCCGACACCAGATCAAGTGCATATTTTCGAACGCGAAGTATGCGGCGGCGCCGAGCGGAAACCGTCCCGTTTCTGTACGCGGTTCGGTCAGATCAGCGCATCGAGCAGACCGATCAAGGGGCGATCCGCGGGCGGCATCGGCAGCGCGTGCATCTCGCTCGGCCGCACCCAGCGGAGTGCCGTCGCCTCCAGCGCGCGGGGGACGCCGGTCCATTTTCGGGTGATGTATAGAAGCAGGACAAGATGACGGTCGCCGAGCGGCGCGCTGGCGAAGGCCGCGGGGGCGAGGCAGGCGTGCGGCACCGCGATGCCGAGTTCCTCTTCCAACTCCCGGATCAGCGCGGCCTCGGGGGTCTCGCCGGGCTCGACCTTGCCACCGGGAAACTCCCAGAGCCCGGCAAGCGACTTCCCCTCGGGCCGCTGCTGGAGCAGCACGCGCCCTTCGAGATCGACCATCGCCGCGGCAACGACCGGCAACAAGGACGACACGCCCGAAACGGGCCGATCGTTGGTCATTCCTTAATTTTCCTTTGCGTACACTGGGGCTTATGAAGTCTGTCGTTTCCCTAGCCACGATCGCCGGCCGGACGCTGCTGCGTGCCCTGCGCACCACCCGCGGCGCGACCGCGATCGAATATGGCCTGATCCTGGCGTTCGTCGTCATCGCGATGATCGCCGGCCTGACCGCGCTCGCCGATTCAACGACGGGCATGTGGGGCAAGGTCGAGACGAAGGTCGCCGGGGCACGCTGACCGCGCGCGGCGGTTTTGTACATCGCTCAACGAAAACTGCCGACCTTAAGCCTTTCTCAACCCACCACTTCTAATCGTGTCTGTGCTGATCCGGCCTGTCCGGTCCAGCCGGGTGACACTGAAGCAATCCAACCATGGAGACCGGAATGAAGACGATCCGCAAGTTTTTCAAGAACAACAAGGGCGCAACCGCAATCGAGTACGGCCTGATCGCCGCGCTGATCGCCGTCGCCGCCATCGCTGCGATGCAGGGCCTGGGCAACAGCCTGAACAAGACGTTCAACAACGTTTCGACCAAGCTCAACAGCTCGACCACGTAAGCCGCAGAGCGGGCGGGCGATTCGGCGACGAGTCTCCCGCCTGCACGATGCGCTACGAAGAAGGGCGGCGGAACTCCGGTTCCGCCGCCCTTTTCTTGTGCTCCGACGCGGGTCGATGCGCGGTTAAAGCCTACCCATCTTCAGGAACTTGGCCTGGCGATCCTTGCGCAGATCGGCAGGCGCCAGCGCGGCAAGGTCGGCAAGCGCCGACGCCAGCGCATCGCCAAGCGATTCGATCGCCGTCGCGCGGTCGCGGTGCGCGCCGCCAAGCGGTTCGGCGACGATATCGTCGATGACGCCGAACGCTTTCAGGTCCTGCGCGGTGATCCGCATCGCTTCGGCGGCCTCGGGGGCCTTGTCGGCGGTGCGCCACAGGATCGAGGCGCAGCCCTCGGGGCTGATCACCGAATAGATCGCGTGTTCGAACATCAGCACCCGGTTCCCCGCAGCGAGTGCGACCGCGCCGCCCGAACCGCCCTCGCCGACGATCGCCGCGACGATCGGGACGCCCGCGTTGAGGCAGGCTTCGGTCGAGCGCGCGATCGCCTCGGCCTGACCGCGCTCCTCGGCCTGAATCCCTGGGAACGCGCCCGAGGTGTCGACCAGGGTCACGATCGGCAGGCCGAATCGGTTGGCGAGTTCGACGAGGCGGATCGCCTTGCGATAGCCCTCGGGCTTGCCCATGCCGAAATTGTGGCGGAGGCGGCTCGCGGTATCGTCGCCCTTCTCATGGCCGAGCACCATGATCTTGCGCCCGCGGAACGTCGCGAAGCCGCCGAGGATCGCCTGGTCGTCACCGAACGCGCGGTCGCCGGCGAGCGGCACGAACTCGTCGAACAGCGCGGCGACATAGTCCTTGAAGTGCGGACGCTCGGGATGGCGCGCGACCTGCGCCTTCTGCCACGGCGTCAGCCGCGCGAAGGTATCCTTCAGCAGCTTGTCGGATTTGGCCTGGAGACGCGCGATATCCGCGGCCAGGTCGACGCTGCCTTCGGCAGCGGTGTCGCGGAGTTCGTCGATCCGGCCCTGGAGCTCGGCGATCGGTTTCTCGAAGTCGAGGAAGCTTGGCATCCGCGGCGGTTACGGTGCGGCGCCGTCCGCGTCAACGCGGCGGCATATCCGCCAGCGGATGACGCGTGTTGACCAGCTCGACCAGGCGGCTCGAATCGACATGCGTATAGATCTCTGTGGTGGCGATATCGGCGTGGCCGAGCATCGATTGCAGCGCGCGCAGATCGGCGCCCCCCGCGAGCAGGTGAGTCGCGAATGCATGGCGCAGGACGTGCGGGCTGACCCGGTCGGGCGGGATCCCCGCCTCGGCGGCGAGCGCCTTGACGATCTGGTACAGGCGGATGCGCGAGAGGTGGCCCTTGCCCGAGGGGAACAGCCAGAGACGGTCCGCGGCGACATGCGTGCGCCAGAGCGCCACCGCGGCGCGCGCGCGGTCGGAGATCGGCACCATGCGCTCGCGTCCACCCTTGCCGCGCAGGATCAGGAACGGGCGATCGGGGTGGACCGCGTTGCGCGGCAGGCTGACAAGTTCGGTCGCGCGCAGGCCGGAACCGTAGAGGAGTTCGAACAGCGCGGAGAGCCGCAGGTCGTTGGGGTCGAGCGGGTCACGCGCGGCACGCTCGGCGATCGCGGCGAACAACCGGTCGATATCGGCGTGGCTCAGCACCTTGGGGAGCGCGCGGGCAGGGCCGGGCCTTGGCAGCGCCTTGCCGGGATCGTCGGCGCGGTGGCCCTCTTCGGCGAGGAACGCGAAGAAGCGGCGGAGCGAGGCGGACTTTCGGCCGACGGTCGCGCGAGAGAGCGCCGACCACCCGCCCGACACGGTCGCGAGCGCGGCGGCATCCGCGTCGACCAAGTTGCCTTCGAGCGCCTGCGACGCGAGCATCAGATCGCTGCGGTAGGCGGCGAGCGTGTTCGGTGCCGCCCCCGCCTCCGCCGCCATCATCTCCAGGAACCGGTCGATCAGCGCACGGTCGGTACCGCGGGTCACGCCCGTGCAATCGCCTCGGCGGCGATCATCCGTGCTTCGCCGTCGAGCCCGACGGCCCGCAACGCGCCGACGATCCGGTACAGCGCCTCGGGCGGGATATCCTTCCAGCCGGCGGCCTGCATGCCGATCGCCGCGAGAACCACGACCGTACTCGACTGGCCGGCGCGCGCGGCACGATCGAGCGCGCGCGTCCAGGCATTGTCCGCGCCGATCGGTACGCCCAGCGACTGGGCGGCACGCTCGATATCACCCGTGTTGAGCCGCCCGAGCCCGGCGAGCCCCGCAAACAGCATCCGCTGCTTGAGCGCCGAATCGCCTTCGCCGCCCGAATAGGAGGCGAGATCGGCATAGCTCAGCCGGCGATAGGCGTCGGGATCGCTGAGCATGATCATCGCCCAGGCGTCGCCGCCCGCGGGTACGCTGCCGAGCCAGCGTGCGGCGGTGCGGTCGAGCCCCGCCGACAGCATCGACGCGACAAGATGATCCGCCTCGGCCTTGGCCAGCGCCGGGTTCATTCGTGCCGCCGCACGTGCGGTGAGTACGAGCCGCGCATAGGACGGCCGTGTCTCCGCGCTGCCCCAGAGTTGGCGCAGAGCGTTCAGCCGCGTCTCGAAGCTGCGATCGGCATAGGCGGTGCGCAGATCGTTGGCGGCCGCAGCCGCGACGCTCTGCGTATCGTCGTCGGTCGAGGCGGCGGCGTAGAGATCGACCAGCGCGGCGCTGGAGAGCACCCCCTGCCCCGCCGCCGATTCGGCGGGCGCGAGCCGGGCCGCCAGCGGCACCGACGGCGACAGCGCCTGCCAGTAGCGCACCTGCGGCCCTGCGCTTGCATAAAGCGCGTCGGGCACCGCGACGCCGGTCGCCATCGCCAGACCGAAACGCCACGCGGTCAGCTGGTCGACGCCGTCCCATTCGATCGTGACCGCCTGACGGCCTTGCGCGCCGGCCCCCACGACTTTCTGCGCGAGCAGCATGTCGACTCCGCTCGCGACGTTGCGACGCTTGGCGGTCGCGATCAGCGGTGTCGCCTGTGCGGGGTTGCCCGACAGGCCGGCACACATCGCCTGCGCCATCGTCCAGCCACGCGCCGGTGCAAGACGCATCGCGCCGGGGACGAGCGGGCAGAAGCCCGCGGGATCGCCCGTCGCCAGCGCCGTGTTCATCGCGACCTGATACAGTTTGGGCGTGTAGTTGTCGGTGTCGACGCTCTGCGTGACCGCACGCGCGGCGACCGATTCGCCCATCCGCAGCAACAGCCAGGCGCGTTCCGCCGCGAAGTCCGCGCCGTTGATGCGCGCAGGCGTATCGACGCGCGAGACCAGCGCGCGGCGCAGCAGGATCGACATCCAGCGCGATGGCAAGGGTGCGGTCAGCCGGCGCATCAGCGTCTCGACATAATGGCCGTCGGCCTCGCCGAACGCATCGGTCTCCAGCCCACCCTCACGCGATGCCACCGGCCCGACCGTCGCTAGCGAGCGCCGTGCCGATTCGGGCATCTCGTACCGCGCGAGCACGGCGGGATCGATGGTCGCGGGCGTCGCGGCGGGCGCCACCGGGGGAATGCCGGTCGGCGTCGTCGGCGGCAGCGGCTGAATCATCGCGCCGGGTGACGGCGTGGCGGGCGCCGGCTGCGGGGCGGTCGGCTGCGGCGTGCCGGACGGCCGCGTGGGCGTGCCCGCAGGTGGCGCAGGCCGCGGCGCGGGCGTCGGGGTCGGATCGCCGAACCCGGGCGGCAGGATCGATTCGGGGCGATCCTGCCCGATCGCCGGTGCCAGCGCGACGAGAGCCCCGGCGGCAACCGCCGCCGCCAGTGTCGCCTTAAGAGAGGTTCGCAAGCGTCACGGCCTTCTCGACGCGGCTCTGCGGACGCTCGGTCGCGCGGCCCGCCAGCAGGAACAGGCCGCCGACCACGACCACAAGAACGACGACGACCGAGACGATGAAACGGGACATGCGACGTAACCTTGTAGTGGACAAACAGGCGCCAAGAGCTTTTGCCCTTGCGCGGTGCCGCTGTATAGCGCGGCTCACGATGTTGCAAAGCCACAACCCTTCAGGTGGGCCTCCAGGCGGCCCTGCCGGCAGTCGCCGCGCTGCCCCGATCGATCGCCCGATCGTGCTCGTCGGGCTGATGGGCGTCGGCAAGACTACCGTCGGCCGCCGCCTCGCGCTGCGCATGAACCTGCCGTTCGTCGATGCCGATCACGAGATCGAGGCGGCGTCGGGCATGACCGTCGCCGAGATCTTCGCCAAATATGGCGAGGAGTATTTCCGCGACGGCGAACGCCGCGTGATCGCCAGGCTGATCGACGGTACGCCCAAGATCATCGCGACCGGCGGCGGCGCGTTCATCAACGACGACACGCGCGCGCTGATCCTGCGCGACGCGGTGTCGGTGTGGTTGAGCGCGCATCCCGACATTCTCGTCGAGCGTGTCGGGCGGCGTGACACCCGCCCTTTGCTGCGCAACCGGGATCCGGGCAAGGTGCTCGCCGAACTGGCGCGCGTCCGCAACCCGATCTACGCGCAGGCGCATATCCATATCGTCAGCAACAAGACGCCGCACGAAGCGACCGTCGCTGCAATCCTGAGAGCGTTAGGCCGATGAAGACCATTACCGTCGAACTGGGCGCGCGGACCTACCCGATCCATATCGAGGCGGGACTGCTTGGCCGCGCCGGCGAATTCATCGCGCCGCTGGCAAAGGGCCGGCGCATCGCGATCGTCACCGATGCGAACCTGGCGACGCATCTGGCCACCCTCCAGGCTTCGCTGAGCGCCGCGGGGCTCGAATCCGAGGCGATCGTGCTGGCGCCCGGCGAGGGCAGCAAGAGCTGGGCGACGCTCGAGATGCTGTGCGACCGGCTGCTCGAACTCGGGATCGAGCGTGGCGATCATGTCGTCGCGCTGGGCGGCGGCGTGATCGGCGATCTCGTCGGGTTCGCCTGCGCGATCCTCAAGCGTGGATGCCAGTTCGTGCAGATCCCGACGAGCCTGCTCGCGCAGGTCGACAGCTCGGTCGGCGGCAAGACCGCGATCAATACGCGCGCGGGCAAGAACCTGATCGGCGCGTTCCATCAGCCGGCGATGGTGCTGATCGACCCGAAGGTACTCGACACGCTGCCGATCCGCGAGTTGCGTGCGGGCTATGCCGAGGTCGTGAAATACGGGCTGATCGACGATGTCGCGTTCTTCGAATGGTGCGAGGCCAATGGCGCGGCGTTGCTCGCGGGCGATTTGGGTTTGCGCGAATATGCGATCGCGCACAGCGTGTCGGCGAAGGCGCGGATCGTCGCGGCGGACGAGCACGAAACCAACGGGACGCGCGCGTTGCTCAACCTCGGCCACACGTTCGGGCATGCGCTGGAGGCGGAGACCGGGTTCTCGCAGGCGCTTATCCATGGTGAGGGCGTGGCGGCGGGCTGTTCGCTGGCGTTCGGCTTTTCGGCGGCGCAGGGTCTGTGTTCGGAAGCAGACGCGCAGCGCGTTGCGGCGCATTGGCGCGACGCGGGGCTGCCCGACGGGCTGGCGGCGGCGGGGGTCGACGCGAGCGGCGCCCGGCTCGTCGATCATATGCGGCACGACAAGAAGATGGCGGCGGGAACGCTGCCGTTCCTGCTCGCGCGCGGGATCGGCGGGACCTATCTCGACAAGACCGTCGACCTCACCGATGTCGCGGCGTTCCTTGACGCGCAGGCCCGCTGATGCCCAACGGTGTCGCCAAGCAGAACCTGCCGACCAAGGTGTGTCCGGCGTGCGAGCGCCCGTTTACCTGGCGCAAGAAATGGGCGCGCGACTGGGACAATGTGATCTATTGCTCGGACGCGTGCCGCAAGAAACGGTGACGCGTCACGCCGTGCGGGCCACCGGTTTGCCGACGTCGCTCTTGCGCCGGCCATAGGCGAAGTAGAGCGCCAGCCCGGCGGCGTTCCAGATCACGAACCGGGCGAGCGTCGACGAGGGCAGGCTCGCCAGCAGGTACAGGCAGCCGACGACGGTCACGCTGCCGACGACATAGGCCGCGGGGCAGCGGAACAGTCGGGGCAGGTGTGGCGCGGTGCGGCGCAGGACCATCAGGCAAATCCCGACCGAGATGAACGCGATCAGCGTCCCTGCATTGGCGAGTTCGGCGATCTCGTCGAGGCGGAAGAACCCCGCGACCGCGGCGATCGACAGGCCGGTGAGCAGCGTGATGAGCGTCGGCGACCCGGTCCGCTTGCTGACCTTGGCGAGACCGCGGGGCAACAGGCCGTCGCGTGCCATCACAAAGAAGATGCGGCTCTGCCCGTACATCATCACCAGGATGACCGAGGGCAACGCGATCACCGCGGCGAGCGCGATCAGCTGTGCCGCGAATGGCTGGCTCAGCTGGCGCAGCACCAGCGCGAGCGGCTCGGGCGAGTTGGCGAGCTGTGTGAACGGCAGCGCACCGATCGCGCTGACCGCGACCGCCATGTAGATCACGGTGCACACCAGCATCGAGCCGACGATCCCGATCGTCAGGTCACGCTTGGGGTTCTTGGTTTCCTCCGCCGACGTCGCGACCGCGTCGAAGCCGTAAAAGGCGAAGAACACGATCGCCGCCGCCGCCATCACGCCGCGCTTGTGCCCGCCGAGTTCGGTCGAACCAAAGCCGTAGGGCATGAACGGGTGGAGATTGTCCGCCTTGAACGCGGGCGCCGCGTAAACGACGAAGATCGTCAGCGCGACCAGCTTGATAAGTACGAGCACGATGTTGAGCGTCGCGCTCTGCCGCGTGCCGAGGATGAGCATCCCCATCACGCCAAGCGAGACCAGCACCGCGGGCAGGTTGACGAGGCCGCCGCCATGCGGCCCGACCAGCAGCGCGTGCGGCAGATGCACCCCCGCCGCCTCGATCCAGCCGACCAGATAGCCCGACCAGCCGACCGCGACGGTCGAACAGGCCAGCGAATATTCGAGGATCAGGCTCCAGCCGACCACCCAGGCGACGGTCTCGCCGAGTGCGGTGTAGCTGAAGGTGTACGCGCTGCCCGCGGCGGGGATCAACGTCGCGAGTTCGGTATAGGCGAGCGCGGCGCAGGCGCAGATCGCGCCGCAGATCACGAAGGCGAGGATCACGCCCGGCCCCGCGCGCTCCGCGCCGACGCCGACCAAAGTGTAGATCCCGGTGCCGACGATCGCCCCCACCCCGAGCGCGATCAGATGCGGCCAGCTCAGCGTTTTCGCCAAGCTGTGATCCTGGCCATGGGCAGACGCTTCGAACGATTTACGCGGTCCAAACATGCCCATCCCCGGTTATGCTCCCTAGTCTCGGACTGCGTCGAACTGCGCGCGCAGATCGGTCAGCGTCGATTGAATATGGCTGGTCAGCAGAGTCAGCATGCGATCGTCGTCGCGCGCGAGCCACGCGTCGAGCAGCTGCCGATGTTCGAGATGCGCGCGATCCTCACGCCCCGCGGGGCGCAGATGCGCGACGACGTAGCGCTCGGCGAGGATCGCCAGCCGCTCGACCATCTGCGTCGTGAGCAGGCGCCGGCCCGGACGGACCAGCGCGGTGTGGAACACGCGGTTGCGGATCGCGACCTCGGCGAGGCGTTCGCACGCCGCGCTGTCGAGTTCCTCGAACGCGAGGATGGCGATCGCGCGATCCGAGTCGTTGGCGACGGTCGAGGCGTAAGCCGCCGCCTGCGGCTCGATGCTGAGGCGCAGCGCGAAGATGTCGTCCGCCTCGTCCGCCGACATCGGCTGGACCGAATAGCCGCGATTGGCGTGGCTGGTCAGCAGGCCCTCCTGCTCGAGCCGCGCAAGTGCCTCGCGCAGCGGGATCTTGCTGACCCCGAGTTCGGTCGCCAGCGCGTCCTGGCGGATCGCGGTATGACCCGCGAGCTTGCCCGTGACGATCTGTTCGCGGACGATCTCGAACACCTGTTCGGACAGCGTGCGGACGACGATACTCATAGGAAGAAGGCTCCGGGGGCAGAAGTGCAGCGCCAGCATAGCCCAATATTCATGGAAAACGGTTCACGAAACTTGGAACCCCTCCCAGAAACGGTCCTCGCGGTCGATCCAGATCGTATTGAACCCAGTTGCGACCGCCGATCCCTCGATCGACGGGATGATCGCGGGGGTGTCGCCGAGCGCGGTCTCGGCCTCGACACGGCCGATGAAGCGGCTGCCGATATAGCTTTCGTGGACGAACCGGTCGCCGACCGACAACCGGCCCTGGTCGGCCAGATGCGCGAGCCGCGCGGAGGTGCCGGTGCCGCACGGGCTGCGGTCGATCGCCTTGTCGCCGTAGAAGACGGCGTTGCGGCCATCGGCACCGTCGCTTTTTGCCACGTCGGCCCACAACACGTGGCTGACGCCGCGGATCGTCGGATCGAGCGGGTGGACGGGCTCGAACTGCGCGCGCACCGCCTCGCGAACGCGGCCGCTGAGCGCGATGATCTCCGCCGCGCCGAGGTCGTCGAGCCCGGTGTACCGCCCCTGCGGCTCGACGATCGCGTAATAATTGCCGCCATAGGCGACATCGATGCCGAGCGGCCCGATCCCCTCGACGTCCACGCGGATATCGCGCGCGGCGACATAGGCGGGGACGTTGGTGATCCGGACCGCCGTCACCTTCGGGCCCTCGGTCTCATAGGCGACGTCGATCACGCCCGCGGGCACCTCGATCCGCAACCGACCGGGAAGCGCGGGCTGGATCAGCCCGTGTTCGAGGCCGAACGTCACCATGCCGATCGTGCCGTGGCCGCACATCGGCAGGCACCCGCTCGTCTCGATGAACAGGATGCCGATATCGGTATCGTCGCGCGTCGGCGGGTAGAGGAACCCGCCCGACATCATGTCGTGCCCGCGCGGTTCGAAGCAGAGCCCGGTGCGGATCCAGTCGAACCGCGCGAGGAAATCCTGCCGCCGCTCCGACATCGAAGCGCCTTTAAGCAACGGCGCCCCGCCCGCGACGAGGCGGACCGGGTTGCCCGCGGTGTGGCCGTCGATGCAGAAGAAGGTGTGGCGCATCAGTTCGAGAGCACCGGGCGCGTCGCGGCTGCGTGCTCGACCATCGCGATCACCTCGGCACGGCGTGCGCCGACCAGCGGATAGCGCGGCGGCAGGACGCGCTCGGACCCGCGGCCCATGACCTGCTCGGCGAGCTTGATCGACTGCACCAGATCATGCTCGGCATCGAGGTGGAGCAGCGGCATGAACCAGCGATAGATCTCCATCGCCTTGGCATGATCGCCGCGCGCGAACGCGTTGACCAGCTCGACCGACTCGCGCGGGAATGCGTTGGTGAGCCCCGAGACCCACCCTTGCGCGCCCAGATACAGCCCCTCGAGCGCGACGTCGTCGAGCCCGGCGAACAGCACGTACCGGTCGCCGAACGCGGTCTTCACGTCGGTGAAACGCCGCGTGTCGGGCGCCGATTCCTTGACCGCGACGATGTTCGCGACGTCGACCAGCGCGGCCAGCACGTCGTTGTCGATCAGCGTGCGATAGGCGGGCGGGTTGTTGTAGAGCATGATCGGCAGCCCGACCTGCTCCGCCACGCCCTTGAAATGCGCCACCAGCTCGTGAGGCTTGGGCACATAGACCATCGGCGGCAACAGCATCAGGCCGTCCGCGCCGACCTTTTCCGCGGCCTGCGCATAGCGCACCGCGCGGCGCGTATCATATTCGGAGACGCCGGTGATGACGGGGACGCGCCCTGCGACCGCCTCGACGATCGCGGTCAGCACCGCGACCTTTTCATCATACTCGAACGAGTTGTTCTCGCCGACCGTGCCGAGCGCGATTACCCCGGTCACGCCGTCGCGGATCAGGTCGTCGACGACGCGTTGGGTATCGGCAAGATCGACGCTCATATCCTCGCGGATCTGCGTCGTTACGGCCGGAAATACGCCTTTCCATTCGACAGACATTGGGTATCGACCTTCCTGCGTTTCAATATATATACCGTATACGAAAGCGGATAACGCGGTGCAACAGGAGAATGACGTGACGGCGAACAGGCGCGCGATCGGTATAGTCGGCGGCGGCGTGGTCGGCTTGTGCTGTGCGGTCGCGCTGCTCGATCGCGGGCATGACGTGAGTGTGTTCGAACCTGATGCCGATTACAACGCCGCATCCTGGGGCAATGCCGGGCACATCGCGGTCGAGCAGGTCGAACCGCTCGCCTCGCCTGCCGCGCTGCGGTCGGTGCCAGCGCGGCTGTTCAGCGCGGGCGGTGCGCTCGCTTTGCCGCCGTCGATGGTGGCGCGGTGGCTTCCGTTCGCCGCCCGGTTGATCGCCGCGTCGACGCCGGCGCAGTTCACGGCGGGCACCGCGGCGCTGACGCCGCTGCTGGCGGGGGCGATGCCTGCCTGGTGCGACCTGGTCGAGACGATCGGCGCGCCCGACCTGGTGCGGGCCGACGGCCATGTCGTGATCTGGGACACGCCCCAGCAGGCGGAGGCCGGCCGCAGACGCTGGTCGCGGAGCGCGATCGGGACGGCGCGGATCGTCGATGCGGAACCCGCCTTGTTGCGGCGGCTCGGCTTCCTTGCCGATCCGGTCGGGGGGGCGATCCGCTTCACGGGCAGCGGGCAGATCGTCGATCTTCGCAAACTCGCGACCACGCTCGAGGCCGCTGTCTCGGTCCGCGGCGGCCGGATCGTCCGGGAGGCGGCGCGGCTGACGGACGAGGCCGGGCGGACCGGAATTGCGGGGCACGACGTCGATCTGGTGCTGGTGACGGCCGGGGTGCGATCGCGCGCGCTGCTCGAGCCGCTCGGCTACCGCGTGCCGATGATCGCCGAGCGCGGCTATCATATCCGCGCGCGCGCCGATGGCTGGCCCGCCGACCTGCCGCCCTTGGTGTTCGAGGATCATGCGATGATCGTCACGCGCTATGCCGACTGCGTGCAGGCGGCCAGCTTCGTCGAACTCGGCGATCCCGACGCGCCGCCCGATCCGCGCAAATGGGCGCGTCTGGAACACCATGTCCGCACGCTCGGGCTGCCGATCGAGGGACCGTTCGAGCGCTGGATGGGTGCGCGGCCGACGCTGCCCGATTACCTTCCAGCGATCGGCCGGTCGACGCGCCATGCCAATCTCGCTTATGCGTTCGGCCATCAACATCTCGGGCTCACGCTCGCGCCGGTGACCGCGACGCTCGTCGCGGCCATGCTGGCGGGGGATACCCCGGCGGTGTCGCTCACGCCGTTCGACCTCGACCGCTTTGGTAAAAAAGGACCTCGCGCATGACCATCGGCGGATCTTCGATAGCCGACGAACTGGCGACCATCGCCCCCTGGGCGACGCCGGCGCCACGCATCGCGCTGGCCGAGCGGATCGCGCGGCTCGACAAGGCGCGCGCGCTGGTCGAGGCGGCGGGTGCCGATGCGCTGCTGATCGGTGCGGGGGCGAGCCTGCGCTATTTCGCCGGGATTCCGTGGGGCGCGACCGAGCGGCTGGTCGCGCTGCTGCTGCCGGTGAAGGGCGAGCCGATCCTGATCTGCCCGCGCTTCGAACAAGGCTCGCTCGAGGCTGCGGTCGAGATCAAGGCCGAGCTGCGGCTCTGGGAAGAGGATGAGAGCCCCTATGCGCTGGTCGCCGATGCGGTGCGCGGTCGGCTGCTGCTCGATCCGCAGCTGCCTTACGGCATGGCGAGCGCGCTTACCGCGACCGGGCTCGATCTCGGCGATGGCGCGGCGGTGATCGACGCGTGCCGGATGATCAAGAGCCCGGCCGAGATCGCCTTGCTGCGCCAGGCCAAGGCGATGACGCTCGACGTCCAGCGTCGCGCCGCGCGGATCCTTCACCCCGGCATCGCCGCGAGCACGGTGATCCGCTTCATCGACGATGCGCATCGCGCGATTGGGTCTTCGGGCTCGTATTTCTGCGCGGTGCAGTTCGGCCGCGCGACCGCCTTTCCGCACGGCCTCCCCGGCGACCAGCTGCTGGAGGAGGACCAGCTCGTGCTGATCGACACCGGTTGCCAGGTCGAGGGCTATCATTCCGACATCACCCGCACCTACGCGTTCGGCCGGGTCGGCGACGAGGCGCGCGCGATCTGGGATATCGAGCATGAGGCGCAGGCCGCGGCGTTCGATGCGGTGCGGCCGGGCGTGCCGTGCGAGGCGATCGACGCCGCCGCCCGCGTGGTGCTGGAGAAGGCCGGGCTTGGGCCCGACTACCGCCTGCCCGGGCTGCCGCACCGCACCGGCCACGGCATCGGCCTGTCGATCCACGAGCCCGCCTATCTGGTCCGCGGCGACCGCACGCCGCTCGCGCCCGGCATGTGCTTTTCGAACGAGCCGATGATCGTGGTGCCCGATCGATTCGGCATCCGGCTGGAGGATCATTTCCACGTCACCGACACCGGCGCGGCCTGGTTCACCGAACCGCAGCCCTCGATCGACCGGCCGTTCGGCTAGCGGCCCCCCAAGTCTCCGTCATCCTGGGCTCGACCCAGGATCCAGAGCCACGGACGCAGGCTTTGCTTGGCTCTGGATCCCAGCCTTCGCTGGGATGACGGAATGGGGATGATGGAATGGGGGTGACGGGGAGCGTGGCTCACTCCTCGTCGGGATAGGGCCCCTTGCCGCCCGCCGCAATCAACTGGTCGGTGCGTGCCTCGATCACCGGTACGGGCACCGATCCCAGCGCCAGCATCGCGTCGTGGAATGCGCGGATGTTGAACTTCGGCCCCAGCGCGGTCTGCGCCTTCTTCTGCGCGGTCTGGAACGCGATCTGGCCCATGTAATAGGACAGCGCCTGCCCCGGCCACGCGATGTAGCGATCGACCTCGGTCTCGATCTCGTGATCCGACAGCGCGGTGTTGTCGTGCAGATAGGCCTGCGCCTGCGCCCGGCTCCAGCCCTTGGCGTGGATGCCGGTATCGACCACCAGCCGCGCGGCGCGCCACGCCTGGTAGCTCAGCATCCCGAACAGGTCGTACGGCGTCTCGTACATCCCCATGTCCTCGCCGAGCGTCTCGCAATAGAGCGCCCAGCCCTCGCCATAGACCGACAGATACGTGTCGCGCCGGAACGCGGGGAGCGCCGTGTTCTCCGCGGCGAGCGGCATCTGGAACGCGTGGCCCGGCGCGCTCTCGTGCAGCGTCAGCGCGACCTGCGAATAAAAGGGCCGCGACGGCAGCGCGTAGGTGTTGACTAGATAGATGCCCGGGCCCCCACGCCCGCCGGTGTAGAAGGGCGCGATGTCTGCAGGCACCGGCCGAATCGCGAACCGGCTGCGCGGCAAATGCCCGAACCATTGCGAGGCCTTGCCGTCGAACGTCTTGGCGATCCACGCCGCGCGGTAGAGCAGGTCGTTGGGCGTCTTGGGATAGAATTGCGGATCGGTGCGCAGGTGGTTGAAGAACGCCTGCAGGTCGCCGTCGAACTTCACGCTGTTCATCACGCCCTCCATCCGCCCGCGGATCTTGGCGATCTCGGCGAGGCCGAGCGCGTGGATCTGGTCGGGCGTGAGGTTCTGCGTGGTGTATTCGCGGATCTTCGACTGGTAATAGGCCTTGCCGTCGGGAAGGTCGTACGCGGCCAGCCCCTCGCGCGCATGCGGGATATAGTCGGTGCGCAGGAACTTCAGCAGCGTCGCATAGGCGGGCACGACCGCCTGCGCGATCGCCGCCGTCCCCTCCGCGCGCAGCGCCGCCTGATCCGCCGCCGGGATGGTCGAGGGGAACGCCTTGAACGGTTCGTAGAAGAGCGACTCCTGCGGCGTCTTCGCCTCGGCCACCTGCGCGACGCCGATGTCGCGGCCGGTCAGCGTCACGCGCGCCGGCGTGAAGCCGCGCGCGAGCCCGGCGCGCATGTTGCCCGTCTGCTGGTCGAAATAGCGCGGGATCTGGCGCATCACCGCGATATAGTCGCGATAGTCCTTCACCGACTTGAAGCTGCCGCGCGCGCCCTCGGCGACATCGCCCCAGAAGCTCGTATCCGCGGTCAGCGGCTTTTCGTATTCGCGATAGCGTTGCTCGGCGAGCAGCGCGTCGATCTGTTGCGCATAGACCGCATAGTTGATGCGATTGGCGGGCGAGAGGCTGGCGGGTGCGATCGCCGCCAGCTGGCGCGACACGTCGGTCCAGCGCGCGAGGCGCTCGGCCTGCGCCTTGGGCCCGACGTCGGGCAGGCGCGCCGCCGCGCCCGGATTGTCCTCGCCCTGCGCCATCTGGCGTTGCCGCCATGCATATTCCGACGTGTAGAGCGCCTTGAACCGCGCATCGGCCCCCGTCCTGGCAGCCGTCTGCGACGGCTTGGCGGGCATCGCGGCCACCGCGGTCGAGCCCAGCGCGAGCAGCAGGATCATCGCCTTCATCGTCATTCTCCCGGAACCAGCGCCATGATGTCGCGGTACAATGCGCCGGGTATGACCACACCCTCTGCCAGACTTCGCGCCCGCGCCGCATAGCGCCGTTGCGACGGCAGGCGCGCGCCCTGCCCCTCGATCGCCGCGAACATCGCTTCGGCGCGCGCGAGGTGCTCGGCGACCGCATCGCCGAGGAACCCGGCGGGATCGATCGCGACGATCAGCTCGCCGCCGATCGGCGATCCACCGCGCGCGGCGTCGGCGTCGAGCGACTCGCGGCTGGTCATGTCGCCGATCAGCGGCCCCGCGAGCAGCTCGACCATCGCCGCCAGCGCAGAGCCCTTGTGCCCGCCGAACGTCCGCATCGCACCGTTCAGCACCGCCGCCGCGTCGGTCGTCGGCTGACCGTCCGCGTCATAACCCCAGTCGTCGGGGACGGGGCGGCCCGCACGCCGATGCAGTTCGATCTCGCCGCGCGCGACCGCGCTGGTCGCAAAGTCGAACACGAACGGATGGTCGCCGGGACGTGGCCAGCCGAACGCGATCGGGTTGGTCCCGAACACGGGCACCGTGCCGCCCGCGGGCGCGACCCAGGCATGGCTTGGCGTGACCGCGAGCGCGACCAGCCCGCGCTCGGCCAGCGCCTCGACCTCGGGCCACAAAGCGGCGAAATGCACGACGTTGGTCAGCGCCAACGCGGCGATCCCATAGCCGCGCGCCTTCTCCTCCAGCCTCGCGCGGCCGCGCTCGAACGCGAGTTGCGCAAAGCCGCCGCCGCCATCGACGCGGACCAGCGCCGGCGCGGGCTCGCTTACCACCGGGTCCGCATCGACCGCGACGACGCCCTTGGCGATGCTGTTCGTCGCGACCAGCAGCCGGTAGATGCCGTGGCTCGCACAGCCGTCGCGTTCGCCGGCGACCATCGTCTCCGCCACCGCCTCGGCATGCGGGCGCGACAGGCCTGACCCGAGCAGGACCGTGCGCGCCAGCGTGCGCACTGCGTCGAGCGTCATCCGCACGTCTTCGCTCACGCGCTCGCCCCCGATTTGGCAACCACCATCCGCACCCCGAACACCGGCCCAGCGGACGAGCGGTCATGCGGTACGAACCGTATCTTCACGCTCGCCTTGCCCTTGGTCAGCGCGACGGGCAGCGGATATTCGACATCGAAGAACTTGCCCGGCTGGTCCGCCTCGAGATGCTGCGTTGCGACCTTCACATTGTCCACGAGGATGTCGAAATCGCGCGCGCGCTCGTCGCCCCAATAGGTCGCCTGCAAAACCAGGGGGACGGGCCGAGTCTTCATCGCGAACTCGAAATACCCGCCCGACCGCGCATCGCGCCCGTTCCGTCCGCGATAGCTCTCGGGATAGGATATCTCCGACGTGAGACCGTGATCGCGCTCGGGCTGCATCTCGCCGAGGTGCATCACGTCGACCGAGCGCGCGGCGAGATCCTTCAGCCGCGCCTGATCGGCCAGGAACGCCGCCTGTTGCGTTGTCCACGCCGCCTCGCCGAAGCGCCTGAAATACACCGCGCTGCGCCGGTCATACTGGCTGTAGAACGGCACGAAGCTGAGGTCCGCCGGGCGGATGATCCCCTTCGTCGCATAGGTCGCCGCGGTGCCTACCGTGGGCGTGAACGCGGCGAGCAGGTCCGCGCCGACCATCGCCGGATCCGCCTGCTCCCATGGCACGTCTTTCGGCCCGAGATCGGCGGCCATCACCATCGGCCCGCGCAGCACCGCGACCGTATCGACGTCGCCCGGCGCGCTCTCCAGCCGCAGGTCGAGCGGCACGGTGATCGCGACGATATCGCCCGCCGTCCACCGGCGGTCGACGATCGCATAGCCCTTCGCGATTCCCGGCTCGACCGGCACGCCGTTGACCGTCACCGTCGCGCGACCGTTCGCCCAGCCCGGCACGCGCAACGCGATCGGGAAGCGCCCCGGCCTTGCCAGTGTCGTCAGCGTCAGCCGCGACTCCGGCTCGAACGGATAGCGCGTGTCGAGCGTCAGCACCGCGCCGCGCGCCTGCCACCGCGCCTCGGCGGGGATGTAGAGATTGACGAGCAGCGTGCCCTCGCCCTCCCAGAAGATCGCCTCGCCGTGCTTGGCATGGCTCTCCATCCCGCTGCCGACGCAGCACCAGAACGCATCGTCCTTCGCCGTCGAATAGTCGCGCGCGGTGCCCGTCATCAGCGGCGTCATGTAGCTGAAGCCAGCGGTCTTCGGGTTCTGCGCGGCCATGACGTGGTTCAGATGCGCGCGCTCGTAATAGTCGAACAGTGCGCCGTCGGGTTGCCAGCCATAGAGATGCTGCGTGAGCTTGAGCATGTTGTAGCTGTTGCAATGCTCGCACGTCTGCTCGGTGATGTGGTTCGCGATGCTGTCGGGGCCGGAGAAATACTCGCGGTCGGCATTGCCGCCGATCACGTAGCTGTGATGCTGCGTGACAGTGTCCCAGAAGAACCGCGCGGCGTTCGCGGGCGCCGGCTTGCCGGTCAGTTCGTGAATACGCGCGAGGCCGACCAGCTTGGGGACCTGCGTATTGGCGTGGAAGTTGGCGAGCTTGTCCTCGCCCGCGGCCATGGGGTCGAGCATTTTCCGATCGTACAGCCGTTCCGCCACGGCCAGCCATTTCTTGTCGCCGGTGCGCGTGGACAGCTCGGCATAGCTCTCGTTCAGCCCGCCATATTCGCACCCCAGCAAGGTCTGCATCTGCGCATCGTCGAGCGCCGCGAACACCTTCGCGAAATAGGTGGCGAGGCCCGTCGCGACGGTCAGCGCCTGCGTGTTCCCCCATGCCGCGTGCACGTCGAGCAGCCCCGCAAACAGCTTGTGCACTGTGTAGAGCGGCGACCACGAGCCGTTCAGATCGAACCCGCCCGACTTGATCTCGCCGCGCATCACTTCGGGGAAGATTTCCTCCCCGTCGACGATCGTTCCGTCCTTCCGCTTGCGCCCCAGCGCGCCGACATAGCCGGTGCCACGCTTCGACTGCGCGCGCGCCAGTTCGGCGACGATATAGTCGGTGCGTGCCCGACAGTCCGCGTCGCCGGTCTGCGCGTGCATCAGCACCAGCGCGGTGAGATAATGGCCGAGCGTATGGCCGGCGATCGTGTCGCTCTCCCACCCGCCGTAGAGAGGCGCCTTGGCCGGGAGCCCTGCATAGACCATGAAATTGTGGAGCAACCGGTCCGCGCTCAGCCGCAGCAGGTACGTACGATTGACCTCGACCGCGGTTGCGTAGGCGGATGGGCGCAAGCGGACCGCGGACAGCGGCAAGGGTTTCGCGCTTGTCGGCAGCGTCGGCGGCCCCTTGCCAAATGCCTGGTCGCCCGCCGACAACAGCGCCGCCGCCGTCGTGCCCATCAATACGTCCCGGCGGTTTGCGAACATCTTTATCTCCACTTGGATATCGTATACTATACGTCCAGCCTTGCGGTGCAAGCGCCATCTCGACACCGCATCCTGACGAGCGAGCCCCATCATGTCGCCATTCCGCCCCCTGCTCGCGCTGCTCCTCGTCACCACCGCGACGCTGCCGATCGACGCGCAGCCCAAGGTCGCACGTCCAACCTATCGCTCGATCGCGCAGACCGCACTGCGCACCCCCGCGTTCCGCGCTGCGCTCCGGACGGATACGCAGACGCTTGCTCGCCTCTCGCCAGCCGCCGAGCCCGGTTTTGACTTCGTCCCCGGCGCGCGCGAAGCCGAGCGTGCGGCCGACGGCTATGTCCATATCGGCGACATTCACCTCCGCGTGCGCCAGGCTGGAGGCACGTGGGCCGACTTCGCCTCCGCGCAGCACCGCAAGGCGATACGCCGCATGACCGCGACCGGCACGACGCTCGCCGCCGCCGACATCACCGCCTCGCTGGGGACGGCCAGCCCTTTGCGCGTCGAACGCCGCTGGGTGGACGATCACGGGGTCCTCGCGCTCCGGTTCACGCTGACCAACACGACGAAGGCCCCCGTCGAGATCGGCGCGCTCGGGATGCCGATGGTGTTCGACAACATCATCACCGATCGCAGCCTCGAACAGGCGCATGCGCAGGCGAGCTTCGTCGACCCGTATATTGGCCGCGATGCCGGCTACCTCCAGGTCACACGGCTCAATGGCGCCGGCCCCGCGCTGCTCGTCCTCCCCGAGAAGCACACCCCGCTCGAAGCCTATCGCCCAATCCTCGAAGCCGGTAAGGCGCCAAAGAGCGACATCTTCACCGACCGCAGCAAGCGCAGCCAGACGTCGGAAGGCTTCTACGACTGGACCGTCGCCAGCAAAGCCTTTGCCGACAAGGAATGGGCCAAGGCAGGCGAGCAGTGGAACGCGCCGACGAGCATCACGCTCGCGCCGGGAGCGGCGCGCACGATCGGCGTCCGCTTCGTCACTGCGCCCTCGATCGCCGCGATCGAGGACACGCTGGTCGCCAATCACCGCCCGGTCGCGGTCGGCATCCCCGGCTACGTCGTCCCGACCGATCAGGACGCGTCGCTGTTCCTCAAGACACCGTCGCCCGTCGCCAAGGTCGAGAGCCGGCCGGCCGGTGCGCTCACCGCAACCCCGATTGCGAGCGCGAAAGGCTGGGCGCGCTATACCGTCCGCAGCAAAGGCTGGGGCCGCGCAAGCCTCGCGATCACCTATGCGGACGGCAGCGTCCAGACGGTCAGCTATTACATCACCAAGCCGCTCGACCAGACGATGGCCGATCTCGGCCGCTTCTCGACGAACCAGCAATGGTACGAGAACAAGGCCGACCCGTTCGGCCGCAACCCCGCGATCCTCACCTACGACCGCGAGGCGGGCAAGGTCGTCACGCAGGATCCCCGGGTCTGGATCTCGGGCATGAGCGACGAAGGCGGCGCGGGCAGCTGGGTCGCGGCGATCGTCAAGCAGCTCGACAACCCCGACCCCGCCGAGATCGCCAAGCTGCAACGCCTCGTCGACGAGACGATCCAGGGCGGGCTGCAAGTTCCCGACGGTCCCCACGCGGGCGCGGTGCGCAAGAGCCTGTTCTATTACGATCCCGCCGCGCACCCGCGCTATTACGACCCGAGCATCGACTGGAAGACCTGGACGTCCTGGTCGAAGAAGGACGCGGGCGATCTCGGTCGCGCGTATAATTACCCGCATGTCGCGATCGGGCACTGGGTGCTCTACCGGGTCGCGCGCAACCATCCGGGGCTCGTCACCGCGCATCCCTGGCGCTGGTATCTCGACCATGCCTATCAGACGACCACCGCGATGATGCGCGACGCGCCCTATTACACGCAGTTCGGGCTGATGGAGGGCGACGTGTTCGTCGATATCCTCAAGGACCTGAAGCGCGAGGGCCTGAGCGCGGAGGCGACCGACATGGAACGCCTGATGAAGCGGCGCGCGGATCACTGGCGCACGCTGCGCTATCCGTTCGGCAGCGAGATGGCGTGGGATTCGACCGGCCAGCCCGAGGTCTACGCGTGGATGCGCTATTTCGGCTATCAGCCGCAGGCCGACGTCACGCGCCAAGTGATCCTCGCCTATGACCCGACGATCCCGAGCTGGGGCTATAACGGCAATGCGCGGCGCTATTGGGACTTCCTGTACGGCGGCAAATACCCGCGGATCGAGCGGCAGCTTCATCATTATGGCTCGACGCTCAACGCCGTCCCGCTGTTCGACGCCTATCGCGCCGACCCGAGCGACCTGCGGCAGCTGCGCATCGCCTATGGCGGGATGATGGGCGGGATCACCAATATCGACCGCGACGGGTTTTCGTCGGCGGCGTTCCATTCCGCGCCCGACATGATGCGCTGGGACGCGTATAGCGGCGATTACGGCATGGGCTTTTACGGCCACGCGATCACCGCCGCGAGCTATCTGGTGAACGACCCGACCTTCGGCTGGCTCGGTTTTGGCGGGACGGTGGATCAGGCAGCCGACGCGATCGGCATCGTGCCGAAGGACGGCGCGCGGGCGCGGCTGTTCGTCGCGCCTGCGGGCCTGTGGATCACGCTCGAATCCGGCAAGATCGCGCGGGCTACGTATCGGCCGAGCACGGGCGTGGTGACGCTGACGCTCGACGCCGCGACCGCAATTAATCCGACCGCGCGCGTGTTTGTGGAGACGACGACGAAAGCCGGCCGGCGGTACGCCGCTGCCGTACGGGAGGAACGGGGCGGCTACACTTTAGCGCTAGGGGCCGTACCGACGCAGCTCGATCTTTCTCCGCAGTAGCAAGCAAACGATCAGTCCGCGCCGCGCCCGATCAGCGCCAGCATCGCCGGCGCAAGCCCCCCGCCGCGCGCCTCGAGCCGGATCGGCCCGCCCGTCGTCCCCGCCTGCACCAGCGCCGTGCACAGCCCGTTGAACGCCGAGCGCGCCGTCGCGTGATCGGGCTCAAGGCTTCGCGGATCGCCATTGCCGACGCCGAGCAACCGCGCATCGCCCGACAGCGCGAACGTTACGCGATCGGACGCGGTCGGTATTTCGCGCCGTTTTGCGTCGAGGATCGCGACGCGGACCACCGCGACCTCGCCCGGGGCCAAATGCCGCCGGTCGCTCGTCAGCCAGATCCGCGCCGCCGCCCCGGTCGTCTCGCGTATGGCGTGCATCACGCGCTTGCCGGCGCGGTAGCCATGCGCCTCGATCCGCCCCGGCGCATAGGCGACCTGCCATTCGAGATGCGTGTTCTTCACCACCGTCTGCCGCCCGAGGCTGCGGCCGTTGAGCATCAGCTCGACCGCGTCGCAATTGCTGTGCACCCACACCGACACCGGCTGCCCCTCGCGCCCCGCCCAGTTCCAGTGCGGGAACAGGTGGAGCACCGGCTCGCCGCTCCACCATGCGCGGTAGTAATGATAATTGTCCTTGGGGAAGCCGCACAGATCCATCTGGCCGAAGTTCGAGACATTCTCCGGCCAGCGTTCGAACGGGGTGGGTTCGCCGCGATAATCGAACCCGGTCCACACGAACCCGCCGCTCAGGAACGGCCGCGAATCGTAGAAGCGCCACCAGGTCTCCGCGGTCGTCGCCCATTTGGGGAAGTCGCGGTCATAGGCGGGGACGAAGCCCTGCGTCTCGTCGCGCAAATATTCGCCGCGGGTCATCACCGTGCTGCCCGTCTCGGTGCCGATCATCGGCATGTCGGGGTGCGCGGCATGGTACGGATCGATCGCGTCGAGGTAGTAATTGCACCCCATCACGTCGAGCACGCGCGACGCCCCCTCGCCGAACTTGCCGTTAAAGGCTTCCGTCACCGGCCGCGTCCCGTCGAGTTCGTAGACCTTGCGCTTCATCGTCTCGGCGATCCGCGCGCCGGTCTCGGTGCCGCGGTGGAGCTCCTCGTTGCCGATGCTCCACAGGATGATGCACGGATGGTTGCGCCCCTGCCGCACCATGCGTTCGAGCTGGCCCAGCCCCTCGGCATTGCTCGACATCTGCCGGGTCTCGTCGATCATCAGGATCCCCATCCGATCGCACGCGTCGAGGATCGCGGGCGACGGCGAATGATGCGTCGAGCGATAGGCGTTGCTGCCCATCGCTTTCAGTTGCTCGAGCCGCCAGACGTGCAGGCTGTCGGGCACCGCGAAACCGACCCCGGCATGATCCTGGTGGTTGCAGGTGCCCTTGATCTTGACCGGCCTGCCGTTGAGGAAAAAGCCGTGGGTCGCGTCGAACCGGATCGTGCGGATCCCGAAGCTGCTCGTGTCGCGATCGACGACGACGCCATCGACGAGGATCTCGCTGATCAGCGTGTAGAGATGCGGCGTTTCCAGCGACCATAAGGCGGGCGCGGCAAGACGCGTTTCCTGCGTCGCGGTCGTCGTGCCCCAGGCCGGCAATGCGAGCGGGTCCGCGACCAGCACCACATTCTTCCCATCGGGGCCGATCACCGTCGACCGCACCCGCACGTCGCACGCGGCACCGTCGTTCGCGATCTCGGTCGCGACCCGGACGCTTGCGCCGCCGGCATCGACCGCGCACCGCACCGTCGCGCCCCAGCGTGGCACGTGGACCGGCGCGGTCTTCACCAGACGGACGTTGCGGTACAGCCCCGCGCCTTCATACGACCACGCCTCGCCCAGACTCACGTCGCAGCGAATGACGAGGATATTGTCTGCGCCGGGCTTGGCGAAATCCGTAACGTCGATCTCGAACGGCGCATAGCCGCTCTCGTTCGCGCCGACGACGAAGCCGTTGAGGATAACGATGCAGTCGCGCGCCACCCCGTCGAACTGGAGCAGCAGGCGCCGCCCCGCATCCGCCTTCTCCAGCCGGATCGTGCGCCGATACCAGCCGACGCTGGTCGCGGGCCACATCCGCCCGACCGGCTTGAACCCCTGGAACGCGCCGGTGCGATCCGCCTCGCTCCCCGCCGGCCCGAACCGTTCGAACGGCAGGTCGACCGCCCAGTCGTGCGGCAGAGTCACCGCGTCCCATGTCGCGTCGTCGAATTTCGGCTCGGCGACCGGCGTGCCGACATCGCCCGATTTGGCGTAGGTGTCGTGCGAGCGGCCGAAGCCGAAATCCTTCGCCGGATCGCTCGCATGGCCGAGATGAAACCGCCACCCGGTGTCCAGCGACGCGACCTCGCGAGGGCTGGCCGGGGGCGGCGCCGCGCCGATGGGAACCGCGGGAACGATCGCGGCAAGCGCGGTCACGCCGCCCGTCTTCAGAACGTCGCGGCGGACCAAGCTCGTCATCATGTCATCCCAGCAAGGCGTGTCAGAAGTTCACCGTCGCGCCGACGAACAATGTCCGGCCCAGCACGTCATACACGCCCGGATAGGTATTGCCGTTGCCGAACGACGACAGGATGCCCGAGGCGATCGCGGGGGGATCCTTGTCGAACAGGTTGTTGACGCCAGCCCGCAGCTGGAGACCCTCGCCGACCGCGACCGTGCCTGCCAGATCGATATAGTTATACGCCGGGATCTTGCGGTTGATCACGCTCGGCGTCCCCGCGAGGAAGCTGTTGTCCGACAGCGACGACAATTTGACCTGGTCGATATGCCGCCACGACACCGACACGCTCGCACCCTGCGGCATCGTCCATGTCGTCCGCAGCACGTGCCGCCACTTCGGGTTGGGCTGGCCGCAGGTATAGCCGTACAGACCCTTGCAGTCGTAGCTGCCGAGGCCCTTCAACGGCTCGGACTCCTGCGAGATCAACCGCGTGCCGACCATGTTGAGGTTGATCTTGCCGAGCGCGCCGATCCCCAGCGTGTAGTCCGCGGTAAGGTCGATCCCCGACGTCGTGAGCGATCCCGTATTATACGTCGTCGAGACGATATAGCCGTTGCTGCCGAACAGAGCACCCGAGCGCGGATCGCGCGTGAACAGCCCGCAATAGAAGGGATCGCTCGCCGCCACGCACTGGCTGATCGCCAGCGACGGATCGACCGAGCTGATATAGTCCTTCACCTTGATGTGGTAATAATCCGCCGTCAGCGTCAGGTTGCGGACCATGCGCGGCGTGAACACCAGCCCCGCGGTATAGGTGTCCGCCTTTTCGGGCTTCAGCGCGGCGTTGCCGCCATATTGCGCCGAACACGTATCCGCCGGACATTCGACGATGTTGCCATATTGCGCCTGCGTCACGCCGGTCAGCCGGCAGATGTCGATCGACGCGCTCGGCGACGCGCCCGAACACGGATCCTGCGCGGAGACGTTGCCGATCGAGCGCGAACCGAACAGCTCGCCGATGTTGGGCGCGCGGATCGCGCGGTTGTAGCTGAAGCGGAACCGCGCGTCCCTGACCGGCGCCCAGCTTGCCTCGCCCTTGTAGGTCCAGACGTTGTACTTCGATTTCAGCCCGGTCGATTGCTGCGAGTTGCGATAGGCGGAGTAGCGCAGGCCGCCGTTCAGCGTCAGTTCGTGCGCGAACGGCAGGTCCTGCAGGATCGGGATCTCGATCTCGCCATAGCCTTCGTTGACGGTGATGCGCCCGTCGGAATCGGTGGTGCCGCCCTGCTTGGCGATCTCATCGGCGGTGAAGTTGAGCGTCTCTCGCCGATGCTCGCCGCCCAGCGCGATGCTGACGCCGCGCTTGGCCCAGGGGCTGGCGATACCGAACGTCCCGAGATCGCCGTTCACGCTCGCGGAGATGACGTCGAGCACGTTGCGCGACGCGGTGTTGCTCTCCGAAAACAGGTATGCGCCCTGCGTGTCGGTGATCGCGTTCGCCTGAAACACGTTGATCGGCACGCACGCCGGGTCGCTGCCGTCGATGACCGAGCGGCAGGTCGGCACACCGTTGACGCTGACCACGTCGAGCGCGCGCTGCGCCTTCACATTGTCAACGTTGTTCAGGTAGGTCTCGTTGAATTTCACGAGCGAGTGCAGATAGTTGACGTCGTAGCGGAAGCCGTGGCCGAGATCGCCGCGGACGCCCGCCGAATAGCGATAATCCTGGTGGCGCAGATCGTCGCGTCGCGACTGGCCCGAGCCGAGGCGATAGCCGATCAGCGTGTCCTGAGTCGCGCTCGTCCCCGCCGCCGCGCCGCAGAGCGACTGCTGCTGCGACGCGCTCATCAGCGGGTTGTTGCAGGGGACGGTGAAGGTGGTGCCGAGGAACAGCGCGGACGGCGCGACCTGCGAGAAGGTGTGGTCCTTCATGTACATGAAGCTGCCATAGACTTCGGCGATCGGCGCGATCTCGAACCGGGCGAACGCGCCGCCGGTGTAGCGTTCGTCGGAGCGCTGGAAGTAGTTGGTCGGCGCGTAGTTATACGCATAGGCCGAGGTGTACGGCAC
Organism: Sphingomonas sp. BK036; assembly: GCF_004216825.1. Lineage (NCBI taxonomy): Bacteria > Pseudomonadati > Pseudomonadota > Alphaproteobacteria > Sphingomonadales > Sphingomonadaceae > Sphingomonas > Sphingomonas sp. BK036. Next base: position 100,632 of record NZ_SGXR01000004.1, on the reverse strand, counting down.
CCAGGTCTGCGTGCCGTTGGCATTGTTGGTCAGCGTCTTGCCCGAATTGGGCCCGCCGAGCGGCACGAACGTTCCGGTCGGGGTGTTGCTCGATCCGCCGCAGACCATGCCGGTGCCGGCCGAATCCGACGGATTGAGCGCGCAGGCGGAGACGTCGCGATTCGCCTGCAGCACCGGATCGGTGTGACGATAGCCGCCATAGACGGTGACGTTGCCGCGGCCGTCCGCGAAATTCTTGCCGTAGGCGGCGTTGATATCCTGCTTGCCGCCGTCCGCGACGTGGCCCGGCGCGTTCGCATAGCCGCGCGACGAGACGACATCGCGCACCCCGCTATTGTCGTTGGTGTGCACGCCCAGCCCCGACTGCACGTCGATCCGCAACCCGTCGAGATGGTCCTTCAGCACGAAGTTGACGACGCCCGCGACCGCGTCGGACCCGTAGACGGCGGAGGCGCCGCCGCTGACCACGTCGACCCGGTCGATCAGCGCGGACGGCACGAAGTTCAGGTCGATCGCCTGCTGCGGCAACAGGCGCTGGCCGTTGAGCAGGATCAGCGTGCGGTTCGAGCCGAGGTTGCGCAGGTTGATGTTGGCGGTGCCGTCCGATCCGTTCGAGACGTTCTCGTTCGCGTCCGCGGTGAACTGCGGCAGGCGGTTCAGCACGTTCTCGACGTTGACGGCGCCCTGATATTTGATCTCCTGGTCGGTCACCGAGGTGATCGGGCTGTTGCTCGCGAGGTCGGGGCGGCGGATGCGCGTGCCGGTCACGACGATCGCGTCATCGGGGGTCGATTCGGTGCCGGGCTGCGGCGCGGGGAGTACCTGCGCATAGGCGCCCGATGACAGCAGCATCGCGAGCATCGCACCGATGCTCGACCGTTGGCGAAGTTTTGCGACCGGAAATGTCATGAGTGCCCGCGCTCCTGTTTGGATGTTGCGCGCAATCCATCACGTCGCCGAAACGATGTCAAATATAATATACGATATTCTATTTTTGCATCTGACTCGAACTCGACGTGCGCACGACACGCGAAACCGCCGCCTGGAACCAGGCGACGGCGGGACGATCTTCGGGAATGCGCCGACCCTGCCGCGGCGCGGTCAGGCGCCTGGCGGGAAGGCCTCAGACGGGGCTATGGTCGCGCGCTAGCGGGCGCGCTTTCGCCAGGTCTTGCGCGGGGCGTAGGACACGGAGTCGTAATAGTCGGTCGTGGTCGTGGTCGTCACGATCGGCGCGGACTGCACCACGACGGTGGTCGCACCGGTGGGATACACGGTGCCGCTGGTCGTCGTCACCGTCGTCATCCCGTCGGGCGATACCCAGGTTCCGCCTGGCGCCGAGGCATAGCGCTGCGGTTGCGGATAGCGTGCGGCCTGCGATACCGGCGGCGCGTCGTAGATCGGGTAATCCTCCGCATAGGCTGGTGGCGGCGGGGCGTAGCGCGCGCCATAGCTTGCCGGCGGTGGCGGCAAAGGGCGACGACCGCGGTCCTCGGCCTTGTCGATCGCATAGCCCGCCGCGGCGCCGACGCCTGCGCCGATCAGCGTGCCGCCCAGCCGGTTGCCGCGCCCTGCGACCAGGTTGCCCGCAGCACCCCCCGCCACCGCACCGATCGCGGCACCGCCAAGACCGGAGTCGCGGCGCGGCCCGCGATCGGCATAGGGCGCGACGGAACCACGGTCCGCCGGGCCGGCATAGACCGAGTCGGTCTGCGCGTACGCGCCCGGTGCGACGCGCGCATAGCCGTCCGAGTCATACCGGTCCCAGTCGGTACCGCTGACCGTGTCGTAGACCGAACCTCGCGGATCGATCAGCACCGCGTCGTCATAATAGCGCGCCCAGCGATACCCCGCCGGCGGCTGCGGCAGGCCATAGGTCGACCAGTCGTCGACGTAGAAGCGCGGCGCGTTCCAGTAGCCGGGTACTGCCCAGCCGCGATTGGGCCGGCGATAGGCTGCCCAGCCGCCGGGCGCATTCGCCCCGCCCCACCAGCGCCCGCCGATCTTGCTGCCCCAGCGCGGCGCGCGGTGACCGCCCAGCTGCTGCGACGATGTGTGGACGACGGGCGGACGCGCCGCGATCGGACCGGGGCGTTGGGGCGTCTGCATCGGGGCCTGCATCGCGACGCCCGGGACAGCGTAGCTTGCGCCGGGGCGCTGCTGCGCATCCGCTGCGCCACCACCAGCCAGCGCCATTCCCACGCCAGCGATCAAAAGGCCCCGCATGTCCGTCTCCCTGGTTTTGCCACCCAATCCCGCGCAAACGCCGAATATCTTGTCCGGTTGCTTACCAAAGCGCCGGGGGACTCGCCAGTTTGCGTACAGTCCCGAAACGGGTCACCCCAGCAGGCGTTCGCCGAGCAACGCCGCGAGCGCCTCGCACCCTGCCGCGTCCTCGGCATCGAACCGCGCGGGCTCTGGGCTGTCGAGGTCGAGCACCGCGATCAGCACGCCGTCCTTCGTCACCGGCACGACCAGTTCGGAACGGCTCGCGGCATCGCAGGCGATATGGCCGGGAAAGGCGTGCACGTCCTCGACCAGCTGCGTCGTCAGCGTCTCGGCGGCGGCACCGCAGACGCCCTTGCCGACCGGGATGCGGATGCAGGCGACCTTGCCCTGGAACGGCCCGAGCACGAGCTCGCCCTCCACCAGCCGGTAGAAGCCCGCCCAGTTCAGATCGGGCAGATATTCCCACACCAGCGCGGCCGCGTTGGCCATGTTGGCGATCGGATCACGCTCGTCCGCAGTCAGCGCGTCGAGCGCGGCGAGCAGGTCGCGGTAGAGATCGGCCTTGCTGCCGGCGGCGATATCGAACTGGTACATGTCTTCTTCCTTGGTCGGCGGCGTTATGGCGTTGGCACGCTGTAACGTCCGTCACCCCAGCGAACGCTGGGGTCTCCATGTTGGCGCGCATTGCCCGTTCCTCAAGGATACCCCAGCTTTCGCTGGGGTGACGGGTTTTGGGGCGGAGCTCCGTGGCAATGTTTTGTCGCTTTGATCGTCGCTCTGTCGCGCCGGCGTTCAATCGTCGCGGACCTTGCCTCGCCCCGCCTTCACGCCGCTGCGCACCTTCTTGGTATCGACGCGGCGTGCCTTTGCCGCCTTGGACGGCTTGGTCGCGCGTCGCGCCTTGGGGACGATCGTGGCGTCCTTGATCAGCGCGACGAGCCGCTCGCGGACCTCCTGCCGGTTGAGCAGTTGCGATCGCGATCCCTCGCTCCGCAGCACCAGCACGCCGTCGCGCGTGAGCCGCGATCCGGCGAGCACCGCGATCCGGTTCTTCACCGCCAGCGGCAATCCCGGCGACAGACCGACATCGAACCGCAGGATCACCGCGCTATCGGTGGTGTTGACGTGCTGCCCACCGGGACCGCCCGATCGAGTCGTGCTCTCGATCAGTTCGCTGTCATCGATCGAGATGGACCGGGTTATCGGGATCGCGACCATCCGCGTCTTCCCTCAGGCCGCTCAATCGTCGGTGGGTGCAGGCGTCACGACGTCGGTCGCAACTGCCGCGGGCGCAGGCGCAGGCGCGGCCTCGTCGGCGAACCCGGCCTTGGCGAAGCGCTCCGGCAGCGGCGCTTCGGCGAGCACGTCGGGCTTGCCCGCGCGCGGCACGATCAGCCGCTGCGCGTGGAGCATCATGCCGAGGCCGTCCGCCTTGCCGTACACACCGTCGCCGACCACTGGCGCGCCGAGGCCGCTGGCCGCGTGGACGCGGATCTGATGCGTGCGGCCGGTCTCGGGCAGGAACTCGACCAGCGAGCGCCCGTCCTTGATCTCGAGCACGCGCCACTTGGTGCGCGACTTCTTGCCGTTGGGATCCTCGATCATCCGCCAGCCGGTCTCGGCGGTGCTGACCTTGCCCAGCGCCATTTCGATCAGGCCGGACGTGCCCTCGACCACGCCGTCGAGCAGCGCGACGTAGCGCTTCGACACGAGGCCCTGCTCGAACGCCTGCTGCAAGCGGGCATGCGCCTTGGGATTGCGCGACAGGAGCAGGCAGCCGCTCGTGTCGCGGTCGAGCCGGTGGACGGCCTTGGGCCAGCGCTGAAAACCGAACTTCAGGCTTTCGAGATGATTTTCGAGGCTCAACGAGCCATCGCGGGGCGGATCGACCGGCAGCCCTGCGGGCTTGTCGATCACCAGGGCCTCGCCGTCGAGGAAGAGTACGCGTTCACCATGCATGGCGCCGCCCTTGCCATCATTAGCGCCTGCGTGCCAGAGCCCGCGTCGATGTTGCACCGCACACTGGCCCTCGCGCTCCTCTTCGCCCCGACCATCGCGGACGCGCAACTCTGCGAGGGGCAGAGCGCGGCGATCGCGCCCGACGGCCGCGCCTTCGGGCATCTGCCTTACGGCGACGCACCGGAGACCGAGCTCGTTACGCTGCCCACCGAATATTCGGTGGGCAATCCCTGCGTGGTGCGAGCCGACATCTTGCCCGACCTGCTGCGACTGTTCGCCGCGGCCCAGAGCGATCCGGCGGTGATGGGCCAGCTCCGCGCGCTGTCGTGCCAGCGCTCGATCGCCCGCCAGCGCAGCGTCTTCTGTCGCGGCGAGTCGAGCAGCGCGGCTGACCGGGCGATCTCGGTCGCGCCCCCCGGCTATAGCGAGCACTCGACCGGCTATGCGCTCGATTTCGCGGTACGCCCGTCCAACGGGTGTCCGGACGCGGAGGCGTGCATGGCCGCCACTCCCGCCGCGCGCTGGCTGCGCGCCAATGCGCCGCGGTTCGGGTTCGAGCAGAGCTTTCCCGGCGGCAACAAGCAGAATGTGAAGTGGGAGCCGTGGCACTGGCGCTGGGTCGGTGTGAGCGAAAGCGCGCTCGGCGCTGCCAAGGCGCGCTTCGTGTTCGCGCGCGCTCGGCGGCAATATCCGGCGGATCCTGGTATCGTGCCGATCGTGGTGAAGGTGACGACGCAACCGCCTGTGCCGGTCGCTCCGGTGGTCGCTGTGCCGTCGAAGAAGAAGCGGCGGTAGCTCGGAGCGGAGCCGCGCTGACAATCTACACAGCCGCCACCCCGGCGAAGGCCGGGGCCCAATTGGGGGACGCCGATGGTTGAGCGCAGCGCTTCGTTACAGCCACCTCTCCAATTGGACCCCGGCCTTCGCCGGGGTGGCAGGGTTTGGCGGTACTACTTGTACACGACGATAGCGTAGGTCGCCGTCGCCCCCTCGGCTCAGTGCAGCACCGCGCCACCGGCACGGACCACGCCGTCGCGCAGCGCGTGGTCGTAGAGGATCTCGGTCTCGAGCATCACCTGGCTCGACAGGCGATCGAGCATCGACTCCGCCTCGACGCCGAACGCTTCCCACTCGCTCGGCGCGATTACCGGCAGCCAGCGACTGATAAACACCTTCCAGTCGGATCGCAGGATATCGAGGTCCTCCTCCATCATCGCAATCGTCTCGGCCGAAAACCGCGGCTCCATCGCGATGACGGTGCGGTCGATCACCTCGTCCTCGACGTCGAGATGCTTGGCCACGGTGATTGCGAGCTCGATCAGCTTGCGCGACGCCGGCCCGCTCTGCTCGCGCGGCCCCTGCGCCAGGTCGGCGATCTCGACGCACTGCGCGGCGATATGCCGGTGATCGTCGATAAGTCGTGCCCAGTTCGCGCGATCCTCGTCCGAAGCTGGTTGCACTCCAACGCTTTGGCTTACCACTTTGTCGTTCATCCTGCCGTATTCCCCATGCGTATACGATCGAGGTCCTACCGTGGATGCGACTAGCTGCGCGGGGGACGCACAATCTATAGTATTTTCGTCGGTAACGACGGTTCGAAAGGACCCGGCCTTCGATCGGGCGACACGGTGACCCCTTCCCCCTTTGACATGACGCCGTGCCACGCCTATATCCGCAGCTCACCACAGCATCCGGGAAATGACATGCCGTCGCGCAGCGTGTCGATCGTATTGGATACTGAGGTTTCATACGCTGAGAGCCGCCGCACCTGATGCGAGCGGCCTTTTTGCGTGAACGTGCGTCCCGCTTGGGGGTTCCCAAGCACGAAATTACGACTGACCCGTCAGTTTTTATAGGGCGAAACAAAACCTATGGCATCCAAGGCGATCGAACACGGCACTGCAAAGCGCCGTATCCGCAAGGTTTTCGGCAACATCCACGAAGTCGTGCAGATGCCGAACCTGATCGAAGTCCAGCGCGAGAGCTACGAGCAGTTCCTGCGCTCCGACAAGTCGATCGGCCATGTCTCGGGTCTTGAGAAGACGCTGCGCAGCGTGTTCCCGATCCAGGATTTCGCCGGCACCGCCTATCTCGATTTCGACGATTACGTCCTTGAGCCGCCGAAGTTCGACGTCGAGGAATGCCGCCAGCGCGGGATCACCTATGCCGCGCCGATGCGCGTCACGCTGCGTCTGACCGCGTTCGAGGTCGATCCCGATACCGAGGCCAAGTCGGTCATCGATATCAAGGAGCAGGACGTGTACATGGGCGACATGCCGCTCATGACCGAGAACGGCACGTTCTTCATCAACGGCACCGAGCGCGTCATCGTCAGCCAGATGCACCGTTCGCCGGGCGTCCTGTTCGATCACGATCGCGGCAAGACGCACGCATCGGGCAAGTATCTGTTCGCCGCCCGCGTCATTCCGTATCGCGGCTCGTGGCTCGATTTCGAGTTCGACGCGAAGGACATCGTCAACGTCCGCATCGATCGCAAGCGCAAGCTGCCCGTGACGGCTTTGCTCTACGCGCTTGGCATGACGTCGGAAGAGATCCTCAACTATTTCTACAACCGCGTGACGTTCGTCCGCGGCCAGGGTGGCTGGATCGTTCCGTTCCAGGTCGAGAACTGGCGTGGCCAGAAGCCGATGTTCGACATCGTCGACTCGAAGACCGGCGAAGTCGTATTCCCGAACGGCCAGAAGATCAGCCCCCGCGCTGCGAACAAGGCGTTCAAGGACGGCCTTACCGACCTGCTGATCCCGACCGAGGAAATCTTCGGCCGCTATTCGGCGTACGACCTGATCGACGAGTCGACCGGCCGCATCTACATCGAAGCCGGTGACGAAGTGACCGCCGAGAACCTCGAACTGCTCGACCAGGCAGGCATCGAGCGTCTCGACCTGCTCGACATCGATCACGTCGCGACCGGTCCGTGGATCCGCAACACGCTCAAGGTCGACAAGGCCGAAGAGCGCGAGCAGGCGCTGTCCGACATCTACCGCGTGATGCGTCCCGGCGAGCCGCCGACGCTGGAGACGGCCGAGGCCCTGTTCTCCGGTCTGTTCTTCGATCCGGATCGCTACGACCTGTCGGCCGTCGGCCGCGTGAAGCTCAACATGCGTCTCGACCTCGACGTTGAGGATACCGTGACGACGCTGCGTACCGAGGACATTCTCGAGGTCATCAAGACGCTCGTGAACCTCAAGGACGGCAAGGGCGAGATCGACGATATCGACAACCTCGGTAACCGTCGTGTCCGTTCGGTCGGCGAGCTGCTCGAGAACCAGTACCGCGTCGGCCTGCTCCGCATGGAGCGCGCCGTTAAGGAGCGCATGTCGTCGGTCGACGTCTCGACCGTGATGCCGAACGACCTGATCAACGCGAAGCCCGCGGTTGCCGCGGTCCGCGAATTCTTCGGCTCGTCGCAGCTGTCGCAGTTCATGGATCAGACCAACCCGCTGTCGGAAGTCACCCACAAGCGTCGCGTGTCGGCACTTGGACCAGGTGGTCTCACGCGCGAGCGTGCCGGCTTCGAAGTCCGCGACGTTCACCCAACGCATTATGGCCGCATCTGCCCGATCGAGACGCCGGAAGGCCCGAACATCGGTCTGATCAACTCGCTCGCCAGCTTCTCGCGGGTGAACAAGTACGGCTTCATTGAAACGCCGTATCGGAAAGTCGTCGACCACAAGGTGACCGACGACGTCGTGTACCTGTCGGCGATGGAAGAGGCCAAGCACACGATCGCGCAGGCCAACGCCGAGCTGACGTCGGACGGCGGGTTCACCGAGGAGCTCGTCTCGTCGCGTCAGGCTGGCGAATTCCTGATGGCGCTGCCCGACAACATCACGCTGATGGACGTCAGCCCCAAGCAGCTCGTCTCGGTCGCCGCATCGCTCATTCCGTTCCTGGAAAACGATGACGCCAACCGTGCGCTGATGGGCTCGAACATGCAGCGTCAGGCCGTGCCGCTCGTCCAGGCCGAGGCGCCGTTCGTCGGCACCGGCATGGAAGAGACCGTGGCACGCGATTCGGGTGCTGCGATCTCGGCCAAGCGTGCGGGCATCGTCGACCAGGTCGACGCGGCGCGTATCGTCATCCGCGCAACCGGCGAGATCGATGCCGGCAAGTCGGGCGTCGACATCTACACGCTGATGAAGTTCCAGCGCTCGAACCAGTCGACCTGCATCAACCAGCGTCCGCTGGTGAAGGTGGGCGATGTGGTCCGTGCCGGCGACGTGCTCGCCGACGGCCCGTCGACCGAGTTCGGCGAGCTGGCGCTGGGTCGTAACAGCCTCGTCGCGTTCATGCCGTGGAACGGCTACAACTACGAGGATTCGATCCTGATCTCGGAGCGGATCGTGAAGGACGACGTGTTCACGTCGATCCATATCGACGAGTTCGAGGTGATGGCTCGCGACACGAAGCTTGGGCCTGAGGATATCACGCGCGATATCCCGAACGTCGGCGAGGAAGCGCTGCGCAACCTCGACGAAGCGGGCATCGTCTACATCGGTGCAGAGGTCGAGCCGGGCGATATTCTCGCGGGCAAGATCACGCCGAAGGGTGAATCGCCGATGACGCCGGAGGAGAAGCTTCTCCGTGCGATCTTCGGCGAGAAGGCCAGCGACGTGCGCGATACGTCGCTTCGCCTGCCGCCGGGCGTGTCGGGTACGGTCGTCGACGTTCGCGTCTTCAACCGTCACGGCATCGACAAGGACGAGCGCGCGATGGCGATCGAGCGCGAGGAGATCGAGCGCCTGAAGAAGGATTCGGACGACGAGCGTTCGATCCTGAACCGTGCGACCTGGTCGCGTCTCCGCGAGATGCTGCTCGACCAGACGGCCACCTCGGCGCCCAAGGGCGTCAAGAAGGGCGTCGTGATCGACATGGATCTGCTCGACAGCGTCGACCGCCACGAGTGGTGGAAGTTCGCGGTCGCCGACGACAAGATCCAGAGCGATCTGGAAGCGGTCAAGATCCAGTATGACGATGCCGCCAAGCTGATCACGGACAAGTTCCACGATCGTCGCGAGAAGCTGGAGCGTGGTGACGAGCTGTCGCCGGGTGTGCTGAAGATGGTCAAGGTGTTCGTCGCGGTGAAGCGCAAGCTGCAGCCGGGCGACAAGATGGCCGGCCGTCACGGGAACAAGGGCGTCATCAGCCGCATCCTGCCGGCGGAGGACATGCCGTTCCTCGCCGACGGGACGCCGGTCGATATCGTGCTCAACCCGCTGGGCGTGCCGAGCCGCATGAACGTTGGGCAGATCTTCGAGACGCATCTGGGCTGGGCCGCACGCGGTCTGGGTCAGTCGATCACCGCGGCGCTCGAGACGTGGCGCGAGGAGAATCCCGAGGCCAAGGCCGGCGCGATGCCGGAAGCGGTCCGCGATCGCCTCAAGACCGTCTATGGCGAGCAGTATCACGCCGAGATCGACGCCCGTTCGGGTGACGAGATCGTCGAGCTGGCCAAGAACCTGAAGGGCGGCGTGCCGATGGCGACGCCGGTGTTCGACGGCGCCCGCGAGGCGGACGTGTCGGCGATGCTGGAACTGGCGGGTCTCGATCCGTCGGGCCAGTCGGACCTGTTCGACGGACGTACCGGCGACAAGTTCGATCGCAAGGTGACGGTTGGGTATATCTACATGCTCAAGCTCCACCATCTGGTCGACGACAAGATCCACGCACGCTCGATCGGGCCGTACTCGTTGGTCACGCAGCAGCCGCTGGGTGGTAAGGCGCAGTTCGGTGGTCAGCGCTTCGGCGAGATGGAGGTCTGGGCACTCCAGGCCTACGGCGCGGCGTATACCTTGCAGGAAATGCTGACGGTGAAGTCGGACGATGTCGTCGGGCGCACCAAGGTCTACGAGGCGATCGTCAAGGGCGACGACACGTTCGAGGCCGGCATCCCGGAGAGCTTCAACGTGCTCGTCAAGGAAATGCGCTCGCTCGGCCTGAATGTGGACCTGAAGCAGTCGGAGCCCGGCTTCGACAGCGACGGCATCCAGATCGCGGCGGAGTAACGCGGTTAACTTAGCTCCCCTCCCGCTCGCGGGAGGGGCCGGGGGTGGGCTCCCGGCCAGTGATGGAGCGCCAAGATCGAACCGGGTGCCCACCCCTTCCCAAGCAAGAGCTTGGGCCCCTTCCCCTCCCGCTTGCGGGAGGGGAGTTGGAAGGATCAATATATGAACGAGATGACCCCCTTCGCCAATCCGGTCGCCAAGACCGAAACGTTCGACCAGATCCAGATCGGCATCGCGTCCCCGGACAAGATCCGCAGCTGGTCGTTCGGCGAGATCAAGAAGCCCGAGACCATCAACTATCGCACGTTCAAGCCCGAGCGTGACGGCCTGTTCTGCGCGCGCATCTTCGGTCCGATCAAGGATTACGAGTGCCTGTGCGGCAAGTACAAGCGCATGAAGTACAAGGGCATCGTCTGCGAGAAGTGCGGCGTCGAGGTTACCGTCTCGAAGGTTCGCCGCGAGCGGATGGGCCATATCGAGCTCGCCGCTCCCGTCGCGCACATCTGGTTCCTGAAGTCGCTGCCGTCGCGCATCGGCCTGCTGCTCGACATGCAGCTCAAGCAGCTCGAGCGCGTGCTGTACTTCGAGGCGTACATCGTCATCGAGCCGGGCCTGACCCCGCTCGAGAAGTACCAGCTGATGACCGAGGACGAGCTCCTCGACGCGCAGGACCAGTATGGCGAGGACGCGTTCTCGGCCGGTATCGGTGCCGAAGCGGTCCGCATCATGCTCGAATCGCTCGATCTCGAGGGTGAGCGTACCACACTGCTCGAAGAGCTCGCGGTCACCAAGTCCGAGCTGAAGCCCAAAAAGATCATCAAGCGGCTGAAGGTCGTCGAGAGCTTCATCGATTCGGGCAACCGCCCCGAGTGGATGATCCTCGAAGTCGTGCCGGTCATCCCGCCCGAGCTGCGCCCGCTGGTGCCGCTGGACGGTGGTCGTTTCGCGACGTCGGATTTGAACGATCTGTATCGCCGCGTGATCAACCGCAACAACCGCCTGAAGCGCCTGATGGAGCTCCGCGCGCCGGACATCATCGTCCGCAACGAGAAGCGCATGCTCCAGGAGGCCGTCGACGCACTGTTCGATAATGGTCGCCGCGGTCGCACGATCACGGGCGCCAACAAGCGTCCGCTCAAGTCGCTGTCCGACATGCTCAAGGGCAAGCAGGGCCGCTTCCGCCAGAACTTGCTCGGCAAGCGCGTCGACTATTCGGGTCGTTCGGTCATCGTGACCGGGCCGGAACTCAAGCTGCACCAGTGCGGCCTGCCGAAGAAGATGGCGCTCGAGCTGTTCAAGCCGTTCATCTACGCGCGTCTCGATGCCAAGGGTCTGTCGATGACCCTGAAGCAGGCGAAGAAGTGGGTCGAGAAGGAGCGTAAGGAAGTCTGGGACATCCTGGACGAGGTGATCCGCGAGCATCCGGTCATGCTCAACCGTGCGCCGACGCTTCACCGTCTTGGCATCCAGGCGTTCGAGCCGGTGCTGATCGAGGGCAAGGCGATCCAGCTTCACCCGCTGGTCTGCTCCGCGTTCAACGCCGATTTCGACGGCGATCAGATGGCCGTGCACGTCCCGCTGAGCCTCGAGGCCCAGCTCGAAGCGCGCGTCCTGATGATGTCGACGAACAACATCCTGTCGCCCGCCAACGGCAAGCCGATCATCGTCCCGTCGCAGGACATGGTTCTCGGTCTCTATTATCTGTCGATGATGAAGGAGAACGAGCCGGGCCAGGGCATGCTGCTCGGTGACATGGCCGAGGTGCACCAGGCGCTGAACGCGCAGGCGGTCACGCTGCACACCAAGGTGATCAGCCGCGTTCCGCAGACCGACGAGAAGGGCAAGCAGTACCTCAAGCGGTACGAGACGACCCCGGGCCGCATGCTGCTGGGCGAGTGCCTGCCGCACAGCCACAAGGTGCCGTTCGACACCGTCAACCGCCTGCTCACCAAGAAGGACGTGGGCGACGTGATCGACGAGGTCTATCGTCACACCGGCCAGAAGGAGACCGTGCTGTTCGCCGATGCGATCATGACGCTCGGCTTCCGCCACGCCTTCCGCGCCGGCATCTCGTTCGGCAAGGACGACATGATCATTCCGGACGCCAAGGTTGGTCTGGTCGACGACACCAAGGCGCTCGTGAAGGACTTCGAGCAGCAGTATCAGGATGGTCTGATCACGCAGCAGGAGAAGTACAACAAGGTGATCGACGCCTGGAGCCGTTGCGGCGACCAGGTCGCGAACGCCATGATGGACGAGATCCGTGCGGTGAAGGTCGACAAGGAGACCGGCCGTGAAAAGCCGATCAACTCGATCTACATGATGGCCCACTCGGGTGCCCGTGGTTCGCAGGCGCAGATCAAGCAGCTTGCCGGCATGCGCGGCCTGATGGCCAAGCCATCGGGCGAGATCATCGAGACGCCGATCATCTCGAACTTCAAGGAAGGCCTGACCGTCCTTGAATACTTCAACTCAACCCACGGCGCGCGTAAGGGCCTCGCGGATACGGCGTTGAAGACGGCGAACTCGGGGTACCTCACGCGTCGTCTGGTCGACGTGTCGCAGGATTGCGTCATCATCGAACCCGATTGCGGCACCACGCGCGCCCTCGAAATGAAGGCGATCCTTCAGGGTGGTTCGACGATCGCAAGCCTCGGCGAGCGCATCCTGGGTCGTACGACCGCGGAGGACATCGTCGATCCGAAGACCGGCAAGGTCATCATCCCGTCGGGCACGCTGCTCGACGAGCCGATGATCACGACGATCGAAGGCCTCGGCACGCAGTCGTGCAAGATCCGCAGCCCGCTGGTCTGCGAGTCCAAGATCGGCGTCTGCGGCAAGTGCTACGGGCGCGATCTCGCCCGCGGTACGCCGGTCAACATCGGTGAAGCTGTCGGCGTCATCGCCGCGCAGTCGATCGGTGAGCCGGGCACGCAGCTGACGATGCGCACGTTCCACATCGGTGGTGCAGCGCAGCTCAACGAGACGTCGAACCTCGAGGCGCATGCCGACGGTACGGTGCAGTTCCGCGATCTGCGTATCATCGTCGACCAGCGTGGCCGTCGCGTGGTGCTCAGCCGCTCGGGCGAAATCGCGATCGTCGACATGGACGGTCGCGAGCTCTCGGTCGATCGTATCCCGTACGGCGCCTATGTGCTGTTCGACGATGGCCACATCGTGTCGCGCGGCGACCGGATGGCCGAGTGGGATCCGTTCACCATGCCGGTGATCACGGAGAACCCGGGCACGATCAAATATGTCGACCTGATCGAGGGCAAGACGCTCACCGAGCAGACCGACGAAGCCACGGGTATCGCCCAGCGCGTCGTGATCGAATATCGTGCGGCGACCAAGTCGAAGGAGGATCTGCGTCCGCGCATGACCCTGCTCGACGAGACGTCGGGCGAGACCGGCCGCTACATGCTGGCGATCGGTGCCACCCTGTCGGTCGAGGATGGCGCACAGGTGTTCGGCGGCGACGTCGTGGCCCGCGTCAGCCGCGAGAGCGCCAAGACGCGCGACATCACCGGTGGTCTGCCGCGCGTTGCCGAGCTGTTCGAGGCGCGTATCCCCAAGGACTCGGCGATCATCGCCAAGATCTCGGGCCGCGTCGTGTTCGGCAAGGACTACAAGGCGAAGCGCAAGATCGGCATCCAGCCCGAGGATGGCGGCGACGTCGTCGAGTATCTGGTGCCGAAGTCGAAGGTCATCGACGTGCAGGAAGGCGATTACGTCAAGCGCGGCGACAACCTGATCGGCGGCTCGCCCGATCCGCACGACATCCTCGAGACGATGGGTATCGAGCCCCTCGCCGAGTATCTCGTGTCGGAAATCCAGGAGGTCTATCGACTCCAGGGCGTGAAGATCAACGACAAGCACATCGAGACGATCGTTCGTCAGATGCTGCAGAAGGTCGAGATCACCGACGGCGGCGACACCACGCTGCTGAAGGGCGAGCAGGTCGATCGCGAGGAAATGGACGCGACCAACGAGAAGCTGGAGAAGAAGCAGGCCCGCGCACAGGGCAAGCCGATCCTGCTCGGTATCACCAAGGCGTCGCTGCAGACCCGCAGCTTCATCTCGGCGGCATCGTTCCAGGAGACCACGCGCGTCCTCACCGAAGCGGCTGTCCAGGGTAAGCAGGACATGCTGATGGGCCTGAAGGAAAACGTCATCGTCGGCCGGCTCATCCCGGCAGGCACCGGCGCAGGCCTCAACCGTCTGCGGGTCGTGGCGAACAGCCGCGATGCGTCGATGCGCGTTGCCCAGCGCAAGATGGCGGAAGCCTCGATCGTCGCACCGATGTCGGCGGCGGACGAGCATGCGGCCGAACTCGCGCGCTCGCCGCGTGACGAGGGTGGCGCGGGTGAAGACCCGCTCGCCAAGGTCGTGACGTCGGGCACCGGTACCGATGCCGATGCCGGCGAGTATCTGAACGAAGCCGAGTAATCGGCTTCGTCGGACGCCTCGGCGCCGACGGAAAAAAGGCCGCCGTCCGGGACACCGGGCGGCGGCCTTTTTCGTTTGGGCGGCCGTCCAAGTCCTGGTGGCAGCGGTCCGATCCGCGCGCGCGCGTCGCTGACATTTTCCCGCAATGAATATGTCGTACCAGCCCCCTCTCGGCGGCTGATGACGGCCCCTGTTCATGCGGCCGAAAAGGACCATAGCGCCGATGCGGAAGATCGTCCTCGCCACGATCGGCTCGCTTGGTGACCTGCATCCCTTCATCGCCATCGGTCTCGCGCTAAAGGCCCGCGGGTTCGCGGTCGTGCTGGCGGTGCCGGCGGATCATGTCGCCAAGGTCGAAGCGGCGGGATTGGCCGGCGTGGCGATCGTCGGCGGGTTCGATACGCTGGCAAAGGCGCTAGGCCTGCCGCCCGAACAGGCGGCGCGGCGGATCATGGCGGATCAGACCTATCTGATGGACCGGATCCTGATGCCGTGGCTCGCCGACAGTACGACCGCGCTGGACGAGGCGATGGACGGCGCCGTCGCCCTGGTCGCATCGCTGTTCGTGTTCGCCGCGCCGATCGTCGCGGAACTGCGCGGCGTACCGCTCGTCAACGTGCTGCTGCAGCCGATGGCGACCTTCTCCGCTTACGCGCCGCCCAGCACCCCCGATTTCCGGATGATGGCCCCCGCCCCGGCTGGCCCAGTCGGCAGGGCGTGGAACAGGGCGGTGTACCGCGTCATGCGCGGCGTCCTGCGGCACCGCCACGCGCGGCCGGTGAACGCGGTTCGCGCAGCGCACGGTTTGCCGCCATCCGCCCAGGCGCTGTTGCTGGAGACACCCGCTGCCACGGCGCTGACGCTCTGCTGCTATTCGCCGCTTATCGCGCCGTCACAGCCCGATCTTCCCGCCACGATGCGCATCACGGGCTTTGCCGTGTTCGACAGCGATACCGGCGCGCCCGAAAGGCTCGATCCGGCGCTGGGCGCCTTCCTCGCCGCAGGACCGGCGCCGTTGGTGTTCACGCTGGGATCGTTCGCCACGTTCGCGCCGGGCGATTTCTATGCGACGGCGGCAGCGGCACCCCGTGCGCTCGGCCTGCGAGCGGTCCTGCTCACCGGCAACGACGCGCACGCGGTATCGACCGAGCAGGTTCACGTCTGCCGCTATGCGCCGCACTCGCTGCTGTTTCCGCGTGCGTGCGCGATCATCCATCATGGCGGTGCTGGCTCGACCGGCCAGGCGCTGCGGGCGGGAAAACCGCAACTCGTCGTGCCGCATATGGGCGACCAACACGACAATGGGCGTCGGATCCTGAGGATGGGTGTCGGCCGGACGCTGTCGTCGCGCCGGTTCACGACGGCGCGCGCGCGGGCCGCGATCGCCGCGATCCTGAGCCCGTCCCTGGAATCGAAGGCTGCGCAGATCGGCGCGCAGGTTTCGCGAGAGAACGGCGCCGACGCCGCCGCGGACGAGATCACGGCGCTGCTGATCGCGTACGGCTGACCCGACAGGCGCTTTGCAGGTGAATAGCGCAAAAAAGATCGTCGATGCCGGACGTTGCCGTTGGACCGTTGCCGGTCTAGGCGGACTGCCGATGCGGTCGGCGTACCATCCTTCGTCGAGCGAGACGCGCGGTTCTACGCGACGGCGCAGCGCCGCGTTCGTGTTGACGGTGATCGCGCATATCCTGATCATCCTGCTTCTGCTGCGGCTGGCGCCACCCTTGTCGATCGTCAAGCCGGAGGAACGGCGCGATCCGGTCACGTTCCAGATCGCCCCGGACCAGCCTACCCCGACGCCCGAAAAGCGCACGCCGTCGCCGACCAAGCAGAAGCGCGCCAGCGGGGGTTCGCCGCAACGCGCTGCCCCGCGCGTCGAAGCGGCGCAGGCACCCCCTGCCCCGCCAAAGGCGCCGCCCCCGCTGCCGATCAAGATGCTCGGCGGGATGGAGATGTTCGAGGCCGCCGATATCTCGAAGATGCCGTCGCACCCCAACGACCAGCTTGCCGGCGGTGACGGCGGCAGCGGGTCGGGCAAGGGCAAGGACAGCGGCTCGACCTATGGTCCCGGCGAGGGCCCGGGTGGTGAGCGGCTGTACAGGGTCGAATGGTATCGCCGCCCGACCGATGCCGAGCTCAACGGCTATCTGAAGAGCCCGCCGCCGCCGAACAGCTGGGCCCGGATCGCGTGCCGGATGATTGAGAATTACCAGGTCGAAAATTGCCGCGCGCTCAGCGAGTCGCCGGTCGGCTCAGGCCTTGCGCGCGCGATGCGGCAGGCTGCGTGGCAATTCCGCGTCCGCCCGCCGCGCGTCGGCGGCAAGCAGATCCTCGGCGGCTGGGTCGAGATCGTCATCGAGTTCAATTCCGGGAAGGCGCCCGACTAGGCGCCCGACCAGGCGCCCGACCAAGCGCGAGGCCCGTCAGACCGCGCTCGTGATCGAGTATTTGGCTTCGTCCGACAACGTCCGCGCGAGCGTCTCGAAGCGGCCGCCTTCCAACCGGATCTCGTTGAACGCAGGCGGACTGCCGCGTGTCCGCTTCGACAGCGTGCCCGCGCCTATCATCCGGATCGTCCGCCCCTGGCGCTCGACCGGCACGTCGAACGGGTCATGGACGTGCCCAGACAGCACCGCGTGCGCGCCGGCCTCCGCCAGCGCGGTCAGCGCCTCGTCGCCGTGGCGAGTCTTGGCTGTGCCGGTGGTCCCGCCCTCGATCAGCGGATGATGCGCGCCGATGAAGATCAGATTGCCCTTGGGCACGTCGGCGATCATCGCCAGCGCGCGCTTCAACGAGCCCGAGCTCACGCGCCCCTTCGACCAGTTCCACCGCCACTGCGCGCGCGCGGTGGTCTTCAACGGCACGACCGTGACGCCGGGAAGCTCGAGCGGCCGCTCGATCATCTGCTCGACCGCTGCATAGCGCTGATAGGGCGCGAAGAACCGCCGGAACGGATCCCAGTAATAGGGAATGTCGTGGTTGCCGACTTCCAGCGTGACCGGCACGCCCAGCGATCGCAGCCAGTCGCCGCCCCGCTGGAATTCGTCCTTGGTGGCGCGCATCGTCAGGTCGCCGGTCATGATGACCGCGTCGGGCTTCTCGTCTGCGACGCGTTCGGAGAACCAGGCGATCGCCGCCGGATCCTCTGCACCGAAATGCACGTCGCTGACATGGAACAGCTTCAACGACGCGCCCCCCTTGGCTGAGACGTCACGCAAGGTCGGAGAGCTTCGCTGGCTGATGCACCGGGCATCCGTTGAACCGCCCGCGAAATTCGGACGACAGCTCATAGGTTTCCTTGCGGACGCGGTTGATCCCGCCGAGCGGCTGGTGCGCGGTGATCCCGTTCCACACGCTGTAGACGAGTGCGTCGTCGGTGCGCTCGCTGCTGCCCTGGTCCCAGGACGCCTGCGCCGGGATCTCCAGCTTTGCGATCGTCGTGAACGGGCTGATCGCCTCGTCCCACACCACCGACGCGTCCTCGATCGGCATGGCTTCGAGGTCGGTGTTGATCTGGACGCGCAGCTCCCATGTCCCGCCATGCTCGGCCAACGCATCGCGAACGACCTCACGCAAGGCATCCGGGCGCGTGGTGATATCGACGAGCGTGCCGGTCAGCGCGACCAGCTCGGGCGAGACCGGGACCAGCGCGAATTTGGCGATCGAGTCGCCGTAGCGGAACGCGGTCTGCGAATAATAGGTCTCGCCGAGCGGATGCACGGGCTTGGCGCCACCCAGCGTCTGCAACGTCGCGGACTGCGTTCCGACCGCTTCCAGCGCGGATTCGACGACGCGGAATGTCGCCGACATCGCCTTCTTCACGCCCTCGAACCGATCCGTCGTCTTGGTCAGCAACTTGAGGTTCTTGCCGAACGCCTTGGGGTCGCTCGCGGAAAAGGCCGGCGCATTGACCATGATGAAGTCCTGCGTCGTGTCGCCTTCCGACCCGGGCAGTCGATCCCCCGCAACGTCGAGGATCTTGAGCGCCAGCCCCCGCGGCAGGCTGACGCTGTCGTCGAGGATGTCGCCCGCATTGGTCGAGATGCGGATTACCGCCTCGTGACGACCGGGCTTAGCGAAGGCTCCCTGCGCGAGGAGCGGCGGCAGGCCTTCCGAAATCGTGATCGACCCGCGCGCGATGCCGTGCGCCTTGGCATGGACCGCACGGACCGCATGGCCGTAATCCTGCGACGTGGTCTCCAATATCTCCTGGAACGACGCCTTGAGGCCCTGCAACGTCTCCGCTTCGTCGGGTGCGATCGTCTCGACCGACGTTTCGAAACGGACGGGCTGGGTGCTGGGCATCGCGATCTCCACTGCGTAGACAGGCCCAACCCATCGTGCCGGAGGACGTTCCGCGTGCGTTGCAAACCATGCCCGGACACGTGATGTAGGCCGGCAAAGGAGCCATCATGCACATTCCCACGATCACCGCGCCGAGCGTCGCCATCGCCGGTACGACCGACCGCTTTCCCGTCCGCCGGATCTTCTGCGTCGGCCAGAACTATGCCGATCACGCGCGCGAGATGGGCTCCGATCCCGACCGGCAGGAGCCGTTCTTCTTCTCCAAGCCGGCCGACGCGGTCGTCGAAAACGGCAGCACGCTCCCCTTCCCGCCGCAGACGCGGGACCTGCATCACGAAGTCGAGCTGGTGATCGCGCTGGGCGCGGGCGGCAAGAATATTGCGGTCGCCGATGCCCCGGCGACGATCTTCGGTGCCGCGGTCGGCATCGACCTGACCCGGCGCGATCTGCAGGCGGCGGCCAAGGCGATCGGCCGGCCATGGGACATGGCGAAGGGCTTCGATCGCTCCGCCCCGATCGGCGCGATCACGCCGGGCGCGCCGGCAGCGAGCGGCGGCATCGCGCTCACGGTCGACGGCGAGACCCGCCAGTCGGGCGACCTGTCGATGATGATCTGGAGCGTGCCGGAGATCATCGCGACGCTGTCGACCTTCGTCGAACTGGCGCCGGGCGACCTGATCTTCACCGGCACCCCCGCGGGAGTCGGCCCGATCCGCCCGGGGCAAAGCGTCAGCGCGACGATCGACGGATTTGAAACGCTGCGAGTGACATTCGCCGCCTGATCGTCCACGCTCCCGAATATAACCAGATATAATCGGGGGTTGGATGACAGATACGATCGATACGGGCATCGGCAACGCAGGCGGACACGGCTTTCTCAGCCGCGCGCGCACCGTTGCCGCCCCCGGTTTCAACCGGTGGCTGGTGCCGCCCTGCGCGCTCGCGATCCATCTGTGCATCGGCATGGCGTACGGGTTCAGCGTCTTCTGGCTGCCGCTGTCACGTGCGATCGGGATCACCGACCCCGTCGCCTGCCCCAACCTTTCGCTGCTCGGCGCGCTGACCACGACGAGCTGCGACTGGCGGGTGAGCGATCTCGTCTGGACGTACACGTTGTTCTTCGTGGTGCTCGGTGCCGCAGCGGCGATCTGGGGCGGCTGGCTCGAACGCGCGGGGCCGCGCAAGGCCGGCGTCGTCGCCGCCTTCTGCTGGTGTGGCGGCATGGGGATCGCCGCGATCGGCGTGGCGATGCACCAGTTGTGGCTGATCTGGATCGGATCGGGCGTGATCGGCGGGATCGGGCTTGGGCTCGGCTATATCTCGCCCGTCTCGACGCTGATCAAATGGTTTCCCGACCGGCGCGGCATGGCGACCGGCATGGCGATCATGGGCTTTGGCGGCGGCGCGATGATCGGCGGACCGCTCGCCGATCTGCTGATGAAGCATTTCGCCAGCGCGACCGGCGTCGGCGTCTGGCAGACGTTCCTGGTGCTCGCGGCCGTGTATTTCGTGTTCATGATGGCCGGCGCGATCGGCTACCGCGTGCCGGCCGAGGGCTGGGCCCCGGCAGGCTGGACCGCACCCACGAGTGCCAAGGCATCGATCAGCCGATTCAACGTCGCGTTGTCCGACGCGCACCGCACGCCGCAATTCTGGCTGGTGTGGCTGGTGCTGTTCTTCAACGTCTCCGCCTCGATCGGGATCATCGGCATCGCATCGCCAATGTTGCAGGAGCTGTTCGGCGGTCGCCTGATCGACGCGCCGGGCGTGTTGTTCACCGCGTTCGACGACGACCAGAAAAAGGCGGCGGCGGCGGTCGGCGCGGGCTTTGTCGGCGCGATCAGCCTGTTCAACATCGGCGGCCGGTTCTTCTGGGCGTGGCTGTCCGACCGGATCGGCCGCAAGCCGCTGTTCGCAACCATCCTCGTCGCGGGCGCGCTGCTCTATGGGCTTGCCGCACCGGCGCTTGCGGGCACGACGCTCGGGCTGTTCATCCTCGTCTTCTGCATCCTGGCATCGATGTACGGGGGCGGGTTCGCGACGGCGCCGGCCTATCTCGCCGATTTGTTCGGGACGAAATATGTCGGCGCGATCCATGGCCGGTTGCTGACCGCCTGGTCGACCGCGGGCGTGGTCGGGCCGCTGCTCGTCGCGAATATGCGCGACCGGGCGATCGCCGCGGGCGTGCCGCGCGGCGATATCTACCCGCCGATCTTCTGGGTGCTGGCGGCGATGCTGGTTGCCGGGTTCGTCGCGAACCTGTTCGTCCGGCCGGTCGCCGCGAAGTTCCACATGCCCGCGGATGATGCGCCGCGGGCGGTCGAGACGGTTGCCGGCGGCACCGTCGCGGCGGAGACCGGCACCTCGCCGATCGTGGTGTTCGCATGGCTGGCGGTCGGGCTGCCGATCCTCTGGGGGATCTACATGACGCTGTCGAAGGCGCTGATCCTGCTCAAGTAAGCCGCACCTACTGTGCTCCTCCCCCGCAAGGGGGAGGTGTCGGAGGGGGCGGACACGGAACAGCAGTTACCCTTCCCTCCCCCTCCGTCTGGCTGACGCCAGCCACCTCCCCCTGGCGGGGGAGGATCGGTTCAAGGCTTGATCAGCGACGTCGCTATTGCACATCGTTATCAATTCTGTACTTGTGTGCCGGTGACCATCCGGCCGCCTTTTTCGTTCGACGACGCCGCGGCGCGCGCATGACTCGCGGCACGATCAAGACCTGGTACCTCGTCCACAAATGGACGAGCCTTATCTGCACCGCGTTCCTGCTGATGCTGTGCGTCACCGGGCTGCCGCTGATCTTCCAGGACGAGATCGATGGCTGGCTCAACCCGCCAGCACCGATGGCGACGATGCCCACGGGCACGCCCTCGCTCCCACTCGACGCGATCCTGAAGCGGGCCGCCGCGACCGCGCCGGGCGATATCCCGCTCTATATCAGCTTCGACGACGACCGACCCATCGTCTATGTGACGACCGGCGCGACCGGCGATGTCGCCCCGGCCGCGATGCATTTCCTCGCTTTCGACGCGCGCACCGGTGCGACGATGCCGCCCTATGTGCCCGGCGTGATGGCGTTCATCCTCGAACTCCACACCGACATGCTGCTCGGCTTCTGGGCGGAAATCTTCCTGGGCGTGATGGGGCTGCTGTTCTTCGCGGCGATCGTCTCGGGCGTCGTTCTCTATGCGCCGTTCATGGCCAAGCTCGACTTCGGCACGCTGCGGCGCGGTCGCAGCAAGCGGCTCGGCTGGCTCGATCGCCACAATCTGCTCGGCATCGTCACGCTTGTTTGGGCGAGCGTCGTCGGCGTGACGGGGACGATCAACACCTTCGTCGTGCCGATCACGAGCATCTGGAAGGCGAACGGCCTCGCCGCGATCGCCGCGAGCGAGACGCGCACGCCGCTCGGCCCCAATCGCGCCTCGGTGCAGGCGGCGCTCGATGCGGTGCAGCGCAAGGCACCCGAGATGGAACCGCAGTTCATCGCCTTCCCCGGCGTCGTGTTCAGCAGCAAGCATCATTATGCGGTGTTCATGAAGGGCACGACGCCGATGACGTCGAAGCTGTTGCTGCCCGGGTTCGTCGATGCCGCGACCGGGCAACTCGACGCGGTGACGCCGATGCCGTGGTACATGCAGGCGATGCTGCTCGCGCAGCCGTTGCACTTCGGCGATTATGGCGGGCTGGTGATGAAGATCGTCTGGGCGGTTTTCGACGTGCTGACGATCGTGGTGCTCGGCAGCGGTCTGTATCTGTGGCTGCGCCGCAAGGGCGGTCCGAGCGAGCAACGAGTCCGCGAAGTCGTGATGGCGGGAGAAACAGCGTGAGCCACAAGACCAACCGCCAGATCTTCGCAGTGCCCATCCTGCTGGGCGTGTCGACCGTCGCGGGTCTCGGCGCGGGGCTGGTGGGCGACGGAGTCTGGGATGTCGGCGCAGGCCTGCTGCTCGCGTTGCCGCTGGCCGTGACCGCCCGATGCTGGGTCCTGCCCCCCGCCACGCAACCGCGCCGCGCCGAATCGCCGAGGGCCGCGCAAGTCGCGCGCCGGGCCTAAACGTACGACGACAGGGTGGGGTCCTTGCGGCCCCCGCCCTGTCGACAGTGAACGAGTAATGGAGCCGGCATGACCGGCTCCATCTGGATCAGGTCGCTGGCGCCGCCTGCGGTGCCGGCGCGGTAGCCGGTGCCGGGGCAACAGGCGCACCCGCCGGGACACCGACCGGCGCACGCGCCGCACCCGGAGTCATTGGCGGCGGCGGGGGTGCCATGCCGGCCGGGGGCGGAGGCGCACCCGGACCGCCGGGGCCGCCCGGACCACCAGGACCGGCCGGGCCGTCACGACCGGGGCCACCCGGACCGCCAGGACCGCCCGGACCACGTGGCGGGCCACCGACCGGGCCGAGCGCGGTCACCTTGCCACCGGCACCGACCAGGAACGAGGCATGGACGAAGCCATCCTCGAACCGGCCCTGGATCGTCACCGGCTGGCCGGCGGTGACCAGAGCGCCATTGTCGCCCTCGCGGCCGAGGTCGACCAGCGCGCGGCCGGTCGGGTCGGCCATCACGAACTTGTTGCCATAGATCTCGGCGACGGTGCCGCGGATCGTGACGATGCCGTCCGACTGGAGCGAGCGGATCGCCACGGGCGTGGCGGGCGCCATCGTCACGCTGGGGCGCGTGGCGGCGACGGTGACGGCACCGGCGGCACCACCGACGGCGAGCAGGCCGGCCGCGGCAAGCGCCAGGCGGTTACGGCGGAAGTTGAAGCCCTTCTTCGGGGCGATGTGGGAATGTTCGGTCACGTGCGTCTTTCCTCTCATTGGTTGACGAATCACCGTTTAGGCGCACGCTGCCGACGCCCGCTGAACCAAGCCGTTCAGATTCCGTTGGGGTCTCGGACTTAGGGGATGCGCATGCGGGTATTATTGGTCGAAGACGATGCGGCGATCGCCGACGGGCTCGCGCGGGCCCTGCGCGCGGAGCATTTCGCGGTCGACGTCGCGAGCAACGGCGAGGATGGCGGCCATCTCGGCGCCACCGAACTCTACGACGCGGCGGTGCTCGATCTGGGGCTGCCCAAGCGCGACGGGCTCTCCGTCCTGCGCGACTGGCGCGCCGCGGGCCGCGATTTGCCGGTGCTGATCCTGACCGCGCGCGACGGCTGGTCGGAGAAGGTCGAGGGGTTCAAGGCCGGCGCGGACGACTATGTGGTGAAACCCTTCCGGGTCGAGGAGGTCGTGATGCGGCTTCGCGCGCTCGTCCGTCGCGCGGCCGGCCACGCGGCGGCGCGAGTCACCTGCGGGCCGCTGGCGTTCGACGCACAGCTCGGCACGTTCGAGCTCGATGGCCTGCCGTTGAAGCTCACCGCGTTCGAATGGCGAGTCCTTTCGGCGCTGATGCTCCGCCGAGAAGTCGTGATCGAGCGCGCCGACCTGATCGAGCGCGTCTACGAAGGCGATGCGGATGTCGATTCGAACTCGATCGAGGTCATCATCGGCCGGTTGCGCCGCAAGATCGGCGCGCAGATGATCGAAACGGTGCGCGGCCGCGGCTACCGCCTGACGGCGGACGGATCGTGATCGTGCCGGCCTTTTCCATCCTCCCGCGAGCACGGCGATGAAGAGGCCCCTGCGCATCATCCCGCGGTCGCTGTTCGGCCGGATGCTCGTGATCGCCGCACTGTCGACGGGTCTGGCGCTCGTCTTCGCGGGGATCACGATCGGCAACGTGCTCGAACGGTTCGTCATGCGCGGACTCGACGAGCGCCTCGACGCGCAGGTCGCGGTGCTTGCCCGCGCGGTCCGCCCCGACGCGACGCTCGACCGGACCCGCGCGGTCGACCTGCCCGACTTCGGCGTCCCCGGATCGGACTGGTCGTGGCATGTCGACGGCCCCGCCGGTCGGGTCGATAGCGGTACGACGCCGCCGCTCCCCGCCCCGAGACCTGCCGCACCACCGCCGGCTCCCAAGCCCGGTGCCGATCGCCCCCCGCCCCCGCCCGGCCCGGGCGGCCCCGAGGACCGCCAGCTTCACGCCGGCGACACGCGGGCAAGCAGCGGCGAGCGGCTGCATTCGCGGACGATGGACGTGCCCACGCCGCGCGGTGCGGTGACGATCACCGCGATCGGCCCGCGCCGGATCGTCGAAGAGCCGCTGCGTGAGGCGATGATCCCACTGCTCGGCTCGCTCGCGCTGCTTGGTGCCGGGCTTGCACTGGCGACGCTTCTCCAGTTGCGGTTCGGGCTGCGTCCGTTGCGCGATCTGCGCACCGCGCTCGCCGCCGTGCGCGCGGGCACGCAGCGCCATGTCCCCGACGAGCAACCGGGCGAGCTGCAACCGCTTGTCACCGAACTGAACGCGCTGATCGACCAGAACGCCGCCGGGCTCGCGCACGCGCGCCAGCATGTCGCCAACCTCGCGCACGGCTTGAAGACCCCCCTCGCCACGCTGTCGCTGCGGCTCGCCGAGGCGGGCGCCGGCGATGACGTCCGCGACATGGTCGACCAGATCGACCGCCGCGTGCGCCATCATCTTGGCCGCGCGCGCGCCGATGTCACCGGCGGCGCGCGGAGCCGGACGCCGATCGCCCCCGCGGTCGACGATCTCGTCACGGTACTCCGTCGCATCCACGCTGACCGCCCGATCGCGGTCGACATCGCCATCCCCGCCGGGCTTGCGGTCGCGATCGACGCGCAGGATCTCGACGAGATGATCGGCAACCTGCTCGACAACGCCTGGCGCCATGCGCGCTCGGCGCTGGCGATCGGCGGCGCGGCGGTCGACGGCGTCGTGACGCTGGACGTCGCGGACGATGGCGAAGGTATCAACGACGACGCGATCGCGCAGGCGATGCTGCCCGGCCGACGCCTCGATGAACGCGGCGACGGCCATGGCTTCGGGCTGTCGATCACGCGCGAACTCGCCGAACTCAGCGGCGGCACGCTCGTCCTAGGGCGCTCGACGACCGGCGGACTGCTCGCACGCCTCAGCCTCCCGCTGCGCGCATGACGCAGCGATCCGTCGCGGCGTGCGTTGGCCCCGCGACAGGCATTCGGAAGGAAGTAGCATGAAGGTCGGATTCATCGGGCTCGGCCAGATGGGCAGCGCCATGGCCGCCAACCTGGTCAAGGCGGGCCACGCGGTCACCGTCTGGAACCGCTCGCCCGGCAAGGCCGATGCGCTGGTTGCGGCGGGCGCGGTTCTTGCGGACACCCCCGCCGCCGCCGCGCAGGGCGATGTCGTGATGACGATGTTGGCGGACGATCGCGCGCTCGAAGCCGTGGTCTTCGGTGAGGACGGCATCCTCGATTGCCCGGCGCTGCACGTGTCGCACAGCACGATCGGCGTCGCGCTCGCCGACCGGCTCGCAGGCGAGCGGCAGCGTTATGTCGCCGCACCGGTGTTCGGCCGCCCGCCCGCGGCGGAGGCGGGCAAGCTGTTCGTCGTCGCGGCCGGCGCGGACGACCTGATCGACCTGTGCGAACCCGTGTTCGAGGCGATCGCCCAGCGCGTCTTCCGCGTCGGCACCACGCCCTCCGCCGCCAATCTGGTCAAGCTGAGCGGCAATTTCATGATCATGGCCGCGGTCGAGGCGATGGCGGAGGCGATGACGCTGGCCGAAAAGGGCGGCGTCGACCGGGCGACCTTGCTCGAGGTGCTGACCGGCACGCTGTTCTCAGCGCCGGTCTACAAGACCTATGGCGACATGCTGGTAGCAGATGCCTTCAAGCCAGCGGGCTTTGCAGCACCGCTGGGGTTGAAGGACATGAACCTGGTCGACGCCGCGGCGGGCGCGTCACGGACGCCGATGCCGCTGCTCGGGATCGTTCGCGATCATCTGCGTACCGCGATCGCGCTGGAGGGCGAGGATGTCGACTGGGCGGGTGCAGGCCTCGCCGTCCGCCGGGCGGCTGGCCTGGACTGACGCCTTCTACCAATAGCGACTGCCGGGCACGCCCTTGAACGGCCCGGCAAGATCGCTGGTGATCCACCCCCCATAGAATCCGCCCGGCTGCGGCACGACCCGCTCGTCGTCGACGAAGCATGCATCGAACGGCGCTGCATAGAAGGCGAGATGGTCACGCAACGCGGCGAAGGCGCGCGTCGGGGCGGGATAGCTCCAGGCAATGCCGCGGAGCGTCTCGCCGTCGATCAGCAGGTCGTAATAGACCGCATCGCCCTTCCATTCGCAAAACGAGGTGTGGGTCGACCGGCGGAACAGCGTCATCACGACGGCGTCCGGCGGGATGTAATAGCTGGGCGGATGGCTGGTCTCGAGCGTCTTCACGCTCGCGCGCGTGTCGGCGATCACCTGGCCGCGATGCTCGATCCGCACGTGCTGCGCGCTCGGCACCGCGATCGCCGGCCGTGGAAAATCCCAAACGCTCGTTTGCCCCGGCCGCACGGGATCACGGCGGACTGTCATCGCGCGTTCGCCTCACGCCGACGCACCGCACGTTGCAGCTTCGGCCGGACGCGCAGAAAACCGACATAGATGCGCTCTAGCACCCGCAGCACGGTGGGTTGCCGTGCGGCAAGGCCCAGCGGGCGCAGGATAGGGATCGCCCGCCACATCGCCGCGAAGGCTGCGGCGCCCGACAGCATCTGCCCATCCTCGCAGGCGTGGAACCGCGCGAGCAGAGCGCCGCGATCGATCGGACAGGACGCGTCGCCATCGGTCGCGTCGACGAAGTCGATCGAACCGCGCCGGTCGAGACGGCGCATCAGCGCGATCTCGCGGCGGCATAACGGGCAGTCGCCGTCATGCCAGACGGTGAGCCGGCTCATCGTCGCGAATCGTTGCGCCGGCTGATCCCGGCCGCGAGCACGGTAGCGAACCCCAGCCAGCCGACGAACGGTACGCCCAGCCCTGCCGCGGGGCGATCGACCTTCGCCGCGGTCGCGACATAGGCGGCGCCGGTGACGACCATCGCGCCCGCCGCAACCGTGCTCGTCTCCAGCGCGCGCTTGCGGAAGAACAATTCGGTCCATCCGCCGACCATCGCGGTGTTGAGCAGCCACAGCCCCACCGCCGCGTTGCGACGCGGGCTGGCGGGCGCGCGCATCAGTCGATAGCCGCCGACCGCCAGCCCGGTCTCGAGCACCGGCCAGACCGCGCCGAACACGCGATCGGGGGGCGTGAAGTCGGGCTTGTCGAGCCGCTTGTACCAGCGCCGCGTGTTGGGATGCGACGGATCGGGGGCGTTGCGCCGCCCGAGCACCGCGCTCGCCCCCAAGACGCCGGCGACGATCAACGCTGCCATCGGCCGCGACAAACCGTCTCTCGCGCGCGCCTCGGTTGAACGGTCGGTTTCGGGAACGCCTGGCTGGGATCCGCGGGTCGATGGGGAGGTCGTCATGCCTTGATCCTTGTCGGGCATCGCGCCCGTAGCGCTACAGCGCTTGGACGCAGACGGACGTTCCCATGCGCTTGACGCTTGAACTTCGCGATCGTGCCGGGTACGGACACCGGACCGCGCCGGTATAGGCATGCGTCTGCGGGTGTAGCTCAATGGTAGAGCTTTTGCTTCCCAAGCAAGTGACGAGGGTTCGATTCCCTTCACCCGCTCCAATCCCAGCGCTGACAGCCACCGACGGCCTGACGATCAGCGCAGTTTGAGCGCGCGGCGGACCGCATCCCAGCTGACATATTTGAAGTTTTGCGTGGCGGGCGCATTGTCGCCGTCCTGCGCGACCAGCAACCCGCGCGGATAGGCCGGACCGAAATTGCCCAGCATCAGGTCGATGCCGTCGGTATCGCTGGTGCCGTCGATCGCGCCGCCGCCGATGCGGAAGCGGCCGGCATAGGTGACGCCGGGCAGGCGATAAAGCGTATAGGCATTGTCACCCTGGCTCGACGCGACGAGATAGCCACCGGTCCTGCCCGACGGTGCGAGCGCCAGCCCCTCCGCGTCCGCGACGAGCGTCTTGCCATCGACCCTGGCGATCGCGGTTGCGGTCGTGGCTGCGGACGGGTCGGCATCGAACCGCCAGAGGCCGACATCTTCCTCGGCGACGTATAACTGCCCCGTCCGATCGTCGACGACGCAGCCTTCGGACTGCGTGGCGAGCTTCATCGAGCGTACCGTAGTCACCTTGGGCGTCGCACCCGACAGATCGATCGCGACCTGGTCGATGCGACCGTCCTTGAGCACGATGAAACCGAACAGCGCGTGGTCGCGGGCGCGGGTCCACAGGCACATGCCATACGCCTCGCCCGCGCCGACCGGGAACCGACCGAGCGGCACGAGCTTTGCCGCGGCGGTGTCGAGCGTGAACAGCGAGACATGCGCGGTCGCGACGTCGGCGCGGTCGCTGGCGGCGGCGATCACCCGCGCGCCGGTGTCGCGCAGATCGACATTGTTGAGGCGCGCGGCGGGCGTGAAGCTCAGCCGCTTGCCCGCCAGGCTATACACATGGATGCCCGCCTTCTTGTCCGTGCCGATAACGAGGCTCTTCGACGAATCGGCGGAGTTGCGCCAGATCGCGGGATCGTCGGCGGCATCGGCGGAAGTGTCGACCGGATCGGTCTCCGCCGTGGCCGCGACCATCGGTGCCTCGGTCGCCAGCGGGGCCGAGGTCGTGGCGCACCCCGCGAGCAGCAAGGCGGCGAAGGGAAGCGCGCGCATCAGAACGTCACCCGCATGCCGCCGGTATAGCGACGCCCGAACGTCTCATGCTCGATCGTGTAGGCGGATGAGCCGACGTAGCGGCGCCCCGGGCCGTTCAGCAAATTGGCGAAATCGGCGTAAATCTCGACATTGCCGTTGATCGCATACCGCACCGACGCGTCGAGCTCATTGTCCTTGGCCCAGTAGAAATCGCCGCCATCGACGCCGCGAACGGTGTCCCCGACCTGCGCGACCGCGCCGATCGCGTCGAGCCAGGCGGACCGGTTCTGGTACGAGACTCGCGCGGAGAAGCCGTATTTCTCGTAATAGCCGATCAAATTGTAGATCGCGTCCGAGGCGCCCGGCAGCGGCACCTTGCGCGACGGAATGCCCGCCGCACCCGGCGTATCCGCGCGGCTCTTGTTGATCGTCGCATTGAGCTGAACGCCGAAGCCGCCCATCCACTCGGGCAGACCGAGATCGGCGGTGAAGGGCTCCAGCTGCTGCTGGATCGCGCCCTCGATGCCCATGATATAGCCCTTGCCGCCGTTCAGGACGGTCGAGAACTGATATTGCGAGCGATCGGTGCTGCCACTGTTGAGGATCGTGCTGCCGAAGGTCTGGACCGAATCGAACAGGACGTTGGTGACGTCCTTGTAATAGGCACCGATTGACAGGAAGCCGCGCGGCATCGTGTAATATTCGACGTAGAGATCCGCGCCCTTGGCCTTTTCGGGCTTCGCATCCGGGTTGCCGCCCGACACGGTCAGGTTAGCATCGTTATACGTCAGGTTCGGGCGGAGCTGATCGTAATCGGGGCGCGCAGCCCCGGTGTTGAATGACAGGCGCGCCTTCATCCGATCGTTGACGTCCCAGTTCAGGTGGAGGCTGGGATAGACCAGGGTCTGGCTCGACTTCGCCTCGACCGGTGTCGTCGCGTTGGTCGAAGCGTTGATCGAGAAGGCACGCGCGTCGTTGCGGATATGCTCGACTCGGGCACCGCCGATGATGCTGCCCCAGTTGGTCGTCACGGTCGCCATCGCATAGGCCGAATAGACCTTCTCGCCGACCTCGTAGAAATTCGCATCGACCGGCAGGTAGCTGGCCACGGTCTTCGCCTGGTCGACCAGCCCGAGCACCTTGTCGCGGTCGAAATACTGGAAGGTGTAGCCGAGCGGAATCTCGCCCTGGAACCCGCCGGTCTTGGCGATCGCCGCATAGCCCGTCGGGATCCCCGCCGCGGCAAACTGTGCGGGGGTGCTGATGTCGAGCAGATCCTCGTTCGCGGTCTTGGTGCGATCGTCATAGCGGACGCCGGCGGTGAACACCGTCTGCGCGCCGAACAGCGAGGCTTCGCGGCTGATGTCGAGTTTGGCGGTGTACGCCTCGGTGACGTCCTGCGCCTTGAGCGAGCGCAGACGAGTCAGCGTGCGCGGGAAGTCCTCGATCGAGGTCACCCGGTCCCCGCGCGAGAAGGTGCCGTCGGCGTTGCGGATCGTCCGGAACAGCTGGACCTTGGCGAGCTGCGGATCGGTCAGGTCGTAGCCGACGGTGAGGCGATTGGCCGCGTTCGCGCCGTTCGTCCCGAATGCCGGGCTGTCGTAATTGAGCTGTGCGGGCTGCGTGCGATCGTCGATCGAGCGCGTGAAGTTGCCGCGCCAGGCGACCTTCCACGCGCCGAGTTCGTGATCGCCGCCGATCGTGTTGGTGAACACCGACTGCTTGTACTTGCGCACCGTGAAGTTCGAGTTGAGATCGATCCCGTACACCGTGCCGAGCAGCGGCGTGTTGCCGGTGCACACATCGGCATAGCCCGTGGTTCCTGAAGCGGGGCGTGCGTTGACCGTGCAGCCGGCGGTGCCGTTCGGCGTGCGCGACTGCTGGTCGTCGAGATCGAAGATATAGTTGTTTCGCTGTTCGTCGTCCTGGAACGCCGAATAGATCGTCTCGGCGAACAGCTTGTGGCCGGGCGCCGGACGCCAGTCGAGCCGGGTCGACAGCGAGTAGTTCTTGCGGGTCAGGCGATAGAGCTTGTTCTCGGTCTCGCGCGCCCAGTTGCGCGTCTGGTAGCCGGGCCGGCGATCGCGGTCGACCGCCTCGAAATCGGTCTCGAAATTGTCGGTCACCATGCCGCGGCGATACAGGCTGGCCGACGACACGATGCCGAATTCGCCGATCCCCGTGTCGATCCGGTCGGAGATGACGAGCGAGCCTTCATATTCGGTCTTCTTGCCGAGCTCGACATGGCCGAGGCCGCCCTTGGCCTGCACCTTCATGCCCGGATAATCGAACGCGGAGCGCGTGATGATGTCGACATTGCCCGCGATCGTCTCGCCGGTCATGTCGGGGGTGACCGCCTTGCGCACGACGATCTGCGACGCGATCGCCGAGGGGATCGAATCGAAGCGCGCGTCGCGGCCCTCGGGGCTGACGACGTTGATGCCGTCGATCGACAGCGTGGTCCAGTTGATCGGCGCGCCGCGCAACGTGATGTAGCGCGCCTGACCTTGGTCGCGCTGGACGCCAACGCCGGGCAGCCGGCTGACCGCCTGCGCGACATTCTGGTCGGGCAGACGACCGATCGAATCCGAGGCGATGACCGAGACCAGCGACGGGCTGGTCCGCTGGATCTGCAGCGCGGCGGCTTCCGATTCCGCGATCGGGCGCGAGCCGGAGACGACGATCTCGTCGCCCTCCCCGGCGTCGGCGGGCGCGCCGACGGTCATCGCGACGTCGAGCGTCACGGCGGCGTCGGCGACCGTCACGGTCCGGCGCGCGTCGGGAAAGCCGACATAGCGGATGACGAGGTCATGCGTACCGGCGGGCACGCCGACCAGCGCGAACCGGCCGGTGCGATCGACCACCGTCGACAGGTCGAGCGCAGGGATCGAAACCGATGCGCCATCCAGATAATCGCCGCTGCCCGCCTGCGACACTGTGCCGGTGATCGATCCGGCAGCGCGCGGCGCAGCGGCGGGAGTCGCGGCGATCGGTCCAGCATAGGCGGTGGCGATCGTCAACGGCGTCAGCGCGCAACCGGCGAGCAGGACATGCGCGAAAACAGGGCCGCGAACGCGGCGCGACGGATTGAGTGTCATAATAGATCCCCGGGTGTCCCGGCTTTGTCCAGCCGGCTTGGGGGCGCGGTAGCCGCCGCGCGTGGCTTACGCGTTACGGGGTCATGACGGGATCATGACAGCGCCGTCACCTGGCCCAACATTAAACCACCATTAAGAATCCCGGACACGCGATTCTTATAATCGTAACGGACGTGCCACGACCGCCGCCTATCGCGCCCCTCAAGGCAAACACTGCCGAAAAAGGGAAACCCTCGATGTTGAATTCAGCAAGCCTGCGCTTGCGGCTGCTGGCCGGCGCCGCCCTGACGGTCGCGATCGCGTCGCCCGCCATCGCCGCCGCCACGCCAACCGATGCCACGCCGACCGCTGCCGCGCCGAGCGCCGCCGCGCCGACCGCGACCGATCCTGCGCCCACCGATCCGGTGACGACCGACCCCGCCGACCAGACCGGTCTCGGCGACATCGTCGTGACCGCGACCAAGCGCGAAACGAACCTGCAGAAGACGCCGATCGCGATCAACGTGCTCAGCAGCCAGGCGTTGACCGATCGTCACGTCCAGAGCCTGTACGATCTCGCCGACGGCGCCGTACCGTCGCTGCGCGTCGCGACGTTCGAAGCGCGCCAGTCCGCGCTGACCATCGGCATTCGCGGTATCGTCCCGCTCGACGCGAACCAGCCCGCGCGCGAACAGGGCGTCGGCGTCTATATAGACGGCGTCTATCTCGGTCGCCAGCACGGCCTGAACGCAGCGCTGTTCGACGTCGACCGGATCGAAGTGCTGAAGGGTCCGCAGGGCACGCTGTTCGGTCGCAACACCGAAGGCGGCGCGCTGAGCATCGTCACCAAGGGCCCGAGCGGCAAATGGGGCGGCAGCGCGACCGGCGGGATCGCCAATTACGGCGGCTATAACGGCGCGCTGCGGCTCGACCTTCCCGAAGTCTACGGCGTCGCGCTGAAGCTCGACGGTGTCATCCAGTATCAGGGTGCGACCACCAAGAACCCGCTCGTCGGCCAGACCGGCTTCAACTATTACGATCGCCGCGGTTTCAAGGCGACGGCACGCGTCCACCCGATCTCGGGCATGACCGCCGATTTCAGCTACGATAACGGCTACGACTCGAACAGCCCGTTCTACAGCCAGCTGCTGAACGTGAACCCGAACGGCTGCGTCGCCGGCGCCCAGTCCGCCGCGTCCGCGTGCAAGCTGCCCGGCACCAACTACACGACGCTCACCGGCAGCGTGAAGCCGGTCCCCAGCCAGGTCGTCGTCAACGGCACCAGCCGCATGAAGACTGCCGATATCGGCGTGCCGCAGCAGCCGAGCGTGGACAAGACGCACGGCTTCACCTCGAACATCCGCTGGAACGTCGCGCCCGAGATCGAACTCCGCTCGATCACCGCATGGCGCGGCGTGAACGCGACGCAGTATGACAATAGCGGCGGCTATCACCGCGTCCCCGTCGTCGCCGCAGGCTGCACCGGCACGGCGTGCAATTTCAGCCGCTACAGCCTTGCCGACCTCCACCAGAACCAGTTCAGCCAGGAATTCCAGGCGGTCGGCACGGTCGGCCAGTTCGACTATGTCGCCGGGCTGTATTATTTCAACGAGCACATCAGCGACGACGCGGCGACGCCGAACTCGCTGGCGTTCAATTCGACGCTGTCGACGATCTCGGTTCTCGATCCCTGCACCGGGTCTGGCGGGTTCGGTTCGCAGCCTGGGTGCCGCTCGATCGATCGCGCCTCGGAAGTGCATTCGAAGAGCTATGCAGGCTACGGCCAGGTCACCTGGAACCCGACCGACACGATCCACCTGACCGCAGGCGGCCGCTACACGCGTGACGAGAAGGAGGGCGTGCTGCATTATTCGCGTAACCTGAACTACGACACGGCCACCGCCGCGCAGCTGACCGCCGCCGGGTACAAGCCGCTCGACGCCAGCTGGAACCGGTTCAACCCGATGGCCACGCTCGCCTATGACGCCAGCGACTCGGTCCATCTCTATGCCAAATACGCGACCGGCTACCGCGCCGGCGGTGCCAGCTCGCGGACGTCCAACTACCAGACGTTCAACCCCGAGGACGTGAAGTCGTACGAAATCGGCGCCAAGACCGACTTCTGGGGTCACCGCGCGCGCCTGAACCTTGCCGGCTACATCATGGATCGCAAGAACAGCCAGGTCGACATCAGCTCGATCCAGACCACTGCGTCGGGCAGCTTCAACAACCTGGTGACGATCAATGCCCCCGGCATCACCAAGATCCGCGGGATCGAGGCCGACCTGACGGTGCAGCCGGTCACGGGCCTCACGCTGACCGCGGGCTATGCCTATACCTATACGAAGATCCCGCCGGTGCTGATCGCGTCGACCGGCGTGTACCAGAACTTCTACATCGTGTTCACGCCGCGCAACGCCGCCAACGGATCGATCGACTATACGGTGCCGGTGAGCGACATGGACCTGAAGTTCCATCTCGACGGCAACTACTCGCAGGCCACGCAGACCTTCGATCAATATGCCACCAAGAACGATGCGGCGTTCATCGCCAATGCGCGCCTGGCGCTGGCGAACATCCATGTCGCCGGCAGCAACGCGGTGACGATCTCGGCTTGGGTCCGCAACCTGTTCGACAAGCAGTATGTGTTCCGCCGCGATCCGTCGAACAGCCTGCCGGGCTCGCCGACGACGAGCACGACCTCGGGCAGCATCAGCAACGTCCTGGGCGACTACGGCAATTTCAACGCGCCGCGCACCTACGGCATGGAGGCGTCGGTCAAGTTCTGATCGCCACGCTATCGTGAGACGGGAAACCCGGACAGGCGCCACGCCTGTCCGGGTTTCCCGTCTCAGCCCCTTGGCAACGCGATCACGACGCGCAGCCCGGGGGAAGCGTCTTCGAGCACGATCGTACCGCGGTGCAGCCGGACGATCGCCTCGATCAGGGGCAGGCCAAGCCCGTGCCCGTGTTCGTGGCGGCTCGCATCGAGTCTGCCGAAGCGTCGCAGCGCCAGCGTGCGCTGATCTGCCGGGATGCCGGGCCCGGTATCGCTGACCGAGAGCGTTGCGGTCTTCCCCGTCGTCGCGACACCGATCGCGATCCGCGTGCCCCGCGGCGTGTGGCGCAGCACGTTCTCGATCAGGTTCACGAGCATCTGGCCGAGCAGATGCCGGTCGCCCGTGATCCGGGCCGGGCCAGCGCAGTGAACCAGCATCGTCCGATCGTCGTCGACGACCACCGGCTGCATCATCGTCGCGATCTCGTCGACCAGTACGGCTAGGTCGAGGGGCGCGAAGGCGGCGCGGCGATCGCCCCCCTCTACCTCCGCAATCCGCAGGATCGCCGCGAACATCTCGAGCAGGTCATCGCTCATCGCGATCGCCGCTTCGATGTCGCCGCGCTGCGCGTCGGTTTCCGCTCGACGCAGCACCAGCGATAGCTGCCCCCGCAACCGCGCGAGCGGGGTGCGCAGGTCGTGCGCGATGTCGCTGGAGACGTTGCTGATGCTCGCCATCAGGTCCGAGATCCGATCGAGCATCCGGTTGAACGCCCGCGCCTGGTGCGCGAACTCGCCGCCCGACGGATGGATCGGCACGCGGCGCGCCATGTCGCCATCGATGATCGCCTCGACCGTGCGCCGGGTCTCGCCGATCCGCCGCCCGATCGTGACGACGAAGAACAGCAGGCCGCCGACCACGATCAGGACGATCGACCCGAAGCCGAACAGATAGATCCAGGTGCGCGCGGCATTATAATCGTCGAACGGCTCGGTCTCGGCGACCGTCGTCAGCGTCATCCCGCTGCCGACGTCGCGGACCAGCGCGCGCCCCGCGGTCAGCCCGGCAATCCCCTCGTCGCGCGCGATCGTCGAGAAGCCGGAAGGCAGGCGGCGCGACAGCGCGATGTTGCCGGCAAGCGGACGGCCGCTGGCATCGACCAGCAGCAGCCCGATATCGCCGGTGTCGCGCTCGCGCATCGCGGCGTCCATGCGGCGGAACACGTCGGACTGGCGTCGCTCGCCCGGCACGCCCGCAATGGCGTCGCTGACGACGACAATTCGGCGGTCGACCAGCCGCTCGATCGTCTGCAGCGTGATGCCGTGGATCGCGAAACCGGTGCCGATCGTGGCGACGAGGAACGCGAGCAGGAACGCCAGCGTCAGCGCGCGCAGCGACCGGAACCGGATCATCCGCGCAACATATAGCCGACGCCGCGCACCGTCAGGATCGGGTCTTCACCCCCCGCCGCGGTCAGCTTGACGCGCAGATGCCGGACATACACGTCGACGATGTTGGTGGTCGGCGCGAAGTCATAGCCCCAGACCCGTTCGATCAGCATGGCGCGGGTCATCACGGTATCGGCATTGGCGACGAACTCGGCGAGCAGCTTGAATTCGAGCTTGCCGAGATCGATCGCGGTGCCGGCGCGCCAGGCCCGGAACCTGGTCGGGCTGACGACGATGTCGCCCGCGCGGATCGTGTCGCTGCTGCCCGCGGTCCAGCGCCGCCCGCGCACCATCGCCAGCAGCCGGGCGGTGAGTTCGGCGGCGGCGATCGGCTTGACGACATAATCGTCCGCGCCCGCCTCGAGCCCCTCGACCTTCTCGACCGAGCGGCCGAGCGCGGTGAGCATGATCACCGGCAGCGTCATGTTGCTGCCGCGCAACCGCGCGAGCACCGACATCCCGTCGACCTTCGGCAACATCCGATCGAGCACCACCGCGTCGAACGGCACGCTGTCGACCGCGGCCAGCGCCTCACGCCCATCCGCGGCGACCGTCACCGCGTGATCGAACCCGCGCAGTTCGTCCGCCAACCCTTGCGCGAACACCGCATCGTCCTCGACCAGCAACAGGTTCAGGCTCATCATCGTCTCGCCGAAAGGGGCCCCTGCCCTACCGCGCTTTGCCGCCAACGCAAACGGGTCCGCGCGCTACGCCGCCCTGAGTTGCACCACGAAGCGGTCGGTCGCCGCCCTCAGCTGGCGCGCGGTATCGAGCAGGCCGGTCGCGGCGCGGGCGACCATGTCCGACAGCCCCGCGGTCTCCCCGGCCACGCGCGCGACGCCAAGCATTTCGTCCGCCATCAGGTCGATCCCCGCCGCGGTCGTGTCGGCGGTGCGCTCGATCGACGCGGCAGTCTGGTGATGATGCCGGACCTCGGCCTGGATCGTGTCCGCGGCCGTCGCCAGCTGGCCGATCGTCGTGGCGATCCGGCCGATCGCATCATGCGCCAGCCCCGCGCCCTCCTCCGCCGATCCCGCCAGTGCACGGATCTCGCTCGACGCGCCCGTCGCCTGCCCCGCCAGTTGCTTGACCTCGCTCGCGACCACCTTGAAGCCGTACCCCGCCTCGCCCGCGCGCGCCGCCTCGATCGTTGCGTTCAGCGCGAGCAGGTTGGTGCGCGCCGCGATCTGCTGGATCGAATTGGCGAAACCGCCGATCGTCTGCGTCCGCTCGACCAGCGCGAGCATCGCGGCATGGCTCGACGTCGACGCGGTCCGCGCCTCGGTCCCCAGCTGGACCTGTTGCGCCGCGACGGCCGCGATTGATGTGACGGACTGGGTCAGCGCGTGGATCTGCGCGGACAGCCGGCCGGCGCTTTCGGACGACTGAGTCGCGGCGGCGGCACTCGCAACCGTCTGCCGGGTCGCGGCCTGTGCCAGTTCGTTGAGTGCGCGGGCAGAGCCATCGAGCCTGGTCGAGGCCGAGCCGACCGAATCGACGATGTCCGCGACCGAGGCCTGGAACGCCTCGGCGAGCGCCATCATCTCAGCCTCGCGGCGCTCGACCAGTTCGCGTTCGATCGCCTGCCGGTGCATGCGTTCGCTGGCCTCGCGCGCTTCGGCGGCACGTAACCCTGCGATCGCGGCCTCCATCCGGTTGCGGCTGTCGATCGCCTCGTTGGCCAACGTCTCGCTTT
Source organism: Sphingomonas sp. BK036 (assembly GCF_004216825.1). NCBI lineage: Bacteria > Pseudomonadati > Pseudomonadota > Alphaproteobacteria > Sphingomonadales > Sphingomonadaceae > Sphingomonas > Sphingomonas sp. BK036. Next base: position 62,044 of record NZ_SGXR01000004.1, on the reverse strand, counting down.
CGCTGCGCGCGACCTCCTGCCGGATCGTCAGCTCGCGCAGGCGGATGGTGACGTAGCTCAGCACCGCCAGTTCCAGGCCGACCGCAACCGCGTGGATCACGACCCGGCCGATATTGCCCACGCCGGTAAAGACCCAGCCAGGCTCGGCATGCTCAAGCGCCAGATGGTGGAGCGCGATCAACCCCGCGGCGAGCGCGATCGGCCGCCAGTCACACAGCACCACCAGCGCCGCCATCGCGACGAAGAAGTACATGTGCGCATCCATCTGCCACGGGTGCCCCTGCAACAGATACACCCCGAGCGCAGGGTACACCGCGGCCGGGGCGCCCGAGACGAGCCGTGCGCACGCGTCGTGCCGCCGCTGCTGCGCCATCACGCTCGGCGCGAGATTGACCAGCGTAGCGACGACGAGAACCGGGACGAGGCCGTCAGCGTCGAGCCACAGCCCCATCACCGCGAGCCATGCGGTACACGCCCAGCCCGCAACCGCGAGGATCGCGATGCCGCGCGCGCGCAGGCTTTCGAGCTCGGTCGGGTTCATGCCGCACCGTCGGACGAACCGCAGCCGACGCCCGAAGCCGCAAGCAGGACGATCCCGTGCGACATCATCACGCTCGCCAGCAACGACCGGTCGCCCCGCACCACATAGCTGTGCGGCAGAGGTCCCGCACCGATCAGCAAGGCATGCTCCGCCACCGCGATCGGCAGCAGGCTGGCGGTGGCGTCGCGTCCGACCGGTACCAGCAGATACTCGCCTCGTCGCGGCGGCCACACCGTGAGCACCGCAAAGCCGAGCACGACCGCCAGCCCTTGCGCGACGAGGCACGAGAGCGTGGCGAGATTGTAAGAACGAGACATTCGTTCGACGTACAATCAACGGGTTAGGTGCAGGTTAACAACGCACCTGCCGTTCCACATTCGCTAATTCAGCCGCTCGATCACCGACCCTATGACGGCAGCAGCAATGTGCTGCCCCAGGTGTCGCCGCTCTCGACCGCGCGGTGCGCGTCGGCCGCATCCTCGAGCGCGAAGGTCTGGCCGATCTCGGGCGTGATCGCGCCGCTGTCGAGCATTGCGAAAAGGCGCGCGATGCCGGCCTGCCTCTCGTCCGGCGTCACATAATAATCGAACAGCGTCGGCCGCGTGACGAACAGCGAGCCCTTCCGCGCGAGAACGCCGATGTTGACGCCGTCGACCACGCCGCCCGCATTCCCGTAGCTGACGATCAGACCACGCCTGGCCGCGCTGTCGAGCGAGGCGGTCCAGGTCGCACCGCCCACGCCGTCCAGCACGATGGGTACGCCCTTGCCGTCGGTGATCTCGCGGACACGCGCGGCAATATCCTCGGACTTGTGGAGGATGACGTGATCCGCACCGGCTTTCCGCGTGCGCGCCGCCTTGTCCTCGCTGCCGACGCTGGCGATGACGGTCGCGCCGATCGCCTTCAACCAGCCGACCAGGATGTGGCCGACTCCGCCCGCCGCCGCATGGACGAGCACGGTCTGGCCCGCCTGCACCTTGGCGCAGCGCTCGATCAGGAACTCGGCGGTGGTGCCCTTGAGCAGGATCGCCGCGGCGGTGCGGTCGTCGAGCGTGTCGGGCAGTTTGAACAGCTCGGTCGCGGGCACGTTGCGCTCGGTCGCATAGGCGCCGCGCGACGGGCCGAACGTGCCGACCCGGTCGCCGGGCGCGAACCCGGCGACGCCCTCGCCGACTGCCATCACCACGCCCGCCGCCTCGCTGCCGAGTCCCGAGGGCAGGTCGACCGGGTAGACACCGCTGCGGTGATAGGTGTCGATATAGTTCAGGCCGACCGCGGTGTTGCGCATCCAGACCTCGCCCTTGCCCGGCGGCGGCAGCGTGACGTCGTGCCACTGGATGACCTCCGGGCCGCCGGTCTGCTCGATGAATGCCACTCTCGCCATGCCCGACTCCTCATGAATTTCGAGGGCAACCTACCCGACGCGTTTCGGGTTGCAACCGATCTCCGGCGAGCCCATTCCTTGGCAAGACAAGATGCGGAGAGGCACGATGAAAAGCTATTTAAAGCAGTATATCGATGGCGCGTGGGTCGATAGCGAGGGCGGCACCGTCTATCAGGTGATCGACCCGTCGACCGAGCAGGCGTGCACCGAAATCACGCTGGGCACCGCTGCCGACGTCGACAACGCGGTCGCTGCGGCGCGCGTGGCGTTCGAGAGCTGGAGCCGGACGAGCGTGCAGGAACGGCTCGATGTGCTCGGCCGGATCATGACCGAATACAAGGCGCGGATGCCCGATCTGGCGAAGGCGATGTCGCAGGAGATGGGCGCACCGATGGCGCTCGCGTCGATGGCGCAGGCACCTACGGGACTCGCGCATTTCTCCGCGACCGCCAAGGCGCTGGCGGCGTTCGAATTCTCCGAAACGATCGGCAAGGCGACCGTCGTGCACGAGCCGCTTGGCGTCGTCGCGATGATCACGCCGTGGAACTGGCCGCTCAACCAGATTTGCGCGAAGGTCGCGCCGGCGCTGGCCTCTGGCGACACGATGATCCTGAAGCCGTCCGAGGAGGCGCCGTCGTGCGCGGTGATCCTGGCGGAGATCATGGACGCGGCGGGGGTGCCGGCAGGGGTGTTCAACCTCGTCAACGGGGACGGCCCGGGGGTCGGTGCAGCACTGTGCGCACACCGCGACGTCGACATGGTGAGCTTCACCGGTTCGACGCGCGCCGGCATCGCGGTCGCGCTGGCGGCGGCACCGACGGTCAAGCGCGTGCATCAGGAGCTTGGCGGCAAGGCGGCGAACCTCGTCCTCGAGGGGGCCGATCTGGCGGCGGTGCTACCGCCGACGGTGGCCGGCGTGCTCGCCAATTCGGGACAGAGCTGCATCGCGCCGACCCGCCTGCTCGTCCATGCGAGCCAGGTCGCCGAGGCGACCGCGATCGTGAAGTCGATGATGGAGCAGACCAAGGTCGGCGATCCTGCCGAAATGGGCCAGCATATCGGCCCGGTCGTCAACAAGGCGCAGTTCGACAAGATCCAGGGCCTGATCCAGTCCGCGATCGACGAAGGCGCAACGCTGGTGACGGGCGGCGTCGGTCGCCCGGACGGGCGCAATGCGGGCTATTACATCCAGCCGACGCTGTTCACCGACGTGCGCCCCGACATGCGGATCGCGCAGGAAGAGACGTTCGGCCCGGTCGCGACGATCACCGCCTATGCCGATCAGGACGAAGGGATCCGGATCGCCAACGCGACCGAATACGGGCTGTCGGCGACGATCTCGGGCGACCCGGCCGCGGCGGCGAAGGTTGCAGGCCGGTTGCGCGCGGGGCTGGTCACGATCAATTCGTGGAGCCCCGACATCGGCGCCCCGTTCGGCGGGTACAAGCAGTCGGGCAACGGCCGCGAGAACGGCCGCTATGGGCTGACCGACTTCATGGAAGTGAAGACGATCACCGGCTTGCCGGGCGACGTGCGCGAGGGCAAGCCTGCTGAAGCGGGGGCCTGAGTGGGGCCCCCTCTCCCATCTTGGGAGAGGGGCGAGCCTGCAAAGCAGGCGCGGGGTGCGCGTGCGTTAGTCACTTCCACCCCGTCATCCTGACGAAAGTCAGGATCTAGAGCCACTAAGGCTGACTTTCCTGGCACTGGATCCTGACTTTCGTCAGGATGACGGACTAATCGAGGTTCGGACGCAACCAGCGCTCGGCGGTCTTGAGGTCCGCGCCGCGCCGCGCCGCGTAGTCCTCGAGCTGGTCGCGACCGACACGTGCGACGCCGAAATACTCGGCCTGCGGGTGGCCGAAATAGAAGCCCGACACCGCCGCGGTCGGGAACATCGCAAAGCTCTCGGTCAGTTCGAGCCCGGTCGCGGTCTCGGCGTCGAGCAGGTCGAACAGGATCGGCTTGAGACTGTGATCGGGGCATGCGGGATAGCCCGGCGCTGGGCGGATGCCGCGATATTGCTCCTTGATCATCGCCTCGTTGGTGAGCTGTTCGTCCGGCGCATAGCCCCACAGTTCTGTGCGGACATGCTTGTGGAGCCGCTCTGCAAACGCCTCGGCGAAGCGGTCGGCGAGCGCTTTCAGCAGGATGTCGTTATAGTCGTCATGCCCCGCCTTGAAGCGCGCGATGTGCTCGTCGATCCCATGGATACCGACCGCGAACCCGCCGAACCAGTCGTCCTGCGTGTCGACGAAATCGGCCAGACACATGTTCGCGCGGCCTTCGCGCTTGGCAATCTGCTGGCGGAGCATGGGGAGGCGCACGCCCTCCCCTTCGAGCACGACGACATCATCCCCCTCGCGCCGCACCGGCCAGAGTCCGGCGACACCGCGCGGCGTCAGCCACTTCTCCGCGACGATCGTGTCGAGCATCGCCTGCGCATCCGCATAGAGCGAACTCGCGCTCTCGCCGACGACCTCGTCGGTCAGGATCGCGGGGAAGTTCCCGGCCAGCTCCCACGCGCGGAAGAACGGCGTCCAGTCGATATAGTCGCGCAGGTCCGACAGGTCCCAGTCCGCGAACACGTGCACGCCGGGCTTCACCGGCGCGGCAGGCTTCATCGCGAAGTCCGCCACGAACGCACGCTCGCGCGCCGTCGCCAGCGGAAGAAGCTCGCTCTGCCCCTTGTTCGCGCGCGACAGACGCACCGCTTCATATTCGTCCGCGGTCTTCGTCACGAACTCGTCACGGATCGTGTCCGACACCAGCGTCGAGGCAACGCCGACCGCGCGACTCGCATCGAGGACGTGCACCACCGGACCGTCATAGGCCGGCGCAATCCTGAGCGCGGTGTGGACCTTCGACGTGGTCGCGCCACCGATCAGCAGCGGCATCGTCATCCCCGCACGCTTCATCTCCTCGGCGACCGTGACCATCTCGTCCAGCGACGGCGTGATCAGCCCCGACAACCCGATCATGTCCGCGTCGTTCTCGTTCGCCGCCTCGAGGATCTTCGACCACGGCACCATCACGCCCAGATCGACCACGTCGAACCCGTTGCACTGGAGCACCACGCCAACGATGTTCTTGCCGATATCGTGCACGTCGCCCTTGACGGTCGCCATGATGATCTTGCCCTTGCCGCGCGCGCCGGGCTCTTTGGCCGCCTTGATATACGGCAGCAGATGCGCGACCGCCTTCTTCATCACGCGTGCCGATTTCACGACCTGCGGCAGGAACATCTTGCCGCTGCCGAACAGGTCGCCGACGACGTTCATGCCGTCCATCAGCGGACCCTCGATCACCTCGATCGGGCGACCGCCATTGCCATCGATGATCTGGCGCGCTTCCTCGGTATCCTCGACGACATGGAGGTCGATGCCCTTGACCAGCGCATATTCGAGCCGCTTGTTGACGTCGAGCGAGCGCCATTCGGCCGCCGCCTTCTCCGCAACCACATCGGTGCCGCGATAGCGTTCGGCGAGCTGGACGAGCCGCTCACCCGCTTCGGGATCCTTGTTGAGCACGACGTCCTCGACCGCCTGTCGCAGTTCGGGATCGATATCGTCATAGATATCGAGCTGGCCCGCGTTGACGATCGCCATGTCCATGCCCGCGGGGATCGCATAATATAGGAACACGCTGTGCATCGCTCGGCGCACGGGCTCATTGCCGCGGAACGAGAAGCTGAAGTTCGATAGGCCGCCCGAAATATGGACGTGCGGGCAGCGCGCCTTGATCTCGCGGCATGCCTCGATGAAGTCGACGCCGTAATTGTCGTGCTCCTCGATCCCCGTCGCGACCGCGAAGACGTTGGGATCGAAGATGATATCCTCGGGCGGAAAGCCGATGCCGACGAGCAGCTTGTAGGCCCGCTCGCAAATCTCGACCTTCCGGTCCTTGGTGTCAGCCTGCCCGACCTCGTCGAACGCCATCACGACCACCGCGGCGCCGTACGCCATGCACTTCCTGGCCTGGGCAAGGAACTGCTCCTCGCCCTCCTTCATGCTGATCGAATTGACGATCGGCTTGCCCGAGACGCACTTCAGCCCCGCCTCGATCACGCTCCATTTCGAGCTGTCGACCATGAACGGGATGCGCGCGATATCGGGCTCCGCGGCGATCAGCTTGAGGAACGTCGTCATCGCGTGGTGCGCGTCGAGCAGCCCCTCGTCCATGTTGACGTCGAGCACCTGCGCGCCGCTCTCGACCTGCTGACGCGCGACCTCGACGGCGGCGGGATAATCGCCCGCCATGATCAGCTTCTTGAACCGCGCCGAGCCGGTGACGTTGGTGCGCTCGCCGATGTTGACGAAGGACGTGGAGGAGGAAGTGGTCATGATCTGCTTTCCTCCCCTCCCGCTTGCGGGAGGGGTCGGGGGAGGGACGTGCCGCAAGCGAGGTGGTCGGGTTGGGCCAGCCCCTCCCCTAACCCCTCCCGCAAGCAGAAGGGGAACTAGGCCGCCATCGTGAACGGTTCGAGTCCGGCGAGCTTGGTCCGAACCTCCGGGCTCGCAACCGCGCGCGGTTCAAGCCCGCGCACGCCCTCCGCCATCGCCTTGATATGCGCCGGCGTCGAGCCGCAGCAGCCGCCGAGCACGTTGACCTGCTTGGCCACCGCCCACTCGCCGACCAGCCCCGCGGTCGTCGCCGGCATCTCGTCATATTCGCCGAGTTCGTTGGGCAGCCCGGCATTCGGATAGATCATGATCAGCGTGTCGGCGATCCCCGACAGCGTCTTCACATGAGGTCGCAGCTGCTCAGCGCCGAACGAGCAGTTCAGCCCGATCGTCACCGGCCGAGCATGCCGCACCGCGTGCCAGAACGCCTCGACCGTATGTCCCGACAGATTGCGCCCCGACAGATCGGTCAGCGTCATCGACAGCATAATCGGCACGTCGCGCCCCAGATCGTCGCCCGCCTCGATCGCGGCCATGATCCCGGCCTTGGCGTTCAGCGTATCGAACACCGTCTCGATCAGGATGAAGTCGACGCCGACCCCCTCGCCGCCTTCGAGCAGCGCGTCGATCTGTTCGCGGTAGACGCCCTTCAGATAATCGAAGTCGATCTCGCGAAAGCCCGGATCGTTGACATCGGGCGACAGCGACAGTGTCTTGTTGGTAGGCCCGATCGCACCCGCAACGAACCGCGGACGGCCGTCCTTCGCTTCATACTCGTTGGCGAGCGCCCGCGCGATCCGGGCGGACTCGACGTTGATCTCGCGTACCAGATGCTCGGCGCCGTAATCCGCCTGGCTGATGATGTTCGCGCTGAACGTGTTGGTCGACACGATGTCCGACCCGGCCTCCAGATATTCGCGCGTGATCGTCTCGGGCACTTCCGGCTTGGTGATCGCCAGGATGTCGTTGTTGCCCTTCTGGTCGTGGCTCAGGCCGAGGTCGCCCGCATAGGCCGCCTCGTCGAGCTTCCAGTTCTGGATCTCGGTCCCGAACGCGCCGTCGGTGATCAGGATGCGCTTGGCGGCTTCCGCGTTGAAACGTTCACGTGGTGTCATCGTCAATCCTTCGATCCTCCCCGGTACGGGGAGGGGGACCGCTCGCAGAGCGGTGGAGGGGGCTCTCCTCGTTCGGCCCGCTGGTGGAGAGCCCCCTCCACCAGCTGCGCTGGTCCCCCTCCCCGTACCGGGGAGGATCGAGCTACGCCGCAGCCACCGTCTCACTCGGCTTCGCGCGCACGCCGAGCATGTGACAGATAGCATAGGCGAGTTCGGCGCGGTTGAGCGTGTAGAAGTGGAAATCCTTCACCCCGCCCGCATAAAGCCGCCGGCACATCTCGGCCGCGATCGTCGCCGCGACGAGCTGTCGCGCGGCGGGATGATCGTCGAGCCCTTCGAACAGCCGGTCCATCCAGGCCGGGATCTCCGCCCCGCAAAGCCCCGCGAACTTGCGCGTCTGCGCGACGTTCGACACCGGCAGGATCCCCGGCAGGATCTGCGCGGTGATCCCCGCTGCAGCGACGCGGTCGCGGAACCGGAAATAGGCTTCCGGCGAAAAGAAGAACTGCGTGATCGCACGGCTCGCGCCCGCATCGAGCTTGCGCTTCAGATTGTCGATATCCGCATTGGGATCACCCGATTCCGGATGGCATTCGGGATAGGCCGCGACCGAGATTTCGAACGGATGAAGCTTGCGCAGGCCCGCGACCAGCGCCGCCGCATTCTCATACCCGCCGGGATGCGCCTGGTACGGCTGGCCGAGCGTCGGCATGTCGCCGCGCAGCGCAACGATGTGACGCACGCCCGCCGCCCAATATTCCTCGGCGACCTGGTCGATCTCGGCCTTGGTCGCCTCAACGCAGGTGAGATGCGCCGCCGCGTTCATCGACGTCTCGCGCTGGATCCGCGCGACGGTGGCGTGCGTCCGCTCGCGCGTCGACCCGCCCGCGCCGTAGGTGACCGACACGAAATCGGGCGCGAGCGGCTCCAGCGTCCGGATCGCCTCCCAGAGCTGCGTCTCCATCTTCTCGGTCTTGGGCGGAAAGAATTCGAAGCTGATGCCGACGTCGCCCGCCAGATCCGCGAACAGCGGTTCCTCGAGCGCGCGGCGCGCTTCCGCCAATTGGGGGATCGAAATGTTCGTCATGCCGCCTTCACCTCACGCAAGCTCGCGCCGATCTTGCGACCGAGCCATAATTTCACCGTCAACTCGCCGCCCTCGAGCGTCTCGACCCGCGCCGTGTGCAGGCCGGCGCCCGCGAACCACGCCGCCATCTGCTCGTCCGCAAAGCCCAGCCGGGTATGCGCATCGCGCAGCCGCAGTTCCTCGCGGTCGTGGCTCGCGAAATCGGCGATCAGCAACCGGCCGCCGGGGGCGAGCACGCGCGCCGCCTCGCTCACCGCGGCGCCGGGCTGCTGCGCGAAATGCAGGACGTGGTGCAGGATCGCGACATCGGCCGCGGCATCCTCGAGCGGCAGCGCATACAGGTCCGCCTGGCGAAGTTCGGCATGCGCCATGTCGTGCAGCTTGGCGCGTGCGAGCCGCAGCATTTCCGAGCTGCGATCGATCCCGAGCGCGACCTTCGCACGCCCGCCGAACAGCTCGAGCATCCGCCCGGTGCCGGTACCGATATCGATCAGCGTCTCCATCGGCGCGCTGCCCAGCACCGCCGCCATCGCCGCCTCGATCTCGCTTTCGGCGACATGGAGCGAGCGGATCGCGTCCCATTCGTCGGCATGCCCCTCGAACCACGCGGCCGCACTCGCCGCGCGGTCCGCGCGCACCGCCGCGAGCCGCGCCGCATCCGCGACCGCCCAGTGATCGGGCTCGGCCTTCGCCCACGCATCGAGCGCCGCCGCGATCGGCTCGACCGCGCTCGGCGTGCCCAGCGCCACGAACACCCAGCTGCCTTCCTTGCGCCGCTCGGCAAGCCCGGCGTCGCACAGGATCTTCACATGCCGCGACACGCGTGGCTGGCTCTGCCCGAGCACCTGCGCGAGCTCGCCGACCGACAGCTCCATGCGCCGCAACAGCGCGAGGATCCGCAACCGTGTCGCGTCCGCCAATGCACGGAAGATTTCGAGCGCCATCGTCATGCCAGCTCATATAAAGATTTCTTTATATGAGGTCAACGCGGCCGTAAGCCTCTGCGACTTATCGCATCGCGTCCGATCGTGACGGATCGGAAACGCTTCATCCGCGTTCGATTGCGCTATGGGCCGGGCATTTGCTGGTCCACAAGGGCCACGTCCCCGGGGATACCCGCGGGAGGGACGCCAGATTGTCAACGGGAGTAGTTTATATGAAGAAGTTTCTGATCCCCGCGCTGGCCCTGACGGCCGGTCTCGCAGCCTGCAGCAACAATGCGCAGGACCAGACGGCACAGGCCGCCAACGCAATCGCCGCCGATGCGAGCGCGACCACCGCCAACGCGGTCGACGACGTCAGCGCCGCCAGCGATCGTGCGCTGGGTTCGGCCGAGCGTTCGCTCGACAATGCCGGTGCGCGCATGGACAACGCCACCGACAATCTCGACGTGAAGGCCGACCGCGCCGGTGACCGCATCGAAGCCGGTGCAGACCGTGCAGGCGCCTCGATCAGCAACGGTGCCGACCGCGCTGCCGATGCCACGGGCAACGCGCTGACCCGCGCAGGCAATGCGATCAAGGACTAATCACTGAATGGATCGCCGCCTGCCTACTTCCGTCATCCCGGTGAACGCCGGGAACTCCCGGCTCGGGTCTCCTCGACCCAAGCGGAAAGATACCAGCGTTCGCTGGTATGACGGATGGGGCGCGGCGGCGGTCCTTCTACCCGTTGCGCTGGCGGCCTGTTCGCCTGCCAGCGAACCCGGGGCTGTTACTGCCGATGAGGCGCATCAGTTGAACGAGGCGGCCGCGATGCTCGATGCGAACAGCGTCGATCTCAACGCGGTCGTCGCCGCTCCTGACGAAACGGCGCCCGATACAGACATACCCTCAAATCAAAGTGATCAGACGCGATGACCCTGCGCCGCCTCGGTTCGACCGATCTCAAGATCGCCCCCCTTGTCCTCGGCGGCAACGTCTTTGGGTGGACGGCCGACCGCGCTGCCAGTTTTGCGGTGCTCGACGCGTTCGTCGCGGGCGGCGGCACGATGATCGATACCGCCGATGTCTATTCGGCCTGGGTCGACGGCCACAAGGGTGGCGAATCCGAGAGCATGATCGGCGAATGGCTGAAGGCCAGCGGCAAGCGCGACGACGTGCTGATCGCGACCAAGGTCGGCATGTTGCCCGGCGAAGGCGGCGAGAAGCTCGCGCCTGCGCGGATCGCCGCCGCGGCCGAAGCCTCGCTCAAGCGCCTCGGCACCGATCGGATCGATCTCTATTACGCGCATCAGGACGATGAGGATGTTTCGCAGGAGGACGTGCTCGAAGCGTTCGGCAAGCTCGTCGACGCGGGCAAGGTGCGCGTCATCGGCGCGTCCAATTTCCACGCCGCCCGCCTGAAGTCCGCGGTCGACGCCGCCAAGACGTCGGACCTGCCGCGCTATCACGTGCTCCAGCCCGAATATAACCTCGTCAGCCGGACCAAGTTCGAGGGCGAGCTGCAGGATTACTGCGTCACCGAGAATATCGGCGTATTGCCCTATTACGGGCTCGCCTCGGGCTTCCTGACCGGAAAATACCGCACCAAGGACGATCTCGGCCAGAGCGTCCGCGGCGGTCGGATGAGCGAACTGCTCGACGGCAAGGGGAAGGCCGTGCTCGACGCGATGGACTCGGTGGTTGAGGCGACCGGCGCGACGCATGCGCAGGTCGCGCTTGCATGGCTGATCGCGCAGCCCGGCGTCACCGCGCCGATCGCCAGCGCCACTAGCGTGAAGCAGATCGAAGATTTGCTGCCTGCGATGACGCTCGAACTGACCAAGGACCAACTGGAAGCGCTCACCGACGCAGGGGTCTGACCCTTCGATCCTCCCCGGCCAGGGGGAGGTGGCGCGAAGCGATGGAGGGGGCGGGGAGAGCCACGCCTGTTCCGTATCCTCCCCCTTCGTCACCTTCGGTGACACCTCCCCCTTGCGGGGGAGGATTCGTAGGTCGAGGTTCTGCTTCGGTTACGCCCCCCAGGGGCCCGTCGTCTTGGGCACCGATACGCCCGATGGCTTGGCAGATACGCCGTCAAGTCCGGCGAGCGGCAGCGCGTCCGACACCTGCCCGCTCTGCACCGGCACCGACACGAGAATTGCGATATCGGCCGCCGTTTCCGGGTCGGTCAGCCGGTGGACGATGTCGCGCACCGTCGCGACCTCCCAGCCATCCTCATACGCGATCGCGAGCTTGTGGCCGACCGCCGGCAGCGCGTCGAACTCGTAATCCTCCTGCCGATCCGCGCCGACCCAATTCGCGCCCATGAAAATCCGAACCAGCATTCGCGAACCTCTTTATCGTTTCGGTCTTCGCCCACCGCGCGGTGCGCTACTTCGCCAGCCCTAGCTGTTGCAGCATGAACGCCTGCCACTCGGCATTCTGGCGGTAACGCTCGAACCGGCCCGACTTTCCGCCATGCCCCGCCTCCATGTTGACCCGGAAGAGCAGCGGGTTCGTGTCGGTCTTCATTTCGCGGAGCTTGGCGACCCATTTGGTCGGCTCGTAATATTGCACCTGGCTGTCCCAGAGCCCGGTGCCGACATACAGCGCCGGATACGCCTTCGCTGTGACGTTGTCGTAGGGCGAATAGCTCAGCATATAGTCGTACGACGCCTTCTGCGCGGGGTTGCCCCATTCGTCATATTCGAACGTCGTCAGCGGGATCGACGCGTCGAGCATCGTCGTGACGACATCGACGAACGGCACCTGTGCGATAATGAGCTTATAGTCCTCGGGCGCCATGTTCGCGACGCCGCCCATCAGCAGCCCGCCCGCGCTGCCGCCCATCGCCGCGACGCGGGTCTTGGCGGCGTATTTCTGCGCGACCAAATAGCGCGTCACGTCGATGAAGTCGGTGAAGCTGTTCTTCTTGTTGAGCAGATGCCCGTCGTCATACCAGCCGCGCCCCATCTCCTGCCCGCCGCGGATATGCGCGATCGCGTAGACGACGCCGCGGTCGAGCAGGCCGATGCGGCCGGGATCGACCGCCGGATCGCTCGAAATGCCGTAGCTGCCATAAGCATATTGGAAGAGCGGCGCGGTGCCGTCACGCTTCACACCCTTGGCATAGACCAACGAAACCGGGATCCGCGTACCGTCTCGCGCCGGCGCCCAGACGCGTTCGGTGACGTACTTCGCGGGATCATAGCCCGGTACCGGTGCGACCTTCAGCACGCGCCGCTCGCCGGTCTGCGCGTTGACCTCGTAGGTCGTCGTCGGGGTCACGAGCGAGCCATAGGTGTAGCGCACCCACGGCGTCGACGTTTCCTCGTTGACGTCGAGCGCCATGCGATAGGCGGGTTCGTCGGCGGTGACGGGGGTCGACTTGCCCGCGTCGCTCAGCACGCGGATCATGCGGTTGCCGCCTTCGCGCTGGTCGATCGCGACGAAGCCGTCGAACGGCTTGAAGCCTTCGATGAAGACGGTGTCGCTGGCCGGCGTCAGGTCGCGCCAGGCCGCCGTCCCCTTGGCGAGGTCCGCATCGGCGACGGTGACGAGCTTGTAGTTCTTCGCGTCATTGTTGGTGCGGATGATCCAGCGATTGCCGATATGATCCGCGCCGTAGCGGAACTCGCGCGCGCGCGGCGCCACGATCGTGAAGCGGGTCGGCGCTGCGGCGGGGGCGCAGCGTTGCTCGTCGCTGACCGTGCTGCCGACGCCGATGCAGATGAACTTGTCGTCGGCGGTGCGCGAGACCTCCATCGAATAGGTGTCGTCCTTTTCCTCGTACAGCAGCCGATCGCTGGCGACCGGGGTGCCGAGGACATGCGCCTTCACGCGGTAGCCGCGCAGCGTCACCGGGTCCTTCTCGACGTACAGGATCGTCTTGTTGTCGTCCGCCCAGACGACGTTGGGCTCGATGTTCGAGACGGTGTCGGCGAGGAGTGCGCCGGTCGCCAGATCCTTCACCTTCAGCACATATTGCCGGCGTCCCACCGTGTCCTCGGCCCAGGCGACGCGGGCGTTGTCGGGGCTGACCGCCCAGTCACTCAGCGCGAAGAAGCTGTGGCCCTTGGCCATTGCGGGCTGGTCGAACAGCGTTTCGGCCGGTGCGGTGCGGCTGCCCTTGCGGCGTTCGAGGATCGGGTAATCCGCGCCGGTCTGGAATCGCGATCCGTAATAATAGCCGTTCTTGCTATAGGGGACCGAGCTGTCGTCCTGCTTGATATGCGCCACGGTGTCTTCGTAGAGCTTCGCCTGAAGCGGCCTCAGCGACGCCAGCTGCGCATTGGCATAGGCGTTCTCCGCGGCGAGATAGGCAAGCATCTCGGGGTTCTTGCGCGTGTCGTCGCGCAGCCAGTAATAATCGTCCTCGCGCGCGCCGTTGGGCGACGTCACCTGGAACGGCTTCTTGGCGACGCGCGGCGGCTGCACCTGCGCGACGGCGGCGGTGGAAACCAACGCCACCCCCGCCAGCATCATGTAGCGTATCGTCATTGTGCTGCCCCCTGTGCCGGCGCCGTCGCGGGCTTCCGATATCGATCGAACCAGGCGATGATCGCCGACGCCTTCGCCGCGGATTGCGACGGGCGCGCGGCAAGGCCGCCATGGCTCGCGCCCGGCACCTTCACCAGCGCGGTCGGGACGCCGCGGATCTGCAGCGCGGCGTAATATTGCTCGGATTCGCTGACCGGCGTCCGGTAATCGTCGCCTCCGACCACCACCAGGGTCGGCGTCTTGACGTTGCCGACGATGCTCAGCGGCGAGCGGTTCCAATAGCTCATCGGATCCTCCCACGGCAGCTTCGTGAACCAGTAGCGCGAGGTGAACAGCGTGTTGTCCATCGTCAGCGCCTCGCTGATCCAGTTGATCACCGGCTTCTGCGTGGCAGCGGCCTTGAACCGGTCGGTCTTGCCGACGATCCACGCGGTCAGCAGCCCGCCGCCCGACCCGCCCGTCACGAACAGATTGTCCGGATCGGCGGTGCCATCGGCGATCGCGGCGTCGACCGAGGCGATCAGATCGTCATAGTCGGCGGCGGGATAGGTCTTGTCGATCAGGTTGGCGAACTCGGCGCCGTAGGAGGTCGATCCGCGCGGGTTGGTCCACAGCACCGCATAGCCGGCCGCCGCGTAGAGCTGCATATCGGTCGCGAAGCCGGGGCCATAGGCGGCGTTCGGGCCGCCGTGGATTTCGAGGATCAGCGGCACGCGCTGGCCCGCGACACGGCCCGGCGGGGTGGCGAGCCAGGCGTCGATCGGCCGGCCGTCGGGCGCGGTCACCGCGATCTTCCGCACCGGCGCGAGCGCCTTGGATCCGGTCAGCACCGCGTTGAGTGTCGTCAGCCGGCGCGGTTTGCCACCTGCCAGCACCCAGACGTCGGCGGGCGCGCTCGCGTCGCCACCGGTATAGGCGATCGTGCCGCCCTTCGAGACGGAGAAGTCGCCGCCGGTATAGGGGCGGTCGAGCCCGCCGCCCGCGACATTGTCGATCAACGGCGAGACCCGGCCATCCACGCCGATGCGTGCGACCTTGCGCTGGCCGTGATCGTCATAGCTGGCGTACAGGCTGCGGCCGTCGGCGGCCCACACCGCGTCCTCGATTCCGCGGTCGAGGGTGGCGGTCAGCGAGCGCGGCGCGGCTGCATCACGATCGCCGACATAGAGCTGCGTGTTCTCGTAGCTGCGGCGCTTGTCGTCGAAGCCCAGCCACGCGATCTTCGCGCCGTCGGGCGACACGCGTGGCTTTGCGTCGGGGCCGTCGCGCGTCGTCAACGTCCGCATCGTTCCGCTTGCCGCATCGACCGCGATCACGTCGGAATTCATCACCTGGCGATCCGCCGCGGGCCCGCGGATCGCGGCGAAGACGATGCTGCGCCCATCGGGCGTCCACGACAGCGGGCCGCCATCGTCGAACTTGCCATAGGTGAGCTGTCGCGCCGCGCCGCCGTCGGCGCCGACCACGAACAGATGGTCGTAGCCCGGCTTCACATAGCCGGGGCCGTCGTTGCGATAGTTGACGCGGTCGATGATCGTCAGCGGCTCGGCCCATTTCGCGCCCTCGGGCTTGGCCGGGGCGGCGCCGAGCTTGGTGCCCTCGCCCGCCACCGTCGCGATATAGGCTAGCCGGGTGCCGTCGGGCGACCAGGCCAGCGCCTGCGGGTCGCCGGGGAAGCTCGTGATCCGCGCGCTCGTCGTACCGCTCAGCCAGCGGACGAACAGCTGCGACCCGTCGCCGTCGGGCGCGACATAGGCCATCCGCGCACCGTCCGGCGACCAGCGCGGGCTGCTGCCCTGCGTCGCGAACGGAGTCTGCCGGCCGCTGGCGACGTCGATCAGCCACAGCGATGACTGCATCTTGTCGGTCATCACGTCGCCGGTGCGGCGGACATAGACGATCGTCTTGCCGTCCGGGCTGATCTGCGGGTCCGCCACGATCGTCAGGCCGAACAGGTCACTGCCGGTGAAACTGCGTGTGGGACCTTCGGATAGCGGTGCGGTCGGCTGGTGTTGCGCGAATGCCGGCGTCGTCGCCAGCAGAAGAAAGGCAAGGGTCAAGCGCAACGGGCGGCTCCTTCGAATGAACCGCGCGAAGATGACATCATATTACGTGGTGGCAAGCGGCACGAACGTCACCGGTAGCCCGTCCTTCGGGCGCGGAATCGGGAAGACCTGCCACGCATCGCCGCTGCCCGCCGCCGCCTCGATCCGGTAGCGCGTTAGCAGATGCGCGATCAGCAGCCGCATCTGCATCGTCGCGAAATGCAGCCCGATGCACATATGCGCGCCGCCGCCGAACGGCACCCACGCGAACCGGTGGCGCCCCTTCGACGCCTCGGGCGTGAAGCGCAGCGGATCGAACCGGTCGGGATCGGGCCAGTATTCCGCCATGTGGTGCGTATAGGTGATGCCGACGCCGACGCTGGTCCCCGCCGGGATGTCGAACCCGCCGAAGCGGAACGGCTTCAGCGCGCGGCGCGGGATCGACGGGACCGGTGGCATCATCCGCAGCGATTCCTTGAACGCATATTCGGTGAGGACGAGGCGATCGAGCTGCTCGGTCAGCGGCAGCGCCGTATCCAGCGTCGCGACCTCGGCGCGCAACCGCTCCTGCCAGTCCGGGTTGCGCGCGAGCAGCATGACGAGGCTGGTGGCAGACGAGGTGATCGTGTCGTGCGCCGCCATCATCAGGAAATTCATATGGTCGGCGATCGCCAGCGCGGTCAGCGGCGCGCCGTCGTCATCGGTCGCGCGGCAGAATTGCGAGAAGAAATCCTGCCCGTCGCCGATGCGTCGCGCGGGGATCTCGCGCTCGAAAAAGTCGATGAGATAGGCACGCGCCTTCACGCCCTTGCGCATCTGCGTGCCCGGCCAGGGTTTGCGGATCGGCGAGACGCTCGCCTGCACCTCGTCGACGAACGCCTGATTGATCCGGTCCGCCTCCGCCCCCAGCGGCACGCCGAGGAAGCTGGTCGCGGCGAGATCTAGCGTGAGTGTCTTGACCACATCGTAGAAGCGCACCGTCTGACCGGCCCAGCCGCCGATCGCAGCCGCGATTCCCGCATCGAGTTCGGTCGCGTAGTGCCGCATCGGCTCGGGCTTGAACGCCACCGACAGCGTTTTCCGGTCGGCGCGGTGCTGCTCGAAATCCATCAGCATCAGGCCACGCGGGAACAGCAGGTTGAGGAGCGGGCCCCAGCCCTGTTCGGACGAGAAAGTCTTGTCGCGATCGAACAGGATCAGCTCGTTCGCGTCGGGCCCGAGCAGCATGACGCTGGTGCCGCCAAGCGCCGTGTTACGATAGACCGGCCCGTACCGCGCGACCATCCGCTGCGCAAAGCCGGTGGGGTCGGCGAGCAGGCGGAACGTATTGCCGACGATCGGCCAGCCGTCGTTGCCGGGAATGTGATCGAGCGCGCTCTTGGGCTGGCGTGGCAGCCAATGCGGGCTGGCATTGTCCAGGACGGCTTCAGTCATCTTCGGATTCCTGTTCGACATGCCGGCTTGGCAAGCCTCGAATACGGGCATAACTATTGTTCTGCAACCGGGGCGCGGATCTCGGGGCTTTGACAGGAGAGATGCATGGACCTCGCAAAATGTGCTGCCGTCGTGACCGGCGGCGCGTCGGGCCTCGGCGCCGCCACCGCACGCGCGCTGGCCGCCAAGGGGGTGAAGGTCGCGATCTTCGATCTCCAGGCGGACAAGGGCGAGGCGCTGACCGACGAGATTGGCGGGGTGTTCTGCAAGGTCGACGTGACGTCGGACGACAGCGTCGATGCGGGGTTTGCGGCGGCCCGCGCGGCGCATGGGCAGGAGCGGATCCTGGTCAATTGCGCGGGCACGGGGAATGCGGCGAAGACCGCGGGGCGATCGAAGCAGGACGGCTCGATCAAGCATTTCCCGCTCGATGCGTTCGACCGGATCATCCAGATCAACCTGGTCGGCACGTTCCGCTGCATCGCCAAGTCGGCAGCGGGGATGCTGACGCTGGAGCCCGGCGGCGACGGCGAGCGTGGGGCGATCGTGAATACGGCGAGTGCGGCGGCGGAGGACGGCCAGATGGGGCAAGCGGCCTATTCCGCGTCGAAGGCGGGGGTGGTCGGCATGACCTTGCCGATCGCGCGCGACCTGATGAGCGAGGGGATCCGGGTGAATACGATCCTGCCGGGGATCTTCGACACGCCGCTGCTGGCCGCGGCACCGCAGCCGGTGCGCGATGCGCTGGCGGCGTCGGTGCCGTTTCCCAAGCGGTTGGGGCGGCCGGAGGAATTTGCGCAGCTCGCGCTGACGATGATCGAATGCGGGTATTTCAATGGCGAGGACGTGCGGCTGGATGGCGCGATCCGGATGGCGCCGCGGTAACGGCGGGCCGAGCCGCCCATTCCCCGTCATCCTGACGAAAGTCAGGATCTAGGATCACAAGCGATATCGTTCGTGGCTCTGGATCCTGACTTTCGTCAGGATGACGGGAACAGGGGGATGGCGCAGGATGACGGAGGTCTCCACCGCACGTCGAACCATCCCACCACCCCGGCGGAGGCCGGGGCCCAATTGGGGGACGGTACTGGCTGAGAATTGCGCGCCGTTACTGCGGCCTTCCCAATTGGACCCCGGCCTCCGCCGGGGTGGTGTTTTGGCGAAGGGAGCGTTCCTAAGCCGCCCTCGCCAATTGCCGCCCCCGGATCATGTCCGCCGCCTTTTCCGCGATCATGATCGTCGGCGCGTTGGTGTTCGATCCAATCAGCGTCGGCATCACCGATGCATCTACGACCCGCAACCCCTGCAGCCCGCGCACCGCCAGCGTCGCGTCGACCACCGCCAGCGCGTCGTCCGCGGTGCCCATCTTGCACGTCCCCACCGGGTGGTAGATCGTCTCCGCGGTCCGCCGCACCCAGGCGTCGATCTCGTCGTCGGTCCGCACGTCCTCGCCCGGCGACAATTCCCCGGCACGATACGGATCGAGCGCCGCCTGCCGCGCGACATCGCGACCGATGCCGATACATGCCCGCATTACCCGGCGATCCTCCGCGGTCGCCAGATAGTTGGCGGCGATCACCGGATCGGCGAACGGATCCGCCGAGGCCACCCCGATCCGCCCCCGGCTCTCGGGCCGCAACTGGCAGAGATGCAGCGTGAAGCCGTCCGCGGTTGCCTTCACCTTGCCGTGATCCTGCATGATCGCGAGCACCGCATGGATCTGCACGTCGGGGCGCGACAACCCCTCGCGCGACGACACGAACGCGCCCGCCTCGAGGAATTGCTGCCGCCCCGCGCCCTTCCCGCGCAGCAGGTAATTGAGCCCCACGCCGAGCATCCCGATACCCTTGGTCATCGCATAGCCGGTCCGCAGCCCGCGCGACGTCCAGTTCATCACGACGTCGAGATGATCCTGCAGATTCTCGCCCACGCCGGGGAGCGCGTGGACCACGCCGATCCCCGCCGCGGTCAGCCGGTCGGGATCGCCGATCCCCGACAGCTGGAGGATCTGCGGCGACTGCACCGCGCCGGCGCACAACAGCACCTCGCGCGTCGCCGTAACGCTCTCCGCCCGTGCGCCCTTGTCGAGCACATAGTCGACGCCGACAGCGCGTCCCTTGTCGATCCGGATCCGGGTCGTCCGCGCGCCGGTGACGCAGGTCAGGTTGCGCCGCGCCAGCACCGGCCGCAGATACGCCGCCGCCGTGCTCCAACGCTTCCCGTCCGCGACGGTCAGGTCGTAGCGCCCGAACCCCTCCTGGCTCGCGCCATTGAAGTCCTCGGTGACGGGATAGCCAGCCTGCCGCCCCGCCTCGACCAGCGCGTCGTAGAACGGGCTATCGGACTCGCCGCCCGAGATCGTCAGCGGCCCGCCGCCACCGTGCAGATCACAGTCCCCGCGATGATGCCCTTCGAGTCGCTTGAAATAGGGCAGCACGTCGTCGAACGACCAGCCCGGCAGCCCCATCTGCCGCCACTCGTCGTAATCCTGGGGGTGCCCCCGCGTGTAGATCATGCCGTTGATCGACGAGCTGCCGCCCAGCCCCTTGCCGCGCGGCCACCACAGCCGACGGTTGTCGAGATGCGGCTCTGGCTCGGTCGAGAAGCCCCAGTTGCTCGCATTCTTGCTCTTGATGAGTTCGCCGACCCCTGCGGGCATCCGCACCAGCACGCCGTCGTTGCGCCCGCCCGCCTCGAGCAGCAGTACCGTCACGTCGGGATCCTCGGTGAGCCGGGCGGCGAGCACGCAGCCGGCCGAGCCAGCGCCGATGATCACATAGTCATACGTCTGCATGCCCACATCCTCCTGTTCGCGCTCCGCTTTTTGTACGGAGTCGCGGTCTGGTATCAGGCTAGCGCTCGCACAGCAGCGTTAGCAACCCGCGGCGCAGCACGTCGCGGTCGATCGCCTCGTCCGGATGCAGTTCGCTGAGACCGATCGCCAGCAGCGCATAGGCACGGATCCCGGCTTCGACCGGGTCGAACCCGTGCGCGGTCAACTGCTCGACGAGAAACGCCATGACCTTGTCGTCATGCTCGCGGATCGCCGCCGCCGCGCGCGCGTCGCTCCGCGCCCAGGCGCGCATTGCCAGCGCCAGATGCGCCATGTCGTGATCGCGGACATGATCGGCGAACGCGCGGATCCGCTCGACCGGCGGCAAGTCCGACGCGGTCAGCTTGGCGACCAGCGGATCGATATGTGCCTCGACGAAATACCCCGCGAGCGCCGCGTGATAGCCATCGAAATCCTTGAAATGATGGTAGAAGCTTCCGGTAGACGCCCCAAGCGCCAGCGCCAGGCTGCGCAGTTTCAGCGCGCGTAGCCCGCCCGTCTTGAGCGACGACAGCCCGATCTCCAACCAATCGCGCGGCGCCAGATCGCCCCGCGGTACTGCTACCGCTTCCATCAATACCATGCTTGACAAGCCAACCCCCATAACGAATGTTACGTCGCAACGAAGCCGGATGCAATCCGGCATCAGGCACTACGATCGGAGCAGACCGGCGGGTGCAACAGGAGAGCGATGTGGCCGAGGCATTCATCATCGACGCCGTCCGTACCCCGCGCGGGATCGGCAAGACCGGCAAGGGCGCGCTCGCGCATATGCACCCGCAACACCTCGCCGCGACCGTGCTCAAGGCGATCGCCGAGCGCAACCATCTTGATACCGGCGACATCGACGACATCATCTGGTCGACCTCGACTCAGCGCGGCGAACAGAGCGGCGATCTCGGCCGGATGGCGGCACTCGATGCGGGGTACGATGTCAAGGCGAGCGGGACGACGCTCGACCGGTTCTGCGGCGGCGGGATCACCGCGGTGAACTTCGCGGCGGCGCAGATCATGAGCGGGATGGAAGACCTCGTCATCGCCGGCGGCACCGAGATGATGTCGCTGACCACAACGATGATGCAGGACGACATGGCGGCGGGCAAACGGCCGCTCGGGATCGGCTCGGGCAACGCCAGGCTCGACACGGCGCACCCGCAGTCGAACCAGGGCATCTGCGCCGATGCGATCGCGAGTATCGAGGGGATCGACCGCGAGACGCTCGAAGCGCTCGGGCTGGAAAGCCAGCGCCGGGCGGCGGTGGCGATCGCCGAAGGGCGGTTCGATCGCAGCCTCGTCCCCGTCACCGACGCTACCGGCGCGCTGGTCCTGGAGAAGGACGAATATCCGCGGCCCGATACGACCGCCGAGGGTCTCGCTGCGCTGCGCCCCTCGTTCGCCGGGATCGCCGACGTGCCGCTCGACGACAAGGGCACGACGTACCGCAAGCAGATCAACCGCCGCTATCCCGATCTGGAGATCGCGCACGTCCATCATGCCGGCAATTCGTCAGGCGTGGTCGATGGCGCCGCCGCGATCCTGCTCGCCAGCGCCGATTATGCCGCGAAGCACGGGCTGAAACCCCGCGCGCGGATCGTCGCGATGGCGAACATGGGCGACGACCCGACGCTGATGCTCAACGCCCCCGTCCCCGCCGCGCGCAAAGTGCTGGCGAAGGCCGGGCTCACGGTCGACGACATCGACCTGTGGGAGATCAATGAGGCGTTCGCGGTGGTCGCCGAGAAGTTCATCCGCGACCTGAAGCTCGATCGCGACAAGGTGAACGTCAATGGCGGCTCGATCGCGCTTGGCCATCCGATCGGCGCGACCGGCGCGATCCTGATCGGGACGATCCTCGACGAGCTCGAACGCCGCGACCTGAAGCGCGGGCTCGTGACGATGTGCGCGGGCGGCGGGATGGCGCCGGCGATCATCATCGAGCGCGTCTGATGCACCCGGTCGCGCATGCGCTGACCACGCCCGACAAACCCGCTTATATCATGGCGGCGACGGGTGAAATGGTGACGTATGCCGACCTCGACGCGCGCGCGAACCAGGGCGCACATCTGCTCCGGTCGCTCGGGCTGAAACGCGGCGACGGCATCGCGGTGCTGATGGACAATTCGCCGCGCTATCTCGAGGTGATGTGGGCCGCCGAGCGTACCGGTGTCTATTGCACGTGCCTGTCGTCGAAGCTGACCGCGGGTGAGGCGGCGTACATCATCGACGACGGCGATTGCCGGGTGCTGATCGCGAGCCAGGGATGCGCCGGAGTCGCGGCGGGGCTCGTCCCCCTGCTGCCTGACGTCCGGCGCTACATGGTCGACGGGGCGATCGACCGCTATGACGCGTACGAGGGCGCGCGCGACGCGATGCCCGCGACGCCGATCGCCGATCCGTCCCCGGGCGGCATCCTGCTCTACTCGTCGGGCACCACCGGCAAGCCCAAGGGCGTCAAGCACGCGCTGTCCGACGAACCGTTCGGGACCAATGTCTCGCCGCTCGTGATGCTCGGCAAGGGGCTGTACGGCTTCACGCCGGAGATGGTCTATCTCTCGCCCGCGCCGCTCTATCACGCGGCCCCGCTGCGCTGGTCGATGGCGGTGCAGCAGGTCGGCGGCACCATCGTCGTGATGGAGCATTTCGATCCCGAAGAAGCACTTGCCGCGATCGAGCGCTACCGGGTCACGCACGCGCAATGGGTGCCGACGCATTTCATCCGGTTGCTGAAACTCCCGCCCGAAATCCGCGGGCGCTACGACGGTTCGTCGCTGAGGGCGGTCTGGCACGCGGCCGCCCCCTGCCCGATCCCGGTCAAGCAGGCGATGATCGACTGGTGGGGCCCGATCATCGGCGAATATTATGCCGGCACCGAAGGCAACGGGTTCTGCGCAATCTCCAGCGCGGAATGGCTGACGCACAAGGGCTCGGTCGGCCGCAACCTGACCGCGCAGACGATGATCTGCGACGAAGACGGCAACGCGCTCCCACCACGCGCGGAAGGCGACGTGTATTTCGCGGGCGGTGGCGCGTTCGAATATCACAAGGATCCCGCACGGACCGCGGAGGCCGCCAACGCGCAGGGCTGGACGACGCTCGGCGATGTCGGCTGGCTCGACGAGGAGGGCTATCTCTATCTCACCGATCGCAAGAGCTTCATGATCATCTCGGGCGGGGTGAACATCTACCCCGCCGAGATCGAGAATCTCCTCGTCACGCACCCGAAGGTCGCTGACGTGGCGGTGATCGGCGCGCCCGACGACGAGATGGGCGAACGGGTGGTCGCAATCGTCTGCCCCGCCGATCCGTCCGAGGACCGCGAGCAGCTCGCCGCCGAACTCAGCGCGTTCGCGCGCGCGAACCTCAGCCATGTGAAAGCCCCGCGCCGCATCGACTTCCGCGACGCGTTGCCGCGGCACGAGACGGGCAAGCTCTACAAGCGCCTGCTCCGCGACGAATATTGGGCGCATGCGAAGGACCCTGCATGAACTTCGATTATTCCGACGACCAGAAATTCCTGAAGGACGAGGCGCGCAAGTTCCTGGCCGCGCAGTGCGGCAGCGACCGCGTCCGCGCGGTGCTCGACGATCCCGGCATCGCCTATGATGCGGCATTGTGGAAGGCAGTCGGCGCGCAGGGCTGGCTTGGCGCGGCGATCCCCGAGGAATTTGGCGGGCTCGGGCTCGGCCATATCGAACTCTGCGCGATCGCCGAGGAACTCGGGCGGGCCTGCGCGCCGATCCCGTTCGCCTCGACCGTGTATTTCGTCGCCGAGGCGCTCCTCCTCTACGGCAGCGACGCGCAGAAGGTGAAGTGGCTGCCCCGGATCGCGGCGGGCGACGTCATCGGCGCGTTCGCGACGTCCGAAGGCGCAGGCCCCGTCACCGCGCGATCGATCCGCACCACCGTCTCCGGCGGCACGCTCACGGGCGGGAAGATCCCCGTTACCGACGGCGACGTCGCTGACCTGATCGTCGTCCTCGCGCGCGACGGGCTCTACCTCGTCGAGAAGGGTGCAGGCGTGGTCGCTGAAGTCCTCGAAACGCTCGACCCGACGCGCAGTGCGGCGCGCCTCACCTTCACCGACGCCCCCTGCGAACGGCTCGGCACCGACGACGGCATTACCGCGATGCAGGCGGTGTTCGACCGCGCGGCGGTGCTGCTCGCGTTCGAACAGCTCGGCGGCGCGGATCGCTGTCTCGAAATGGCGAAGGGTTATGCGCTCGATCGCTACGCGTTCGGGCGACAGATTGGCGGGTATCAGGCGATCAAGCACAAGCTCGCCGACATGTATGTGAAGACCGAACTCGCGCGCTCCAACGCCTATTACGGCGCATGGGCGCTGAACGCGGACGCCGCCGAACTGCCGCTCGCCGCCGCCACCGCGCGCGTCGCCGCGTCCGACGCCTATTGGTTTGCGTCGAAGGAGAATATCCAGACGCATGGCGGGATGGGCTTTACCTGGGAGTCCGACTGCCACCTCTATTACCGCCGCTCGCGCCAGCTCGCGCTCGTCGCGGGCGCGCCTGCGGCGTGGCGCGAACGCCTCGTCGGCCAACTCGAAATGCGCAACGCCGCCTGATCGGAGCAGTATATGGACTTCAAGGACAGCGACGACGAAGCCACCTACCGCGCCGAGGCCCGCGCGTGGCTCGATACGAACATCGCCGAACACGAGGCGGGCCACTATCCCGACGACATGACCAAGGCGAAGGCCTGGCAGGCGCGGAAAGCGGCGGGCGGCTATGCGTGCATCACCTGGCCGCGCGAATGGGGCGGCGGCGGCGGCACGCCGATCGAGAGCGTCATCTTCGGCCAGGAGGAGGCGCGCCACGCGGTCGATGGCGGCTATTTCACGATCGGGCTCGGCATGTGCGTGCCGACCGTGATGGCCTATGCCGACGATGCGACCAAGGCGCGCTTCGTCGGCCCCGCGGTGCGCGGCGACGAGATCTGGTCGCAGCTCTTCTCCGAACCCGCCGGCGGCTCCGACGTCGCCGCGATCCGCACGCGCGCGGTGCGTGACGGCGCCGACTGGGTGGTCAACGGCCAGAAGGTCTGGACCTCGGGCGCGCATTACAGCGATTACGGGATCGTCCTGGTCCGCACCAACCCCGACGTGCCCAAGCACCAGGGCCTGACGATGTTCTGGCTCGACCTGAAGGCGCCGGGGATCGAGATCCGGCCGATCCACCAGATGTCGGGCGGCTCGAACTTCAACGAGGTCTGGTTCACCGACGTCCGCATCCCCGATACGCAGCGCCTCGGCCCGGTCGATAGCGGCTGGAAGGTCGCGCTGTTCACGCTGATGAACGAGCGTCTGGCGATCGGAACGGGGGGCGGCGTGGGCCCCGAGGACATCCTCGCCTTTGCAGCGCAGGCGAACGGCGCGGATGGCCCGCTGCTCAAGGACGCCGCGTTCCGCCAGCAGCTCGCCGACTGGTGGGTGCAATCGGAGGGCCTGCGCAACACGCGGATGCGGACGATCACCGCGCTGTCGAAGGGCCAGGTGCCCGGCCCCGAAAGCTCGATCGGCAAGATCGTCGCGGCCAACCAGTTGCAGGCGATCGGCAACACCGCGGTCGAGGCGGGCGATCAATACGGCATCATCGCCGACCCCGCGCTGACCCCGTTGAAGGGCGCGTTCCACGCCGCGACGATGTGGGCGCCGGGCCTGCGAATCGCAGGCGGCACCGACGAGATCCTCAAGAACATCATCGCCGAACGCGTTTTAGGCCTGCCTGGCGAGATCCGCGTCGACAAGGATCAGGCGTTCCGGGATCTGCCGGTGGGGGCGTGAAAGTCTCGCTTCGGATATCCGGGTGTGTAGATTGTCGGCAATACCGCGCTGGTCCGGGGGGATGCTGCCGGGTTAAACAGGGAACGCGATGTCGATCTTGCTGACTTTGCTGATGACGACCGCCGCTACGCCGGCAGACGAGCGCGTCCTACGGTTGACCAAATTGTATCAGGATATCTGCCTCGAGCGTTTTCCTGACGATAAGGCCGTCGAAGCGATGATGGTAGCGCGAGGAGCGCGGGAGCTGTCCCAGTCCGACGTCAAAGTGACGATGCGGGACGATCCGGCACGTGCTTGGGACCTTAGCGATGGTGGTGCCACATTGTGGATCGAGTATCCCCCGTTCCATGCTTGCTCGGTGCGCTGGAGTGCGGCCGACGTCGGCAACATGGATGCTTACCGCGCTATCGCGGACACGTACGAAGCTGCCATTGGCGGGTTTTCGCCAATCGACCCGATGAAAGCCGATCAGAACGACATCCATATCCGCGCAGTCGGCGAGGCCCGCACTCTTCCGAATAAAACGCAGGAGTCGCTGTTTTTCTTCGAGCAGAGCATAAGCGACCCGAAGCGACGCGCTGCCGGCGAAACAGGCTTCACGCTCAGGTTCGTCCATCAATATGCGCCGCCCGAGCCCGCGCATTGAAACTGACGCTGTTGAAGCTATCCGACATATCCATCTTGGGACGCCCGAATGACCGACATGCACACCATCCTCACCGCCCAGCGTGACGCGTTCATGGCCGAGATGCCGGTCACCAAGGCCGTCCGCCTTGACCGGCTGAAGCGCGCGGCGGCGATGGTGAAGGACAATGCGGTGCGGTTCTGCGATGCGGTGTCGGAGGATTTCGGCCATCGTAGCCGTGAGCAGACGATGATGACCGATATCGGCGCATCGCTCGCGCCGATCGCGCACGCTGCCAAGCATCTCGACCGCTGGATGCAACGCGACCGCCGGCCGGTGCAGTTCCCGCTCGGGCTGCTCGGCGCGAAGGCGTGGGTCGAATATCAGCCCAAGGGCGTGATCGGCATCATCGCGCCGTGGAATTTCCCCGTGAACCTGCTGATGGCGCCGCTCGCGGGCGTGCTCGCCGCGGGCAATCGCGCGATGGCGAAGACGAGCGAATACACGCCCGCCACCGCCGCGCTGTTCGAAGAGATCGTCGGCCGCTATTTCGCGCCGGAGGAAGTCGCGATCGTCTCGGGCGGACCGGACGTCGGCAAGGCGTTCGCCGCGCTGCCGTTCGATCATCTCATCTTCACCGGCGCGACCGCGATCGGCCGCCACATCCTCCACGCCGCCGCGGACAATCTGACGCCCGTCACGCTCGAACTCGGTGGCAAGTCGCCCGTCATCCTCGGCGCCTCGGCGGATATCGCGCGCGCGACCGAACGCGTGACGCTCGGCAAGATGATGAACGCCGGGCAGATCTGCCTCGCGCCCGATTACATGCTCGTCCCCGCGGTGGACGAGGCCAAAGTCGTCGACGGCATCAGGGCGGCCGCCAGCGCCATGTACCCGACGCTGCTCGCCAACCCCGACTACACCTCGGTCGTGAACGATAGGCACCACCAGCGCCTCACCGACTGGATCGCCGACGCGCGCGCGAAGGGTGCGACGGTCGAGGTCGTGAACCCGGCGAACGAGGATTTCGGCGCCGCCAACTCGCGGAAGATGCCGCTGCACATCGTTCGCGACGCGACCGACGACATGATCGTGATGCAGGAGGAGATCTTCGGCCCCGTCCTGCCGATCCGCCGCTATGACGGAATCGACGACGCGATCGCGCAGGTGAACCGCCGCGACCGCCCGCTCGGCCTCTATTTTTTCGGCAACGACGAGGGCGACCGCCGCCGCGTGCTCGACCGGACGATCTCGGGCGGGGTGACGCTCGACGACGTGATCTTCCACATCTCGATGGAGGATCTCCCGTTCGGCGGCAGCGGTCCGTCGGGGATGGGCGCCTATCACGGCATAGAGGGCTTCCGCACGTTCAGCCACGCGCGCGCGGTGTTCAAGCAATCGCGGCTCGACATAGCGAAGCTCGCCGGACTCAAGCCGCCCTATGGCGCGGCCGCGGCGAAGACGATCGCGCGGATGATGCGCTGAGGCCTAGTCGACCGCGCGCAGCTTCGGCCGGCCCGCCGGCGACTGGCGCAGCAGTTCGTCGACGCGCGCGGCGAGATCGACCTGGCGAAACGGCTTGGCGAGCCGGATGACGTCGTCGGGAACGTCTTCGCCCGCCGCTGCATAACCGGTCACCAGCAACGCGGGCGTGCGGTTGCCCGATGCGCGCAGTTCGCCGATCAGCTGGCCGCCGGTCATCCCCGGCATCAGATAGTCGGTCACCACGATGTCGGCATCGACGCCCGAGCGGATCGCCGACAGCGCCTGGCTCGCCGACGACATCTCGATCACGACATAGCCGATGTCGCGCAGCATGTCCGCGGTCGCGGCGCGCACGACATCCTCGTCATCGACCAGCAGCACCTTGGCGCCGTGTCGCGCGGGCACGGGTTCCGACGCGCTCTCGACCATGTCGACGGGCGTCTCGGAGGTCGCGGGCAGCCACAGTTCGACCGCGGTTCCCGCCCCCGGCTCGCTGGTCAGCCGCAGCGTCCCGCCCGATTGCGCGGCGAGGCCGTGAACCATCGACAGGCCGAGCCCGGTGCCCTTGCCCACGCCCTTTGTCGAGAAGAACGGCTCGGTCGCGCGCGCGAGCGTCGCGCGGTCCATCCCGATCCCGGTATCGGCCGCGGTCAGCCGGATATAGCTGCCCGCCGCCAGGCCGACCGTGTTGCGATCGTCGACCACCGATTCACCGACCGACAGCGTCAGGCGCCCGCCCCCCGGCATTGCGTCGCGCGCGTTGATCGCCAGGTTGAGCAACGCGAGTTCGAGCTGGTTCGGATCGACGCGGGCCGACGACAGATGCCGCGGCACCTCCAGCACGACCGTGATCGACGGCCCGAGCGAGCGGCGGATCAGGTCGACCAGCCCATCGATCAGCGCACCGATATCGACCGCGCGCGGCTGCAACGCCTGACGCCGCGCGAAGGCGAGCAGGCGCTGCGTCAGCGTCGCCGCGCGCTCGGCCGCCTGGAGCGCGCCGCCGATCATCCGCTGCGTCCGCTCGTCGTCCTTGTGCCGCCGCCGCATCAGATCGAGGCTGCCGACGATCGGAGTCAGCAGATTGTTGAAATCATGCGCGACGCCGCCGGTCAGCTGGCCGATCGCATCCATCTTCTGCGCCTGGGCAAGCTGCGCATCAGCTTCCTTGCGGTCGGTCACGTCGGAGATGACGCCCGACATCCGTACCGCGGTGCCGCTGTCGTCGTGGCGGACGCGCCCCTTGAGGACGACCCAGCGCTTGACGCCGTCCGCCGCATCGATACTGCATTCGAGATCGAGCGTCCCGGCGCGCCACGCCTCGTCCACCGCACGCTTCACGTCCGCACGTTGCCGCGGATCGACATGGTCGAGGAAGGTCTCGAGGTTCCACCGCGCTGTGCCCTGAGGATAGCCGAAGATATCATCGTGCCGCTGCGTCCGGCGGGTCTCGCCACTCTTCAGGTCGAAATCCCAGCTGCCCATCCCGGCCGCGTCGAGCGCAATTTCGAGGCTCTCGCGCGCCAGCCGAAGTTCCGCGGTGCGATCCTCGACCGCGCGTTCCAGCGTCACCGCGACGTCGCGCAGTTCATATTGCCGGCTGCGCGCGGTTAGCGCGGAACGGATCGCGCCGAGCATCGCCTCCGCATGCAGTGGCCGTTCGAGCAGTACGACGCTGCCCAGGTCGCGCAGCCTTTCGGTCGCGCGCACCGTCCGCGGGGCGCGGGTGCCGTTAGCGAGCACAACGAACGGAATATCCGCCCAGCCCGGCTGCGCCGCGACCCAGTCGGTCAGCGCGGTGGAATCCTCCACCGTCAGCGCCTCCTCGGTGAGCATCACCGCGCCCGCCCCGTCCTGCAACGCGTGCACCAGCGCGGCCTGGTCGGCGCAGATCGTCGCGACGATCGCGTTCCGCGACAGCAGGTCCGCCGCGATCGCCGCATCGCGGCCGCGCGGGGCAAGGATCAGCACGCGGTCCTGCATGCTAACGCTGTGGGTCCTCGGTCCTGATCCGGCTTGCCATCAACGTCGTTCCTTCACCGGAGAATGTCGGTACGCCAGCCAGGACGCCCTGGAATTGCCGCAGCGGTTCGCCGACATGCAATCCACTGCTACCGATCTGAAACTCCCGGATCGTCCTTTCGTGCCGCGCGGTGCGGGTCTTGATCACCGAAATCGCCTGACGGACTTCGCCATGCGCCTCGAAATAGCGCAGTTGGACGATCGTGTCGGACAGATAGCTCAGGTCGACATCGGACCGGATATCGCCCGTGATTCCGTGCAGCCCTAGGATCAGCAGACTGACGATCCCCTTCTGCCCGAGATAGGTGAGCATCTCGTGCATCTGCAGGACGAGGAACTGCTCGTTCGGCATCGCCTGCAGATACGCGTTGAGGCTGTCGATCACGACGACCTTGGCGCCGTGCACCTCGACCGCGGCACGGACCGCGTTCGAAAACTCCCCCGGCGACATTTCGGCAGGATCGATCGCGCGCAATGCCAGCTGGCCGCAGTCGACGAACGGCGCCAGGTCCATGCCCAGCGCGGCGCTGCGCTTGAGCAACGTCGGCAGTCGTTCGTCGAACAGGAAATAGGCGGCGCGATCGCCGCGCTTGAGCGCGGCGATCATGCTCTGCACCGAGGCGGTCGTCTTGCCGACGCCCGCTGGGCCGGTCAGCAGCGTGGCGGTGCCGGGGATCAGCCCGCCGCCCAGCAACGCATCGAGTTCGCTCGACCCGGTCGACATCGCCTCGTCGGAATAGGGTGCGCTATGCTCCGACGCGACCAGCCTGGGATAGACGCGCAGTCCACCCCGCTCGATCTCGAAATCATGATAGCCGCCGCGGTAGCGGACACCGCGCATCTTGACGACGTGGAGCCGCCGCCGCTGCGCACCGAACCCGGACAGCGTCTGCTCGAGCGAAACGACGCCATGCGCGATGCTGTGCAGCTGCAGGTCGCCCCCGCTGCCGCTCTTGTCGTCAAGGAACAGCACGGTGCAGTCGCGCGTCGAGAAGAAGTGCTTGAGCGCGAGGATCTGGCGGCGATAGCGGATCGGGCTCTGCGCGAGCAGGCGCAGTTCGGACAGGCTGTCGATGACGATCCGCGAAGGCCGGATCTCGTCGACCTTCGCCATCATGTCACGGATCGTCTCGCCGAGCTCGACCTCGCTCGGGTGCAACAGCGTCTGTTCGTGATCCTCGCTGAAGCCGTCGACGGGCACCATCTCGAACAGCACGAGTGGGTCGAGCGACCAGCCATGCGTCCGGGCCACCGCGCGCAGCTCGACCTCGGTCTCGGCGAGCGTGATATACAGCCCGACCTCGCCGACCGCGACGCCGGTGAGAAGAAACCCCAGGCCAAGCGTGGTCTTGCCGGTGCCGGGCGTCCCCTCGACCAGATACATCCGGTCCGGGGTCAGCCCGCCATTGAGGATATCGTCGAGCCCTTCGATTCCAGTCCGTGCCAGTGGCGGAAGATCGTCGTCGTGTGCCAACTGGCACTCCTTTCTGTCGACCGGCGCGCCAATATCGGGTCTCCGGTCTCTGCAAACATAGGAGATTGCGCGCTATTCGCAAAGGCGGGGGCGTGCCTAGCCCCGTCGCCCGAGGAACACGACGCCGGGTACGGACAGCGTCTCGCCGGTGGGGGCAAGGCGACCATCGGCGGCGATCCGGAACACCGCCAGCGTCCCCGATCGCTCATTGCCGACGACCAGCTGACGCTCGTCGTCGAGCAGTGCGAAGACGCGCGGCCAATGCCCGCCGCTCGCGATATGCTGGATCAGCGACGGCACGCCGGCCGCATCGAGCGCGAACACCGCGATGCTGTCATGCCCGCGGTTCGAGACATAGATCCGCTTGCCAGCGCGATCGATCGCGATATGCGCGGCTTGCGACGCGCCGCGATGCCCGGCGGGCAGTGTCGAGAGGCTGTGGCGACCGACGAACGTCCCGTCCTTGCGCGCATCGAGCGTGTGCAGCGCGTTCGACAGTTCGCACACGACATAGGCCAGCGGCTGCCGGGGATGCCGCGCCATGTGCCGCGGCCCCGCCCCTGCCGGCGCACGCCACGCGACCACCGGCGGCGCCACGCTGCGCGTCACCGGATCGAACCGATAGGCGAAGATCGCGTCGGCGCCGAGATCGACCGCGTGCAGCCAGCGACGGTCAGGGCTGAAGCCGACCCAATGCGCGTGCGGTGCCTCCTGGCGTTCATGATCCTTGCCTGCACTGGCGAAGCTGTCCGCATCGGCATGGCGGAACACGCTGGGGGATGCGGGCGCCCCGGTCTGCCGGTCGAGCGGGAAGAATGCGACGCTGCCGCTCGAATAGTTCGCGACTGCGAGGCAGGCGGATTGGCGATCGAGCGCGACGTGGCACGGATCCGCGCCCCCGGACGATACCGTCGCGCGCCGGACCCAGCCGGGGGCGTAGGCGGACACCTCGCCCTGCGCCTGCTCGCGCACCAGATACCACATCCCGCCGGGCCCACCGCCGATCCCGAACGACGCATCCGCAATGCCGTCGACCGGCATCCCGACCCGCCACCGATCGCCATTATCGCCGATCGGGTACAGGCCCTTGCCGCCCTCGCGGGCGTAGGTACCCGCGATCAGGGTCGGCGCGTTTCGCGCCGTTCGGGCGTGTCCGGCCGCCATCGGAAAAGCGAGCGTCGCGCCCATCGCGCCGAGCAGTGTCCGTCGTGTCGTTCCGTCGGTCATGCCATCCCCCGCCATGCGCCACATGCACGCGATACGGCGCCTGCACCGCATCCCCATGCGGCAGCGAGCAAGCGTTGGGAAGCGCGACCGCATCGCGATGCCCGCCCAGGCCACCGCCCCGTCGAGAAACGCCTCGATCGCACGCAAAATCGCTGCGCGTATCGCGAAGCTACAGACTTACCGACGCGACGCCTGGACAATGAAATCGGTTCAATTCCGACGGTTTTGTGTTCTTTAAGAACAGGCGACTGATCTGGGCGACGTGCAACGCGCGTCCGCGACAATTTCGCGTTTACTGCATCGCCCGGACAATAGTCACCGCGCGGTGCGGCACGCCTGCCGGCTGCGCCTCCGCAAGGCTTGACCGCTGCCGCCACCGGGGCCAGATCGCTGTCATTATTGGATATATCGAACGCCTGGGGGGGTGGGTCATCAGGCGTATCATTACCGTATTGGCAATACTGCACTGTCTCGCCTTCATCGATCGCACCATGATCGGCGGTGCGTTGCCATTGATGCGCCTGGACCTGCCGATGACCGATGCCGGCGCGGGCTGGCTGATCGGGACCGCCTTTGCCGTGCCGTACGGCGTCACCGCGCTGGCACTGGCGGCGATGCTGCGCGGGCGGCGGGCATCGCGCTGGTGGTTGATCGGCGGCGTGGTGGTCTGGACCGCGGCAACGCTCGTGACTGGCGCGGCACAATCCACGACCATGCTGATGCTGGCGCGGGCGGGGCTCGGCATCGGCCAGGCGATGTTCGTGCCGGTGGCGATCGCCTGGCTCGTCGACACCGCCGGCGCCGACGGGCGCGCGCGTGCGCTGTCGGTCTTCACGAGCGGCTCGACGATCGGGCGCAGCACCGCGCTGCTGGCGATCGGCGCGTTGCTGTCGGTATTGACCGTCCTCGCTCCCGTCGATCCTGCCAACCCGCTGAGCGGCGTCGCGCATTGGCGGTGGCTCTTCGTGATCACCGCGTTGCCCAACATCGTGATGCTCCCGCTGCTCCTCGGTATCCGCCGCAGCGCCGCGCGCATCGACCCGGCCGAGCCCCTGCCCGACGGTCCGCCGACGAATCCCCTGCCAGCCGAAGTCCGCTGGTCGACGATCGCGCTCTATTTCGCGGCGGCGATCATGCCCGTCCTGCTCATCCAGGCGATGGGCGCGTGGCTGCCGACGCTGTTCGTGCGCGACCGCGGTCTCCTGCCCGCCGAGGCGGCGATCCTGCTTGGCGGGGTGACGCTGATCGCGGCGCCCGCGGGCCAGCTCGCCGGCGGCTGGCTGATGACCCGCTATACCGGGTGGCATGATCATGTCCCGGCGATCCTGCTCACCGGGCTGATCGCGACGCTGCTGCCGCTCGCGGCGCTGGTCTGGACACCCAGCCTCGCCGGGGCGGTGGTCGGCGTGGCGATGGCGAACCTCACGCTCGGGATCGCCTCGTTCTGCGGGCTGTTCGGCGTGCAGATGCTGAGCCCGGTCTCGGCGCGCGTGACCGTCAACGGCATTTTTCTCGCGCTCGTCACGCTGGTGGGCGTCGGCGTCGGACCGCTGCTGACAGGCGTGCTGGCGACCGTCGCCGGAAGCGGCGGCGCCGGCACTGTTCCTGCCGCCGGGGCGCTCGGGGCCGCATTGTTCACCACCGGCGTGATCGCAAGCTGCGTCTGCGCGCTGGCGGTCTGGGCGGTCCGGCCCCGCTATCACCAAAGATGCACGGCATGACCGCGCCCGAGGCACCCGAACGCGTTTCGTTCGACAGCGCGGCGTTGCCGCCGAACGAGCGGATCGATCGGTACCGGGCACTCTACGCGCTCGGCGCCGACGTCACGCAGATCGGCCCAGACCCGCGCGCCGCGTTCGAAGCCTGGCGACTGGACCGCGCGCTGCTCTACGATCGCCGCCTCAACGACATCAGCCACAGCCGCGGCGAGCAGCGGGTCGGCCGCGACGGTTTCACGCACTGGACCGTGACGCTGGTGTTCGAGGGCCTGTTGCAGGTCGATATCGGCGACGGCATCCGCGACATCAAAGCGGGCGAGGTCGTGCTGGTCGATGTCAGCCGTGCCACGCGCAACATGATGCGCGATGCGCGGGTCGCGACGCTCGCGATCGCGCAGGACCGGATCGAGGAGACCGTCGGGCCGATCGGCGCGCTGCACGGACTGGTGCTGACCGCCGACCAGTGCCGGCTCTACGCCGATTTCGTCCAGTCGCTGCTGTCGAACCTGCCCAACATGAAGACCTCGTCGCTGCCGGCCGCGACGTCCGCGCTGTGCACGCTGCTGAAGGTGGCGCTGGAAACCTATGGCCTGCACGACACCATCGTCGAGGCCGGGCGCGACGGGCGGCGACTGAGCCAGCTTCGCACGCTGGTCGACGGCCGGCTGGGGGATCCCGATTTCGATGCAGAGACGGCAATTGCCGAGACCGGCGTGTCGCGTGCGACGCTGTACCGACTGCTGCGGCCGCAACAGGGGCTTGCCGCCTTCATCCTCGCGCGACGCCTCGAACAGGTCCGGCGCGCGCTCTCCAACCCCGCCGAGCGACGGTCGTTCGCCGAGATCGCGCTCGACGCAGGGCTCGTCACCGAGAGCCACGCCAGCCGTGCGTTCCTGGCGCGCTACGGGCTAAGGCCCGGCGGCTATCGCACCGCGGTCGCGACTGCGATGGCGGAGACCGATCCTATCGAGCAGATCCGGTTGTGGCAGCAGGAACTGCGCTGATCGCGATCAGGACCGCGCCTGCCATGCGAGCCACAGCCATCCCCCGATCAGCAGCGCGCCACCGATCGGCGTGATCGCCCCGAACCAGCGCGGCGCCCCCAGCGCCATCGCATAGAGCGTCAGCGCGAAGATCGCCGCGCCGGCCACGAACAGCCAGGCGGGTCCGCGCGCCTCCATGCGGATCGCCACCAGCGCCGCGACGACGTGGACGAGCTGGTACTGCGCGCCGGTCTTCAGCCACTCCGCGGCGGCACCGCTCGCGCCATGTGCGCCGAACGCGCCGGCGGCGACCGCGATCGCACCCGACAAGGCGGCGAGAATGACGATGATCATGGCTGGTCGTTCCCCCAGGGAAAGCGTTGCGCGGTCTCGGTGCGGGCCGCGCGGATGTCGCCTGAGTCGATCTGGAACTGCAACCGTTCCTTGTCGCGCGCCCGATACGCTTCCTCCGCACGATCGATATCGCCCGGCGCGACATCGAGGCCGCGCAACGCCAGCCGCGCCATCTTCACCGCCGATTCGAGCACTTCGCGGACCACCGCATTCGCCGACGTGTTCTTCAGCTTGACCAGCGCACGCCGATCATAGGCGCGGACATAGATCGCCGCGTCGGGAAACGCCTCGTGCACCCCCTCGATCGTGGCGGGATCGAGCTGGTCGCCGTCCATGCAGAAACAGATGACCTCTGCCTCCGCCGCGCCCGCCTGGCGCAACAGGTCGAGCCGCGTGCCGTCGCCATAATAGACCTTCGCGCCGAACTCGCCCGCGATGTCGATCATCTCGATATCGGTGTCGATCAGCGTCACCGGAATATCCTCCTCGAGCAGGATCTGGCCGACCGTCTGGCCGAACCGCCCATAGCCGACGATGATCGCGTTCGCGCCATCGACCTTGGGACCGTCGCGCTCCTGCCCCTTGGCGACCGGCTCGGTCCGGAAGCGGCGCGTGATCCCCATCAGGAACGGCGTCGTCGCCATCGACAGCGTGATGATTGCGCCGAACAGGCTCGCCGCCTGCGGTTCGATCAGCAGCCCGGCCTGCGCCTGCGCGAACAGCACGAAGCCGAACTCGCCGCCCTGGCTCAGCAACAGGCCGAGCGCGAACGCCTGGCGCCACGTCATCCTGAACGCCATCCCGATCAGCATGATCACGCTGGTCTTGGTCAGGATGAGCGCGGCCGCCATCGCCATCACGAACAGCGGCCGCTCGGCGATCGCGTTCAGATCGAGCACCATGCCGACCGCGAGGAAGAACAGCCCGAGCAGGATCGATCGGAACGGCTCGACATCGGCTTCGAGTTCGTGCCGGTACGGGCTGTCGGCGAGCATGACGCCGGCGATGAACGCGCCAAGCGCGGTCGACAGTCCGAGCCACTCCATGATCGCGGCGCTGGCGATGACCGTGAAAAGGCCCGCGAAGACGAACATCTCGCGCTCGCCGAGATTGCCGATCAGCCGGAAGAACGGGCGAAGCAGAAAGCGGCCCGCGACGACGAGCCCGACGACCGCGAGCACCGTGTAGATTGCGAGCAGCCAGCCGGGCGGCGCGTTGGCGTCGGCGGGATTGCGGCTCATCGCCGCGACGATCGTGATGAGCGGGACGATCGAGAGATCCTGGAACAACAGGATCGAGAACGCGCGCTCACCGAACGGCGTCTTCATGCGGCCGGAAGAGCGCAACATCGGGAGGACCTGCGCGGTCGAGGACAGCGCGAGCGGGAGCCCGAGCGCGAGCGCGGCGGGCAGCGAGAAACGCGCGCCGATCCAGACGATCGCGGTGATCGCCAGCCCGCAGATCGCGACCTGCAACAGGCCCAGCCCGAATATCTCCTCCTTCATCCGCCACAGGCGCGTCGGATTGAGCTCGAGCCCGACGATGAACAGCAGCAGCGTGATGCCGAGTTCGGCGAAGCCAAGCTTGGATTCCGCATCGCCGACCAAACCGAGCACGTGCGGCCCCACGACCGCGCCCGCGACGAGATAGCCGAGCGTCGCCCCCAGCCCGAGTCGCCGGAACAACAGCACGAACATCAGCCCAAACCCGAGCAATACGACTCCGTCGCGCAGCAGCGACGGTGCCGTGCCCTCGGCCATCAGGCTTTGGCCTTTGCAGCGGTATCGGCGGCTTCGGCCGCGGCTTCGAACGCCAGCCGGATCGAGGGATGGCGCGCGGTGTAATCGAGCGCGGGGGTGAAGATATCCATTCCCGGCCAATCGGGCGCATCGCCTTCGCGTGCAAGCCAGGTGGTCAGCGCGTCGCGCGCGGCGGCGAGTTCGGCAGGCGTCCGGCCGAGGATGTTGGCGGCGAGCAACGACGACGATGCCTGCCCCAGCGCGCAGGCGCGGACCAGCAGCCCGACCTCGCTCACGCGCCCCTCGGCGTCGACCGCGACGTCGATCGTCACGCGGCTGCCGCAGATCGGCGAGCGTTTCTCGGCGGTCGCCATCGGCGCGGGGAGGCGTTCGTGGTGCGGGATCGTCGCGGCGAGACGCAAAATCTCGGCGTTGTAGAGGGGCGCGCTCATGGCTTCGGCTCGCTTGCGTTATCGGATCGGGAGGGCGGCGTCATGGCGCCGAACACGGGTTTGCCGCGGCGGCGGCGGTCGACGAAATCGGCGATGCTGGCGCTCGTGGCGTTGAGCAGCGGGTAGGTACGCGACGTCGTCATCCAGCCGGGCCGGCGCGCGGGTCCACCGCCCATCGTATCGATGACGAGTGTCGCGAGCAGGAAGACGAGGCTGGCGAGGATCAGGCCCTTGAGCGCGCCGAAGCCGAAGCCGAGCGCGCGGTCGACGGGTCCCAGGATCGACGTCCTGGTCCGCGCGCCGATCGCGTTGGCGACCAGCCGTCCGCCGATATAGGTCAGCCCGGTGATGATCGCGAAGGCGAGCACCGCGGCGCCGCCGACGGTACCGATCATCGGCGACAGCGTGGCAGCGAGCGGGATGTGGAACAGCTTCAGCATCGCCACCATCGCGACCCAGGCGAACATCGACAGCACTTCGGTCACGAACCCGCGAATCAACCCGAGCACCGCCGACCCGGCGACGGCGAGCAGGACGACAATGTCTAGCGCGGTGAGGTTCATGGATCTGGAATAGGGATGCGCGCGCCGAACCGCTAGTGCGGGCGTTCGTGTCGCGTCCTCGCCAGCCCCGTCATACCCCGCGCGGTGCTACCCCCGCCCCATCATGTGATCGACGAACGAGGCCAGCGTCTTGAAGCCCGACAGTTTCATCCCGCTCTTTTCCCCCGTCATCGACGCCGGGACCAGCGCGCGTTCGAAGCCGAGCTTGCTCGCCTCCTTGAGCCGTAACGGCCCATGCGCCACCGGACGGATCTCGCCCGACAGCGCGACCTCGCCGAACGCCACCGCGTCGACGGGTACCGGGCGCTCCGACATCGCCGAGATCAATGCTGCCGCCACCGCCAGGTCGGCCGCCGGATCCTGCACGCGGTAGCCGCCGGCGATGTTCAGATAGACTTCGGCGTTCGAGAAGCTGAGCCCGCACCGCGCCTCGAGCACCGCGAGGATCATCGCGAGCCGCCCCGAGTCCCAGCCGACCACCGCGCGCCGCGGGGTTGCCCCCGATGCCAGTCGCACGGTGAGCGCCTGGATCTCGACGAGCACCGGGCGCGTCCCCTCCAGCGCCGGAAACACCGTCGCGCCGGTCATCGCGTCGTCGCGGTGCGTGAGGAACAGCGACGACGGGTTGCCGACCTCGGCCAGCCCCTCGGTCTGCATCGAGAAGACGCCGATCTCGTCGGTACCGCCGAAGCGGTTCTTGATCGCGCGCAGGATGCGGTACTGGTGGCTCCGCTCGCCTTCGAACGACAGCACCGTGTCGACCATATGCTCGAGCACGCGCGGACCGGCGATCGAGCCGTCCTTGGTGACGTGCCCGACCAGCACCACCGCAGTGCCGCGTTCCTTGGCGAAGCGGATCAGCTCCTGCGCCGACGCGCGGACCTGGCTGACCGTGCCGGGGGCGCCCTCGATCAGGTCCGAATGCATCGTCTGGATCGAATCGATCACCAGCATCGCCGGCGGTCGCGTCTGCAACGTCGTCAGGATGTCGCGCGTCGAGGTCGCCGCCGCGAGCTGCACCGGCGCATTGCCGAGCCCCAGCCGCCGCGCGCGCAGCCGCACCTGGTCCGCGGCCTCCTCACCCGAGACATAGGCGACCGACTGGCCCGCAAGCGCCATCTTCGCCGCCGCCTGCAGCAGCAGGGTCGACTTGCCGATGCCGGGATCGCCCCCGATCAGCGTTGCCGATCCCTCGACGAAGCCGCCGCCCAGCGCGCGGTCGAGCTCGGCGATGCCGGTCGCCATCCGATCGGGCAGCTTGATCTCGGCATCGAGCCCGACGAGCTGAATCGCGCGGCCGCCGGTCTGCAGATTGTGCTTCGAATGGAACGGCGTCGCGGCGGTGTTCGCCTCCTCGACCAGCGTGTTCCATTCGTTACAATCGGCGCACTGCCCCGCCCACCGGTGCGATACCGATCCACAGGACTGACATACATAACGTTTCTGGGGTTTCGCCATGGCGGCGGCTTAGCCCAGCAGGAACGATAAGGGAACATCGTTCGCCCGGATCGGCCCCGCACAGCGCGCGCGGCCGGATTGTCTGGCGCTTGCCCACGTGCGGCGCTATCCGCCCGGAGGATGCAGCCGACCGATCTCCGTGTGGCCCTGTTCAGCGGCAATTATAACTATGTCCGCGACGGCGCGAACCAGTCGCTGAACCTGCTTGTCGGGCACCTGTTGTCGCGCGGCGTGCAGGTCCGCGTCTATTCGCCGACCGTCGCCAAGCCCGCCTTCCCCGCGATCGGCGATCTGGTCGACGTGCCCGCAATCCCGTTGGTCGGCGGTCGCGGCGAATATCGCGTCGCGCTGGGCATCACGCCGCGCGTGCGCCGCGACATCGATGCGTTTGCGCCCAACATCGTCCATGTCTCCGCGCCCGAGTTTCTCGGCCATGCCGCGGTCGCTTATGCTCGCACCCGCGCGATCGCGACGGTCGCGTCGTTCCACACGCGGTTCGAGACCTATTTCCGCTATTACCGGATGGGTTTCCTCGAGCCGCTCGCGAAAAAGCGGCTGACCCGCTTCTACAACCGCGTCGACGAGGTCGTCGTCCCCTCGCCCAGCATGGCCGACCTGTTGCGCGGCTGGGGGGTGACGTCGTCGATCGGCATCTGGTCGCGCGGGATCGATCACGACCGGTTCAACCCGGCGCGGCGCGATCTGGCCTGGCGGCGCTCGCTCGGCATCGGCGATGACGAGATGGTCGTCGGGTTCCTCGGCCGGCTGGTGAAGGAAAAGGGCCTCGACGTCTTTGCCGACGTGCTGACCGAGCTGCGCCGCCGCGGCGTCCGCCACCGCGTCGTGGTGGTCGGTGAAGGCCCGGCGCGCGACTGGTTTGCGGAGCGCGTGCCCGAAGCGGTGTTCACCGGCTTCCAGTCGGGCGAGGCGCTCGGCCGGGCGGTCGCGTCGATGGACGTGTTCTTCAACCCCAGCGTCACCGAGACGTTCGGCAACGTCACGCTCGAAGCGATGGCGGCGAGCGTCCCCGTCGTCGCCGCGCGCGCGACCGGCGCGGTCGACCTGATCGACGACGGCCGGACCGGCTTCCTGGTGCCACCGACCGACATCGCCGGCTATGCCGACGCGATCGGCCGGATCGTCGCCGAGCCGGGCCTCCGCCACGCGATGGGCAGCGCCGGCCATGCCAAGGCGGCGGGCTATCGCTGGGACGTGATCAACCAGACCGTGCTCGACACCTACCTTGCGGTGATGGCGCGCCGCGAGCGCGGCTGATCGACCACCGATAACGCACCGATCGGCGTCAGACAGCCACCCAGTCGAACGTCAGCGGCGCCTCGCGGAAGGCGAAGCGGTCGAGATGGCTCGACACCACGCCGCGCATCCGCTCGACATCCTCGCCGTCCGGCACCGTCAGCGCGACGTCCAGCGTCTCGCTGTCCGCGCGCATCCCCAACACCGTGCCGTTCGGGAAGGCTATGCGGCCCTCTTCTTCCGAAACCGTCACCTCCATCTTGTGGCTCCAATGCTTGGCCAACTGCTGGAGATACTTGCTCGCCGAATGCGTCGGCACGCGTGAGACCGAGACGCTCACTTCAACCGCTCGATCTTCTGCGCGACCTCGTCGATCAGCGCCGCCACGTCGTGCAGCGTATCCTCGTTGACGTCGTCGCGCATCAACCGGTGCTGGAGCACCTGCCGCAGATTGCCCATCGCCCGCCGGATCGGCGCACCATCGGTTCGCTCCGATTCCGCGCCCACCGCCGCCAGTCGCGCAAACAGCGCATCGACGATCGCGCCATTCCCGGCGAGATGCGCACGGCCCTCGTCGCTCGCCGCAAAGCGCTTCTTGGCGCCCTCCGACTGCTGCTCCTCGATCAGCCCCATCTCGTCGAGCATGCTGAGCGTCGGATAGACGACCCCCGGGCTCGGCGCATAACCGCCGCCGGTCAGCCCTTCGATCTCGCGGATCAGGTCGTAGCCGTGGCGTGGTGCGTCCGCGATCAGCTTCAGCATCACGAGCTTCAGTTCGCCGCCATCGAACAGCCGGCGCCGACCACCGGGGCCGCCACGATGCCCGTGCCGTCCGTGCCCGCTATGACCGTCATGGCCCGGCCGACCGCGTTGCTCGCCGTCGCCACGCGGGCCTCCGGTCCACGCTCCATATCCTGTACCAAAACGCATTTGAGTGTTCTCCGATATATCTTCGTTCATGATCTGAGATATATCGCAGACTATTTTGTGTTCAAGGGGGCGGTCGAAAGATTCGCGCAATTCTCGTCGGCCACGGGAATGACGGTCCTTAGCGGGAGGACGCGCATGGATGGGCAAACCGCCCCCCCGCCCCTATCTTTGCCGGATGGCCGACCTCTTCGCGGGCTTCGAACCCGCCCCCCCTACCGAAACGCCCCCCGAGAACGCGCCGCTCGCGGATCGCCTGCGCCCGCGTACGCTCGACGAGGTGGTCGGGCAGGATCACATCACCGGCCCCGAGGGTGCGATCGGCAGGATGGTGTCGGCAGGACGGCTATCCTCGATCATCCTGTGGGGCCCGCCCGGCACCGGCAAGACCACCATCGCGCGGCTGCTCGCGGACGCGGTCGACCTGCGGTTCGTCGCGATCTCGGCGGTGTTCTCAGGCGTGGCCGAGCTGAAAAAGTCGTTCGCCGAGGCGCGCGAGCATGCCAAGATGGGCAAGCGCACCTTGCTGTTCGTGGACGAAATCCACCGCTTCAACCGCGCGCAGCAGGACGGTTTCCTGCCCTATGTCGAGGACGGCACCGTCACGCTGGTCGGCGCGACCACCGAGAATCCGTCGTTCGAACTCAACGCCGCGTTGCTCAGCCGCGCGCAGGTGCTGATCCTCGAACGGCTCGGTCGCGGCGCGCTCGAACAGCTGCTCGACCGTGCCGAGGTGGTGATGGAGCGCCCCCTGCCCGTCACCTCGCCCGCCAAAGACGCGTTGATCGCGAGCGCCGACGGCGATGGCCGGTTCCTGCTCAACCAGGCGGAGACGCTGTTCTCGGTCAACCTGCCCGAACCGCTCGATCCGGCGGGGCTGTCGAACTTTCTGCAACGCCGCGTCGCGGTGTACGACAAGGATCGCGAGGGGCATTACAACCTCATCTCCGCGCTTCACAAATCGATCCGCGGCAGCGATCCGCAGGCCGCGCTCTATTATCTCGCGCGGATGCTGACCGCGGGCGAGGAACCACTGTTCCTGCTGCGCCGCCTGACCCGCGCGGCGGTCGAGGATATCGGCCTCGCCGATCCGCAGGCGCTGGTCCAGTGCATCGCCGCCAAGGACACCTACGATTTTCTCGGCAGCCCGGAGGGCGAGCTCGCGATTGCGCAGGCCTGCGTGTATCTGGCGACTGCGCCCAAATCGAACGCGGTGTACAAGGCGCAGAAGGCGGCGTGGAAATCGGCGCGCGAGACGGGATCGCTGATGCCCCCCGCCGCGATCCGCAACGCCCCGACCAAGCTGATGCGCGATATCGGCTACGGCAAGGGCTATGCGTATGACCATGATGCTGACGATGCGTTTTCGGGCTCGAATTACTGGCCCGACGAGATGAGCCCGCAGACCTTCTACGCGCCCACCGAACGCGGGTTCGAAAAGCGCCTGTCGGAACGGCTGGCCTATTGGGACGGCCTGCGCGCGACCAAACGCGCATGAGGAATAGGGACGCGGTCGCTGCCTATGCGCTGTTGCTGACCGATACCGCGGCGTGGGATCAGACCTCGGTCGCGCAGCGCAAAGGCTATGGCGATCGCCCCTGATCGGTTCAGCCATTTCGCCGCAATCGACTGGTCGGGTGCGGTCGGCGCGCGGCAGCCCGGCATCGCCGTTGCGATCTGCACGCATGGTGCTGAGGCCCCGACGCTGGTCGCGCCCGAGGGCGGCTGGTCGCGCGCCGCCGCGCTCGACTGGCTGGCGAGTGCGATGCCGCCCGATACGCTGGTCGGGCTCGATCTCGGG
The DNA here is from genome assembly GCF_004216825.1 of Sphingomonas sp. BK036. Taxonomy (NCBI): domain Bacteria; kingdom Pseudomonadati; phylum Pseudomonadota; class Alphaproteobacteria; order Sphingomonadales; family Sphingomonadaceae; genus Sphingomonas; species Sphingomonas sp. BK036. Next base: position 17,903 of record NZ_SGXR01000004.1, on the reverse strand, counting down.
CCGTCGCTGCCATTCGTCGATCGCGGTGCGTTCTTCCCCGGCTGGTCCGACAGCCCCGCGGACGCGCGCGCCTTGTGGCGGCTGGTCGAGGCGATCTGCGCCGACGACCTGCATCTCGGCGCGAGCAGCTTTGTCGATCATGACGCGATCGCGCCGCACCTGCGGCGTCATGGCGGGCGCAAGGGCGTGTTCTTCGAAGGCCGCGGGCGGCTGCGCGTGACCGAGGAGGCGCAGGGTCTGCAGGGGCTCAACCCGACCAGCGCGCTCAACCTGGTCGGCGCCGCGCAGGTCGGCAAGTCGAGCCTGACGGGCATGCGCGTACTGCACCGGCTCGCCGGGCGCCTACCGGTCTGGCCGTTCGACCCGCTGCCCGCGAGCGGGTCGGCGATCGTCGAGATCTACACGACGATCGCCGCACGCGCCGCCGGTATCCGCAAGGGCCTCAGCAAGATGCGCGACGCCGAGTCGCTCGATGCGGCGCTCGCCGCGCTCGGCAGCGCGCCGCACCGGCCGCTCGCACGCTATGACGACCACGCGACCGACGCGATCCTCACCGCGGCGTGGCTGCGCACGACCGCGCACCGCGCCGACCTCTGGGCCCCGCCCGCACTGACCCCGCATATCGCGCAAACCGAGGGCTGGACCTTCGGCGTTTCTTGAAGCATTGGGCATTCAGCACCGGGCGCACAGAGCCCGGCACGCACCGGCCGGTTTAGCTCAGTTGGTAGAGCGCCAGTTTTGTAAACTGGATGTCGCGGGTTCGATTCCTGCAACCGGCACCACTCCCCTTTCAAGTACTGCCGCACCTCGCCTGCTCGCTTGCCGATGCCGTGCGTTCGCCTTACCACGCGCCGACAAGACCAATGTGATACCGGAGAGCAAAAGATGGCGCGACGTACCGGAGAGATCGGCGCCGCCGCGTCGCTGGTGGCAGCTCTTGCAGGCTGGGCGACCGCGTTGCCGAGCCAGGCGTCCGCTGCGCCGATAACCCGCCCGGCGATCTTCCCGACGCCAGCCTCGATGACGCTGACGACGGGCACGCTCACGCTGGGCACGTCCGTCGTGTTGGTCGCGGCACCGGGTACCGATCCCGACACCGTCGCGCGCGTCCGCACGATCCTGACGGCGGCGGGGGTGACGACGATCACCGAAGCGCGCCGACTGCCCGCGGGCCCCGATCGCGTTCATATCGTGCTGGGCGTCGGCGACGCCGGCGTCGTGCGCGATGCACTCGCCCGCAGTAGCGCCAAGCTCGACACGCACGCCGAGGGCTACACCATCGTCAGCCTTGCCGCAGGTGCCGGCATCATCACGCTCGCCGGGCACGATTCGGACGGGCTGTTCCATGCCGTACAGACCTTCCGCCAGCTCGCCACCCGCACCGTCTTGCCCGCGCTCGTGATCCAGGATCATCCGGCGATGCCGATCCGCGGCACGATCGAGGGGTTCTACGGCGCGCCCTGGTCGATGGCGGATCGCACGCGGCATCTCGACTTCCTCGCCACGGTCAAGGCGAACACCTATGTCTACAGCCCGAAGGACGATCCCTATGCGCGTGATCGCTGGCGCGAGGCCTATCCTGCCGCCACGCTCGCGTCGCTCGGTACGCTGGCGCAGACCGCACGGCGCAACCATGTCGACTTCGTCTACGCGGTGTCGCCCGGGCCGTCGGTGTGCTTCTCCGATCCCGCCGACGTACAGGCGCTGGAACGCAAGTTCGACGCGCTGCGGGCGATCGGCGTCGGCAGCTTCTACGTCGCGCTCGACGACATCGAATACACCAAGTGGAACTGCGACCGCGACAAGACCGCGTTCGGCCCTTCGGGGGCCGAGGCGGCCGGGGTTGCGCAGGCGCAGTTGCTCAACGCGGTGCAGGCGGGCCTGCGCGCCAAGGATCCGGGCGCGCGCGCGCTCATCATGGTGCCTACCGAATATTACGATGCGAAGGAAACGCCGTACAAGGCGGCGCTGCGCAAGCATCTCGATCCGCGGATCGTCGTCCAGTGGACCGGCACCGACGTCGTGCCCCCCGCCATCTCGATCCCCGACGCAAAGGCCGCGACCAAGGCGTTCGGCCGCAAGACGCTGTTGTGGGACAATTATCCGGTCAACGATTACGCGCAGACGACCGGGCGGCTGCTGATGGCCCCCTATGCACGGCGCGAGGCCGGGCTGTCGGGCGAGCTGACCGGCATCCTGTCCAACCCGATGAACCAGGAGGCGCCGAGCCGCCCGGCGGTGACCGGGGTCGCCGCGTTCGGCTGGAACGACACGGCGTATGATGCCGATCGGACCTGGCACTTCTCCGCGCGTGAACTGGCGGGCGGCGACGAGCGGGCGACCGCGGCTCTGCTCACCTTCTTCGATACGCAGCACATGGCGCCGACCTTCGGCAGCCAGCCCTGGCAGGAGCAGGCGCCGCGCCTGAAGGCAGCGCTCGACTCCGTCCGCGAAGCGCTGGCGGATGGCGACGCAGCGGTCCGGCGTCAGGGAATCGCAGACCTGTCCCGACAGGCCAATGCGATTACCAACGCCCCCGACATCATCCGATCCGGGACGATCGACCCCGGCTTTGCCGCACAGTCGCGGCCATGGCTCGACGCGATGCAGCTTTGGGGACGCGCGCTGCAACTGACCGCCGCCGGGCTGGACGCCGCCGATCGCGGCAGCAGCGCCGCCAGCCGTTATTTCGCCGACGCCAAGCGGCTCGCGGACCAGGCGGCGGCGATCAAGACCATCGCTGGCGCGACCCGGTTCGACGGCCCGATCAAGATCGCCGACGGCGTGCTCGACCGGTTCGTCGCCGATGCCCCGACGATGATCGCGGTCGCGCCGGTGCCTGATGACCGACGCTGACCGCCGCGCCGCCGAAGCCCGGTGGCTGGAACTGACCCGCCACCTGCTCCCGGCCGCTGCGCCGGATCGCGGCTGGCCGGTCCGGGCCGATCATTGCTTCCAGCGCATCTTTCTCGACAATGCCTGTGACGGCGTCTGGTACGACTACATCACCGGTCGCCCGGCCTATGCCCGTGCCGACCCCGTGATCCTCGACCGTGCGGTAGCCTTGGCCGAGGCTGCTTTGGCAGGTGACGCCGATCTCACGCTGCTCAACCGGCGATCCCTGGCCTGGCGAAAGCTGCGCGCTAGCGGCGGGTAACGGGCGTCACCCGCAGCAGCGCTTGACCTTCTTGCCCGAACCGCAGCGACAGGGATCGTTGCGGCCGAGCTTCACCGGCGCAGAATCGGCCGAGGGCGCCGGATCGGTGGGCGTCGCGCGCGACCGTGCGGCGTAGAGCTGAAGAACGCCCTCGACGAGTTCGGTCGGTGCCCGATCCTCAAGCGCGTTGATCTCGACGCTGTCGAGCGGGCTTTCGTTACGCGCGATCGCGATCAGCATCGACAGCCGTGCGAGTCCCTCGGCGGCATCCGCATCGGCGCTTGCCGCCATCGCCGCCCAGCGTTCGGGCCGCAACGCCATCGCCTCGGCAAATCCGTCGATCCAGATCTCCCACAACACGTCGCCATTGCGCTCGTCATGGTCGAAGATCGGTCGCGGCTTGCCGCGGGCCAGATCGCGCGCGATCTCGTCGTGCCGCGCCATGACCGCATCGACGAACCACTGTACGTCGAGCGGATCCTCGAACGGCGCGATACCATCCTCGTCGAGGCCCCAGATGCTCTGCAACCACTCGCCCTGCGCAATCCCGTCGGGTCCGACGAGCAGCCCGGTGAGAAACCCGTCGAGCTCGGTCAGCAGCATCGGCTCCTCGAGCGGCAGATCGGCGAGCGCGTCGTCGAGGCGGCGGAGGCGGGACGGACGCTGTCTCATGACAGGACCCGCGGGCTGAGAGGCAGCATCACAGGCGCAAGCTCCGTTTGTCCATCTCGGCTGCGGCGATCGCCGTCAGCGGCCCGCGCGTGTCGCGGACGAAGATATCCGCCAGGTCGAGCAGGTCCTCGTCGTTCAGGGCGGTGATCGACGCCTTGATCTCCGCCAGGCAGGTGACCGCCTGGTCGCGCTCGATCGCGCGTCGCTTGATACGTGTCTTCAACATGGTCAGGCCGATAGCAGGAGGAGAGAAAGGCAGGTGCATGTTTTAGCGCGCGCGGGGTTCGAGGGTGTCAGCGCGACCGTCGCTTGGTCGGCTTGGCGGTGGCCGCGCGCTCTTCGGCGCCCAGCTTCTGCCAACGTTCGAACCGGACCTTTGTCAATTCGCCCGTCGCGATCGCGGCCTGGACCGCACAGCCCGGCTCGACCCCATGTGAACAGTCGGAGAACCGGCAGGCCTCAGCGGCCGAGGCGAAATCGTCGAAGATCTCCGCGATCCCGGTCGCCGCGTCGGCCAGCTGCAACTCGCGCATCCCCGGCGTGTCGAGGAGCCAGCCCCCCTGCGCCAGCCGATGCATCTCGCGGACCGTCGTCGTGTGGCGGCCGGTCGAATCGTTCGCGCGAATGGGCTGGGTCGCGATGCTGTCCGACCCGCGCAACGAGTTGACCAGCGTCGACTTGCCCACCCCGGACGAGCCGAGGAACGCGACGGTCTGGCCAGGCCCGCACCAGTCGGCAAGGCCGGTGACCGCGGCGGGATCACGCCCGTTGACGATCTCGACGCGCAACCCGGGCTCGATCGCGCGGGCCGCGGCGGCATAGGTCTCGGGCGTCTCGGCCAGGTCCGCCTTGGTCAGCACGACGACCGGGGTCACCCCGACGTCATGTGCCAGCACCAGATAACGTTCGAGCCGTGCGACGCTGAAATCCTCGTTGCACGACGCGACGAGGAACACCGTGTCGACGTTCGCGGCGATCATCTGCTCGCGACGCGGATCGCCCGGCGCGCGACGCTTGAACAGGTTCTTGCGGTGAAGCACGCGGACCGGCAGGCTCGTATAGGTGTCGATCAACACCCAGTCGCCGACGGTCGGGTGGTCGTCGGTCGGCTGCGCACCCGCGATATACGGCGTCACGATGTGGCGGGCCCCCGCCCCCGCGACCGCGATCTTGCCGCGGTGGACCGACATCACCCGCACCGGATGACAGTCGCGAGCATCCTCGTCCGACAGCTGGGCGCTGAAAAAGGCGTCCCAGCCAAGATCTTCCAATGTCTCGTCAGTCGGCATCATAGGGCGCAGCAGCATCTTTCTTCACGAGCGATCGGCAGTCATCAGGCGCGAACCCAGCCGATATGGGGATCCCGACCCAGTATGGCATGCCCCCGCCGGCGAAGCGACAGGCGCCGCCGGGTATCCGAACGGTCTGAAGCCACCCGCTCACTGATAATGCGCGACCTTGTCGAACCCGTCATTGGTCTTCGCCATCTTGATCAACCGCTTCACATAGCTTCGGACATGCCGGTCGAAGCGCGTATCGTTATAGACGCCGCGCCAGAGATACTCGTCACGGTCCAGCAGCGCGCGCAGCGCGGTCGACAACGCCTCCTGCGTATCGGGCGTCGTCCTGCCCTTGAGCATCAGCGCGCACACCATCTCCTCGGCGGTCGCCTTGTCGCAATCGTCCTGAAACTCGTATCCGCCGCGCTCCGCCACCACTTGATCCGCCCGGGCCGCGACGACGCGGCGTTCGAGCCATGTGCGGACGACCGCGGGATCCCAGGACTTGGCGGTTTTCTCGGGCACGTTCTACTCGCAGTCTGTCGCACGCGGCGAAGACGGTGATCGCTCGTGCCGGGCCACGCTCCTACCACCGCCACCCGCTCAGGTACACAAGAGCGAGGATCGGCGGGGCAACTGGCGCTGGTTGAGCCGTAGCGCCGAATGCCATAGTCCGGTCACGCCATCGCACCGCGTCCGCATCGTGCGGCGACGGTATCGAGGCATTTGGGGGAGGCCGATCCGATGATCCTGCTCGTACTCGCGGCACAGGCCGCCACGCTTGGCGCGACCAACTATAGCGTTGATGCACCGATGACCGTGCCGACGGGCACGCCGAGCTTTGCCGACGAATTCGAGGGCAAGGCGATTGACCAGAGTAAATGGCGCTTCGACACGTCGCGCAATGCCGAGGGCTGGGCCAACCACGAACGCCAATATTATGCGAAGGATCGCGCCGCCAACGCGCGGATCAAAGACGGCGCGCTGGTGATCGAGGCCCGGCGAGAGACGCTGTCGAAGGCGAAATTCCCGGACTGGGGTGGTCAGGCCTATACCGCCGCCAAGCTCGTCTCGCGCACCCCCTATGGCTATGGCTTTTACGAGGTCCGCGTGAAGCTGCCCTGCGGACGCGGCAGCTGGCCTGCGGTCTGGTTGCTGCCGTCGGGCGGCAAATGGCCCGACGAAGGCGAGATCGACATCATGGAGATGGTCGGCTGGGATGCGGGCACCGTCCATGCGACGCTCCACACCGCGGCGTTCAATCACACCAAAGGCACGCAACGCGGTGCGCAGACCCGGATCGCGACCGCCTGCACGGCCTATCACCGCTATCAGCTCGACTGGCGCGCGGACGCGATCACGATCGGCGTCGATGGTCGCGCGACCATGCGCGTCGCCAACGACCAGCCCGGCGGCAAGGCGGCCTGGCCGTTCACGCGCCCCTATGACCTGATCCTCAACCTCGCGGTCGGCGGCGACTGGGGCGGGCAGAAGGGCATCGACGACAAGGCGTTTCCGCAGCGGATGGCGGTCGATTACGTCCGGTACTGGCGACGCTGACGCGTCCGCTCAACGCCGGCCACGTGCGAACAGGATGATCAGCCCGCCGCACAGCGTCAGCGCGGCGAGCACGAGCATCACCGCGCGGAAATCGGTCGGCGTGGCGAGCGCCCAGGTCAGCAGCGGCCCGAGCAGGCCGGGCAACGTGTTGGTCAGATTGAGCAGGCCGAGATCGCGTCCGCGGTGGCGCGGGCTGGGCAACAGCTGCATCGCGAACGACGCGTGCAGCGCCAGGAACACTGACGCCCCCGCGGCATAGACGCAGAAGGCGATCGCGCCGACGGCAAAGCTGTCCGCCAGCGCCATCCCGACCAGCCCCGCGGCTGCGACGATCGTCGCGGCGAACAGGGCCGGCTTGGTGCGCCCAGAGCGGTCCGCGAGCCGCCCGACGAGCACTGCGATCGGCAGCGGCACCGTATAGGCGACGATCATCACCATCCCCATCCGCGCCGCGATGGTCGCCGGTGCCACTGCCGGCGCGACGCTTTCCAGGTAGTAGAACAGATAGACCATCAGCGCGCTGCCCGCGATCTGCACGAACAGCCGCCCCGTCCACGCCAGCGCGAGGTCCCGCCGCAGCACCGCAGGTGGCGGCCGGGTCGACCGCGCCTCCATCACCGGCTGCGTGCGCGTCAGGAGCAGGGGGATCGTGCAGACGGCGATCGCAAGCGCGACGATCCCCAGCCGCGCCATGTCGCCAAGCAGCGCGGTTGCCACGAGCGCGGCGGCGAGCGCCGAGGCAACCGGGCTCGCCATCGCCAGCAAGCCGCCGGCCACGCCCTTCTGCGCATCGGGCACTTCATCCGCCATGATCGCCAGCAACGGCGCGAGCAGCGCGTTCACCGCGACCTGGAACGCGACGACCGCCAGGACGAGCCCCATCGCCGACGTCGTCATCGCGATCGCGGCATAGGACAGCATCGTCGCAACCAGCCCCCCGCCGAGCCAGAGGCGACGCCCCCCACCACGCATCACCGCCCGGTCGCTGGCCCAGCCGAACACAATGTTGGACACGCTCGCGGCCAGCGCGCCCGCGACGACGATCGCGGTGAGCACGCCGAGCCGCCCTGCCCCGGCGACCGCATCGACCCTGATCGGCAGCAACAGCGTCAGCAGCGGCAGATAACCGACGACCCCGCCGACATAGGCCAGCGCGAAGACCAGCAGGAAGCCCGTCGACCGACGATCGGGCAGCGGCGCGGGGAAGGAAAAAGGACGCGCCATCCCGCAATCCCTAAGCCCGACGAACCGCTCGGAGCAACCGCCCTCCGGCATCACCCGCGCGAAACCGTCACCTGCTCCGGCCCCGCCCTGCCCCGGATGGCCAAGTGTTGCACCGCGGACACTGTTGAATCCATTTCGTGTGAACGTTCACAACGGTACCGCTACCTTTGTTGACACAGTGTGACGGACGGAGAATGTGAACGTTCACGGAGAAGGCGCAGATCATAGCGTCGTCGACAGGGGAGGACTATCATGCGTGGCTTCACAGCTCGCTCGCTTTCGCGTTTCGTCATCGGCACCTCGGCACTGGCGCTCGTCGGCCTGCCCGGCATCGCGATGGCGCAGGACGCCGCCGCCACGGTCGGCAATCCCGGCCCGTCGGACATCGCACCACAGGCCGCCCCAGCCGATCCGAACGAGACCACCGACGACATCGTCGTGACGGGTATCCGCGCATCGCTGCGCGAGGCGATCGACATCAAGCGCAACGGCCAGGGCGTGGTCGATGCGATCTCGTCCGAGGATATCGGCAAGTTCCCCGACACCAACCTCGCCGAATCGCTCCAGCGCATCACCGGCGTGTCGATCGACCGCTCGAACGGCGAAGGCTCGACCGTCACCGTCCGCGGCTTCGGTCCCGAATATAACCTCGTCACGCTGAACGGTCGCCAGATGCCGACCTCGACGCTCGGCGACGGCGCCAGCGCGCCCGCCTCGCGCTCGTTCGACTTCGCCAACCTCGCCTCCGAAGGCGTCGCCGCGGTCGAGGTCTACAAGACCGGCCGCGCCGCAGTCCCCTCGGGTGGTATCGGCTCGTCGATCAACATCCGCACCCCCCGCCCGCTCGACAAGCCGGGCACGCGCGGCAGCATCGCCGCCAAGGGCGTGCTCGACAGTTCGCGCAACGGCAAGGACCCGATCACGCCCGAAGTGTCGGGCATCCTGTCCACCACCTTTGCCGACGACCGGATCGGCATCCTGTTCAGCGGCGCGTACCAGCGTCGCAAGGCGAGCAACAACTCGGCCAGTGTCGGCTTCCGCGACGGCTTCCTCGGCGCGGAGAACAACTGGGGCACGCTCGCACAAACCGGTACGCCCGGCGGCGCGAACATCACCAATCGCCCCGGCCCGACCGACGTCTACGAGATCCCGCAGAGCGCGGCCTATGACGTCATCGACATCGACCGCGAGCGCATCAACGGCCAGCTGGTCCTCCAGGCGAAGCCGACCGACACGCTGACCGCGACGCTCGACTTCACCTATTCGAGCAACAAGGTCGAGGTGCGCGACAGCAGCGTCGGCATCTGGTTCAACTTCGGCGACACGCGCAGCGCGTGGACCAATGGTCCGGCCGCCGGCCCGCTCTTCTATTCGGAGAATTTCGCACCCGGCAAGGATCTGTCGTACAGCAGCTCGCTGACCGCGAACAAATCCGAGAACAAGTCGCTCGGCGGCAACCTGACCTGGGAAGCGCCGGGCAACGTCACGATGTCGCTCGACGCGCATCACTCGACCGCGGTGTCGAAGCCGACCAACGATTACGGCAGCAGCACGTCGATCGGCGGCGCGATCTTCGGCGTCCAGTCGCAGACGGTGAACTTCGAGAAGGACCTGCCGGTCATCTCGTACCAGATGTATCCGGGCATCGATCCGCTGAACGCATCCTTGATCACGCCGACCGGCAACGCGTTCCGCAACGCGTATTTCAAGGACGAGATCAACCAGCTCCAGCTCAAGGGCCATTACGACCACGACGGCGATTTCCTCAGCAGCATCGACTGGGGCTTCTCGTACGTCGACAACAAGGTCCGCTCGGCCTACGGGTTCATCCAGAACGAGACCTGGGGCGGCGTCGATCCGCGCGGCGCGTCGTTCGGCGCGGCGGCGGTCCCAGACGACTTCTTCAGCCTCACCAGCCTGCCGAACAAGTTCAACGGCGTCTCGGGTGCGAACGATCCCGCGCTGCCGAAGTCGATCTACACCTTCAACTTCGAGCAGATGGCCGAACTGCTGCGCTCGACATACAATATCTGCAGCGCACCGCAGACGGGGACGGCGGCGCCGGGCACCTGCCTTGCCAACTACACCAACGATCGCCGCATCCGCGAACGGACGATCTCGCCCTACATCCAGTTCAACACCAAGTTCACGGTGTTCGACATGGCGGCGCACATCATCGGCGGCGTCCGCTATGACGAGACGCAGGTAAACTCGTCGGCGCTGGTGCCGATCCCGAACGGCACGCGCTGGACCGGTGCGAACGAATTCGCGCTCACCTATGGCGCCAATTCGTTCACCTCGCTCAAGGGCAATTATCACAACTGGCTGCCCGCGGTCGATTTCGACATCGAACCGGTCCGCAACGTCAAGCTGCGCGCCTCGTACAGCCACACCATCACGCGTGCGGATTACGGCAGCCTGCAGGGCGGCCTGAACATCGATTCCAACCCGCGCATCGGCGGCGGCACGGGTAGCCAGGGCAACCCGAACCTCGTCCCCTTCAAGTCGAAGAACATCGATCTGTCGGCGGAATGGTATTACGGTCCCGAAAGCTACATCTCAGTCGGCTACTTCACGAAGGACGTGAAGAACTTCATCGGCACGACTCAGATCAACACGCCCGCATTCGACCTGCGCAACCCGGGCTCCGGTCCGCGTTATCGCCAGGCGGTGGCGGCACTGGGCACGACCGACAATCTGCGCGTCCGCGACTACATCCTGCGCAATTTCCCTGCCTCGTCGCAGGTCACGGGCACGAGCGACTCAGGCCTGCTGACCGGCAACATCTTCGGGCTGCCGCAGGACGATCTGTTCAACTTCCAGCTGAGCCAGCCGTTCAACAGCGACCAGACGGCGAACATCAACGGCTGGGAATTCGCGATCCAGCACCGGCTGTGGGAAACCGGGTTCGGCGTCATCTTGAACTACACGATCGTCAACGGCGACGCGAAGTACGACAATACGCTCGACCCCAATATCGGCCAGTTCGCGCTGACCGGGCTCAGCGACAGCGCCAACGCGGTCGCCTATTACGACAAGAACGGCATCCAGGCGCGTGTCGCGTATAACTGGCGTGGCGAGTTCTATAATGGCGGCGCGTTCGACCCGACCTATGTCGAGGCGTACGGCCAGGTCGATGCGAGCGCGAGCGCAGAGCTGAAAAAGGGGCTGGCGGTGTTCGTCGAGGCGATCAACCTCACCGGCCAGGGTCGTCGCGGGCATCGTCGCTCGGACAATTTCGTCACCTTCGCGCAGCCCGGCTATGCACGCTACTCGGCAGGCCTGCGCTTCACCTTCTGAGGCGGGCGATCTTCCCCCGCGAGGTGGAGGTGGCCTGCCCGCCACAAACCCGTCATCCTGACGAAAGTCAGGATCCAGAGCCACGAAGCGCCGTCTTCAACTACTCTGGATCCTGACCTGCGTCAGGATGACGGACGGTGGCTTTTCCCAAGCCGGCGGGGCACGGTCGGATCGCGCAGAGAAGGACACGAGCAGCAGACGATGGTCGAGAAGAACGGTGCCGGAAACGCTGCGTGCGCGGACCAGCCGATCACGACCATCGTGGTCGTCGGCGGCGGCACGGCGGGTTGGCTCGCGGCCTGCCTGATCGCCGCCCGCGCCGATCGCGGGGCGGAACAGCCGCTGTCCGTCACGCTCATCGAATCCCCCGACGTCGCGACGATCGGCGTCGGCGAGGGCACCTGGCCGACGATGCGCCGCACGCTCGAACGGATCGGCATCACCGAAACCGACTTCCTGCTCGCCTGCGAAGGCGCCTTCAAACAGGGCTCGCGGTTCGACGGGTGGCGGACCGGTGCGGCCGACGACAGCTATCTTCACCCGTTCACCGCGCCGGTCGATGGCGACCCGCGCGATATCGTCGCCGCCTGGGCCGAGCATGGCGGCCGGTTCGCGGACACGGTCGGCGCACAGGGCGCCATCTGCCACCGCGATCTCGCCCCCCGCCAGCGGGCTATGCCCGATTATGCCGGCACGCTGAATTACGCGTACCATCTCGATGCGGGCAAGCTCGCCACGATGCTGATGCGACACGCGACCGAGCGGTTCGGAGTTCGCCACATCCGCGACCATGTCGTCGGTATCGACGGCAAGGCGGACGGCGACATCGCCGCGGTACGGACCCGCGCGTCGGGCGCGATCGCGGGCGACCTGTTCCTCGACTGCACCGGTCACGCCGCGCTGTTGATCGAGGGGCATTACGGGATCGGCACGGTCGATCGCGGCGGCACGCTGTTCAACGACCGCGCGCTCGCGGTGCAGGTGCCGGTCGCCGCCGACAGCCCGATCGCCTCGCAGACCAACGCCACCGCGCACGGCTCCGGCTGGATCTGGGACATCGGCCTGCCGACACGGCGCGGCGTCGGCTGCGTCTATTCCTCCGCGCATCTCAGCGACGATGCCGCGGCCGACACGCTGACCCGCTATCTGCGCGCCACCGCCCCGGATGCCGCGCCGCCCTCGTTCCGCCAGCTCACGTTCCAGTCGCGCCACCGGGAGACATTCTGGCACCGCAACTGCCTCGCGGTCGGTCTGTCGGCGGGGTTCCTCGAACCGCTCGAAGCCTCCGCGATCGTCCTGATCGAGCTCTCGCTCGACGCGCTGCTCGACAATTTCCCCAGCCACCGCGGCGCAATGGACATCTACGCGATGCGCTTCAACGCGCTGTTCCGCTATCGCTGGGACCGGATCGTCGAGTTCCTCAAGCTGCATTACGTGCTGAGCGAACGCGACGAGCCCTATTGGCGCGATCATCGCGATGCCGCCTCGATCCCGCCGCGGTTAACCGAGTTGCTCCAGCTCTGGCGGCACCAGCCGCCCTCGCGCGCGGACTTCCCGATGGTCGACGAGATCTTCCCGGCGGCGAGCTATCAATACGTCCTGTACGGCATGGAATTCCCTGCGCCGACCCGCGGACCGATCCTCACGCCGGACCGCTCCCGCGCGCAGAGCTTGCTCGCGCAGGTCGAACAGCGCAGGCGTATGCTGGCCGCCGGCCTGCCGACCAACCGCGCCTATCTCGATGCCCTGCGGCACGCGAACGCCCCCGCCCCCGCCCCCGTCATGGAACCGATAGCCTGATGTCCGACCACGTAATCCTGACCGCCGACGACCACCGCGACCTGCGCATCCGGACGGAGCGCGGCGCCGACATGGGCGATGCGGTGATGACCTGCATCACCGTCCCCAGCGAGTTCCGACGCGTACAGACGCACTATCCGATCCTGTTCCAGCTCGATTCCGCGCGCGACAGTTTCAGCGCGCTGGCGATGTTCGGGTTCGAGCCGGGCGAGAACCTGTTCCTGACCGACGCCGGCTGGGACGCGCGCTATCGCCCGCTCGCGATCGACAGCCAGCCCTTCCTGGTCGGGCGCGGCGCAGGCGACGTCCGCCAGGTGCATATCGACATGGCAAGCCGACGGATCGGACTGCACGGCGAGGGCGTCCGCGTGTTCGACGAGACCGGCCGGCCGACGCCCTATCTCGAACGCGTCGCCGATCAGCTCCGCGCGCTCGACACCGACTATGTCGCGTCCGCCGATTTCTTCGCCGCCTTGCGCCGCTACGACCTGCTCGAACCGCTGACGATGGACGTGACGCTCGACGACGGGTCGAAGAACCGGTTGGTCGGCTATCACGTCATCGACGAGGACCGGCTCGCCGCACTCGATCCCGCGACGGTCGCCGACCTGCACACAGCCGGGCATCTGATGCCGATCTTCATGGCGCTCGCCTCGCTCGGCGCGATCGGCGATCTCGTCGCCCGCAAGAACCGGCGGGTGGCGCGTGGCTGAGACGGATGCCGGCATCTTCGCAGCGATGCCACGAATCCGCGAGCTGGTCGTCACTGACCCCGCGGATCTCGACGCACGGCTACGCGAGGCGACCACGCCGTTCATCGTGCGCGGACTGATCGCCGACTGGCCGATGGTCCGCGCCGGCCGGCAATCGCCGAGGGCGGCACGCGACTATATCCAGCGCCACGCACGCGACATGCTCTTCGCGGTGTCCGTCGCGATGCCCGACAGCGGCGGCCGGCTTTTCTACGACGCCGCGCACGCGATGAACTTCCAGATGCTCCGCGCGAAATTGCCCGAAATCTTCGCACGCATCGACGCGAACGAAGGCGCGCCCGATGCGCACGCCATCTATCTCGCCTCGATCGATCTGCACCAGTTCTTCACCGGGCTGCACGAGGCGAACTATGTCGGTCTCGGCGACCGCACCCCGCTAGCCAGTATCTGGATGGGCACGCGCACGCGGATCGCGGCGCATAACGACGTGCCCGACAATCTCGCCTGCGTCGCGGTCGGCCGGCGCCGGTTCACGGTCTTCCCGAGGGACCAGTTCCGCAACCTCTACCTCGGCCCGGTCGACAACACGCCCGCCGGCCGCGCGGTCAGCATGGTCGATTTCCACGATCCCGATTACGCCAAGCATCCGCGCTTTCGCGACGCATTGGAGCACGGCCAGATCGCCGAGCTGGAGGCGGGCGACGCGCTCTACATCCCGGCGATGTGGTGGCATCATGTCGAGGGACTGTCCGACTTCAATGTGCTCGTGAACTATTGGTGGCGCGAGACTCCGCGCTGGCTGGGTCAGCCTCAGGATGCGCTGAACCACGCGATGTTGGCGCTCCGCGACCTGCCCGACGACGAAAAGGCGCATTGGCGCGCGATGTTCGACCATTACGTCTTCGCCAACGGACCCGACGTCGTCGACCATATCCCCGAAGCCGCGCGCGGCGTGCTCGCACCGCTCACCGCCGACACCGCGGGCCGCCTCCGTGCCTTCCTCCTGAGAGCGCTCAGCCGATGACCGAACACCCCATTCGCCGCGTCGTAATTGCCGGCGGCGGCACCGCAGGCTGGATGGCGGCCGCGGCAATCGCGCGCACGATGGGCAGCACGATCGACCTCACGCTGGTCGAATCCGACGCGATCGGGACGGTCGGCGTGGGGGAATCAACGATCCCACCGATGATCACCTTCAACCGGTTGCTCGGAATCAACGAAGCCGAGTTCATGCGCGAGACGCAGGCAACGTTCAAACTCGGCATCCTGTTCGACGATTGGAAAGACCGCGGCGAGAGCTATTTCCATTCGTTCGGCATCACCGGCAAGGATCACTGGTCCGCCGGCTTCCAGCATTTCTGGCTCCACGGCCTGACCAAGGGGCACGAGCAGCCCTATGACGATTACTGCCTCGAGCTGCGTGCGGCGTTGCAGGGCAAGTTCGCGCAT
Organism: Sphingomonas sp. BK036; assembly: GCF_004216825.1. Classification (NCBI taxonomy): domain Bacteria; kingdom Pseudomonadati; phylum Pseudomonadota; class Alphaproteobacteria; order Sphingomonadales; family Sphingomonadaceae; genus Sphingomonas; species Sphingomonas sp. BK036. The sequence goes on along the minus strand of NZ_SGXR01000004.1, from coordinate 2,748 downwards.
CTGCCCGACGACCGGATGAACTATGCGTATCAGCTCGATTCGACGCGCTACGCCCGGTTCCTGCGCAAGATGGCGGAGGCGGACGGCACGCGCCGCATCGAGGGCAAGATTGCGCAGGTCGAACTGAACGGCGAGAGCGGCGACATCGCCGCGCTGGTGCTCGAGTCCGGCGCACGGATCGAGGGCGACCTGTTCCTCGACTGCACCGGCTTCCGCGCGCTGCTGATCGAGGGCGCGCTGCACGCGGGCTTCGACGACTGGACGCATTATTTACCCTGCGATTCCGCGATCGCGATCCAGACTGAGAGTGTCCGCCCTGCTTTGCCCTATACGCGGGCGATGGCGCATGACGCGGGCTGGCAATGGCGCATCCCGCTCCAGCACCGCACCGGCAACGGGCTCGTCTATTGCAGCCGCTATCTCGACCGCGACGCCGCGCTCGACCGGCTGCTCGGCAATATCGAAGGCAAGACGCTCACCGAGCCCAACATGATCCGCTTCGTCACTGGCGCGCGGCGCCAGCAATGGCACCGCAACTGCATCGCGATCGGGCTGTCGGGCGGGTTCATGGAGCCGCTCGAATCGACCAGCATCCACCTGATCCAGCGCGCGGTGCTGCGACTGTTGCGGCTGTTCCCCGCGGGTGCGGTGTCCCCGCGCGATGTCGCCGAGTTCAATGACCAGCAGCATACCGACATGCTCCAGATCCGCGACTTCCTGATCCTGCATTACAAGGCGACCAACCGCCGCGACAGCGCGTTCTGGCGGCAATGCGCGACGATGCCGATCCCGGAGTCGCTCGAGCAGAAGATCGAGCTGTTCCGCGAGACCGGCCGCGTCTTCCGCAAGAACGAGGAGCTGTTCGCGGAGAATAGCTGGGTGCAGGTGATGCTCGGCCAGGGGATCGTCCCGCAAAGCTATCACCCGATCGCGACCAAGCTGCGCGACGAGGAGCTGGCGCGGTTGCTGGCGGGGCTGCGCGACGGCACCAACACGACCGTCGCCGGGCTGCCCGAGCATGCCGCGTACGTCGCGCGCTATTGCGGCGCGGCGCCCGCCCGCCCCTCCACCGTCGCTGCCTGAGCCGACACGGATGGCAAGACGACGTCAGGCGGTAACGATCAAGCATGTCGCGGCGGATGCGGGGGTATCGCTCCAGACCGTCAGCCGCGTGGTGAACAAGGATACCGGCGTCCGGCCCGAGATGATGAGCCGTGTCCAGGCATCGATCGACAAGCTCGGCTATGTCCCGTCGATCGCCGCGCAGCGCATGGGCGGATCGCGCTCCTACCTGATCCTTGCGCTCAACGACCGCGAGCGCACGATCGCCGACTGGCGTGCGCGGCAGGGCACCGACTGGTTCGACCAGATGATGCTGGGCGGCATGCTGACCTGCGCCGAACATGGCTATCGGCTAATCGTCGAGCTGGTCGACACGCATAGCGACCATATCGAGCGCGAGCTGCTCGCGGCGATCGCGGCGTTGCAACCCGATGGCGTGATCCTGACGCCACCGCATTCGGGCAACCCGCTGATCATCAACCTGCTCGCGGCGCACGGCATCAGCTTCGCGCGGATCGGCTCGCTCACCGAGGGACCCGGCATCCGGCTGATCATGGACGACGCGCGCGCCGCCCGGATTGCGACCGAACACCTCCTCGAGCTCGGTCACACACGGATCGGCTTCATCGCAGGGCCCGCAGAGTATGAACTGAGCGGATGGCGTGTCGATGGGTGGCACGGCGCCATGGAGGCGGCAGGCGTTTCGAATGCGGACCTCCTCGCCGTCGGCGACTTCAGTTATGCTTCGGGCCGTGCCGCGGCAGAGCAGCTGCTCGCGCTCCCGAGCCCTCCGACGGCAATCATCGCAAGCAACGATCAAATGACGTTGGCAACGCTCGAACTGGCGCGCACGCAGAACCTCACTGTCCCGGGCGACCTGTCGCTGATCAGCTTCGACGACACGCCGATCATCCGTCTGGCGCATCCGCCACTCACAGCGGTGGTACAGCCCATTGCGGAAGTGACGACTCAAGCGGTCAACCACATCATTGCTGATCTTGGCGCACACCCCACCTCGCCCACGCCCATCACCGTCCCCGCGCTGCTGTCGCTGCGCAGTTCGACCGCCCCGCCTGGTGAGATCTGAGGGCGGTAACCGAACCTGGTAGGGACTAGCGGAGTAACGATAGCGGAGCCGAACGTACGCAACGCCCCTTCGCCAATGTTTCGGGCGAGCGTTATGACCTGAAGCATAAACGACAACGCCGCCCGTGAGGGCGGCGTTGTCGTGGTATGAGGTTGGTTGCGGGGACAGGATTTGAACCTGTGACCTTCAGGTTATGAGCCTGACGAGCTACCGGGCTGCTCCACCCCGCGACATTCGCGTTAGCGAAGGGGTATGAGACAAGTGTGAATGGGTTTTGATATTCGTGTGTTTTGCATGTTGCACGGGCTTCAATGCCTGGCGACGACCTACTCTTCCATCGCTTGAGCGATAGTACCATTGGCGCAGTCGGGTTTCACGGCCGAGTTCGGAATGGGATCGGGTGGGACACCGACGCTATAGCCACCAGGCAATGGAGCCGGTGCGACATGCGCGTACGTGAATATCTGGGGTTTAAAATCGATACCGTGCAAGGTTGTAGTGGTGTTCGACCAATCCCTCGACGGCGAGGGGATTGGCAATCTGGCGTCGTGCTAATCATCTGCACTATCGTCTGACGTGCTGGGTTGCCCCAGTGTTGT